>CAZFNK010000041.1:0-1509 GCA_964520575.1 uncultured Campylobacterales bacterium | reverse complement strand
TAAATACATTGGTGACTTCTAAATTTTGGGGAATGTAGGTTTTCCCCAAATCCGCGATTACTCTAAAGGAAACCCCTCAAGCCTGCCTGTCGGTCGGCAGACATGGCTGTTGGACAGGCTCGCCTGCCGTCGGGTAGGGAACAAGCAGATATCCAAAAATCAATGTGGATTTTGGGAGATAAAATTTCAGCTAGGAAGAATTGATTTTAACTTGACCTTGTGTATTCTTTTGTATATTTATGAATAATGATTAACTAACGTAAATTTAAATATAATCTGTTTAAAAATACAAAAGAAAATAGAAAGGTTTTATGGTAAGCAAAAAAAGAGAAATCCCAGCCTATAATGTGGCTGGGAAGTGAAGATTTAAGAAGGAACTGATTGAAAAATGGCTTGAAGAACATCGTTTAGATGAAAATAAGCTATGAACAATATGAAGAAAAAAAACACACCACATTATATAGGTCATAGAAACAGGTTGAGAAAAAGATTTATGAATCATGGTATTGAAAGCTTACAAGAATATGAAGTTGTAGAATTGCTTCTAACTTTTTCAATACCTTACAAAGATGTTAAACCAATAGCAAAAGAACTCATATCTAAGTTTAAATCGCTCAAAGGAATTATTGATGCACCAGTTGAAGAACTTAAAAAAGTAAAATATGTAAAAGATAAAACAATTGAACTTATCAAATTTATAAAAGAAATTTCTATTTATTATCAAAAACAAAAAGCACAAGAAATTCCTATTTCTAAAACACACGATGAACTTGTTGATTACTGTATAAAAAAGATGGGTGATAAGAAAGATGAGGAATTCAGGGTAATCTCTTTGGATAGCAACTTATCAATGATTGCGGATGATTTAATCTCTCAAGGAACAATAGATAAAGCATTTGTTTATCCGCGAAAGATTATGGAGAGTGCCCTGAAAAATAAAGCATACGCTATTATCTTAGTCCATAATCATCCAGATGGTAAACTTGAACCTTCAGAGTATGATATAAATGTAACCAAGGCTTTGGAAATCCCGGCTAAAGTGCTTGGTCTTTTAATCTATGACCACCTTATTATTAGCAGCAACGGATACTTCAGTTTTAAAAAAGAAGGATTGTTGTGAATAAAGCTAAAGAGAAAATATTAACTATTTTTCCTGACCTGAATGAACAACAGAAAAATGCTATCTTTGAAACAGAAGGGCCACTCCTTATTATAGCAGGACCTGGAACAGGAAAGACATTGGTGCTTGTATTAAGAACTGTTTATCTCATACTTTCAGGAAAAGCAGAACCATCTGAAATCATCCTGACAACCTTTACTGAAAAGGCAGCCTTTGAGTTAAGAGATAGGATTAGTGAAATTGTAAGAAAATTAGAAGTGAAAATACCTCTCCATGAGTTGAAAATTGGCACCATTCATAGTCTGTGTGATTTCTTTATCTCAAAATATGTTGCCTGCACACCTATAAAGAAGAATTATGTTATACTTGATGACCTTACTCAACAACTT
>CAZFNK010000040.1:0-2147 GCA_964520575.1 uncultured Campylobacterales bacterium | reverse complement strand
TCACTCCTCACTCCTCACTGCTCACTATTCTCTTGACCACCCGAAAGGTCCTCTCTACTGATTTGAGATCAACACATTCGCGCGTCGAATGAGGATAGCGGATCGTAGGACCAATGGAGGCAAACTCCGTTTGTGGGAATTTTTGGCTCAGTATCCCGCACTCCAGCCCCGCATGGATAGCAGAAGTGTTTACACGACCAAACTCCGCCTTTACCGCCTTGGCAACCTCTCGGGTAAAAGAGTTTTCTTCTGGCTTCCATGCCGGATATTTGTCTTCGACTCTCACGTTAAATCCAGCCTTGTCCATTTCAAGAACCGTCTGCTGTATCAACGCCTCCAGATCTTCCATACTCATTGCTCTTGCACTTGTCTCTATCGTCAATCCCCGCTGATCAAAAGAGTCGTTGATCATTGCCAGATTGATGCTTGTTTGGGGGATACCCATTTTTTCATTGAATGATCTAACGCCCTGCTTGAAATTATAAACCCATTCTATCAATGTGCGACTATGAGGGTAAATATCAGGCTGCTCATCCAATGGTCGCACCTGCACCGTATCATTCCCCATCAAGGGAGTATCACTGCGGACGATGGCTACGGCATCGGATGGAATGGCGTTGCGTCTCTGACCTGCGATGACCGAGGCGATCTGCTCCACTTTCTGCTCATGCAGATAATCAAACAGCACTTTGATCGCCGAGGGGATATCCTTGTCGATATCGACTCCCGAGTGGCCGCCCGGCAAGCCGCGTACTGCTACCTCATAGCAGGTACCGCTACCTGGTATCTTCTCATCAAACACTTCGCCGACAATATCTGCACCACCTGCACACCCTATAGTCACTATAGCCTCATCTTCACTGTCGAGGTTGAGCATATACCCTGATATCGGCTCGAGCTCCAAAGATGAAGCCCCCACCAGTCCTATCTCTTCATCGGAGGTAAACAAAAATTCCAGCTCTCTCCCCTCCTCCATCAGACTCATCATCATGGCAATCGCTATGCCGTTATCAGCTCCAAGAGATGAGCTCTTTGCCTTGAGCCATCCATCTTCTTCTATGATCTCTATATCCGGCGCCCTGCCCACGCAAACCATGTCATAATGAGCTTGGAGACATAGCTTAGGCTTGCCTTTGGTGGCAAGAATATTACCTGCATCATCACTCATCACTTCATATCCTCGATCTTTGGCAAAAGCAATCAGATAAACCATCAAAGCCTCGGCTTCATTGGAGCAATGCGGAATAGCTGCTACCTTCTTGAAGTTTTCTATGATATTTGACATATATACCTCTTGGTTGTTTTTGGGCAATTATACCGAATAGATTATGGGGTGCTCTCTTGTATCCACTGCCTGCGGAGCTCTTCATAGATCGCTTTGCAGGCATACAGCTTGTCAAAGTAACAAGCCTCCTCTTCCCAATACTCCTCCATCATCAGCCTCTGGGCTACTTCTAAGAGCTCAAACTCTACACTCACAGCCGCAAGGTCAAAGTAGACATCATTTAGTCCCGCATACTCAAAATCTATCAAGATCGGCTGCCGGTCGCACCAGATAATATTTTGCGGATTGGGGTCGTTGTGACATAGGGCAGTTTGCTTAGGATAGCGATCGCATATATCAAATGCCTCGGAGATGATCTCGTTTTGTTTGACGATGGTTTTTAGATCAACTGTTTGAATATTTTGCTCGCTGATCTTGACAGAATGAAGGGTTTTTAGTGTTTTGACCAACGAAATCAGTTCATCCGCATTGAGCCGCTGTTTGGATTCGCCTTCTATCCACTGGCTTACCATAGTCGAACTTGCAGGATCGAAGCAGTAAATTTGCGGCGCTATGCCTATATTTGCTGCAATATTTGAGATTTTATACTCAGTCGATGGACTACCGTCTCCTCTGCTCATCCGGCGCACCGCGAAATCACCCTCATTGGTCTTAATGCAAGCCATGCGATTGCCCTCATATCGAGTGGCTATCTCATCAATTTTGATGATATCTTTGTTTGCGAAAAATTTCAAAGACTCGATAAGCTCTTGCATCTTATACCCTCGTTAATGCGTTATCAAACAAAGCTCATATGCAGATAAAAGCATTGCACAGCAATGCATACCAAAATTCCTCATTCCTCATTCCTAATTCCCAACTC
>CAZFNK010000039.1:0-2286 GCA_964520575.1 uncultured Campylobacterales bacterium | reverse complement strand
AGAGCAACGGTGGTGGCCCCCACCTCGATCTCTATGGTCTGCTTGGCCAGAGAACACTCTTTGACCAGCACTTCTTCGCCCGGCATCACGCCAAAAGATGCAAATCTGTCTCTTAGGGCTTTATCGGCATTTAGCTTGACGATTTGGGCTTTTTCTCCCTTGTGCAGTTCACTGAGTACCATGGCATTATCCTCCGATTATCATACGCGTAATTTGGTATGCAACAAACGACATGACCCATGCGGTCGAAGTCGTAAAAATAAACAAATACACCAAATACTTCCAGCCGCCGGCTTCTTTGGTAAAGACTGCCGATGCGGCAAAACAGGGCAAATAGATCATCACAAAAACAATAAATGCGATCGCAGCAGGGAAGGGGATATTTTGGCGCAATGCCTTAGCCAGGCCGCTGCTCTCTTCATCCGCTTCTCCCTGGGCATACAGAACTCCCAAGGTCGAGACGACGACTTCTTTGGCGGCCAGTCCGGCTTCAAGAGCCACACTCATACGCCAGTCAAACCCCAAAGGCGCAAAAAACGGCTCGGTAGCTTTGCCGATGTGCCCCAGATAGCTCTGCTCAAGCTGAGCGGCAGTCTCTTCGTTCTTTAGCTTCTGCTTTTGTTCCTGCGTAGTAGCTTTTTCGATCTTGGTCGCATATATTTCATTGATTTTTTCGTTTTTTGGGTAGTTGCTTGCAAACCATACCAAAACCGAAGCGACCAGGATAAAAGTACCCGCCTTTTTTAGATAACTCAAAGCTTGGCCGTAAACTGTATGCCAGATCAGCCTAAACGATGGCCAGCGATATTTGGGCATCTCCATTACAAACGGCTCTTCATCACCCTTAAAGACAAACATTTTGAGTATCTTGGCCATCACCAGTCCCAGCAGCGCACCGCTGATGTAAATTAAAAATAGGATATTGCCCGCTTGATCCTTGCCAAAAAATGCTCCGGCAAACAATACATATATTGGCAGTCGCGCCCCGCAGCTCATAAATCCGAGGATAAACAGGGTGATGAGGCGCTCTTTTTCGTTTTTGAGTGTGCGTGCTGCCATATATGCAGGCACCGTACAGCCAAAACCGGTCACCAGCGGGATGAAGCTTTTGCCGTGCAGACCAAATTTGTGGAAAAACCCATCCAGCAAAAAAGCCACCCGTGCCATATATCCCGTCGTCTCAAGCAGAGCAATACCAAGAAACAAAATAACAATATTGGGCAAGAACATAACAACAGCACCCACACCCGCTATGATTCCATCGGCTACTATATCTGCTGCAATACCTTCTCCAAGCAATGCCCTGGCCTTCTCTCCCAGCCATCCAAAACCTGCATCGATCCAGTCCATCGGCACCTCACCCAACGTAAAGGTCGCCTGAAAGAGTAGCCACATAAAAAAGAGAAAGAGCGGAATGCCGAGGAACTTGTTGATCAGCAGTTTGTCGATCTTTTGTGTTGTGTTTTTGGCCCGCATGGAACGCAGCGCCATCACTTCCATCTTGGCCCCTTTGGCAAAAGCGAAATGCTCATCCGCAAATATCTGTTCAAGATCCTTAGTATCGCTGTGAAGATATATATGATCCAATGCCTCCCTGAGGATTGGCAGCAGCTCTATCCAGATCGGTTGATCGTGCATCATTTTATAAATATCTGTATCTTCCTGTAAAAGCCTGACAGCAAGCTGACGATAAGGAATGCTACTTTGGAAATTTTTCTCTTCCAAAAATCTAACAATCCTGTCTATCTCCTCTTCGATAAAGTCACTGTATATCACTTTGGCAGTAGTGACAGGCTTTTCGTAGACATCGACTATGGCCTGTTTTAGTTCTTCTATTCCTTTGTGCTCTGCCGCACTTGTTTTGATGCATGGAATTCCAAGTATTTTGGAGAGTTGCACCTCATCTATCTCGATGCCCTCTTCTTTGGCTTCATCTATCATATTAAGCGCCACTACCATCTTGCGCCCCGTCTCCATAAGCTGAGTGGTCAGAAGCAGATTGCGCTGGAGATTGGTCGCATCAACCACATTGACGATTAGGTCATATTCATTGCTTCTGAGGAACTGCTTGGTGACCTTCTCTTCAATGGTATAATCTGTCAGCGAATAGGCTCCGGGTAGATCTATGATGTGAAACTCGTACTCCTTATCACTTCTTGAATCCCTATATACAAACTCAACCTCTGTCTTCTCGACTGTTACGCCCGAAAAATTGCCTACTTTCAGATGAGCATTGGTCATTGCGTTGATCAGCGAGCTTTTGCCCACATTAGGTTGCCCGGCCAA
>CAZFNK010000038.1:0-2594 GCA_964520575.1 uncultured Campylobacterales bacterium | reverse complement strand
TCAACACGAGGTCTCTTTTGTTTGTGGACGCGTATTATAGCGGGTAAAGGTTTAATTGTCAATAGGTTTGGGGTAGAAAATTGTAAAAAATTCAAAAATGTGTTATTAAGTGCTTTTTATGAGCTATATAATATTAATGTATAAATGAAAAAGATGATTTTTTGCTGTTAACTTTTGTCTGCTATGCTTCTTGTGCAAAACAATTTCAACTTCAAGGATAGCAATATGGCCTTATACGATAGAGACTATATTCAGGCGCAAGCAGGAGCAGAGGCGACGCAACAGCTTGCAGGTGTAGATTTTATGAAAAAAACATATCAACTCTTGGCAGCCAGCATGGTAGCAGCTGCAGCAGGGGCCTATGTGGCTTTGCCGTATGCTGCTTTTGTAGCACAGTATCACTGGTTTTTCTTTGGGTTTGTGATGTTGATGGCATTTTTCGGCTTTTCTGCGGTAAGACACAACTATACACTGAGTCTAGTGGCACTGTTTGTGTTTACCTTTGTCATGGGCGCATGGCTGGCACCGATGATATCAATGTTCATCAACACAGGGCGGGGCAACATCATAGGCAATGCTTTCCTCTCTACTGCGGTTTTATTCGGGGCGCTTAGCATATTTGCCATCAACAGCAAAAAAGACTACAGCAGCTGGGGCAAACCTCTCTTTATCACTGTTATAGTACTGATAGTGATGTCTCTGGTAAATTACTTTTTCTTCCATAGTCCGATGATGGGGATCGTGATCTCAGCGATTGTGTTGCTTGTCTTTGCTTTGTTTACTATTTACGACACCCAAAATATAGCCAATGGCGCCTATGATTCACCTGTGGATGCGGCAGTTTCACTCTTTTTGGACTTTTTCAATATGTTCGTTTCAATGCTTCAACTCCTTGGTATATTTGGCGGAGACGACTGATAGCTCCACCCCTTGGCGGGGAGCGATTTATCACGAATTCATAATGGTTTGGGTATAATCGCTCCACTAAATTTGCATTCGGGCACAGAAGTCCGATGATTTTCGAGGGTTTTTATGACTAGTACTCTAATAATTATACAAGTGATTTTGGCTATTGCCATTACGATCACTATACTTCTTCAAAAAAGCTCCAGTATAGGTCTGGGAGCATACAGCAGTAGCAACGAATCTTTATTTGGAGCTAAAGGACCTATGGGATTTTTGGCCAAATTGACATTTGGGCTGGGGCTTTTGTTTATAGCCAACACGCTAGCTTTGGGATACCTCTACAACAAAGCAAACACCAAATCGGTCGTTGATGACATCAAAGTAGAAAAGCCGGCTATGCCCACCAAACCATTTGTACCAAAAAGCGTCGAACCCAAAACACCCCAAGCACCCGCCGCTCCTGCTGCACCAAAAAGTGAATAATACCTCTTCGGCTATCTAGCCGAAGTGCCTCCCATAAAGCTAAAACGGTGTAAAATACCCCTACTTAGTAATCAATAAATACCAGAAGGATAGCTATGTTAGATGAGATATATAATTATGCCAATGAGCATATGGACAAAAGCATAGAGGCGATGAAGAGGGATTTTGCTACACTTCGCACGGGCAAGGTCACCACGGCCATCGTCGACAATATCAAAATAGACTACTACGGTACGCCCACTCCTCTCAATCAGATAGGTAATGTCATAGCTCTCGATGCGACGACCATCAGCATCACTCCATGGGAGAAAAATCTTCTTGGAGACATAGAACATGCCATACAACAAGCCAATATAGGGGTCAATCCCAATAATGACGGGGACTTCATCAAGCTATACTTTCCCCCTATGACAGTAGAACAAAGACAGGAGATAGTCAAACAGGCCAAAGCAATGGCAGAAAAGGCGAAGGTAGCAGTAAGAAATGTACGCAAAGATGCCAATGACAAGGTAAAAAAGCTTGAAAAAGAGAAAGAAATAAGCGAAGACGAAGGCAAAAGAGCCCATGACGAGGTACAGAAGATCACCGATAAGCATATAGCCAAGATCGATGAGATACTTGCTGCCAAAGAAGAAGATATCCTGAAAGTATAATGCCGATGGATATAGAAAAAGTCTACAAAGATTCAGGAGCGCTGCTCGAAGGTCACTTCATACTCTCCAGCGGCAATCATTCTAATCGCTACCTACAAAGCGCCAAAGTGCTCGAAGATCCCAAAAGGGCTGAAATGCTTGCACAAGAGCTTGCCGAGATGATCCGCTCAAGCGGCCTACCTATTGACACGGTATGCGCTCCGGCTCTGGGAGGTGTACTGGCAGGGTATGAGCTAGCCAGAGCACTTGGTGTCAGATCGATATTTGTAGAGCGCAAAGATGGTCAAATGCAGCTGCGCCGCGGATTTGAAGTCAAATCCGGCGAAAGAGTGCTAGTGTGCGAAGACATCATCACTACCGGCGGCTCAGCGATGGAGGCTGCGGATATCCTGGCAGAAAACGGAGCGGATATAATAGCTTTCGCCGCACTTGCCAATAGGGGCTTTTGCAAACGTGCAGGCAGCATCAAGGATGCCAAACCAGAGTGCAAACTCCCACGTGAAGTGCCGTTTTTTGCACTGGCTGATTTCGAATTTGACATGTACACGCCCG
>CAZFNK010000037.1:0-2651 GCA_964520575.1 uncultured Campylobacterales bacterium | reverse complement strand
GCACTTTGAGCTTCTGGCCGATACGAAGTGTATCACTCTCTTTCATCCCGTTCATATCCCTAAGCTGCTTGACGGTAATGTGATGTTTGTGGGCTATACCCGAAAGTGTGTTGCCGCTTTTGACCACATATATTTTTGTCTTGCCGTTATATTTTGCCGACTTCTTGCCTTTTGGGGCCGAGGAGGACTTTTTGCTCTTTTTTGGCGAGACTATGACCGTTTTACCCATCGTTATCTTGGCAGACTCCATCAGTTTGGCTACATATTTTTTCTGCTTGAGAGAAACAGCGATCACATCTTTGACCTTCTCAAAGGGGAGTATTTTGCCGTCAGGTCCTTTGAAAAACTTTTTGTTTTCCGTATATGCCTTTTTGACATCCTCAGGTTTGACTTTGACATTTTTGATCTTCTTGGAGAGCCAATAGTTGACTATCACTTGATTGAGCTCCTGCCTGGAAAGGTGCTTTTTGGCCATACCTACCAGCAAGGCATCCACTGCCAGCCTTTTGACGACATCTTTTTTATCCTGCGGGCGAAGCAGCCTGTACTGTTTGATCTTTCCTTTGGTAGCGAACTTCACAAACGCATTCGCATCCCTCTCCAAGATAGGATAGCCGTTGACCCTTCCGATCACTTTCGCTGATATAGTGCCGGTAGCCAAGAGTACAAAAGCCAGCCCTGCTGCAAAAAATCTGCTCATTGCCCTTCCCTTACTTGCTTGTGTTGCTTTCGCTATTCTTTTCTATTTTGGCTTTCTCTTTCAGACTTTCGGCCAGTTTTGACATCTTGGCAGAAAAAGCTTTTTGCTTAAGAAGAGCTATGATCCTTGATTTGGCCTCATCATAGGGTATTGTCTTGCTCTCTTTTTTGTCCTCCAGATATATCACATGGTATCCAAACTGGGTTTTTATAGGTTCGGAAGAGACCTCTCCTTTTTTCATAGCAAATACCGCATCATTAAAAGGCTTGACCATCTGTCCGGGACCAAAAAAGCCCAGATCGCCGCCTCTTGGTCCTGTGGGGCCGGTCGATTTGGATTTGGCCAGTTCTATGAACTTGTTTTTGATGGCATCATCTTTAAGAGATTTGAGCTGATCAATGATATCTTGAGCCTCTTTTTCGGTCTTGACCAGTATATGACGGGCATGGACTTGCTCAGGGATTTTAAACTCATCTTTGTGCTTGTCATAGTAAGCTTTTGCTTCGCTGTCACTTACAACAGTGTTGTCAAACTGCTTTTTGATCCAGGTCTGCACCAGTAGCTCATCTTTGTCTCTCTCAAGAAGCTTAAGATACTCAGGGTCCTTTTCCATCCCCTCTTTTTTGGCCTGATCTATAAAGAGCGCTCTTTCGATCAATCGATCGACCACAAGCTTCTTCTGATCGGCCGGAAGGTTCTCGTATTTGGCTCCGGGCTGAGTCTGTGCTACATAATTGTCCGCTTCAAAAGTGGTAACCGGTTTTCCATTGACTGTTGCCAATGTTGTCTCCGCGTAAACTGACACAGTAGCCATTGCCAATGCCATAGCTGTAACCCCAATAATATTTTTCATATCAATAGTCCTTTTGTCTTAAGAATTAATACTGAATTATATCGGAGTTGGTTAAATCAAACATTAATATTGCTCCGTGTATCATTCGCAAAAAAGATTACAGTATGGCGCGTATCAAACTTGCGAACAAAGATGAGATAGAGGATATCAAGGCACTTTTTCTGGCAAATTATCCCGATTCGGTCACCGAACTACGGTACAGTAATCTCTATGAGTTGCTTGTCTCGGTTATGCTCTCGGCACAATGCACCGACAAAAGGGTCAATCTCATTACACCGGCGCTCTTTGAGGCCTACCCCGATCCCGTCGCACTGGCCAATGCTGATCTGGAAGAGGTAAAATCCTATATCAAAACCTGCTCATTTTTTAACAACAAAGCCAAAAATCTCATCAAAATGGCGCGATCAGTCGTCGAAAACTATGGCGGAGAGATCCCGTTGGATGCCAAAGAGCTCATCAAGCTCGCCGGAGTAGGCCAGAAAACCGCCAATGTAGTAATGATCGAGTACACCCAGGCCAACCTCATGGCGGTCGACACCCATGTCTATCGTGTCGCACACCGTCTGGGGCTCTGCCGTGCCAAAACGGCCGCCGAATGCGAAGCCCAACTGACCCGCAAATTCAAGACCGATCTCCACCGCCTCCATCAGGCTATGGTGCTGTTCGGCCGCTATCGCTGCAAGGCTCTCAAACCCGAATGTGATGATTGCTTCATGAAGCCCTATTGCAAAACGACAAAAAGCTTCAAGGCAGGGTGATATGGTATATTGGTGTATTGGTTATTTGCGCCTTGGGCGCGTTATTGGCTCAGCTACGCTGAGTGTTATTGGCGGCCTGCGGCCGTGGGATTGGTTGGCCGATCACGTTCTCTTGCTCCAGGAGGGCAGACACGCAGGTCTGCCCCTGCGAAGCATACGATATACCAACCCCATCAATAAAAAGCATTGCGCAGCAATGCATACCAAAACTCTCCATTCTCCACTCTCAACTCTTCACTCCCATAAGGCAATGCATCCCGAAATTCCTCATTCCTAATTCTTCATTCACTCCTCACTCCTCACTGCTCACTATTCTCTTGACCACCCGAAAGGTCCTCTC
>CAZFNK010000036.1:0-2696 GCA_964520575.1 uncultured Campylobacterales bacterium | reverse complement strand
GCAGCGCAAGCCCAGGAGCTTGGTATTACCGGCATTGATCTGGTGTGTGTCAACCTCTACCCCTTCAAAGGCACCATTGAACGAACTGATGATTTTGATGAGATTATAGAAAACATAGATATTGGCGGACCGACCATGGTGCGCTCAGCTGCCAAAAATTTCCATGATGTCATCATTGTGACCGATCCCGATGATTACACACCGGTTATCGAAGCGCTGAAAAGCGGTAATGATACCTATGAATTCAAGCGTGATTTGATGATCAAAGCATTCGAGCACACAGCGGCATACGACAGCATGATTGCCAACTATATGAACAGTCGCTTCAATGGTGGATTTGGCGCATATCAGTTTATTGCAGGCAAAAAAGTGCTTCAGACAAGATACGGCGAAAATCCGCATCAGCAGGGAGCACTGTATGAGTTTGATGACTTTTTCTCCAAGAATTTCAAGCAGATCAAAGGGGAAGCCAGCTTCAATAATATGACCGACATCAACGGCGCGCTCAAGATAGCTGCTTCATTTGGCAATGAGCCGGCAGTTTGTATAGTCAAACACGGCAATCCGTGTGGATTTGCTATCAAAGGCGATCTTTTGGAGTCCTACACTGAGGCGCTCAAGTCCGATCCGGTATCTGCTTTTGGCGGAGTGGTAGCGGTAAACGGAATAGTTACCAAAGAGCTGGCACAGAAAATGAACGAGATATTTTTGGAAGTGATCGTAGCAGCTGACTTTGAGCCAGAAGCCGTGGAAGTTTTCGCATCCAAAAAGAGGATCAAGCTTTTCTCTCAAGGCAGCAGATATCTCAAGCAGGCAGGAGACAGATATGACTTCAAGCATATTGACGGGGGCTTTGTTTATCAGGATGCTGATAGGATTGACATCTCTGAGGTAAAAAACGCAGAACAAAAAAGCAAAAAAAGCGCAAGCTCTCAACAAATGAAAGATCTGGAGATTGCATGGAAAGTCGCGGCTTTGACCAAATCCAACTGTGTCGTGTACGTCAAGGATAGTGCTATGGTAGCTGTAGGTATGGGGATGACCAGTCGTGTCGATGCGGCCAGGTGCGCACTCAAAAAGGCTGATGAGATGGGTCTGGATGTCAGAGGCTGCGTGATGGCTTCTGAGGCTTTCTTCCCATTTAGAGATAGTATAGATGCGGCAGCCAAGGCGGGAGTGAGCGCAGTTATAGAGCCAGGCGGCAGTATCCGGGACGATGAGGTGATTGAGGCTGCCGATGAACACAGTATAGCTCTATACTTCACCGGCGTTAGACATTTTTTGCACTGATTTCCCAAAGTTGATTGACATAGACTAAAGTTTTTTGATATAATCCATAAAAATTTATATGGATGCAGGAGATAGCAATGGCAAAAAGTTTGTATGAGACACTTGGTGTCAGTGAAAATGCCAGCGCTGATGAGATCAAAAAAGCGTATAGAAAATTAGCAAGAAAATATCACCCCGATATCAACAAAGAGCCAGGCGCCCAAGAGAAATTCAAAGAGATTAATGCTGCTTATGAGGTACTGAGCGATCCAGAGAAAAAAGCCAAATACGATCAGTTCGGCGACCAGATGTTCGGCGGACAGAACTTCCATGACTTTGCACGTAGTCAGGGTGCCGGAATGGATATCGATGAGATTCTTCGAGCGATGTTTGGCGGTGGAGGCTTCTCATCTACCGGAGGTTTTGGAGGATTTAGCAGCAGCGGGATGGGTGGATTTGGTATGCCTGATCTGGATATGCAGGCATCTATTACCGTACCGTTCATGAGCGCACTCAAAGGTGGCAAGCATCAGATTACTACTTCTGAAGGAGAGAAATTTGATATCAAGATTCCTGCCGGTATCAAAAGCGGTGAGACTCTAAGGGTCAGAGGCAAGGGCAGAAGCTTCCAAGGTCAAAGAGGCGATCTGCTTATCAAAGTCACAGTGGCCCCCTCACCGGAGTATGAACGCAAAGGCAATGATCTTTATAAGACTATCGATGTGCCGCTCAAAGCCGCACTTTTTGGGGGCAAGATCAAAGTGCAGACACCACAAAAAGAGGTAAATCTAAAAGTCCCCAAGGATACAAAAAACGGCCAGAAATTTCGACTCAAGGGGCAGGGATTCCCGGATCGAAAAAGCGGCATCAGCGGCGATCTGTATCTCGTGGCAAATATTGTTTTGCCCAAAAGCAGTGCCTTGCCAGATGATCTACGCAAACTATGCGAAGAGAAACTTCCGGACTAAGGAGGAGACATGCACAGTTATGAAGAACCGGTATATCTGATCAGTGTGGTGGCGAATATGCTAAATATTCATCCCCAGACATTGCGTCAATATGAACGGGAGGGCTTGGTGGAACCCTCAAGAACAAAAGGGCGCATGAGGCTCTATTCGCAAGCTGATATAGACAGGATGAAACTGATACTGCGCCTGACTCGCGATATGGGGGTCAATCTGGCGGGAGTAGATGTGATCTTGAGACTGCGTGATACGATGGAGCGTCTGGAGAATGAGATAGAACAACTTCGCGAAGAACTTCACAGCTTGAATCGTCCAGGTTCAGTCCCTTCAGGCAAAGCAATCGTCAAAAAGAGTCACTACGATATAATTATATTTGAGGATTGATCATGAAACGATATCTGGGTCGAAAAAAGGTGATGCGCATCTACATAGACAGCACCGATACATATGAGGGGCAGCCTT
>CAZFNK010000035.1:0-3881 GCA_964520575.1 uncultured Campylobacterales bacterium | reverse complement strand
CCCTACATAAAAGCCGCTATCGTCTATAGCAACGACTTTTGATGTTGCAGCTTGTGTATCTTTGCCTCCGGCAACAAGCAAAAGCGGCAAAAAAAGTGTGATCAACAGTGTGCGCATATCCTCTCTCCCCTTTTGAAATCTAATAAAATTGGCATATTATATCAAAAAAAAGGGGGAGGTCAAGGGAAGTGCGGGGTGCTATATTGATAGCTTGAAAATGTGTTGTGTTTTGTGGTAATAATCTTGTTGATTTGAAAACTTTGGCTATGATTGTACATCACAAAATCGGAGTGTGGCTATGCCATTTGTCAAAAAAGAGTTTTTTGTGCGTGATCGCATGCACGGATTTGTCTATATCATGCGTGAACTTGGCATGACTCAGGCACAAGCACAACGATTGATAGATCGCGGCAGACTTCTTATAGACGGCAAGCCCATGAGAGACAAAGCAGCCAAAATTTCAGGAAAGATCGAGATAGTACTTTTCGAGCCCCAAAGTCATGGGTTGGACCCTTTGCTTGCAACAGATGATTTTTTGATATTTGACAAACCAAGCGGCATACTTGTCCATCCCAACAAAACCCAATCACCCTACACTCTGCTTGATGAGATCCGTTATCATTCAGGCCAAGATGCCAATGCGGTTCATCGAATAGACCAAGAGACGTCTGGACTGGTTCTTGCCAGCCGCCACAAAAAGGCCGAAACGATACTCAAAAGCGCTTTTGAGCAAAAACAGATCCGCAAAAGCTATTTGGCATGGGTCAGCGGCAAAATCAAGAGTGACTTTGAAGTAGATGTTCCTATTAGAATCAACCAAGACTACAGCACCACAAAGCACAAAGTTTTTGTAGACGGCTCAAAAGGGAAAGAGGCCAAAACACTTTTTGAAGTGATAGAATATGATAAGCAGCTGGATGCTACATTGCTGCGGTGCATCCCCCTTACCGGCAGAACACATCAAATAAGAGTCCATTTGTTTCACGTGAAACATCCAATACTCGGGGACCCCATCTATACTACGACATTTGAAGTCACTACATCATATCTAGAGGGTACTCTTAACCTAAAAGAACGTATCCGCCAAACAGGAGCACCTCGCCTGATGCTCCATGCTCAGACGTTGGAATTTGAATACAATAGACAAGGCTATTTTGTAGAGAGTGAATTTGATTTCGAAGGTTTGAAAAAACTTATATCAAGAGACAGAAACTTAATGTATCGATCAGGCTTCTAAATCATTTTTTGTCTTTTTCCTCATTTCTAACTACATATATGATGCCCCCCACTCCTACGATGGCTACTGCCGCTATCAAAGTATATTGAAATATATCCAGCCATGTCATTTGACTTCCTTTTGTGCTATTTTATCGCGAACGGGTTCGCATCTCCCGCGCTTTGGCAAAGAGCAGACAATGGGTCTGTCCCTACGAATCATTCTTCAATAAAAGCATTTCATAAAAATGCATACCTAAACCATTCACTATTTAATATTCACTATTCACCATCCACCATTCACTCCTACTTCCTGCCTACTCACTGCCCACTTGCTCTCTGAGCTGCCCGCATGCTGCCGATATATCGAGCCCCTTGGACTCCCGTATGGTACACAGCAACCCTCTTTTGATCAAATACTCCTGGAAGGCTATCATGTCTTTCTCTTCGGGTCGTTCAAATTCGGTACCGCCATATGGATTGAAGTATATAAGGTTGACTTTGGCTTTAATGCCTTGAAGCAATTTGATGAGCTTCTTGGCAGATCCAAGATCGTCGTTGACATTTTTGATCACAAGATACTCAAACATAACTCTCTTGCGGATATTGACAGGAAACTTCTTGACAGCCTCCATGATGGATTTTATATTGTATGCTTTGTTGATAGGCATAAGTTGTTCTCTGAGCTCATCATCGACTGCATGCAAAGATATGGCGAGATTGACACCCAGATCAAGCTTGCCCAGTCTCTCTATCTTGGCACTTAAACCTGATGTAGAGATGGTCTGGCGATGAGGCGAGATGGCAAGCCCATCAAGATCTGAAAAGATCTGAACTGACTTGACCACATTCTCAAAGTTGTCAAGCGGCTCACCCATACCCATATATACAAGGTTGACACGATGATTTGGCGGGATGTTGTTATCTTTTTTGATCTCAAGTACCTGTGCTACGATCTCTCCTGCACTTAGATCTCGCATAAATCCGCCCTTGGCTGTCAAGCAAAATGCACACCCTACTTTACACCCGACTTGCGAAGATATGCATATAGTAAATCTAGGATGATGCTTAAGCGTTCCATCATCGTGATACTGAGCCTCTCTCATCAGCAGCAGCACCACCTCGACTGTATGGCCATCATGCAGCTCAAAAAGGTATTTGATGCTACCATCCCGACTGACCTGTTTAGTCAACATCTTGAGAGGACTTAGGACAAACTCTTCTGAGAGCTCCTTCCTCATAGACTTGGGCAGATTCGCCATCTCATCAAAGGAATCAACATACTTCTGGTAAATCCAGTTGTATATCTGCTTTGCACGAAATGAGGGTTTGATCTTTGCGGAGAGCTCTTCTTTGGTCATATCCATGATAGTGGGTTTATGCATATCTGCTCTCCACATAACGGCTCAACTTCTCCATGGCTTTGGCATGATTTTTCGTAAAATCATCATGTGCAGAATTATCACAATAGTTTGTCACTGCAAATATACCTCTGGCGGGTATCCCGAAATGCTCAGCCACTTTCATCACAGCAAAAAACTCCATATTTTCCAAGTCTATTCCCTTTGATAGATACAAGCTTGATAAGTATGAATCGGTCGTGATGTAGTTGGAAGAGTTTACCTGTATATTCCAGCCTCCGTCGGTACCCTCCTTCGATGCGTACAACGACTCCGGTTTCAACCCTACTGACTCCAAACTATTGGAGTCAGCTTGACGGGTTTCACGTGAAACATTGCTGCTTGCGTAATATTTGGCCATATCTATTTCTAAAGATACGGGTGTATAGCTTTTTTTCTCCAAAAAACTGTTTTCGATGTTGACGCTGATTGCAGACTCTACAATATCAAATATTTCTATGTTCCCATAACTGCCGGCAGTACCGACAAATACTATCTCTTCAGGTTTGTTTGTGACACACAGTTTAGTAAGATTGATAGAGGTATCTACCATCCCTATGCCAATAGCTTGCGCAAAGTCAAACTGCTCACTCTCTCCGGCGCAAACAAACATCATAATCTCACCGGTATTTTGTGCTCTTTTAGGTATCGCTTGAGATCCATTATATCTATCTCTTTGAAGTGGAATATAGAAGCTGCCAAGGCGGCATCAGCATTGCCTACAGTAAAGGTCTCCTCTATGTGCTTCATGGTCCCTGCTCCCCCACTGGCTATCAGGGGAATGGGGGCCACTTCACCTATCCTGCGATTTAGCTCATTGTCAAACCCTGCTTTGGTGCCATCGGCATCCATGGAAGTCACCAGCAATTCTCCAGCTCCCCTTTCATATGCCTCTTTTGCCCATTTTATGGCATCTATACCAGTGTCATTGCGTCCTCCGTGGGTAAAGATGTGCCACTTGCCCTCACCCACTCTTTTGGCATCGATGGCCACCACTATGCACTGGGATCCAAATCTCTTGGCACCCTCTGAGATAAATTCGGGTCTTTTGATTGCGGCTGAGTTGATACTTACCTTATCACATCCCGCATCAAGAAGGCTGTATATATCATCGAGCTTGCGTATGCCGCCTCCCACGGTAAGAGGGATAAATACCTCCCTGGCCACCTGCCGCACCACATCTACGATCGTGTCACGCCCTTCATGACTGGCGCCTATATCAAGAAACGTGATCTCATCAGCCCCCTCTTTGTTGTATCGCTTGGC
>CAZFNK010000034.1:0-4038 GCA_964520575.1 uncultured Campylobacterales bacterium | reverse complement strand
CACGTCGAAAGGTTTCTTCGTAGCAATTTTTTCTTTAATCAAGGCGTGAACGAGGAAGCATACTCCCAGTATGTGACAAGTGAAACAACGCCGAGTAAAGGCAGAATAAGAATTTTGCTTGAGTTTCGTGCAATTTTTGTTTGCTTTGGAAGAGTCGTACATCAAGTACGGCGAAGCCAAACATGCAAAAAGTGTGTGAAAATCAAGCAAAAAGTGGTGATCACGATTGGACTTGAACCAACGACCCCTACCATGTCAAGGTAGTGCTCTACCAACTGAGCTACGCGATCATATGAGGACGGGAATTATATAGCACTGCCACTTAAAGGGGGGTAAAAATAGCGCAAATGAAATATTTTCCACAATCAATCATTTGATCCAGAGTCTTCCTGTGCGACCCTACTGCGGCAGCTGATCCCACGGCAGATCCATGGTCAGCTCGGCGATAAAGGTTTTGGTCACCTGTCCGCCGAAGCGATATATCCCGTCCTTGTACTCCATATAAAGCTCATCGCCGCTGCGAGGGAAGACCACCGATAGATCGCGGAGTTTGCCCTCTTCGCGGGCGCGGACGTAGCAGGCCATGATACCGGTACCGCATGCCAGTGTCTCATCCTCCACGCCCCGCTCATAGGTGCGGGGGCGGAGCTCGTCCTTGTGGGTGGCATAGATGTTGACATTGGCATCGTATTTGTGGCGCAATGCTCTGGCCATCTCGATATCAAACTCATCTATACTCTGCTCGCTGACTAGATGCGGCACGCCGGTATCGATCAGCCACCAGTTGTGACCATACTCCTCGATATCCCGACGCAGGATCTTTGGAGGGAGCATGTCGCTTACGACATACAATCCGTTGACTTCGGTTCGGATCACACCGGCTCCGGTGAGAAACTCGCAACGGTTGTTGACTGAAATACCTTTCTCTATAGCATAATGTGAAACAGCGCGGGTGGCATTGCCGCACATAGTCGCTTCGCTACCGTCACTGTTGTAAAATTCCCACTCAAAATCATACTCGGCATGAGGCACCAGCACCACCAGTCCGTCTGCACCTACCCCCTTCTGACGATCACAGAGCAGGCGTGCCAGATCATGGCGCTTTTTGCGCTCTTTATCGTGAAAGATTACAAAATCGTTGCCGTTAGCGTTGTATTTGCTCACAAACATAGCTTACTTATCCGTTTTTAACACTATTATAACCAAAATCAACACGAATCTTGTTATCAACTCTTCTGCAGGCATCTTCTAGCTCTTCAAGATCGCCTGTATTTTCTATCAAATATGTGGCCTTGGACCGCTTATGCTCTATATCCATTTGCGCCTCTATCCTTTGCAAGGCTTCGCTTTTGCTAAATCCATTACGCTCCATAAGTCTGCTTATTTGCAAAACTCTTGGAGCATATACCACCAGGGTTTTTCCAATAGGGTAATCACCTCTTTCAAAAAAAAGAGGAATATCTATCAGGTATGGCTTTTGCAGCCTCTCAAGCTCTTTGGCTCTTTTGCTTATCTCAAATCGTATGAGTGGATGTAGTAGCTCTTCAAGCCTTTTGCGCTGAGTTTTGTCGGCAAATACTATGGCTCCTAGAGCTTTGCGATCTACTCTTCCATCGACTATGAGATTGGACCCAAACATATCGGCTATGGCGCTTTTCTCTATCTCAAGTACTTCGTGAGCTATCGTATCGGCATCTATGATATCATAGTCCTTAGTGGACAATATCTTGGAGACAGTACTCTTGCCCGTGGCTATACCTCCAGTCAGCGCCACTGCATAATCAAAATCCATCAATTGTCATATATCTCCACGATATTGTATCCGTCGTCGTTAATTTCTTGGTGCTTGGATTTTGGCTTTTGAGGGTTTTTCTCCACTGATTTTTTGCTTGTGTTTTTAGATAGTGTTTGTTTGCTTTTCTGTGCTTTCTGTAAAGCTGTTTTTGTATCGGGTTTTTCAGAATTTTGCCCCTGAAGAGCTTTGTTGGTTTTTGCGATCGTTTTCTTCGGCTGCTTACGCTTCTTGTTTGAGGCAAATTTGTTTGCAGGAGTTTTTGGCTTGGCTTTCTGAACTGTTTTTTCCTTTTTGGACTGGTTGGCCGGCTTGACTTTTTCTTTGGACTTTTTGGATGTTTTCTCTTGTTTGGAGGGGGTAGTTTTGGTGAACTTGGGGGATTTGAAGCCTGCTAGTGGTACACATTTGGTGGCATAATCTTTCATTTGATACTTGTCATACCGGTAGATATCCTTGCGGAAATTGAGATAGCCGTAAGGATCCACAAAGGCTGTCAAATAAGTGATATCTATAGGTACACTCTGATTGAGCACGATTGTCTTTTTTTCTGTCCCCTCAAGTCTTTTCATCACAGCATCAACGTCTATGTTGTCATTGAAAAGAGCCAAAGACTCAAGCAATTCCCTTGGTTTCTGGATACGCATACAGCCATGACTGAAAGCTCTTGTGTTTCGAAAAAATAGACTTTTTGAGGGCGTATCATGGATATAAACCTGATATCCGTTGGGGAAGAGGAACTTGATCTTGCCCAAAGCATTGTGACGGCTTGGAACCTGCATGAAGTAGTATGGAATCGGCTTGTTGTTTCCTCTGTATTTTGCCCAGTTTACTGTACCTGGATCCACTCTTGGAGAGGTTTCATCCCAGCTGGTATGCAGCTCTTTGCCCTGCGCTTCATAATGGTATGGATCTCTGATCAGCTTGGGAAGCATCTCGTGGCGCACTATGCTCTCAGGGATTTTCCACCACGGATTGACAACTATGTATTTCATCCTGTTATGAAAGCTCGGAGTAGGATGGTCAGGCTTGCCCGCAACAACCCTGATAGTCGTCACAAGTTTGTCCTTGGCAAAAAAGTTGAGACGGAACGACGGGATGTTTAGCTCAATGCGTTTGCTGCTCTCTTCTCTGCTAAGCCATTTAATACGATCAAGATTGAGCCTGATCTTCTGTATTGCTTGGGTAACAGTCTGGTTGAGGGCTTTTCTGGTAGACTTGCCTATGATGCCACTGCCTTTGAGACCGTGACGGATCTGAAATCTTTTGACTGCTTTGACCAGACAATCATCATATTTGGGCGAATCCATAGGCTCGCTACAACCTTGCAGGTCGCCAGTCATGGAGAGGTGTTTGCGCACAAGGGGTATAATCTTGGCATTACTCTTGCCAGGTTTAATAGTGCCAAATCTTGGCGATTTTGGCCAGCCTCCTTTTTTGGCGATATCAATATATTTGATAAGATAACTCTTGAGCTTTTGATACTGGAATCTTCTGGGGTCGGCATCCTCAAAGGCGCTTTTTAGATCCCCTTGCGCCAAAGCATTGCTCAAAACCGTTGCAGGGCCCGCAGGTGGAGCGTACTTCTCCCAGCCAACCTTGATCTTGTATTTTTCTGTCAGTTTATCAAGTTTGGTCTTGAAAGTTTTCCAGTCGATCCCCCCATAGATACGATATTTGGCATAATGGGCATAGAGTTTGGACATTTCAAGTTCGAGCGAGACTTTATCAGCAAGGGTCCCTCCATGTTTAGAAATAAGCTCATTTATTTTGTTGCGGATATCGCCTATTTCGTTATAGAACCTAACAGAGGGCGTAACAGTCTTGTCCCCCTCTATCAATTTGAGCAGCGACCTTCCAAAGGGGCTGAGTCCATCGCTCTTGACCCAAATGGGAGCATAGTAGAGCTCTTGATACAGCCTATCAAGCATCGGCTGTTTGCCCTCGGCTACTCTTTGCTCGATCATAGCTGAAGCATCATCGAAAAAGCTGTCGTTTTTACTGCCCCATATATAATCTACAGCACAGAGACGAGAAAACGATAGCAGCACCGATAAAAAAACAAAAAATCTAATACTATTTCTCATTTATCGCCCCAAGTCTAGTTTTGAAATACGATTATACATCAAAAGTGCTGAGGGTGTCTCAGAGGTTCTTTTCGACCTCTATCTTGTCGGCTTCCTCCTTGCGTAGAGCAACGGTGGTGGCCCCCACCTCGATCTCTATGGTCTGCTTGGCCAGAGAAC
>CAZFNK010000033.1:0-4167 GCA_964520575.1 uncultured Campylobacterales bacterium | reverse complement strand
ATTTCTAATTTTTACTTTTTACTTTCCATTCGTCACTTTCGCGTCACTTTGGAAGATTATAATACTTTTAACCCTAACTCCAAGGAGGTGTTATGAAAACAGCATATCTGAAAATCCGGATGGCCCTAATGGTTCTAATAGCTTTGACTGCTTTATCCGGCTGTGGAGGAAGTGGTGAAGAGAGAGGCACCAACCATCCGCCCGTAGCTCTCTCACAATCAGGAACAACCGCAGAGGATCATCCAATCGATCTGAGACTGCAGGGAAATGATGAAGACAATGACACATTGACCTACACTATCACTACACAGCCCACTCACGGCACGCTCAGCGGTACGCCGCCGGCGATTCGATATACTCCAAATGCCGACTATCACGGCGGAGATCGACTGATGTTCAAGGTCAATGACGGACATGCAGATTCGGCAGAAGCAATGGTCTATATCGAAATCACATCTGACAACGATGCGCCGATGGCTCGTGATGATACCTATGAAGCAAAACGCCGGGGCGAAGATCATCTGTGGAATGTCAAAAGCAACGATACCGATCCTGACGGTGATGTGATTACACTTGCCTCTATCGGCACCCCTGATCACGGCACTGCCAGCGATGCGGGAGACGAACTGATCCGCTACACACCTCCCAATGATTTCAGCGGAACAGATCGGTTTGCTTATTCTGTACAAGATCCCTCCGGTGCGGCCAATTCAGCCACCGTCTTGGTCAAAGTGGATAAAAACTGGGACAATGACGGCACGATACTCAATCAGATCAATGACGACATCTGGGGGTGGGCTATCGCACAAAACACCAGCGGCGATGCCGCGGCTGTCTGGATCAAAAAATCCGGCACCCACCGGCATGTATTTGGCAGCTGTTTTGATCATTCAGCCAAACAATGGACTGCTCCAGTACAGCTTGATACTGCTAACTCCAATGCCAACAACCCCGCAGTTGCCATAAACGACAGCGGCCAGATGTTTGCCGCGTGGAATCAACCTGACAACAACAACCACCAGCAGATCTTTGTGATCAAAAGGAACGCGCCCACATGCAACGGCACAAATGCTCCCAATATGATCACCAACGGTTCAAACGATTCGACTCTGCCCCAAATAAGCATCGACAATGACGGAGCTGCGCTTGCAGTATGGACCACAGGAAGCACTACCCTCTATGGAGCATACTATGCGCCGGACAGCGATTCTTGGTTTCCTGTGCCCAATCCGATCAACAGCAATGTTACCGCGACTTTCGACCTTAGTGTGGACCGAGACGGCAACGGCTTTGTTGTCTGGAGAGAAAACGGTTCGGGAAGCAAACTTGATATCTTTGGTCGCTTTTACAAAAAATCAGACCATAGTTGGACCGCTGCGCAACAGATCGACGATGCTTCCGTGGATGCAGGCATACCTGATGCCGCACTCAATGCCGATGGAAAAGGCTGGGTCGTCTATCCGCAGGGCAATACCGTCTATGCCCGCCGTATCGATGCTGCTGCGCTCAGTATGGATGCAGCCTCCGTGCACATCGCCGATGCCGACACCGCAGCCAATGCTCATGTCGGTATCGATGCAGCAGGCGATGCGATGGCAATCTGGACACAGAATGACTCCGGCAAGACCAATCTATATGCACTGCACTGCAAGAGCAGCACTGGATGGGAAACTGCTGCGACACGTCTCGAAAAAAACGATGCGCATCCGGTCGAATATCCACAGCTAAGCGTCAGCGCCAACGCAGATGCGGCAGTTGTATGGCTCAATCATGGAAGTGTCTATGCCAACCGTTATCGCGCAGACAAAAAAGAGTGGCAGAGCGAAGAATCCCTGATCGAGCAGCAGAATGATTCAGCCCGCTATCCCAAGATCGTATCAGACGGCGACGGAAGTTTCACAGCACTTTGGGATGCAAGAAGTATAGGCGATACGCTCTACTACAACCGTTTTTGGTAAAAGGAGTCAATATGAACACAAAACAAACTATCAGCGGACATGGGAAGCAGGTATCAAAAAGCGATATTGCTGCTTAAAAAACTTGTAACTATATTTCCATGGCCCTGCGTTGTCTGAGCGGAGGCATTGTGGGTCCTACACCGTTCCCAGCCTGTAGCCTACACCCTTGATGCTCTTGATGATATCTTTGTGAGTGCGTTTGCGCAGACGGTATATGAGGGCCCTTAATGAGACGGAGTTGATACCAAGATTCTCCTGAAGCGCGGCGGCAGAAACCGGGCTTAGCCCATCCTGGCACAAAAGTTCTATGAGCTTTGACTCTTTGCTTCCAAGAGATACGGGCTCACCGTGATGATAGAGCACTACGGCATTCCGGTCGCATGAATAGCCTTGAGACAATGGGATACGGGAGTTTGTATGGGAGAGTGAGGGGTGACGAAGGCGCGCTTTGGCAAGCTGAAGTGTAGCCGCTATCTCTTCGGGACGGTATGGCTTAAGCAGATACGCAAACGCTTCTGCCTCGGCGGCATATTCTATCATCTCTTTTTCGGAATACGCGGTGGTAAAGATAGTCAATATCTCGGGTCGAATAGTGTGGATCTTCAGAGCCAGCTCCGCACCGCTGATCGACCCTCGTATCATGATGTCCATCATGATGACCTTGATCTCTCGATCGTCATATATGCTCTCGATGGTCTCATCGGCACTGTCCACAATCTTGCTGACGACAAAATCTCCGTCTTTTTCTATAAGTGTTTTGAGGTATTCGGCAGGTATGGGCTCATCTTCGACTATCAGCACCTTGATAGGAGTTGCCATCACTCCACCTCCATTTTGTCAAATATTATATGATAACAAAATCTCTCTGAGACGGTATATGTGACCTTGGCATCGAAATGGCTCGCTGCAAGACGGATCAGACGGAAACCAAACCCACTCTCCAGCTTTTTTGTATCTACCTTTCCGGCATTGTCGCAATAGTCAAGCTTGTAGCTGTTTTTATCTCGATAAAAATGAACTCTTATCTCCAATGGCGTATCTGCATCATGGTGCTTGATAGAGTTGGTGATCATTTCATTGACCATGATCCCTATCTGTATCAGACTGCCCATCGGAAGTCTGATATGATCGATTTGGGAGTTTATTTGAGGGTTTACAGCTGTACCGGCTGCAAGATGACCAATGAGCGCACCGAGATAATCGTGTAGATCGGCACTGTCACTTGTGCCTTTTCTGTAGAGTATCTCATGAAGTGTTGCCATTGACTCTATGCGACGACGATTGCTCTCGAGGAAGAGCTTCTGCCCCGGATTAGATACTTCATCCTCCTCAAGCCCAAATATAGCCGCTACAAGATTGAGGTTGTTTTTGACTCGGTGATGTACTTCGTTGAGCAAGAGTGATTTTTCGCGATTGGATGCTTCGAGTTTCCTGAGCGTCTCATCAATAGCGAGATAGTAGAATATTCCGTAAAAAATCATAAAGATATGCATCAGCGCATAAGCCAGCATGTAGCTAGGATCGTGCAAAAAACGGTTATCGGGTTGCTCAAAATAATAATAGGCCAAAAAGCCCGTCAGCAGGATGTAAAACAAAGAGAGATTGATGACGATCTTGCGCCACGGCAGAGCGATAAAAAGGATGATAGGTATCAGAATAGCGAACATCAGATTGTAATCGACTTGATGGATATACAGATAAATGAACTCCATCAAAGTCGCTATCCAAAAAAGAACAACGGCTGAGAGCTCTATATCGTTTTTGCCGGAAACATATCTCCATCCGGCAATTGAAAGGGCAAAAAAGAGCAGATCAGCAGGAATATCTATATAGCTGCCTATAAGATAATCGACAAATGTACCGATAATCGTAACGATCACTATCGTGATGTATGCACCGCTTATAAAGAGCTCTTTATAGCGGATCTCTCGAGAATCGCTTTGGAATATTTTTTTGATCAGGCTCATAGTGATATTATATCATTATGTGGCAAGCGATACGACGATATCCCCAATAGCCTATCTATTCAATTTTCAAATTTTAAGATATGTTCTGCTTTTGCCCCAGCTCTTCAATGACCAGCTCCATCCAATACTCAGCACCTATACCGATAGCCTCATCATTGAAATCATATCGGCTTGAGTGGAGCGGGATCACGTCGGCTTCCGGATTGGTCTGGGTGCCCAGCCACACATAGCATCCCTCCTTT
>CAZFNK010000032.1:0-4346 GCA_964520575.1 uncultured Campylobacterales bacterium | reverse complement strand
GTCAACGCGAGAAACGCCATCCCCGCCATCAACCAATGAAATACTTGTTTCTTCACCATATTCTCCTCCTCTTTATCGTACGATCTTCAAAACTATATACCCCGTTTTGCCATGCCCCAATGTCAAAGCAACTCGATTGTCTGAAATGCTACTTATCTGTTATGGATATCTTTAAGTGCCTGGTCGATCCCCTCCACAAAGCCGGCGACCTTGTTGCCAAGCTCTTCGATAAAATCTTTTGTTTTGCTCAGATCGATCTTGATCTGCTCGTTGTCGACCTTGATCCCGATATTTTCGCTCAGGTCGACCGATCCTTTGGATATATCCTCCTGGATCTTTTGCGATTTTTCTTTGAGAGTTTCGCCCAATGCATCAAAGAACTCTTTTGTCCGTCCAAGATCGATATCTATTTTATCACTCTCTATCTCAATACCGAGTTTAGAGAGTACTCCCGTATCGATACCGAGCCCTCTAAATCTTTTCTCTGTCTCATCAATAGGCTCTTTATGGAGTCTCATTCTCACAGAGGCTTCATGGGCCGTAAGACCTTCGGCATCGGCTATCAAGGCGCACTCTTCGCCTATAGCGTTGATCCCCTTTTGGCTCATCGAGATGATGGAGGATTTTTTGAGGAAATTCTCTACGCTTAATGGAGAATAAAATCTCGCCGTACCTCCGGTAGGCAACGTATGATTGGGTCCAGCTATATAATCCCCTATGGGCTCAGGTGTATTTTCGCCCAAAAATACTGCTCCGGCATGTTTGATCTTGGGCAGCAGCTCCATTGGATTTTTGGTCATTATCTCCAGATGTTCCGGCGCTATGCGATTCATCAGCTCTACTGCTTCATCCATATCTTTGGCTACTATGGCAGCTCCACGCTCCTCTATCGATTTTCTGGCGATCTTTTCCCTCGAGAGTGTTTTGAGATACTCCTCTATCTTGTCTGCGACCATCATTGCCAAGGCTTCATCATCAGTTATCAAGATAGAGCTTGCCATCTCATCGTGCTCGGCCTGAGAGAGCAGGTCCATAGCCAGATAATCGCTCCGTGCACTGCTATCTGCAAGTATCCCTATCTCGGAAGGTCCTGCTATCATATCTATATTGACATCTCCGTAGACCAGTTTTTTAGCAGTAGCGACAAATATATTGCCAGGACCTGTTATCACATCTACCTTGGGGATTGTCTCTGTCCCGTACGCAAGAGCTCCTATGGCAGACGCTCCGCCTACTTTAAATACCTTATCCAGTCCACAAAGATGGCATGCTGCAAGCAGCAGGGAATTTAGCTCATTGTCAGGGGCCGGGGTGCACACTACGATATCCTCGACACCTGCCACTTGAGCCGGTATGACATTCATCAGCAAAGAACTCGGATAAGCGGCTTTTCCGCCCGGGATATACAAACCCGCGCGATCGACCGGAGTGACCTTCTGACCAAGTACGCTGCCCGTAGTGTCAGTCTCCATCCATGTATGTGGCATTAGTTTTTCATGATAGTCTTTGATCCTCTCATATGCCAGTTTTAGAGCTTCTCTTAGCTTGGGATCTGTGGCCTCATAGGCTACCTTCATGTCAGCTGGATCTACCATCAGATCATCATCACTTTGCGGTTCCCATCTATCAAAACGAGCTATCTGGGCTCTTAAGGCAATATTGCCGTTTTCTTTAATCTCTTTGAGTAGCTCCCCTACAATCTGACTTACCCCCTCGATATCCATCGCTCCTCTTCCAAGAATCTCATCAAACTCTGCTTTGAATGTATCTGAATTTGTGTTTATTATTTTCATTTTATCTCCATTTTTATATCGGGATATTTTCTTCTATACCTTGGCAGCATGCTCTCATTGCCCAGTAAACCGCCTTGATGGATATACATCACATTTTTGTTCAACTTTTCGCGATGAGCCAAGAGGGTCAGCCACCCCAACGGATCATATAGCAGATCAAACTCTACACCGGTGTGCTGGTGTAATTCTATCCAAATTTCGTAAAACTCGCGGTAGAGTTTGCCAAAATGGTACTTGCGAGGCAGATCAAGGATCGTCGGATGGAACTTTGGGTCAGGTTCAAGCATCGCAAACTGCGCACGCAGATACTCGCCATCCCCCACACACGGAGTCGTATAGATACGAGCGGGTGGTGCGTAGTGGGTGGTGCGTAGTGCTTTTTGGAGATAAAGCGCGGTAGTACCGGTACCTGATGGGAGGAAGATATCCAGATGCTTTATCCCCTGTGCTATTTGCCATGCTGCGATCTCTTCGGCAAGCACCCTGATGCCGTACTCGGCTTCTTTTTGCCTGCCGCCCTCTTCTATCCATAAAATCCCTTCATCCTGAACCCTGAAGCCTGAGCTATGAACCCCAAACTCCAAACTCCTGATTTTCACCGTCATCCCATTCTTCAATGCCGCAGCATAATTCCCCACAGGGTTTTTTCGCAGATACTCAGGGATATGATCAACAAAATACTCAAACTCCCACCCTTTGACTTTGGCAAGTACGGAAAGGCTATACATAGCGTTTGACTGATTGGAACCGTATGAGATGACTTTCTGAATATTGGGCAGATCGTGCTCCAGAAAATAATGAAATTTGCGCGCCTTATTGCCCGAAAAATCGGCATGCAGCAGATCATCTCTCTTGAGAAAAAACTCACTCCCCCGAAATGATATTTTCTCCACCGGACTTGGAAAATTTATCGTAAAATCGCTCATAAAAAAAATACCTTTTTGTTACGCCAAATCTTATCTGCTCTTCAATTAGAATCGGGTAAACTTATGCAAAATTATTTCGAAACGGAGAGAGCAAATATGGACCCAAAACATTATTATAACCCCGAAGGTGAGGATATACTTGATGAGAAAATATACGGAGGCTCACCAACCGGATTTGTTGACTTCAATCGCTCCAGATATCGATGGGATACCAACATCTACGACCTGATGAACGCCAACACATGGTTTCCATCCGAAGTCAACACCTCTACTGAGAACAAAAACTTCCTTGCGCTTACTGACAATGAGCAGTCTATCTACAAGCTTACTTTTGCGCAGCTGAGCTTCAACGACTCAGCCCAGGAAGAGTATCTGAGCGACTTCCGCCGTCTGGCCAACAACCGTCTGGTCAAAGCCGTACTTGGACTTCAGATCATGCAGGAGATCAACCACTCCAAATCCTATGCGGTTCTTCTCGATGCGGCGGGCAACTCCGAAGAGGTATTCAATCTATACAAATACGATGCGGCCCTCAACCGCAAAAACCAGCGTATTGCCGATCAGTTTGCCCGCTACATAGATGGAGGATCAGCTGAGAAGATGCTCCTTAGCGCTATGGCCAGCGTCAATCTCGAAGGGATCTATTTCCTGCTTGGGTTTAGCTACATATATCTACTAGGCGATAAAGTACCCGGTGCGCGGGATATGATCAAATTCATAGCCCGAGATGAGCTCAACACCCACTTGCCCCTCTTTGGTAATATCTTCAAAACCATACGCAAAGAAAATGAAATATCCGCAGCTACTATAGATGAATGCTACAAGATGATCGAGGATGCGGTCGATATAGAGCTTGAATACGGCAATTATCTGCTGGATAACTTCCCCATCATGGGCACTACACATGACCTCATGAAGCGAACGGTGCACAACTACGCCAACAGCCGCCTTAAGGTCATAGGACTTGATCCGATTTTTGAAGAGACTCCCGAGACATATCTCCAGCAGCTTGTAACTAAGCATCTCAATATGAATGAGGTCAGAAGCAACTTTTTTGAGAGCAATGTATCCAACTATGCCAAATCAAGCATAGACCTGGACGATTTCTGATCCTGACTGCTACCTGAGCTCCGCACTGTGCCCAGGTAGCCTTTATCTCTCTGCCTCTATATCCGATCTTCCAGATCAGAGAACCGCGCCGCCTTGAAAAAATCCACACCCGTATCCAACGCATCGAAGTGCGCCTTGCCGCATGTGATCTTGTCTCTTTCAATCGGCCGGATATCCTCATCAAAGAGTGAGCTTTTGGTCTTTACTACAAAATAGAGCTTCTCCTCTCCATCTTTGTCTATGACGACTGCCCAGTCCGGATTGTAACTTCCAAGCGGTGTTTCTATTTTGAAGAAACTCGGCAGTTTGGCATAGACTTTGACCATCGGGTTATTCTCAAATGAGATGGCAAAATTCTTCTCTACATCCGAATCATAGATGACATAGTCATACACCCCTTTTTGACTCTCTTGCAGGTTCTGGTTCAGGTAGCCTGCCAGCTCCTGCTCTTCAAAGATCTCCTGGGCGTAGTAGCTCTCATTCCCTATCTTCTCATATTTGATGCCGTCCACCACAA
>CAZFNK010000031.1:0-5795 GCA_964520575.1 uncultured Campylobacterales bacterium | reverse complement strand
GGTAGTTCAGTTGGTTAGAATACCTGCCTGTCACGCAGGGGGTCGCGAGTTCGAGCCTCGTCCGCCGCGCCACCAATTTAAATTTTTATTTTTTCTCCTTTTGAATAGAAATTATAGCCCGGTCATGACAACCTCCTCCTCCTTTTGAAAAACTTTTCCGGGCTATGATTCTATGCACTGTTCCTATATTTTTGTATGTTATACTTCGTTTCAAAAAAAGGGATCAGTTATGGCAGACAAGGCAGCAGCAAGAAAACTACTCAAACTCACAGCCGAGATCATCTCCCAGGAGCCTGAAGGCTTTATCATTAAAGTCACCAATAACGAAAAGGACGAGACGGTAGAGTGCCATAGCACAAGAGAATATGCCGAATACATCATAAATAGCGTCAATGCCTCAAAGTATGACGATTTTGTAGCTCAGTGGAAAAAATCCCCCAAAGCCAGAAGGGTCGATATAGATATGATAGGTATGCAGCTTGGGATGATGCAGGAGTGGATGGACAAGGAAATGGGTATAGAAGGTGAGGATCAGGGCTTTTTCTAATTCACTTCTATATGAACTACTCTGCCGCTTCCTTTGATATCAAAATCCCTTGATCTATCAATATCTATCACTACTCTCATGGTATTGTTGTCTACAAATCTCACATACACATCCTCAGGAAACTGCATAGTGCCCAGTACATCATGAGGATTTTGGGGCTCAAAATATAGCCAGTAACTTTTGCCGGCCTTTAGTGTCAGCTTTGTATCTTTATCTCTAATTATCTCAAGTTTCTCCGGAGGAGTAATTGTAGTAAAACTCCAGGTCAAAATCTTTTGCTTCCCCGCAATTGCATATTTTATTTTTGCTGTATATGCCGTAGAGTATTTGAGTCTTTTAAGCGGCATCAGGGCAAACTGATATTTTGTCAGTTTGTGATGGGGATCTGAGCTGTGATCAAGAATTTTGGCACTCTTGATCTCGTCTCCGTTTTTTTCAAACAGCCTAAACGAGATAAGCTTAACATCTCTATGTTTTGGCAAATTAAATTCCACGCTTACAGGAAAACCGCTCACATCATGTTCCGGCAAGGGATCGGGTGTCTCATCATAAAAAGCAGGAGGCACCTCCTTCTGGCCATCATATGGATAGATGATGATCTTGGGGCTCAAAGCTCTACTTGACTTTCTGGTGCTTTTATATACTCTCGCAGCTATTTTGTGTTTTGGATCCGCACAGGCCTTGAGTACATAACTTCCCTTTCCGTTGTAGTTTCGTCCTCTGCAAAGCCTGTTCATATCACTGTTGCCCATTAGATATACAAAAGCGCTGTTTTCGGGATGATCTTTATCTTGTGTGATCCCTATGCCTATCTCATCAAAGAGAGGATTCAAAAAACCAAATCTGTGGTAAATAGCCGAAAAGAGGCCACCTATAGAGTCGGCTGCATTTTTGCTTTTGGTCGAGAGATTCTCTCCGGTAAATCTCGATTTGTAACCGGCCTTTATAGCTCTTTGCATAGGGGCTTCACCGGTAAAGCCTTTTTTTGCCCTATCTTCAAAGTGAGAATTGGCTCTATTGAGCACCAGATAGTCGGCATGGGCCTGTGCGGCCTTGGAAAGTTTGCTGTTTTCGGCAAAAGGAGGCATACCAGTCGCTTCTCTTGCCATGTTAAGTCTGTGCAATGCTTCGGATCTCTCAAATCCAATATCATCCATTGGTTGATGCTTGATTCTTTTTACAGTATGCGGCCTGGCTGAGGCTTGCTGATCTACAAACTGCAAGATCAAAAAAGCAGACACCAATACCGTTACTACAAAACCTAATCTCAAAAAAACTCCTTATATTGCGCAAGTATATCCAAATATTTCATTTATTTTTTTTGAGTATAATCCGATATCCCAATCACAGCACAAGGAGTCAAGAATGACGTTTGACGAAGCAGCATCCAAATACCCGATACTTGCAGAAAAAAAGGAAGATCTCGAAAAAGCAAGTCTGATCAAGGACGATATAGACCTGCACAAAATAGCAGTATATTTCATCCGCAAGGATACCGATGCGTTCAAAAAGCTTATCGATCAGGGCTTTGATGTCAACGCCAAAGAGAGGGGAGATTTCGGTTCTCCGCTTTTGCACAACACTATCAGATACAACAATATGGAAGCGTTTGACTACCTGATCGAAAAGGGTGCCGATATTAATGCAACTGATAATATCAACTACTCTCCATTGATAGAAGCAGTTGTAGACGGGCAGCTTGAGTTTGGCAAAAAGCTTGTAGAGCTAGGGGCCGACAAGACTATCACCAACACCATGGGTGCGACCGCGGCGGCACTGGCCCAGAAATTTGGCAGATTTGAATTTTTGCCTATCCTTGGATAAATATTGGCGGGCTTCAGCCTGCCTGAGTAAAGGATATGAAACAGACCCTCCGGATACTCCCGTATCTTCATCTGCATCAACTGCAAAACCCGATACTTCTACAACACCTTTACCTCAATACCTTAGATGATTATTATTGGAGCGATGACTTCTCTGCTCAGTTCTATGCCGCTCAGGCCAGGGCCGGATTTATGGCCGTAACTGAAGTACATAATGGCGAGGAGCTGCTTCTGCCGGAACTGCAAAAAAGCTATGCCGTGCTTGATTTTGACGATTTGCATATCAGCAAAAAGGTGCAAAAACTGCTCAAACAAAACAGACACAAACTGCAAATCGGACTGATCCTCGATCCTGTTGCGGACAAGATCAGAAAGTATCACAAAAGGTCATGGCTGACCCCAAAATACATACAAACTCTAAAAGCTATAAACAGCCAGAATCTTGGTATCACTGCCATAGCCATATCTCTAAGATATGACAACAAAATCACCGCCGGAGAGATAGGATATATTATAGGAAGCACATATACCAGCCTGAGCGGCTTTAGCTCCAAAGATCCGGCATTTAGAAATCACGGCAAATTACAGATGGTATTGCTCGCCAAATGGCTCCAAAGGCACCGATTTGCTTTTTGGAATCTGGGTCAGCCGTATATGCCGTACAAATTTGCGCTAGGAGCCAAAAAGTACCCAAGAGGAGCCTATCTATCAAGGTGGCATGCCGCTGTCAACCAAGCTCTTCTAGCAGATTGATTTTCAAGAGTTCTTCTGATATAATCCCTGCCAGGAATGGAATCAAGAGGAATCAGAATGGACAGCAGGAAACTGTGGCCGCATATCGTATCGCTATCATTAGTTGCGTGCATATCGCCGCTATATCCATCTTCCCATATGGATCCTATGGCCATACTCAACGGAAGACCTCATCACAAAACAGCCAAAAGACACAAAAAACACAAGAACCACAAGAAACGCACCGTTAGATGGGTTGCTTCCAAAAGATCGCTTGCCAGCTACGGCAGGATGAAACATGAATATCTTGGACCTACATACAATAGTCTCATCACCAGATATGTCGATCCGTCCAAATACACACGCCATAGCCTCACCGACAAAGCCTATCTTGAGGCCAAAGCTATTGACGGCCCGTTGCCTCAAGATTATGCGGAGCTTTTCCTAAAATCCAAAACACTGCTTTCGCCCACAAAAACGCATCTAAAGATAGTTGTAGACAAATCGATACAGCGTATTTTTGTTTATCGTGACCTGGAGCATCTCTATACTTTCAAATCCTCCACCGGCAAAGCAGGCCACAGGACTCAAAACGGAGTATTCAAACCTTATTCGCTGGAGACCATGCATTATTCGAGAAAATATTACAACTCTCCCATGCCCTGGTCAGTGTTTTTCAACGGCGGCACAGCCATACATGGCACAGAGGCCATATACAATCTTGGGCGTGCTGCATCTCACGGTTGCGTACGTACCCACCCAAAAAGCGCCAGAAGGATATACAATCTAGTCAGAGAATACGGCAAGCGCAACACTACCATCATCGTGACAAACTGACACCCCATCGATCTACGGGGCATCTATATTGTCAGGCAGCGTTACAATCATCTCTGCTTGCCGCACTGCGCCCCAACAGCAGACTTAGCAGCAACATTATCAAGGCTGCCGGCCATCCGCTGCTTGAGATACTGTCTTTCGAGACGCCGGCACATCCGCAGAGAGCTCTGGCATCTATCGCCAATGTTTTATTTGTTTGTATCGTAATATCGAAGATCAACGTATTGTGATCTACTCGGGCGTTATATCCCTCGGCTAATGCAAAAGCTAGCGACGGGTCGGTTCCGTCTGGCAGCTTATAATGTATCTCATAAGTTCCTGCTTCAAGTTGGATGGTGTAGAATCCTTTTGCATCTGTTCTGACGGTTTTGACGACATTTTTATCAGCTCCCAATCGTATATGCACAACCTGGGCAGAACCGAAGGTCAATTTGCTGTTGTTCTTGTTTATAACTGAGATCTCGACCCCTTCGATCGGTTTTTCGTTTTTATCAAACGTGCCGTTGGCGTTGCTGTCGTTCCAGACATAGCCCGTCAACGTACCGTAACTGACAGTATAGTTAAGGACAATATTGGCCGCTTTTACAGCCCGGCCGTAGCGATCTTTTGCGCTGTATGCGATCATCACCTCGTCTCCGTCAAATTCGGGATCGGGGGTGAAAGTCACCATGCCGTCATCATCGACTTCCCATGTCCCTTCGCCATCAACTACTACTTTGACTACACGCTCCCCGTCTTGTGCCGGATCGCCCTGTTTGTTGTATCCTACAGCTCCCTCGGGCGGGATAAGGGTAATGGTTTTCGTATCGATCCCTGCATCATTCTCGGCAACATTTACGCTTGCCTTTTCTCCCGATTTCACTTTGAGGGTATCGTCTTTTGACTTGGCAGGTACGGCATCGACATTCGACATATCGGTCGCCTCCGGACTGATGTTTCCGGCTTTGTCGGTGATCGTCGCAACGACATTCAGTTCCCCTTGTTGGGGAATATTGCTTGCTTCAATTGTTATCATCACGCTACCCGAAGCGATCTCGTCAGCGCTCAGTGTATGAGGCGGCAGGGATGTTTCGCCGGCTGATACTTTGAGGATGTCTCCTGCCTGGGCATCATCGGGAAGACCTATCTCCACATTGACACCTTCCGCTTTTTCGGCCGCATCGATGATCCCGTCACCGCCGTCATTGATCATTACTGTCGGTGCGAGGATCTCGGTGTCGATCCGTGAATCATCCGCGCTTTGTGGACTGGGATTGCCAAGATGATCTACGATGCGGGCCGTTGCCTCGATATCTCCCTGCGCGGCAAGATGCTCATCAGGGATCGGCAGGCGTAACGATCCGCTATCGATATCGGACTGCGTCAATGGATACGCGACCAACGCAACACCGTTGATCTGCGTATAGACCATATCGCCCGCCGCTGCATCTTCAGGCAGCGCGATCTCTACTTTTACTCCTGCGGCTTTTTCTTCCGCATTGATAACCCCGTCACCGCCATCAAGGATCGTTACCCCCGGTGCCATTGCATCGAGATCGACCACCGACGCATCCTCGACCCTGCGGCTCTTGTTGCCTGTCTGATCTATCAGCATCGCTGAGGCTTTCAGCGTCTGGCCGCTTGCAGGGATCTGCTCTTCGGGAATTTTGATCTTCAGGATGCGGTCAGTTACATCGATCTCTTCAAGTACCGTCTCTTTCAGCAAAGCATCCCCAACATATACCCGGAGCGTATCACCGACACGGACATCATCGGGCAGAGAGATATCCAGATCTACGCCGCCTGCCTTCTCGTCAGGATCGATGATCCCGTCTCCCCCATCAAGTATCTCAATCTCCGGGGCTTTGGCCTGGGTA
>CAZFNK010000030.1:0-5838 GCA_964520575.1 uncultured Campylobacterales bacterium | reverse complement strand
GCCTCTGCGCCTGCGGCCAGGGCGTATTCTTTGTTTTTGATGAGATCCTCGGCGGGGATGGCAATGACTGCAGAGAGTGCAATGATGAAATAGATCAACGCTACGATCACCACGGCACTGTAGATAGCACGAGGGATATCGCGATCGGGATTTGCCATATCGTTGACCGCGTTGGTGACAAGCTGAAAGCCCTCGTATGCCACGAATGTGACTGATGAGACGATCAGGATATTGAGCGCCGGTGTTTTGGATATGTCTGTTCTGAGTGTGGCGACAAACGTGTGCCAGTCAGTATGCCCGAAATAAATCAGCATCATAGAGATCACAAAAAGTATCGCCAGCTTGATATAGACCATCACGTCTTCGAGCCGACCCATCCCTTTGACACTCCACAGATTGATGCCGGCAAAGACAAAAACGATACCGACAGCTACCCCTTTGCGTATCCATTCGGCATGCGACCACTCCGAACCGCTGAGGATATAGGATGAGAACGTATAGGAGTAGAGTGCCAGCGTAGAGATGTAGCCAAATATTGTGTACCATCCTATGAATGATGCCGCCAGATGGGAGTCGGGATAGGTGCGCTTAAAAAAGGCGTATGTGGCGCCTTCGTCTTTGTAATAAACGCCGAGCTTGACATACGAATAGGCCGCAAAAAATGCGATCACGCCACCCAGGGCGATAGCAAAAGGTGCAAGAAATCCCACCATCGCTACCGAGATACCGAGGATAGTAAAGATTCCGCCGCCCACCATACCGCCTAAGGCGATGGCGACGAGTTCTTTAAGACCGAGATCTTTTTTTGCCATGAATAATATACCATGTGTGTTTTTACGCCGATTATACACCGGTTAAGTTAACCGGCGAAACCATAGAAACCAGGAAAAAGAACGATCGAGGCGAGCACCAAAACCTGAAGAATGATAAACGGCATCACCCCTTTGTAGATATCGGTCGTGCGTACCTCCGGCGGAGCAACTCCCTTGAGATAGAAGAGGCTAAACCCAAAGGGCGGGGTGAGGAAAGAGGTCTGAAGGTTCAGAGCGATCAGGATCGCAAACCACAACGGATCGATGCCGATGGTCTGGGAGATCGGCAGCAGGATAGGCACTACAATATATGATATCTCGATAAAATCGATGAAAAACCCCAAAAACATAATGATGAGCATCGTCAGGATCAAAAAGCCCCATTTTTCTCCCGGCAGGGAGGTCATGAAGTTTTCTACTATCTCATCTGCTCCGCTGTAGATAAAGACCATCGAAAAGGCGGTCGCTCCTATGAGTATCGCAAACACCATTGCGGTGGTTTTGACAGTCTCAAGCGAAGCTTCGCGTACCATGGCATAGCTGAGTTTGCGGTACATCAGTGCCAGTATCATACTTCCAAGAGCTCCCAAAGATGCAGACTCTGTGGGAGTGGCAACGCCCGCAAATATCGATCCGAGCACCAGCACAATAAGTATCAGCGGCGGGATAATGGCAAGCAGGGCTTTTCGTATATTGGCCGCCTTTGATACGGTTGTATCTACTTTCATGGCCGGAGCCGCGTCTTTGTCCAAAAAAGCGACTATGAGGATGTATATTATATAGACCCCCACCAGAATGAGGCCTGGCATCACGGCTGCTTTGAACAGATCGCCTACAGGGAGTTGAAAGACATCAGCAAGAACAATGAGCACTATGGAGGGAGGGATGATTTGCCCCAGTGTTCCGGCAGCACAAATGGTTCCGGTGGAGATGGTTTTTTTGTATCCGTTGTGGAGCATGACCGGCAGGGAGATCACTCCCATGGCCACTACCGAAGCCCCTACCACGCCGGTCGAAGCGGCCAGCAGGGCACCGATGAGTACCGTTGAGATCGCTAGGCCTCCCCGTACCTTCCCAAAGAGAGTTCCCATGGACTCAAGCATCCTTTCGGCCAGCTCCGATTTTTGCAAAATGATCCCCATGAAGATAAACAGAGGTACTGCCATCAGGATTTTGTTGGTCATGATCGAATAGATGCGAAACGGCATCATACTAAACATCGACAGGAACTCCTCCCAAAACTCCATCAGTGTGCCACCGTCAGGTATGATCTCAATCCATGCAGCGCCCAATCCGAAATAAATAGCCACAGCACCAAAAGTAAAGGCTACAGGAAAACCGAGAACAAGCAGAAGCAGGGCAGCACCAAACATCACCAATCCGATCATATCAACTCCTCCTCATCAGCCGGTATATGCTCAATCCCTCTGAGGGCATTGATATGATGTATGATGTAATCTATGGCACAAAAAACCAGAAACAAAAATGCTATAGGTATTTGAGCCTTGATGATCCATCTATACGGCAATCCGCCCGGATCTTCACTGATCTCATTGGTAGTATATGCATCCATCACAAAATCATACGATCCATAAATAATCAGTAGCGCCAGCGGCAGGAGAAAAAAGATCGTCCCGAGGATGTTGATCCAGGCTTTTTTACGCTCCGGCAATCGGTCATAGACAAAATCCACCCGCACATGGGCATTGTGCCGAAGCGCATAACCGGTACCGTAGAGGATAATGATCGAAAACAGATGCCACTCCACCTCCTGCATACCGATCGAGCTGTTGTGAAAGACGTAGCGCATCATGACATCAAATGCGACATTAAGGATCATGACAATCAACAAAACACCGGTAAAATATCCAATCGCATCAATCGCGCGATCCATCCATGTCTCAAGTGTACGCACAAAAATCCTTTAGTTGCCAGCAAGCAGTATATTGATTATTTATATGTCAACAATTCATCTTGTATCACAAATATACAAATAACCAATATACCATATACACACAAAAGCGCCGAAGCGCTTTTGTGTTAGAGACCCAGCTCTTCACTAAGCTTGAGATAGCCGCCTTGCATCATCATAGTCCACTGTCTTGCTTTTTTCATATAAGCTTTGTAGTCTTCCCAGATCTCTTTGAATTTGGGATTTTTGGCTGCATAACCTTCATAAACTTCGTCAGCAGCTTTTTTAAGAGCCTGAAGTACAGGTTTTGGGAATGTTCGCACTTTGATATTTGGATAGTCTTTTTTCATCTTGGCCCATGCATCGACTGAAGCTGCGAAGTTTTCGATGTACATATCCATCGCCGCAGCTTTCATGGCGGTCTCTAGCATGACCTGATATTTTTTTGGCAGTTTGTCAAAAGCCTTTTTGTTGACCATAAACTGCATTTCGCTTGCAGGCTCATGCCATCCGGTGTAGTAATACGGTGCAATCTTGTGGAAGCCCATCTTGATATCCATACCGGGCCCGACCCACTCAAGCGCATCGATCGTACCACGGTCAAGCGAAGTATAGAGTTCGCCGGCGGGGATGTTGGTGACATTGACGCCCAGCTTGGCAAAGACCTCTCCGGCAAGTCCGGGGATACGCATCTTTAGACCCTTGAGGTCATCTACACTCTTGATCTCCTTGCGGAACCATCCGCCCATCTGGTTGCCGGTGTTGCCGCCGGGGTAGTTGTAGATACCGAACTGATCATACACCTCTTTCATATACTTCTTGCCGTTGCCGTAGTAGAACCACGCATACTGCTCCGAGGGAGTCATTCCCAGCGGTACGGTACAAAACCACACGGTGTTGATGTCTTTGCCTTTCCAGTAGTATGAGCCGCTGTGACCCATTTGGTACTGGCCGCCCTTGACCATATCCAAGATTCCCAGAGGGGCTTTATGCTTCTCTTTACCCTCGACTTTGATGATGAATTTGCCGTCACTCATTTCTTTGACAAGTACGGCTACCTTAGCCGGAGGGGACGCCAGAGGTGTGAGTGTAGAAGGCCAAGTCTCGGCCAGTTTCCATTTGATCTTTTTTGCCGCCGCAGGTGTGGCCATAAGTGCTACAGCACCAATGAGTGCCGCTAATTTGACAGTTTTGTTCATACTTTCTCCTTGTGAAATGATAGAACCCAATTGTAGCCCAAGGCTGCTTAAAGAGATGATGAGAGAGCGGAAATGATGGGGAATTTGGAAACTTTAATGCTCAAAAAGAGCTGTTGACCGCACTATGTATGTCAATACCCGGATTTAAATTCGGGAAATATTATATCGAAGTTACATGGTTTGTGTATTTGGGAGATCAAAGAGCCAGGAGGCTCTATGGGAGAAGAAGATTAATTGTCTTGTTTACGGAAAGTCTCCACCCCCTGGCAAACCTCCTGTGTTTTGGAGGTTGTATGCCTGTACGGCAGTATCTATCAGAGGACATACGATATCAGCAATAAGATTGTCTTTGTTTGATTGGAGTATGCCGTTAATGGTCTCGCTTAGCTCATTGGGTATTGGATCGGGGAAATCTACAGATGAGCATACGGAAGTATAATCAAAGCTTGAGGGATCACCTCCGCTATTGTCTCCGCCTGAGTCATCTCCGTTGTTGTCATCATCTCCATTGTCGGCGCTGTTTTTGTCAAGTTGAGCTTTGATGTGACCAACGATAAAATCTCTTGCCGTGTTTGTCACAAGAGTAGTCCCCAAACTTCCGTATGGATCCTCAAAAAAGTTTTTGCCCTCTGATAGGGGCTTCCCCATATAGAACGAAAATGAATGAACATTGATACTCCATCCAAATGGTTCTATAAAATACTCTTTTGATACCCATGAATGTTTGTATATCTTACCCAAATCCCTTTTGTAAATATAATTGTGTGGTGGTTTGGGGTAAGTATTTTCACCATACTCATCCCAGTATATTTTTCTAACAGGATTTTCTGTCAATGCCGTTCCATATAACCCAATATGGGCAACAAGATCATTGTCCCATGAGATAAATGGATTTTTTTCTTCTTTATCTTCTGTGATATATCTATGCGCAGGAGATGCAACACTTATGGCAAAAAAATCTTTTTTCTCTTTATCGGTGAATTCATCGTATGCTTCGATAGTAAACAGATTGCCTTGAGAGTGAGCTACAGCAATCACTTTATAACCATTAGCTATACTGTTTTTGTATGAACTCTTTTGTGTGCTCAAATCACTGTTATGCATAGTTTCTCTCATTTTAGCACCTATTCTCTGAGCAAACTCCTCGTTTCTTTTGTAGGCATCTACTTTTTGAAAAAAAGACTCAACGAAATCAAACCAATTTTGGGTGTGGTTGTAAGCTTTATAGAACTCATGAATTTGCTTTTTCTCGTTTCTAAGATTAAACTCAAGCAAATCAAGGTTGTCCTGTGCTACCTGAGGAGAAGTCAAAACCCCATTGGCAAAATACAGATCAGTTTGTGATGCATAAACGATGCTAATCAATAAAGAGAATATTAAAATAAACTTTTTCATTTGTTTGCCTCCTTGATAACAGCTTCTTCACAAAAATCTTTTAGTTTTTCTGAATCAGGTGAAGCAGTAACAGTTCCACTATGACTTATTTGAAATTTCTCATACATCTCTCGTCTCTTTTTGGTATTAAAATATATTTTTCTTCTAAAAAACTCTGTATCGACTTTTTTACTTAGTAAAATTTTGTCTCCATAGTACTTTGCCCAATGATGATAGTAGTTTGCACAGTGAATAGAAGATATAACCTCTTTATACCACTCATGCGCAGCCTTTACAGGATCGATTAGTATTTTTGAATTTGCTCTTGCAGCTTGCATGCCAAGAGCTATGTGTATTGGATGTTCGTTTTTATACTTCTCATATATCCATCTCTCCACATCATCCCTTACTCCGTTGTTATTACTGTCAACTCCAAGCAAAGTAGCGTTGTTTACTTTTGGGTCTGGCTCTGGTGGTAGGCGATGACCGTTTACCTCCCAGTAGACATTCAGAGCAACAGGATTGGATCTGATATTGTCTA
>CAZFNK010000029.1:2247-6943 GCA_964520575.1 uncultured Campylobacterales bacterium | reverse complement strand
CTCCACCTCGGTATCGCAACAGTTGAGCAGTGATTTTTCCGGATGACGGATAAAATCATATCCCCGGTAAATCGTATAAAGCCCAAACAGCACCACCACGATGGCAGCCAAATTCATCATGGTCTTGCGCAACTGCGTATGGGTAAAAATCGAGGTGAAAAACCCCAGTCCCATGAGTGCAGGCACGGTACTCAGGCCAAATATCAGCATCACTACCGCACCCCAGAAGGCGCTGCCGGTACTCGCCGCCGTCACGGCAAAGAAATAGACCAGCCCGCACGGCAGCAGACCGTTGAGCAGACCCAACAGATAAAAACTGTACAGCGATTGCGACTGGAGAATCGCCCGGAAGGTCTTCTGATACCACTTGCTGCGCGAAAACGAATGTTCCAGCAGAGCAAGAAACTGCAGCTTCCCCGCGATGGAAAGACCGGCCAGGATCATAAATACCCCTGCCAGTATCGTCAACACCGCGATCGATGTACCGCTGAAACTTGCCACCCCGCCGATAGCACCAAATACCGCTCCGATAACCATATAGGTCGTTATCCGCCCCAGCGAATAGGTTAGATGAGCTGCCCCTTGATAGAGCTTGTGCCATTTGGGATCGATCTTGGTACTGCTGTAGGCGATCACGATCCCGCCGCACATCCCCAAACAGTGCCCAAACCCGCCGAGAAAGGCCACCGTGATGATCGAAAGGATACTGATATTGTCCATCTATACACCCAGAAGTTTTTTGCGGATCTTGGGGTTGGTGAGGTTCTCGCCCCGCAGCATCCGCAGGCGCATCTCCTCAAAGTCTATGCAATCATCACATTTATGCTCTCTGGCACCAAATCCGTAGCGCATCTCGGTTGCGTCTTTGATCCCGTACCACGCCTTGCGGGCGTCGATCCAGCGCTTGGTATCGAGTGTATGTACCCACAATACAGCCTTGTTGGCCCAATCGCGCTCCTTTAGCCACAGGATCATGCAACCTGGATCATCAAAAAACCAGGTGCGCCCATCAGGAGCGATCACTTCGCACGCGTTGCGCTCGGATTTGATCAGCATGGCACACTGCGTATCGTTGGTATGGTTCAGCTTGATCGGCAGAGGTTTAAAAGCGGTATTGCCTTTAACAATCGTCACCGGAGCATCTTTTTTGGCCATGGAGACAAAGACAATAGCAATCACCGCGATCAACAACGCAATCGAGAGAAGAGGAAGGACTTTTTTCATTGTTTAGACTCCTTTTGTGTGCTACGTGTTATGTGTTAAGTGCTACTAACAAAAGCTTTGCGCACCAAAGCATACCAAAATTCCTCACTACTCACTGCTCACTACACCGCCTCCAGCAGCGTACCGTGTGTCCAATAATACACCGCCACATATCCGGAAGATAATAGCACAAGAAAGCTAAGCAAGATCAGAGACCATCGCTCCCACGCCCGATCCCTGCTGCCTGGCCACAGCCTTTTGATCGCCGCAGTCGCACCCACAAACGTCCCCCCAAAGAGTGACCCCCAGACAAGATACCCCACATAGTAATACTCAGCCTGGAACATACAAAAGGGGCACTTGTGTGTCGGCAGCGCATAAATATACGTACCGAAAAAATAGACCACAGCATAGTATGCCACGGCTACAAACATCCCCAGCATTGGCAGCACAAGCCAGGGTTGCCCCGCCAGTGTCGCCAGCAATACCAATGCATAGAGCAGATAAAACAGCACCAACAACATCTGTCTGCTTAGGCCAAACGGTAGCGGATTGGCCCCTTCCAGCTGACCAAAAAGCGCCGAACAGCAACTAACAGGCTGATGGGTATCAATATGAGAAAAATAGCCCCAGTCCCACCACAGCTCCAGCCCAAGCAAAACAAATATACCGAGAAATAGCCATGTTTTTTGCTTCAGGATCGGGTAGTTCTTTGCCTGCAAATCGTAACGGTTTAACGAAAGCCACACGATCAGAAAAAAAGCGATCAATAGCTTGAGAAAAAGCAGCTCCAACCCATAATCGTTGGCCGAGATGACTCCGGCGGCACACATCGCGCCGGGCACAAGTACCGAAAGATTATCAACAGTAAAGACAAAATACGGAAGCAAAAAGATCTTCATCGCCACCACAAACCCGATAATCGTCATCACCAGATACGCCCGCCGCTCCAATGCAAACTGCTGCTGGGTAAACGCATCAAAATCCCACCGCATCACGATCTGTACGGCCACAACTACCGCCACAATCGCCAAGACAAAAAGGATCATCTCACTAAGGAGATAGATAAGCACCTGGTTGTTAAGAAGAATGGGATTCATGAACGCTTGGTCAAATCGCCGGGGACGATTTGACCATCCTCCATCTCTACTACCCGCGCCGCAAAAGGCAAATCGTCAAAGAGAGGATCATGGGTAGCAATGACAATGGTTTTGCCGGTAGCATGAAGCTGACCAAGGATCTCAATAAAACGCAAAGAATTGTCTCGGTCGAGATTGGCGGTAGGCTCATCACACAGGATGACTGCCGGATCAGCCGCCAGAGAGCGGGCGATAGAGGTGCGCTGTTTTTCACCGCCGGATAGGCGTGCGGCAGGAGTAGTGCGCTTGTGGGAAATATTGGCCTGCTCCAGTGCCGCATCGACCCGTTGCGCTATCCGATCTGCATCCATGCCCGTAGGCACAAGCGGCACCATCACATTCTCCGCAACTGTCAAGTGCTCCATGAGATTGTAATGCTGAAAGATCATACCGATCCGTCTGGCCCGAAACTGCGACAGATGCAGATCGGGCAGCTTGGCGATCGCTTCGCCTTCGACCAGCACCTTGCCGCTGGTAGGCCGATCGAGTCCTGCTATGATCGAAAGCAAAGTGGTTTTGCCGCTGCCGCTGACCCCTTTGAGGACGACACACTCCCCCTCGCCCACATGAAGAGAGATGTTTTTGAGCGCATGAAATTCTCCCTCGCCGGAGGGAAAAGAGCGGTTGAGGTTTTCGATCTTTATCACAAGTTGCCTCCCGAAAAGAATTCCATTTTCCCCAACCCCAGCGCAACAGCTGAGTTTGCTTCAGTTGTGTCGGTGCTTGGCAGTGTGGGTGCCAAAGGGAAGCGCAAGCACACTCGGAGTGTGCATTGAGCATTCCATTCGCGTGCCCACGCTGTCAATGACCGACGCAAATGGAGTGAAGTCAGATGTGGAGTCGGGGTTTTCACAACATCGCCTCCTTGGGGTCAGTGACCGCGATCTTCCACACCGGTATCAATACTGCCGCCACAAACGGTACCGCATAGAGCAAAAAGATCGAACCCAACACCCGAAAATCAAGCACAGGGGTCAGCCGTGTATGGTTGCTCAGATTGGCACCCCCCAAAAAGATCTCACGCATCAAAGGCGCCCCCAGCCCAAAGACATAAAAATAAGCCAGCACCACTCCTGCTATGTAAGAGACAAGCACCACCAAAGATGTCTCATAGAGTTTGAGCCTCAGCACGTCACGGATACTCCACCCCAGCGCCCTCAACAATCCTATGTGCCGCCGCTCGGTCGAATAGACCTGCGCATAACGCTGATAGAGGATCAGTACAAACGTCGCCAGTGCGATCACAAACAAGCTCAAAAAGAGACCTCCTTTGTAATTATAAAGATTGGCATAGGCTTTGCGCATATCGTGTTTGGTCACGACACGCAGGTCGTAGTGCAGACCGGAGATCTTGCTCTCAAGGTTATCTCTTTCGTCCGGATTGGGCACATTAAGAGTAATATCGGTAGCGTGCTCCTCGTCATAACCAAGAATCTCGCGCGCCAAATCGATGGGCATCAGGATCATATCATTGGCAACCAGGTCGCTTTGTGCGGGAAGAGTACCGAAGATCTCTACCTTTTTAAACGCACCTTTTGGGGTCAAAAAGTTGTAGCTTTTTGGGTAAAAATGAGCATCCAGATAGCGCTTGACACCCGACCCGACCAACATCTTGTCCCCATCAAGAAAACGCTTGATATCTGTCTGGCCAAGCAGCCTGGCCAAACCGGCATGACCTTGTTCGTCAAACATATCCACCCCGACAATAAGGAAGCTTGTCCCTTTGGGCTCAAAAAAGTACCGCCCGTGTATACGGGGAGCCACACGGGTGACGCCATGCAACTGCGAGAGTTCATCTGTCCACTCAACAGGTACCGGTACCGCCCTGCCTCCCTGTACCCGCGTCACGACAAAATCCGGCTCTGCGTCGAGCGCTTTGTTGACAGAAAATTGCAAAGACGAAGAGACAAACAACACAGAAGAGAGCAAAAACAAAATCACCAGCGAGATCAGCATCGCGCCGGCATGCTTGCGCCATTGGCGGAAAAATTCCAAAGAGACAAAAGAGACAAACGGACTATTGAGCATAGATGTAGTCACTCCTGTTTGTTGCGTCCAGCTCAGGATAAGTAGGATTCTCGGCCTTAGCAGAGTCTATCAACATGCGCGGCTCGTACCATGCCGCCCCAATAGAGGGCTGCGAGATACCGCTTAGTCGTACCACGGAGGCGACAGCATCGCGTGATACACGACGATCGACCGATACATAGTGCCCCACCATCGCACCGATCAATAGAAGCAAAACGGCAAAAAGTTTTTTCACGTCAGAATCCTTTTTGTGTATTATGTGTCATGTGCTACGTGTTACGGATAAATAAAAGCTTTGCGCACCAAAGCATATAAAATTCCTCACT
>CAZFNK010000029.1:0-2147 GCA_964520575.1 uncultured Campylobacterales bacterium | reverse complement strand
TCTTTGAATCTCACTATCTTCTCTCCGCCGTGATCGGCCATGAAGTTTTTGGCGGCTTTTTCGGTGCGAAAGGGTATCAACTCTCTGCCCATAGGGCCATAGAGTTTGGAATCATACACAAACCATGCAAACCGCGCCGGAATCGCCTCAAGGGTATAAAAATCGGTCACTTCCATCTGGGTGATTTTGCTGCGGTCATAGGGGAAATCCCCGTCAAAGAAATAGTACTTCATCATATCCTTGACCCCGTCAAAATAGTGCTTGTGACCATCATGCTCTATCATGGCTGCCCACCTGGGATATTTCGATACAAACATCCCGCAGACTGGGCATTTGGCACCTTCGGGGACTTTCATTTGGTTGGCGGTCTTATTTAGATTGCCGTTGACAAGATAATACGCCACGGCTTTGAGTTTGGAGCGGGAGAGTTTTTTGCATGCATGCGAAGCTGTGATCTTTTGCATTACTGACTCTATCGTTCCCTGCGGTGTCGGCAGCTTGGATTTTTCGCAGAGAATCTGGACGATCTTTTCCCCTTTTTTGGAGAGTCTTGCCAGATTTTTTTGGCTCGTTTCTTCTGCTTGTACCTGCCCAGACAACATGATCAGCGATATCAACAAAATTATTATTCTCATAAAGAAACCTTATAATATGATTACTTTGAACGGGTGTATTCTATCAGAATGGGGATGAAGCAGGGATTGATATACATCAAAAGAGAGAAACACCCGCCCTTGATCTGCGACCATCAGCGGCTCATGAGGTAGAGCCCGACGCCTTGAAGCGGTTTTCCTTTTAAGTCACCGCACACTTTGTTTGCTGTGATATACGCTTTGGCCTCAGCAACTGACTTGAATTTCTGCTCAATTGGCTTACACTTTTTCTTGTAGATCATGGCACCTTTTTCAGCCCCTTTGGCCTGACGCATCTTCTTGGCTTTGGTGTCGCTTTCAAAATCCTTCTTGGCCAATGCAAGTGCCTCGTCATACGACATCACCTTTCCACCAAATTTTCCGGCAAATTCCTGGGCTGCCTCCTCTGTGCCGAAGGCATATTTGCTCACCTTTTTTGCCATGGTTGCCGGTTTGGAACTGCCCACAACATAAAAAGCCTTTTGGACTGGGATGAATTTGAGCGTAGTGTTGTCCACCACTTGCACATCAGTCACTTTCTTACCGCTGTTCATCTCCTCGATCAGGCAATACATAGAGCAAAACTGCTCCATTTTGCCGTCCACTTTGGCGGCATGATTGGTGCGATAAAACATCAGCAGGGTCATACCGCATTTGGGGCAGTACATTTTGTCCGGTCCCTCCTGAAGGATCTGCGCTTTGGCAAAGGGTACTGCTCGATAATTTTTGGGCATTTTCATCCCTTTTTTCATGCCGCCTTGGCCCGTACCTTCTGCTTGCATCATACCGATCAGTCCGACCAATGCAACCAGTACAAAGATCGCTTTTTTCATCATTTGTTCCTTATTGTTGAAATTAAGGAATTATAAGAAAAAATTGTTACAAGAGTGTTAATTTTGGAAGTTTTTTGAGCGATAGATGACCCAAGAAGGATCATCTGCGTCGGGGGCGAATCCGTTTGACGGTGCACCCCTTGGAGTTGACCACCGCCCAAAAGGGCGTGTTTTTGCATTGGTCACGATCGTCGCTGACGCCATCCATGTCCCGATCTGCCGCCACCATCAATACCGGAACAATCATCAGAAAAACAAGTAGCTTTTTCATTGGAACATCCCTCCCGGAGAGAATCCTCCGCCAGGGCCAAAGCCTCCGCCAGAGCTGCTGTCAGAACCAGGGCCAAAGCCTCCGCCAGAGCTGCTGTCAGAATTGTCCCCACCTGTGAAAGTATCCATGATATCATGAGCTTTCTCCTGCATAGAGTGAGTGCTATCATGCTTGCCATTCAGGATATCTGCTGCCTTGGAATGGTGTGTACTGCGAGTTGAGCCGGTTTTGGAGTTATGTTTGTTGGATCTTTTTTTGGTTGATTTATTTGACGAACCGACCACAACACTCCTGAGTTTTCTGATAGCGGCTCTTTGTCTTGATTTGTGCAATCTGGCTATCTCGATCTTGATCTGGTTCATTATCTTATATTTCTGACTTTCGGGTGCTTTTTTGTACCGAGCCATCAGT
>CAZFNK010000028.1:0-10020 GCA_964520575.1 uncultured Campylobacterales bacterium | reverse complement strand
GATCAAAAAACGCGCCGATAGGGGAGTTGGGTGCCAGCGCCCACAGCAGATAAAAGCCCAGCACCGAAGGAGGGAGGACAATGGGCAGAGCAGTAAGGGCCTCAAGGAGGGGCTTGGCGCGGCTGCGGGTCTGGCTGAGCCACCATGCCAGCGGCATACCGAGAAAAAAAAGGATAAGCGTCGTCAATCCGGCCAGCTTGAACGAGAGCCAAAAAGGGGTCAGATCTATGCTGCTCATGGCACGATATATCCATAGCGTCGAAATATCTCTTTGGCTTCCGGGCTTAGCAAAAAATCATAAAACTGTTTTGCCTCTTTTGTGCCGCCTTTGATCATCACAAGTCCCTGATCTATGGGATGATAGAGTTTCGGGTCTATTTCTGTCCAGTTACTACCTTTTTGATATTGAGACATACGGGGCGCAAACAGAGCTGATTTGGCCACTATCCCTATATCTGCCGCGCGCAACGCATATGCAACGGTCTGAGCTATCGATTCTCCATATGCGAGCTTGCTGCGCACCCGATCCAATATTCCTGCATTTTTCATAGCTTCAAATGCCGCTTTGCCGTAAGGCGCTGTACGGGGATTGGCCACTGCGATTTTGGATATAGTCGGATCTGTAAGAAGACGCAACGCCTTAGTCATATCTCTTGGATATCGGCTAAGCAGTATCAATGCTCCTTGCGCATACACCACAGGAGCCCTTGTCGTCATCCCTGCTTCAAAAAGCGCTTGAGGGTAGGCTATATTGGCCGAAAGAAACAGATCATATGGAGCGCCGCCCCGTATCTGAGTGGCAAGCTTGCCGCTGCCGCCGATAGTGGTCAGTATCCTGATATTTGGATTATGCTTTTTAAAAGCAGTGATCAGCTCGGGCATGACATAGCTGACATTGGCCGCCAGAGCTATCCGCACTGAACCAAAACCAAAAATTGACAATGAGATTAGTGCAAACAAAGCTCTCATAAGAAGATTATAGCGTTATATGCATAATAAAACGGTGGCTTTTTGTCTTTCTTTGGCCTTTTGTTTCTTTTGCAAAAGTATCCGCTTTGGAGCAACTTGGCCATATACTGTTATGGGGTCGCACAAATGTCCTTGTCAGTATTTAGTTTATTGTTTGATGATTTTATCATAAAAGGCTATTGGACCAAAATTACGCAATTATTCATTTACCGAAAAATGGTAATATTATCGATGTTCAATGCCAAAAAAAGGAGAAAAAATGGTAAAGACACTACTAGTCACAGCGCTTACAGCCACAACCCTGGTCGCAGGAGGAGTGACCAAGCTTGATCTAAATGCCAAGTATGGAGCCAACAACTTTCATACCAAAGGTGCGGAAAATTTCGCCAAGCTCGTAGATAAATACACAAATGGTACGGTTAAGATAACAGTTCATGCAGGAAGCTCTCTTGTCAAAGGCAATCCGCTCAAGGCCGTCAAGGATGGTACTGCACCGATGACCGATATGTTCATCCCTTTCACCGCCGGAGGGGGCAAAGTGTTTGGTATCTCTGCGCTCCCATTCGTAGCCAACAGCTATGATGATGCTTTCCGCCTCTATCAGCTCTCCAAACCTGCATACGATGCAGTAGCTAAAAAATGGAACCAAAAAATGCTCTATGCGGTCAGCTGGCCCCCAAGCGGACTCTACACCAAGCACCCTGTCAGCTCCACGGCAGATTTCAAAGACATCAAAGCCAGAACATACGACAAGAACTCGGCTAATTTCATTAAAATGGCAGGAGGCAATGCGGTAGCCTTACCATGGGGAGAGGTATATTCTGCACTTCAGACCGGCATGGTCAATGCAGTCGTCACCTCATCAGCCTCCGGCAAAGACGGAAAGTTCTGGGAAGTGCTGAGCAACTTCACCAAGATCAACTACGCCTATCCGCTGCAGGCAGTGACCATCAACCTTGATTATTGGAACGCACTCTCGCCCGATCAGCAAAAAGCGATGCTCAAAGCTGCCAAAGAGACAGAAGCGGCACAGTGGGAAGCGAGCAAAAAAGAGGATGAGGTCGCACTCAAAACGCTTGCCGATCACGGCATGAAGATAGCCGAAGCAAGCGACACGCTCAAAAAACAGCTCTCAGAAGTAGGTAAAAAGATGCTTGACGATTACCTCAAGGATGCCGGAGACGATATCAAGAAGATCTTTGCCGAGTACAACAAAAAATAGATGACAGATCTTCTCAAAAAGATCAGCGCGCAGCTTTCGCTTGCGGGAGCGGCTCTTTCTGCCGCACTTTTCCTCGCACTTGTCGTGTTGATAATGACTGAGATCATCGGAAGATCGTTTTTTGACTACTCCACCATGCTTGCTGATGAGTACAGCGGATATTTCTATCTTGCCGCTATGTTCTTCGGGATGGCATATACATTTGAGCAGGGCGGACATATCAGGATAAGCATCATCACCTCGAGACTCGGCCGCAGTGCAAATCGATGGGTAGATGTAATCGCCGGTCTTTTGACTTTGGCTATGTTGCTTTTTGCCTTATACTACAGCTGGAATTTTATGATCGAATCCAAAGAGATGGATATGGTCTCCGAGGGAGTATCCGAGACCCCTCTTTGGCTGACTCAGATTCCTCTTGTGGTCGGACTGGCGCTGTTTGCCTTTTCTGTTTTTGTATTTGTGCTCAGGAAGCTTGCCGATGATATCTGATCCATTGACACTCTCTATTATTTTGATGGTGGTTATGTTTATCTTTCTGCTTAGCTCTATATGGATAGGCGTATCCCTGATGCTTACGGGCATGGCGGGAATGCTGCTGTATGAGCACCATCTACCTCCTGGAATTTCCCTTTTTCAAAAAGCAGGAGATCTGCTTGCAGGCTCACTGTATGATTCACTCAACTCCTGGTCACTTGCCGCACTGCCTATGTTTATCCTGATGGGAGAGATACTCTATCATACATCTATCTCTACCAGACTTCTTAATGGTCTGTTGCCATGGCTGACACGAATTCCTGGAAGATTGTTGCATGTCAATGTCGCAGCCTGCTCCCTCTTTGCCGCTGTTTCTGGCTCTTCGGCTGCTACTACGGCTACGGTGGGCAAGATCACGCTAAATGAACTCAAACAAAGAGGCTACAGCAAAAAGCTGGCTCTGGGATCATTGGCCGGCAGCGGAACTCTTGGATTTCTTATCCCACCAAGTCTAATCATGATCATATACGGGGTACTGTCAGATGTCTCCATCGGCAAACTTTTCATCGCCGGTATTTTTCCAGGATTGCTTCTTGGCACGGCCTATTCACTCTATATCATGGCGGTAGCTTCGCTTGAGCGAGATGTAGTACCGGCCCAAAAAGAGAGCTTTTCAATCAGAGAGAAAATAGCTTCGATCAAGGAGCTTGTACCTATATTCTCCCTGATAGCTCTGGTGCTTGGAAGCATATACGGAGGTTTCGCTACGCCCACAGAAGCCGCTGCCCTTGGTGTCGTAGGTGCACTTATCCTAGCTCTTTATTTTAAAAGTCTAAATTGGCGGATATTTAAAGAGTCTATGCTCAATGCGGTCAAAACCACCGTAATGATCAGTTTCATTATCGCAGGAGCCAGTTTCCTCTCTCAGGTGGTAGGATTTTTGGGTATAGCAAGAGCTATCAGCGAATATATAGCAAGTCTGGGACTCTCGCCGTATATGCTTATACTGGTAATCGGGATCATGTATATATTTCTGGGAATGATACTTGATGGGATATCTATAGTGGTGATGACTTTGCCGATCGTACTGCCTATCGTAGTGCATGCAGGGTTTGATCCGCTTTGGTTTGGTATATTTCTTGTATTTATGGTCGAGTTGAGTCAGATCACACCGCCGGTCGGATTCTCACTGTTTGTGATACAGAGTATTTCAGGAGAGGATATCAGCTATATCCTCAAAGCAACTTTCCCATTTTTTGTTATAATGATACTGATAGTGGTAGTGGTGACCCTTTTCCCGGAGATAGCCACATATCTGCCGCAACATATGATAGGCAAATAACAAGATGGATCTTCCGGAAACAAATAATAAAAATAGGTTGAAATATGCTTCTAAACTGTGATCTTGGCGAAGGTATGGCATACGATAGCAAGATCATGCCCATGATAGACATGGCCAATCTCGCATGCGGAGCTCATGCGGGATCACCTGATCTAATGAGGGAGAATATCATACGGGCCAAAGAGCACGGTGTGAGTATAGGTGCACATCCGGGATACCCAGACAAAGAGAACTTCGGCCGAATATCTCTGGATATTGGCTATAATGATATACCGCCTATGCTGATCGAACAGATCGAGGCACTTGATGATATAGCCAAGTCAGAAGACGCACAGATAGAGTATATCAAGCCCCACGGAGCGCTATACAACGATATGATGAAAGATCCAAAACTTTTCGAGATAATTGTCAGATCAATAGCCCAGCACGATGATGCCTTGAAACTGATGATACTCTCTACGCCTCAAAATGACAGATACAAAGAGATAGCCGACAGATACGGCATAGGATTGCTATATGAGATATTTGCGGACAGGAACTATACCGATGACGGATATCTTGTTCCACGCGGCAGTCCCGATGCGGTGGTACATGATATTGATCAAATAGCTCGGCGCATAGAGAATTTCTCTCGCAGCGGCACACTCCCAAGTCTCGGCGGCGCGCAACTACATATGGCGTGCGATACGATATGCGTACACGGAGACAATCGCGAATCACTCGATGCCGTAAAAGCCATTAGAGCCGTATTGGATGGATAGATGAGATACGAGACAGCCGGTGTATCATCTATCATCATATATTTCGGCGATGTGCTCAGTGACAAAATCTCAGACAAGGTACTTGCTTACTATAAGCACCTCAAGTCCATGCCCCAAGCAGGACTCTTGGAGATAGTCCCTTCGTACACTTCGTTATATATAGAGTTCGATATCTTCATGCACACTCACGAAGAGATCTTTGGTATGGTCAAAAACATCGATACCGATTACGACTCCCCAAGCAGCAAACAGCAAAACGTCATCACCATCCCTACACTTTATGATCCGGAAGTAGGATTTGATCTTGAAAGAATTGCCCGTCAGCACGGCAAAAGTATAGATGAGATAATAGCCATACATTCTTCACAGACTTACAAAGTTTACACGATCGGTTTCGCTCCAGGGTTTGCATACATGGGAAAGGTTGACCCTGAAATAGCCGCCCCCAGACTCTCCACTCCCAGACTCAAGATACCCAAAGGCTCCGTAGCCATAGCCAATGACCAATGTGCGGTATATCCGATAGAAACTCCGGGGGGCTGGAATATACTCGGCAGGACATATCTAGAAATGTTTGATAAGGATATGGATGGTTTTTCTTTGCTGCACCCTGGAGATCTGGTAAAGTTCGAGCCCATTGACAAAGATAAGTTTCTAGCCGAAGGAGGCAGGCTTTGAAAGGATTGCAGATCGTGCGCACCGGCGTCCTGGCACTCATAGCAGACGGCGGCAGAAACGGATATGCCGATATAGGTATCACTCGCAGCGGCATGGCTGACAGATACAGCGGGACCTGGGCCAACAAGCTCCTATCCAACCATCCCGATACCGCTTTGCTGGAGATATCCATAGGCGGCATGGAGTTGATATCCCATATCCATACATGCATTGCTCTTACCGGTGCCCAAGCAAATTTGATGATCAATTCCAGATCAAAAAAAACATGGAGGTCTCACAAGATATCACCCGGAGACACTATCAAAATAGGGATGGCTTCTCGCGGTCAGAGACTCTATCTGGCCGTCAAGGGAGGCTTTGATACGGTTATGGAGCTTGGTAGCAGATCAAGTACGCCAAGAGAGGGGTTGGGAGCCAAGCTGCAATCAGGCGATCTGCTGCCATGCGACGAGTACGATTGCCGCACAAGCACTTTCGTGCCCTACGACTATATCCCAAGCTTCCCGTCCGAGATCACCTTGCGTGCTCTCCCTTCATATCAATGGGAGAGTTTTTTGCCTGAAGCAAAAGATAGGTTTTTTGCCCAGACCTACGAAGTGACTCGCAGCAGTGACAGGATGGGCTGCAGACTCGCAGGAGAGCCTATCTCATCAGCTATGGAAATCATCTCAGAATCTATCAGCTACGGGGCAGTGCAGATACCTGCCGACGGACAGCCTATTGTCCTTCTCAATGAGAGACAGACTATAGGCGGCTATCCCAAGATAGCTACACTTTTGCCTATGGATAGCTATATGCTCTCCCAGGCCAGACCCGGCACCAAAGTGCGATTTAGACAGATACAACTCTTTGAAGCAATGGAATCCACCAAGAAGCTCTACAAATTCTTATCGATTTGAAAACCATGATCCTGTAATGAAAAAACCAATAAACTGTGGACGCTCCGGATTGTACTACTTGATTGGAAATAGGTTGGAAAATATTTTTAAAGCAACCAAGAAAACAGCCAAGAAATACGATAATATGGGAATTACAAAAGGGCAATAGAGGAAGCTGGCCGGGAGAGGGGGATTCGAACCCCCGGAGGTGTTACCCTCACCGGTTTTCAAGACCGGCACATTCGACCACTCTGACATCTCCCGATAAAAAATGGAGGTGACAGCCGGATTCGAACCGGCGATCAGAGCTTTGCAGGCTCGTGCCTTACCACTTGGCTATGCCACCTTGTGTGTGGTGCCCGGAGCCGGACTTGAACCGGCACGGCCGAAGCCCGGGGATTTTAAGTCCCCTGTGTCTACCAATTCCACCATCCGGGCTCATAGGACACCAAAATTTCCGAGATTTGTTATTAGATCTTGTATGCAAATGGAGCGGGCGAAGGGATTCGAACCCTCGGCCCTCACCTTGGCAAGGTGATGCTCTACCCCTGAGCTACGCCCGCGCTCACAAATTCGGAGTGAGATTATAGCGAAAAAACCTTGGGATGTAAAGCATACCAAACCATTAGGGTATAATGCCGCATGGAAAACAAAGAATGGATCATCATCGGAGCCGGCGCAGCGGGTCTGAGCGCGGCTGTCAGTCTGGCTCGCCGGGGCAGAAGCGTAACCTTGTTGGAACAAAATACCAAAATAGGCAAAAAGATACGAGTCTCTGGTAATGGCAGATGCAATATCACCAACCGTCATATAGCCGTCAAACATTTTCATTCGCAGGATATGGGCTTTGTCAAAAAAGCGCTGGAGGGATACGGATATGACACGATAGAGAAGTTTTTCAACTCTATCGGACTGCCGCTAATAGAGGGCAGAGACGGACAAATATTTCCTATGTCACTTCAGGCCGGTACTGTGGTCGAGACCCTTGAGTTTGCCCTGCTGGATGCCGGAGGAGAGATCATCACCGAGTGCAGAGTAAGCTCTACAGAGGTTAGAGATGGTGGATTTGTGCTGGAGACTTCACATGGCAAGATGAAATGCCGCAAACTTCTCATAGCCACCGGCTCACCCGCCGCACCGCAACTGGGCGGCAGTGACTTGGGATATGCCATCGCCGCCAAAATGGGTCATGCCCTTATACCGCCCGCTCCAAACCTTGTACAGTTGTGCTCGGATGAAAAATGGCTGGGGCGCTGTGCCGGAGTCAAAATCGACGGAGCGGCCAAACTTTATGCCAATGGGGAATATATCACGGAACAAAGAGGCGATCTGCTCTTTGCCGACTATGGTATCAGCGGGCTGGCGATACTCGATATCAGTCGTGAAGTGAGCTTGAGACTGGCCGACTTTGCATACTGCGAACTGAGGCTCGATCTCATGCCTGCATACAATAAAGAACAGCTTGCAAGCCTGCTGCAAAGATTTGTCAAAAAAGAAAGCAACAAGCCGATAGAGTTGTGGCTGCATGCATTTATCAACAAAAAGCTCGTTCCGGTTATTTTGAAGCAGGCAGCACTCAAAACATCTACAGAAAGCAATCTAAACAGAAAAGATATCAACAAACTGGTTCATACTATCAAAAATCTGCCTCTTCACATTACAGATACCCGAGGTTTCAAATACGCCGAAGCAAGCTCGGGAGGGATCGATACACGCCAGATCAACCCCCGGACCATGGAATCGCAGATCGTGCCAAATCTATATTTTGGCGGAGAAGTCCTCGATGTGGTCGGGGATCGCGGAGGGTACAACCTGCACTGGGCGTGGGTGACAGGAATGAGGGCAAGTGATGGATGATGGATGTTGGATGTTGGATGATGGATGTTGGATGTTGGATGATGGAAGGGTAGCGTGATCTGGGCTTTTGTCAAGCTTAGATGGCCGGACATTTCGTCATTCCGGACCCAATCCGGAATCCCCCCGACCCTCTCGACCCTCCGAGAGTCGAGTTCAGACCGGAGCGTTCACCCCGTTTGGTCTTTTCGAACTATTTTGCGGCGTTCTTCATATCACGCGCACGGCGTTTACGGGCGATAGGATCTAAGTCTTTTTTGCGGATGCGGATGCTCTGGGGAGTCACCTCGACCAGCTCGTCCTCTTCGATCCACTCCATAGCCGCTTCGAGGCTCATTTCACGGGGCGGAACAAGCTTAATGGCATCCTCAGCTCCGGCAGAGCGCATGTTGGTCAGCTGCTTGCCTTTGAGAGGATTGACCTCCAGATCGCCCGGGCGGGCTGACTCACCGATGACCATTCCGTTGTAAACCTTGGCTTGGGGATGGATAAAGAGCGTGCCGCGCGCCTGGAGATTGTACAGACTAAACGCCACAGCCTCTCCGTCGTCCATGCTCACAAGAGCCCCGGGTGTGCGGCTAACAACAACGCCGGTATAAGGACGATACTCAAGGAAGGAGTGGTTCATGATCCCCTCGCCTTTGGTATCAGTCAGAAACTCGCTGCGAAAGCCGATCAGACCGCGTGCAGGGATCTCAAACTCGATCCGAACCGTCCCGTCAGGCATGGGCATAAGTGAGGTCATTTCCGCTTTACGCTTGCCCAGCTTTTCGATCGCGACCCCCTGAAACTCCTCGGGCACATCGACTACGAGATGCTCAAACGGCTCAAGACGTACGCCGTTTTCTTCGCGCACGACCACTTCGGGGCGTGCGAGCAAAAACTCATACCCCTCCCGGCGCATGTTCTCAGCCAGGATACCGATCTGCAGCTCCCCTCTGCCGGAGACTTTGAAGCTGGCGTCATCTAGGGGCTCCATTCGCATGGCGATGTTGGTCTCCATTTCCCTCTCCAACCGTTCACGAAGCTTGTTGGAGGTAACATGCTTGCCCTCAGTACCGGCCAGCGGGCCGTCATTGACACTGAATATGACCGAGAGGGTCGGCTCTTCGACGTGCATGGGATCCAGCGGCACAGGATTGAGCGGATCACATATACTGTCGCCCACATCGATATCGCCAAATCCGGCAATCGCGACAATATCGCCGGCCTCTGCTTCATCTATCTCAATCCGGTCAAGTCCTTTGAAACCTATGAGTTTGGTGATACGACTTTTGGACTTGGAACCGTCGGCTTTGACCAGCAGATACTCATCGCCTTTTTTGACTTTGCCATTAAAGATGCGTGCGATCCCTATTCGTCCGACAAAGTTGTCGCTATCAAGCGTAAAGACCTGCGCTTGCGTATCGGTGTCGCTTGAGCCTTGCGGATAGGGTACTTTCTTAAGAATTGCTTCAAACAGCGGGGTCATATCCTTGTTCTCATCCTCAAGTTCCCATTTAGCATATCCATCACGTGCTGCAGCATAGAGGACAGGAAACTCCAACTGCTCTTCATTGGCATCCAACGCTACCAGCAAGTCAAACACCTCATCGACCACTCGCTCAGGCTCAGCTGCGTCTTTGTCGATCTTGTTGACCACCACGACGGGGATGAGACCAAGCTCAATCGCTTTTTTGAGGACAAATTTGGTCTGGGGCATGACACCTTCCTGAGCATCCACAAGCAGCAGCACTCCATCGACCATCTTGAGCACCCGCTCTACCTCGCCGCCAAAATCCGCGTGACCCGGGGTGTCGATGATGTTGATCTTGTGGTCGCCATAGGTGATGGCGGTGTTTT
>CAZFNK010000027.1:0-10237 GCA_964520575.1 uncultured Campylobacterales bacterium | reverse complement strand
CATTGGTCATTGCGTTGATCAGCGAGCTTTTGCCCACATTAGGTTGCCCGGCCAAAGCTATGGTAATCTTTTTCATACATTTCCTCAAGATTTTAATAATAATCGTTATCAATTTTAGAAATATATCCTAAAACCCTTAAACAGAATTTAATCTATCTATAATTCCGCAATATTTATTTTTTCTTTTTCTTCTTTAGGATATCGGCATAGTCTGCATCGGCAAGTACGATCAACTCACCATTGAAGCTGTCAACTCGGCTATCGCCTTTCTTGAAAAGTTTTTTGAGTTTTTTGGATATTTTATCTTGTTTGGATCTTTTACTGATCCCATGCTCATCAAAAAAATCGCTTAATTCTATCCAGGCCAATTCGTCGCTGCTGCCGTCGTGTTCACCAAGAAATTCTATATCACCCTCTTCTTCGGCTATTGTTGCGCCGTCATCATCATTTTCTTCGTCTTCATCCAGTCGGATCGTCTCCTCAAGCTGAAGCCTCTCAATCTGGCTGGAATAGAGCATCTTCATCTCAGAAAATGCCTCTTTGAGAAGCTCAACTTCACTTCGAAGAGTTGTGGTGATCATCTTGTTTGTCTCTTTAAGATCAGCTATTGTCTCTTTGAGCACACCAATCGTTTCATCCTTCGCAGCAAGCAGATCACGGAAATCTTTAGCGGGTTGGGGTTGACTACCTTTTTGGGCGGTGTTGACACTTTTATCGCTGCTGGTTGACACATTATCGCTTGATCCCTGCACTATATAAAGCTTGCCGTCAACGTTTTTTGAAGAGAGTATCCCCTTTTTTATCTTCGCATATACAGCCTGTCTCGAGATGCCGAGTTTTTTTGCATAATCTGAAGGCTTGATAAGATTTCCCATTGCTCTTCCTTGACAATTAATGTGTCAATCATATCATAAAGTAGGTAAAATATAGACTTTGAGGGCATCAGCGTTTGGTTCCGTCAAGCACGGGAACAAAAAGGCAGGGTTCTATAGCCTCGGAGGTTATTCGACCGCCCCTTTTATAGTAACGAGTGATTATCTGAAGTCCATCTTGGTTGATAGGGGCAACAAGTATGCCGCCATCAGCAAGTTGATCAAAAAGCACTTGAGGCACCCTGTCGGCAGTAGCTGAAAAAATGATCCTCTCAAACGGCGCATACTCTTTCCAGCCCCTCTGTCCGTCATCATATCTTGTGATGATATTGTTCATGCCAAGTCTGCGAAATCTCTCTTTGGCCTCTCTAAGAAGCGGCTCTATCCTTTCTATAGTAAATACCCGGCGAACTATTTGGGAAAGGATGGCTGCCTGATATCCGCTGCCGCAGCCAACCTCAAGTACGCTGTCAACACCTTTAAGTTCTAGGTGCTGCGTCATCTTGGCTACGGTAAGGGGAGATGATATCCACTGTTGCTCCAGCATCGGCAGAGCATCAAGTTTGTAGGCCATATGCTTAAATCCATCCTGGACAAAAGCCAACCTGTCTACGGCCAGAAATGCCTCTTTTACATACGGCTCAAGAGGAAATTGTCTGTCTATCTCCTCCACCATTTTATTCAGGTGCATCCTCGTTACCATTCTCGTCCGTCCATATTAGTTAATATTTATTTGAAAGTCTATCGAAGTTATCATTAGAGAAAGCCTATCTTGCGAGAAGTGCCGAGACTGTTTTCTATCGATTAACGATTTGTTGTTACAATAAAAGAAAAAAGGAGCGCTTATGAAAATAGGCGATATAGTTATAATTGCAAATATGGGAGAACTCAAACTATATAAGGCCAATCCGAGGGACCTGGAGGCGGAAGCCGGACTCAAGCCTGAAAATATCAAACTTGATCTCATCAACACATACGACTATCTTGATGGGCACAAAAAAGTATCAGATGTAGTAAGCGATAGTGCAGGCAGATTTAGATCGGATGCCTCTCCCCATACCGGCATAGCTGAAAAAAACGGAATAGAGCAGAAACTTGAAGATGATGTAATTAGACAGATCGCCGATGATATAGCAAGAATAGTAGGCGAATATAAGCCCGACAGATACTTTCTGTCAATACCCGGCAACATCTTTAAAAGAGTATGGTCCTACATAGAAGAACTCTCAGCCAAAAATCCTGATCTTAAAAGAAAGCTTTTTAGATATATCGAGGATGATCTGGTCAAAATAGACAAAAATAAGCTTCCCGAAATTTTTAGAGAGAAGGGGCAGCATTTCTAAGTCATTTTGATGTATCGGCGTATCTTAGTGACTAGATTTAGATCGAGAGTGCCTGCTAGCACTTCTGAATTGTCATCTTTGATCACATCTCCATCAGGAGAGCATATCATACTTGAGCGCGCCATGGTATCTTTGGCACTATTGGCTACAAGCACATAGCACTGATTCATCACAGCCAAAGCCGGTGCGAGCATCTCGAGGTGACGCTTACGCGGCAGGCCCCATTGGGATGGGACAAGTATCACGTCCGCACCCTCAAGCCTCTTCCAAATATCTTTGAATCTCAGCTCAAAACATATCATCATCCCATATTTCACTCCGTCGATCTCAAACAGCACAAAATCATCTATACTTCCAGCTTGCAGATGCTTGTCCTCTTCTCCAAGCAAAAAAAGTTTGTGCTTACTCTGTCTGTGAACAATTCTGTGATTATGTATCACTACAGCATCATTTGTGAATCTGCCGTCAGCATGGGAGGTAAGCAGTGTCAACCCCACTATCTGAGTGTCAACCACCTTACAAAGCCTGTCTATAACATATTCTCCAAATTTTGCTGCCTCGACAATGTTGTCATAGTCATAATCAGTCATAGAAACCTCAGGGGCCAGGATGATATCTCGATCATCCAACTGCTCTATGTGTGCCAAAAGATTATCCAGATTCTTTTGGTATGGCGCAAGGTTGTCCATCTGGAGTACTGCTGCATTAAGTATCATGCCCATTATATCCTCCGCACAAAATCACATTATGGCAATTATACTTTAATCTGCCAATGACTATACTTTGCACATGGAAACAGATCGCGATATACAACAGCTTCTAAATGTCATCCCTGGCTATCCGGGACTAAGGATTATGCATTTTGCAAATAAAACAAGCGCACTTATCGATAATATAGCCGAAATATGCCTAACAAGAGACTACGAATACCAGATACAGTGCATGAATGACACACTCACCAAAGAATTTCAATCCAGGTATCCCCATCCAAACATCCGAGCCAAACACATCCTGCTCTCACAACCACGATACCATATACAGGCCAAGATGTATGACTTTGTATTTGTGGAGGCTGTCATAGACGACAAAATCCACTTCGTCAAAACTGTATATACTGCTATGAAAAATGCCGGCAATATCTTTGTGCTTCATAGACACAACAAACAAGATGAAGAAAAATGGCGCCAGGCATTTGAAGAAAACTTCTTTGTTGCATTCAGTGCGTTTGATCTAAATGAACAAACCAGGATCATAAGCGCCAAAAAGATGCACGGATGGGGAGGATAGTGAAGAGTGGATGGAGGATAGTGAAGAGTGGATAGTGGATAGTGGATGGTGGATGGTGGATAGTTTATGTATGCGTTTTTATGAAATGCTTTTATTGATGAACGATTCATAGAGGCAAATCCGTGTGTCTGCCCTTTGGGAGTGGAGATTTCTCACAGAGAGCGCAAGCACAAGGATCTACCGGTGCGAGTGGAGAGAGGGAGTGTGCTTAGCAGCACATGACCAAACAGCACGAAGCCGATCGATCAAAGACGCAGTAAAATCAAGAGTACTATTGGCAGCCGACGCATTCGGCGCTTCTATCCTCCACTCCCTCTTCAGCCTTGGCTGCTTCAGGTGACTGGCTTCTTAGATAGTATGTTGATTTGAGACCGAATTTCCACGCTTCCATATAGATATCGTTGAGGTATTTGCCGCTTGCTTTGTCAAGGGTGATGAAGATATTGAGACTTTGGCCCTGGTCGATCCATTTTTGGCGAATAGCACCTGCACGTACGAGCAGCCTCTGATCAAGGTCGTAGCTTGGGGTGTAGTATTGCCAAGTATCAAGTGTAAGATTGGGGACGACTACCGGGATGAGTCCTGAGAGGTTCTCTTCATACCATTTTCTTTTGTAGACCGGCTCTATCGCCTGAGTAGTACCTGTGAGGATGGAGATGGAGCTGGTAGGGGCTATGGCCATGAGATAGCCGTTGCGCATACCGTCGGATTTGACCTTCTCTTTGAGGGCAGCCCAGTCATGTGTATAACCAAATAGTCCGCCCCTGTCAACTAATTTGCATGCTTCAGGGTTGGCTTTGTCTATCGGAAATATTCCTTTGGACCAGTCTGAGCCTTCGTATGTCGGATATGTGCCTTTCTCGAGTGCAAGGTCACTAGAGGCTTTGATAGCATAATAACTGATAGACTCCATGATCTCGTCTATCTTGTGAAAATGCTCATTGCTACCCCACATGATCTGGGCTTCGGCAAGCATCTGCGACTCACCCATGACACCCATACCTATTGCACGAGTTTTTTGATTGGTCTTTTTTACTTTGGCAAGTGGGTAAAAGTTTAGATCAACCACATTGTCAAGCATTCTGATGGTAGTAGGCACCACTCTGGCTATATCTTCGGGCGTGTTGATCTTTGAGAGGTTGACAGATGCAAGATTGCAGACTGCCGTGTCACCGTCTATCTCTTCTTTGTCCACCATCCAGATCTGTTTGCCCTCCAGGCTGTCAAGAGCTGTGATCTTCTTGGCCGGTTTGGTCATACCGCTGTCAACTGTCACCATCTCCTCTTCTTCGAATGTCACAAATGATCGATCTTCGAAGATAACTCTGATCTTGTAATGATTTGGATTGGTGTTTTGGTATATTTCGGTACAGAGGTTAGAACTACGGATGATTCCTGTGTGGCGGTTAGGGTTAGCTCTGTTGGCTGCGTCTTTAAATGTAAGGAACGGATTACCTGTCTCGAAATAGTTTCTGAGTACCTCTTTCCACAAAGCTTTGGCAGAAACTACTTCTTTGACGATGTCATCCCGCTGCTCGTATTCTTCATACAGCTTCTCAAACTCCTCGCCGTACAATGTTGTGAGCTCTTTGACCTCATAAGGATCAAAAAGCGTCCAGTTGGCATCTTCTTCTACCCTCTTCATGAACAGATCGTTGATCCAAAGAGCAGGAAAAAGATCGTGTGCCCTACGACGCTCTTCTCCTGAGTTTTTTTTCAGATCGAGAAAATCCCGCACATCGATATGCCACGGTTCTATATATACGGCTATTGCTCCTTTGCGTGTGCCAAGCTGATCGACTGCAATAGCTACGTCATTGGCTATCTTGAGAAATGGGATGATACCGCCTGCGGCATGTTTGTGTCCATCTATATACGATCCCATACCTCTCACCTGCATCCAGTCCCAGCCTATTCCTCCGCCAAATTTTGACAGCAATGCCATCTCTTTATACCCGTCAAATATCCCTTCGATATTGTCCGGAGTAGATCCAATATAGCAAGAGCTAAGCTGGTGTCTGGGTGTACGTGCATTGGAGAGTGTAGGTGTAGCCACCATCACCTCGAATTTACTTATAATGTCATAAAACTTTTTGGCCCAGGTCTGAGAATCAAACTCATTTTGAGCCAAAAACATAGCAACACCCATAAAAAGATGCTGGGGCAACTCTATAGGCTCGCCTCTTTTATCCTTGATCAGATATCGGTCATAAAGCGTGCGAATACCCAGATATGTAAACTGTAAGTCTCTTTCGGGCTTGATATGATCATTGAGATCGTCAAGGTCATATTTGTCTTTGAGCCCAAGCAGTATGCGCCCCTCTTTTTCGCCATGCTCGAGATAGTCTCGCAGATGTATGTAGCCCGTAAAGCCCGAAACCTTGTGATAGAGATCATAGAGAAAAAGTCTGGCAGCTACAAATGTCCAGTTGGGACGGTCAAGATCGATCTTGTCCACGGCTGTACGTATCAGGGTCTCCTGTATCTCCGTACTTGTGATCATATCTCTAAAGTGAAGCTGTGCATCCACCTCCAGCTCGCTTTGGCTCACTCCATCGAGCCCTTCTGTGGCTGCTGAAGTGTACTTTTGGATCTTGGATACATCCAGCGGCTCTACACGCCCATTGCGCTTGACTACTCTAATCATTGGTTTCTCCCCTGATATTTACAACCGTTTTTTATGGTGTGGACGAGAGCCAAAATTATGCATCGCCCGCAAAAAATATAAATTGGATTTTACTCAAAAAGTGCTTGATTTTTTGTTAATTTTGGATCATTTTTTGTAGATAGTTTTATAAGAAATTATAATATATTCCACCAGTGCCCATTGGGCGGGGTGCTGTGAAAAAAAGTAAACGATTATTTAAATACTCTTTCAAAAATTTTATCCACATTTTTGGTATAGTAGTCGTAATTAAACGCTTCTCTGATCTGCTCTTCACTCAGTTTTTCTCTGAGCTCCTCATCTGCTAGCAGGTACTGTAGATAGAGACTTTCGCCCTTGTCGTTTACAGTAGGCTTGCCTTGCTGTATCTCCTCCCATACCTTCATAGCATTGCGCTGTACGATCTTGTATGCGTCCTCTCGGCTTACTCCGGCTTTGGGCAGCTCCAGCAGAACTCTTTGGCTAAACACAAGTCCACCTGTAAGATTGAGGTTTTTCATCATATTCTCAGGCATTACTGTCAGGTTGGCTATGACATTGTTAAATCTATGCAACATAAAATCACTTGTGATAAAGCTATCTGGCAGCCAGAAGCGTTCGGTGGAACTGTGGGAGATGTCTCGCTCATGCCAGAGTGCTACATTTTCCATCGCCGGAATCACGTATGCGCGGATCATGCGTGCCAACCCGGTGATATTTTCAGTCAGTATTGGATTGCGCTTGTGGGGCATAGCCGATGAGCCCTTTTGACCTTTGGCAAAATACTCTTCAGCCTCATAGACCTCGGTACGCTGCCAATGGCGCACCTGCACGGCAAACTTCTCGATACTGCTGGCAAGCAATGCCAGTGCGGAAGCAAGTCTGGCATATCTGTCGCGCTGTATCACCTGATTGCTCACCGGAGCCGGTTTTAGTCCCAGCTCTTCCATCGCATACTCTTCAAGCTCCAGAGGCGCATGGGCGAAATTGCCCATTGCGCCGCTGATTTGGCCTACGGCTATGACCTCCATGGTCTGCTCCAGATTTTCCAGATGGCGCCTCATCTCGTCATACCATACCGCCATTACCAGCCCAAATGTAATCGGCTCCCCGTGAATACCGTGACTGCGGCCTACCATGAGGGTGTATTTATGCTCCATGGCTCTTTTTTTGATTGATTCCATCACCATGCGGACATCGGCAATGATGATCTCAAGGGAACGCTTCATCTGAAGAGCTACGGCAGTATCGACCGTATCGGAGCTGGTCATCCCATAGTGAAACCACCGGCTCTCCTCTCCAAGAGTCTCGGCCACTGATGTTGTGAAAGCTATCAGATCATGTCTCGTAACGGCCTCTATCTCATCTATCCGCTCGACCGAGAATCCGGCATTTTTGACGATCTTGTCGGCATCCTCATCGGGGATCAGCCCCAGGCGATTCCAAGCTTTGACCACTGCCAATTCCACATCGAGCCACGCCTGATACTTGGCCTGCATCGTCCAGTTGTCACTCATCTCCTTGCGCGCATATCTCTTTACCATCGTCTGCCTTTAAAATCTTTATTTAGATATTATTTTACAAAAATAGCGGTTAAGAGGCGGTGAGAAGTATAAGTAGCGTATAGTAAACCCTTGTCTCAATACAAAGAATATTCTCCGACATGCAAAGATATACCCAAAAATATTATCGCAACAACTTTTATTATTTTATTTTTCACAGGTATCTCCTTCGGGCAAAGTGGTTGTAGTACCATCACGCAAACTATCATACTTATAGAACTCTTTGACTCTTTTTTTAGTATTTAAGACAAGAGGCTTTATTTCACGCAGATAAATATTATTATTTACGGCACATGATATCGCCAGCATCCCTTTCTTGCTAACCTCAGCCACCTTATCTTTATCACTCTTATCAACCGTTAGCATCTCTTGATACATCCTTGCCAACTGCTGCGCCGCTTTTCTCCTCTTTACATCCGTATAGTGGCTGTCTATATAATCATCCACATCGTCTCTGATGCCGTTGTTATCTTTATCAGGTCCTGCTATATCTTCATCTGTGGCTTTTAGGGTGATGGAAGCTTTTTTATCTTCGTTTAGTTTAATAGTTTGGCTTTGAGCAATTGGAGGGACATTGATAAGACCGTGAGCTGAGTTTTGCTTGCCTTTGCCGTTAGAGGAGTTGCAAGCTGTAAGAGTTATGAGGGTTATTGTAGTGATAGTTAGTTTGAGTGTTTTCATGGTTGGGTCTCCTTAGAATTTGCATTGTTTGAAATATTATATCGAAGTTACATGGTTTGTGTATTTGGGAGATCAAAGAGCCAGGAGGCTCTATGGGAGAAGAAGATTAATTGTCTTGTTTACGGAAAGTCTCCACCCCCTGGCAAACCTCCTGTGTTTTGGAGGTTGTATGCCTGTACGGCAGTATCTATCAGAGGACATACGATATCAGCAATAAGATTGTCTTTGTTTGATTGGAGTATGCCGTTAATGGTCTCGCTTAGCTCATTGGGTATTGGATCGGGGAAATCTACAGATGAGCATACGGAAGTATAATCAAAGCTTGAGGGATCACCTCCGTTGTTGTCTCCGCCTTTGTTGGTGCCGTTGTTGTCTGAGTTGTTGTCATCATCTCCATTGTCGGCGCTGTTTTTGTCAAGTTGAGCTTTGATATATCCAAGGATTTTGTCTCTTGCCTGGGTGTCAATAAGGTCAGTGCCGTCTATCGCATTGGGAATTTTTTTGTAATGTGAGTCTTTTGGTTTGGAGAAAATACTTTTGATCGTATTCCAGAAACCTTGGTTGGCTATATCTTCTTTCAGGGGTTCTCCCATATAAAAAGTGAAATTGTGAACTATGGAGTTACTGCCCGAATCTTCAGGAGGTAACCAATCTGGAAATGAAGAATAACCAATTTGACTTTTGTAGATATAGTCGCTTTTAGGTTCTCCATTTGTAGTGCCTTGATACCCTTCATTGTATACCCATTTAACTTTTCTGACCAGACAATCGCTCTTCATTGCCGTATGTTCGTCATCATAATATCCAGCCAGAGGAACGATGTCATTGTCCCAGAATACCACATCATTACTTGCGAAGTAGTGGCTTGGTGATGCGATATGAATAATGTGCATCCAATCAGGCTCGAAAAGATTTGTCTTATACGCCCTTATGGCAAACAGGTTTCCCTGCGAATGCGCTACTACTATGACATTATTGCCGGCATCGTGACTGTTTTGATAGCTTTCTACCTGCTCATGTATATCTGCTATGGAGCTTATGGTCATCAGCCCATCTCCCCATACCCTCATGTTGTCGGGGTCATCGGGTATGATCTTTTGCAGACCCGATTCAAACAGATCGCGAACGAAGCCTGCTGTTTGGTTGTAAGAGAGTTTGTAATCATTAATATTTTGAGTATCAATATTCCTTTTGATGGTGGTTATTAAAGTACCTAAATTGCGCTTAGCATCTGCAAAAGTTGTCATTATCCCATTGCCAAAATATATATCTGTTTTACTAGCAAACATTATTGAAGAAAAAACAAACACTGTGAAAAGTATTTTTTTCATTTTAGCACTCCTTTCACATAAGAAGGACACCCATTCTTCATTTCTTCATCTTTTGGAGAAGTAAATACTCTGCCGCTTAATGAAGCATCAAAATTAGAATATGCCTCGCGCCTTTCTGATGTATTAAGATATTTAGATATCAATCCATCGTCTGTTGGAATACTATACCTATCTATTAAAAGTTTTTCATTGTGCAAATCTGCAAATAATCTGTAATATGATTCGCAGTCAATTATTGAACTTATTGCTTTTTCTGCATCTTTATAGTGTTCTACTCCCATTAAGGCGAGTCTATATGCCTTTATTGTCTCCATCGCAATCGCAGCATATATAGGATGCTTATCCTTATACTTCTCATATATCCATCTCTCCACATCATCTCTTACTCCGTTGTTATTACTATCAACCCCAAGCAAAGTAGAGTTGTTTACTTTTGGGTCTGGCTCTGGTGGTAGGCGGTGGCCGTTTACCTCCCAGTAGACATTCAGAGCAACAGGATTGGATCTGATATTGTCTA
>CAZFNK010000026.1:0-15335 GCA_964520575.1 uncultured Campylobacterales bacterium | reverse complement strand
AAGCCAAGCTCATCGACAAAGCCAAAGGGCCCGGTTGGCCTGCGGTGGTCGAAGTAGTAGAGATAGACTGATCATAGAGCGAGCACAAGTTTAAACCAATCTCGGTATAATACGCGTCCCTTTTCTATCTCGATAGGGACATTTTGCGAAAGGAGTTGACCGATATGCCAAAAATGAAAAGTGTAAAAGGCGCTGTCAAACGCTTCAAAGTCAAGAAAAACGGCACCATCAAACGCGGTACGGCGTTTCGCAGCCATATTTTGACCAAGGTTGACGGCAAGCACCATAGACAGATGCGCAGCCCCAAGATCGTGGACAAGGCTGACGCCAAGAAGATCAAAGAGATGATCGCCTAAACAAGAAAAAACAAGCTATCCCCCCGATCAGGGGCAAGTTCAGGCAGAGAGAATGTCTGACACCTATTTTCTATCAAGAAACATGGTAAAGGAAAAACATGAGAGTAAAAAACGGATTTGTAAGACACAGACGACACAAAAAACTGATGAAGCAGGCGCGCGGTTTTTACAGCGGGCGCCGCAAACATTTTCGCAAAGCCAAGGAGCAGCTTGAGCGCTCACTGGTTTATGCCTATCGAGACAGAAGACAAAGGAAGCGAGATTTCCGCAAACTGTGGATCATCCGTATCAATGCCGCTGCACGGCTCAATGATATGAATTATTCCCGTTTCATGCATGGACTAAAGCTCGCCAACATCGAGCTGGATCGCAAGATACTTGCAGATATGGCGATGAATGCTCCTGAGAGCTTCGCCAAAATTGTTGAGGCGGCAAAAGCAGCGCTAAAATAATCCACCTCCGGCGCCTTTGGCGCCTTTTCTACGGGTTGAATGATTTGTCCAACTCCTTGGCAACACTGTCAAGCTGTTTACCTATTGTCTCCACACTTTTTATCCATTTTTCCATAAATTTCTGGGTTTTATTAAGGTCCACCTCTATGCGATCCTGCGTGATCACAATACCTGTGTCATTGGGTGAACGGACTTGGTTATTGCGCAGGTCTTCGGCTACCTTTTTGAAGCTTTGATCTAGTTTTTTGGTCAATGACTCAAGAAACTTCTTTGTCTGGTTGGTATCTATGATGATTTGGTTTTGATCTACTTTGATGCCTATGGGAGGTACTTTTGGGGCATTGATAGGCGTGATGCTTTGGTGCCCCGTTTGACCATATTTGGTATGATTAGTACTTGTTTTTGCCCGTGGAGCAGGCTGGGCTGTCTGGGGCGCTACCACCTCTTTGAGGCTGTCCGACACAAAATTGTTATCCTTTTTGTCCTGGCAACCCAAAAGAGCAAACCCAAATATCAGAATCGCCCAATAAATAGCTCTCATAATGTTCTCCCGTGCGTTTTTTTGATTATACTCCACGATGGTTAACATTTATAAACCGTTAATTAGCGGTTGACTTTGTGTTGACTAAAAAGTGGTATATTTCTATGACAATCAAGGTGCCGACAAAATCAGCACTTGACATATAATATTATTTAGTATAGAATAACGGAGATGCTTTTTAAAGAGGAGATGAAGTGAAAAAGCTTTTAAATATATTTTTTATCGCATTATTTATTCCGATTTTGACAAATGCCAAGCTGACCCAGCCCAATAAAAATCTCACTATTGATTATACAGTCCAAAATGGGGATACTTTTTATAAAATAGCTCATGAGCACCATACAACCATCAAGGAGGTTCTTGAGGTAAACGGCATGAGTCCCGGAGCTGTCATAAAGGTAGGACAGATTATCAAAGTTCCTCTAAATACTTACGATCCGCAAAAATCTTCAAAACCGGCAGCAGCACAGAAAATAGCTACACAGAAGAACCCCTCCGTAAATCCCACAAATAGCTATAAGGTTAAGAACGGCGATACTTTGTTCACTATAGCAAGGAGACACCATACATCCATAAGCGCTCTTCTTAAAGCCAACGATCTTGAAATGAATGCGATCATCAAGGTGGGGCAGACCCTTATCATACCTCCCAAGCTAAGCACGCCCGTCCCCAAAAAGGCTATTGCTGCAAATACTGAGGCCAAGACATCTTCTGCCAGAACAAAAAGCAAAAACACATATACCGTCCAGCCCGGCGACACCCTCTTTTCTATAGCCCGAAAAAACCATATCATAATAAGTAAACTGATGAAGATCAACCATATAGGGCTAAGTGACAGACTACAACCTGGCCAAACCATCAGATTGACACCGGGCAAACAGACATTTATAGCAGATAGAAAAGTAAGTACAAAGCAAGCGGAGAAAAAGAAAAAGGAACTCCCCATAGGGGCAATGCCGAGCTATACGGTTAAGAAAGGAGATACGCTCTGGAAGATAGCCCGCAAGCATCATTTGACCTTAGCCCAAATACGTAAACTCAACAAAATGAGCAAAAAGGATCGCATTCATACAGGAATGGTTTTGGCGGTAGGAAAGGCCGTGAAGCCAAAGCCAAAGACCTATAAAGTCAAGAAAGGAGACACCCTCTGGCTGATAGCCAAAAAGAACAATATGAGCACCAAGGAGTTGCGTAGACTCAATCATATGAGCAAAAAAGATCGTATTCACACAGGAATGGTGCTGGCACTGAGTAGAGATGCTGTATTGCCAAAAGCCAAGCTGGATCAAAAAACCAAGAAACAGATGATAGCCAGGCTGAAGAAAAAGGGCGCTAAAAAGAGTGAGATCGAAGCAGTCTTGGCCAAGGTTAAGAAAAGCAAGCAGAAAAACCCCAATATAGAGGCCATGCTTGCCCAGATAAAGAAAGGAAAAAAGAAAAAGCATATAGACACACCGCTTAGGGTTGCCAAAAAGAAAACAAAAAGCAAAGGAAGTCGCTTCAGTTCAGCCGCGTCCATCCTGAATGGCCGCAGCAGCAGTTCCGGATGGTCCAGAGGCGACAGTAGAGTAATCAGGGTAGCCAAGCGGTATCTGGGGCGCAGATATGTTTGGGGAGCCGAGGGCCCCAGGGCTTTTGATTGTTCCGGTTTCACCCAGTATGTTATGCGCAAGACAAAGGGAGTGAGGCTTCCTCGTGTTTCGCGTAAGCAAGCCTACTATGGCAAATATGTCAGCCGTAGCCACCTGCGACCGGGTGATCTGGTGTTTTTCGACACTTCTCGCAGACGCAGAGGCTACGTCAATCATGTCGGTATCTACATAGGCAACAACAAGTTCATACACGCTTCAAGCGCACGGCATAGAGTCGTTATAACAAGCCTGAACCGCCCGTTTTATCGTGCGCGTTTCAAATGGGGTCGGCGGATCAATTAGCGCATGCTGCTGCGCATTGCGTGTTACGCAACGAAACCTTTGTCTCTTTTTGCAGCCAACTTGCGCCAGCTCAGCACAATATCATTTGCAATATCGCATGCTTTAGCACTTAGCACCCTATTCTGCTTCCAGCACCGCACCTTTGCTGGCATTTGTGACAAGCGCGCGGTATTGACGCAACCATCTGCTATCGAGTGATTTTTTGATGGGCTTGAAATTTGCTCTTCTTTGCTCTATTTCTTTATCACTGACTTTTAGCTCGATGATATACTGATCTACATCTATAAATATCTCATCACCATCTTCTACGAGTGCTATCAGACCTCCTTCGGCTGCTTCGGGGCTGACATGCCCGATGCTAAGCCCCCTTGTTGCGCCGCTGAATCTTCCATCGGTGATGAGTGCTACGCTATCCCCCAGCCCCATACCCATTATCAGGCTGGTTGGGCTAAGCATCTCCTGCATACCCGGCCCCCCTTTGGGGCCTTCGTAGCGCAGCACGACCACATCACCTGCTTTTACCTTGCCTCCTGTTATGCCGGATATTGCTTCATCCTGTGAGTTGAAGCATACCGCCTTGCCTGTGAAGCTGCGCTCCCCGACGATGCCGGCAGTTTTGATCACGGCCCCTTCTTCGGCCAGATTGCCAAAGAGTATCGCCAGACCCCCTACTTTGCTGTATGGGTTCTCTATTGGGTGAATGATCTCGGGGTCGAGTATCTCGGCATCTGCGATCCTCTCAAACAGATTCTCTCCCGTGACGGTGAGGTTGTCCATAAGCACCTGATCTCTTTTGTTTATCTCTTTCATCACGGCACTGACTCCGCCGGCTCTATTGATATCTTCCATATGGACTGTTGTCAGAGAAGGGCTGATCTTGGCAATATGTGAGACCTTTCGGCTGATTTCATTGATCTTGGCTATATCAAAGTCCACATCCGCTTCATTGGCGATAGCCAGCATGTGAAGTACAGTATTAGAGCTGCCACCCATTGCCATATCTATCACAAAAGCGTTGTTGACAGCATTGGCATTGAGAATATTTCTAAACCTATATCTATCTTGTTCGTCTTGTTCCATTTTTGCCAGTTCGCAAATCCTGCGAGCTGTTTGGCGGAAAAGCTGCTCCCTCTCTTTGGTGAGTGCGAGTATCGTGCCGTTGCCAGGTAGGGCGATTCCCATCGCTTCCATGAGGGTGTTCATCGAGTTGGCGGTGAACATTCCTGAGCAGCTACCGCCGCTTGGGCAGGCGTTGCATTCAAGTTCGAGCAATTGATCTTGTGTGATCTCTCCGGCTTCAAAGGCCCCAACTCCTTCAAATACAGACGCCAGATCAATCGGTGTACCATCTCCTAGTTCGCCTGCGCTCATTGGTCCACCGCTGACAAAGACAGTAGGCACATTGACTCTCAGAGCCCCCATGATCATCCCCGGCACGATCTTGTCACAATTGGGGATGGCGATCATCGCATCGAGTTTGTGAGCATTCATGACTGTCTCTACCGAGCTGGCTATGATCTCACGACTTGGCAGCGAATAGAGCATACCATCATGCCCCATCGCTATACCGTCATCGACACCGATGGTATTGAACTCAAACGGCACACATCCCTGGGCTCTGATCTCCTCTTTGATGATTTCGGCTACCTTGTTGAGGTAAAAATGTCCCGGTATGATCTCGATAAACGAGTTGGCCACTCCGATGAACGGTTTGTCAAAATCTTCTTCTTTGATACCGGTAGCCCTGAGCAGGCTTCGGTGGGGTGCCCGGTCGTACCCCTTTTTTATTTCGTCACTTCGCATTGTTATTCCTTGAAAAAAGTGGGATATTATAGCACAAGGGAGGTTCAGACAGAAGATATTTTAGGTATAATTGCGCCAAATAATTTATCGAGGTGGCTTATGTGTGCTGAGAGACTGTGGTATATAATGATCGCTATCTTGATGGGGCTGGTGATGGGGCTGGCCGGTTCACAGATGTTTGCGGCGGCTTTTATCGTCCAGCTTCTTATCATGATCGTCTTGCTAATGAGAGGATTTACTGGCTTTTGTCCTACGGTAATGATATTCAGGCAGTTTTTGCCGCCATGCGAAAAAGAGTGAGGGGAGCAATATGGATAAGGTAAGCTACAAAGATGCGGGAGTCGATATCGATGCGGGCAATGCGTTTGTCGAGGCTATCAAGAGTGATGTAAAATCAACTTTTGATGCCAATGTCATAGGAGGCATCGGATCATTTGCAGGGGCATATGCTCTACCGTCAGGATACAAAGAGCCTGTAATCCTCTCAGCTACTGACGGAGTGGGTACCAAGCTAAGACTGGCCATCGAAAGCGGTAAACTGGATACTGTAGGGATCGATCTGGTGGCTATGTGCGTCAATGACCTCATCTGCAATTTCGGTACGCCGATGTTTTTCCTTGACTACTACGCGACAGGCAAACTGCTGCCCGAAAATGCCCAGGCGGTGGTAAGTGGTATAGCAGAAGGTTGCAGACGAAGCGAATGCGCGCTTGTCGGAGGCGAGACAGCAGAGATGCCGGGGATGTATAGTGAGGATGATTTCGATCTGGCCGGATTTGCTGTGGGTATAGCCGAGAGGAGCCAGATGGATAGAGTGAGTATGGTCAAGCCAGGGCAGGTTCTGATCGCCCTGCCCAGCTCCGGGGTGCACTCCAACGGCTACTCACTGGTCAGGAAACTCTTTTTTGACAAGCTGGGTATGGACTTGCAGGATGGGTTTGAGGGCAAGTCTTTGGTGGAAACCCTGCTTGAACCTACAAGAATATATGTCAAGGAGTTCAAAGCCAACAAAGAGCGCATTGTGGCCCTGGCCCACATCACAGGCGGAGGGATAGTGGAGAATCTGCCGCGGGTATTACCTGAAGATATTACGGCTGTAGTTGATCTAAACGCTATCAAGACCTTGCCGATATTTGATTTTATGTCCAAGTATGTGGATAGGGATGAGATGTACAGGACATTCAATATGGGTGTGGGGATGATCTGGGTTGTTAAGCCCGAAAATGTGGATGCTGTGCTCGCTTCTACCGATGGATATGTGATCGGGTACACCGAAACAGGAAAAAGGGAAGTCAGGCTGATATATTGACAATTTAAGCTGGTTTTACTATAATTTCACTCTTTTTATCAGTCGGAGTGTAGCGCAGTCTGGTAGCGCACCTGCTTTGGGAGCAGGGGGTCGAAGGTTCGAGTCCTTTCACTCCGACCATTTTTTTCGGTGGTGGGTATAGCTCAGCTGGTTAGAGCACCTGTTTGTGGCACAGGGGGTCATGGGTTCGAATCCCATTATCCACCCCATCTATTATCTAAGCGCCAGTAGCTCAATTGGATAGAGCATCAGACTTCGGATCTGAGGGTTAGGGGTTCGACTCCTCTCTGGCGTACCACGCATTTTGCGTGTCAGCTTGTGAAGGCAAGCTTTATACAATGCGCTCGTAGCTCAGCTGGATAGAGCACTCGCCTTCTAAGCGAGCGGTCTTAGGTTCGAATCCTAACGGGCGTGCCACCTTATTACTTAATATTTATGCGGACGTGGTGGAATTGGTAGACACGCCAGACTTAGGATCTGGTGCCGAAAGGTGTGGAGGTTCAAGTCCTCTCGTCCGTACCACCCTGCTTTTTATCAGCTTTTTCTTTTTCACCTTTTGTTTTTGGCATCAATTTTGTGATCAAAAGATCATCTCCAAATAACTTCGCAGCAGTTTGTTGTATGAGCTGCGGCGTGATCTGTTTCAGAAGCCCTTCTATATCTAAAATTTCCGATAACGGTTTATTTAGTCTGTGAGCCGCTATCATTGATGATATCCAAAACGTATCAAAAGTCTTGGCCTGCTCAAATCCAACCTGTGTAGTTTTGATATATGTCTCCAACTCTTTGCTTGTGGGACCTTTGTCTATAAGTTTCCTGATAACACTTTTGGCTGCATCTATCAGTGTATCTGCCCTTTCTGGGTCGGTTTTGAATGATATGGTCATGACGGCCTTATCGCGCAGCTGATCAGGTATTTCCTGTGCGATACCTATATTGTAGGTACCTGATCTATCCTCCCTGATAGCATTTCTCAAGCGGATATTGAGGATATGAGCTATGGCATCAAGTGCCATTTTGTTTTTGAGAGAGAAAGGGATTTTGGCATGATACTCCAGGGATATTTCTGCTCTGTATTCTTTGTTGAGATTTTCTTCTATTACCTGTTTTCCATGGAGCCTGTCGTAGTCCTCGGATGAGAATGTCTCGTTTCTGTCTTGAGTAGGCAGGTTTGCCAGATAGGTTGATATGAGTTTTTTTATCTCCTCCTTTTTGATATCTCCTACGATAGCGAAATAGAAATTGTTCATATCGCCAAATCGATCTTTGTACATCGCAAGCATTTGCTCCCGATCAAGCTTGTCAATATCCTCCTTGCTCGGCGGATTGAGTCTGGGGTTGTTTTTGTAGTATTTTTTGATCACCATTTTGGCAAACTGAAACTGCGGGCTGTTTTGTGCCTGGGAGATAGCTGTTTTGGCATTGGTCTTGCCGTTGGCAAATATCCTGGGATCAAGCTTGGGCTTTGTGATGGCGGCATAGAGCATCTCAAACATACTTTTGGCATCGAAACTGCTGCATGATGCCTTGATATCCTCGCCAAATCTCTCTATAGAGGTTTTTATGCTCACTTGCTTGTCTCCAAGTATCTTGCGTACCTGGGTATCGGTATATTTGCCAAGCCCTGATTGGCTGATCCAGGCCGGAGCAAAATTGCTGGCTATCAGGTCTTTGAGGTTCAATATAGAGGTGCCGCCCTCGCTGGAGGCCTGAAGGTAGAGAGTGTTTTTTTGGTTGTCGGAGTATTTGAAATCCACAACGATACCGTTGGCAAGTTTGTATCTGTATATATCAAACGTCTTGTCATAAGATTCAGAGACGATCGGTTTGGCAGTGAGGTTAATATCAAGTATGCTTGCAGGAAGTTTTTGAGCTTGTGTCGTATCTGTCGCAAGAGATTTGGCGCTTTCTAAGAGTTTTAGCGTACTATTTAGGTCCAAACCCTCGGCGTCTATGTTTTTGTAGAGTACGACACGGTCTTTGACATTTATCAGATTTTTGAAATAATCATTTATATCTTTGAGTTTGATATCATTCAGCAAGGCATTGGTGAGATTGAGATCATGGTCATAATCTACAAATACCGAGTCGTTGAGTATGCTGCCAAGCAGCCTGTCGGCTAATTCTTTGGATCTTCTTTTGAATCTCTTTTTGTAGGCTTTGGCTATTTGGGATCTGATCCTTTTTTTCGCTAGATCAAGGTTAGTCTGAGAAAAGCCGTATCTCGCAAAACTCCACATTAGAGAGTAAAGTTCCTTGAGAGCATCTGCGGCGTGTCCCCGTTTGTGAACAGCCACAAAGTTTATTAGTTTGCGATTGGGGGCGATGCGCTCGTTGGATACTACTATCTTAAGAGCTTCAGGGTTTGGTTTGAGAGCCTGTTCATCAGCTTTCATACCAAAGAGCGTTAGGGCAATATTTTCCACCATTTCTGCCTGTTTTTGCCCGACAGTTTTGATGCCGTTTGCGGGCAAACCGTAAATGATCTGCACGACATTGCCGGTGAGCTCCTTGTCGCTTAGTGTGGCCACTCTGGTTTCGTTGTGCTCATTCATAAGTCTGCTGATCCTTGGGCGATCGGATTTGTCTTTGAGGTCAGAAAAATTTTTCACTATTATATTTTGCATTTTTGCGGCATTAAAATCCCCAACGGCTATAATATGCATAAATTCAGGTCTATACCAAGTGTTGTAGAAATCTTTGGCCCTTTGGACAGGTATATTTCGCAGCACGCTCTCCAAACCGATAGTCAACCTTTGCTGATATCTCGGGTTGGTATAAAGCAGCGGAACTGATTTGACAAATAGTCGATAGTCTGCTGTATTTCTGAGTCTTTTTTCTTCAAGCACCACTCCCCTCTCCTTGTCAAACTCCTCCGGGTCAAAATCAATTCCATCAGCCCAGTCTCGCATAATAGTGATGCATTTCTCGAGATGCTCTCCCTCAAGAGGCAAAGAGAGCAAATAAGTCGTATGATCGAAGCTGGTATTGGCATTGAGGTCGCCTCCAAAAGTCATTCCTATCGATTCGAGATACGAGACCAGCTTGTTTTTCCTGAAATGCCTGGTGCCGTTGAATGCCATATGCTCAATCAGGTGAGCTACGCCTCGCTGGTCTTCATCTTCATCAAGAGAACCGACTCCAATATACAGCATAAGCTCCGCTCGCCTCTTTGGTGTAGAGTTTGGGAGTATAGAGTAACGCAGGCCATTAGATAATTTCCCTCTGATAATACTCTTCTCCCATGGAAGGACGTGTTTGCCGGCTAAAATATCTGTATTTGCCCTAGAGAAAAGGAGAGAAAAACCGATCAGAAGTAATGTTAGCAATTTCATTTGATGCCTTGGTGAAGAAGTCTATATTATATTGTACTGTTTTAACTACAAAATGCCAAAAAAATATTTTTTGGATATAATTGCCCAATAAAAGCACAAAGACAAGAAAGGCAATCATGGACAAAGGTCTGATCATCATGGTCGCGGTCGGAGCCGCATTTATCTACTTTGCAACCGGATTATTTAATACTTCCTCGAGCGATGATGATACACAGTGGGCGTCTGACTCTACGAAAAAAATATACGAAAACTATTATCAAAAAGACAGCTTGGGAGACAATGTACTCAATCTAAACTCTCTTGATACGACCAAAGCCAAAACTATTTGGGCAGCCACACCTGCAATGGAGCAGATCGTCAAAGCAGTACCGGACTTTGAGCTTGCCAGGGCAAAAGCCGACAACCTGCTGGCTGACGGTCCATTCAAAACATATCTCTTGAATTATATAGACAAACTAAAGGGCAGATATCTAACCGGTGAGATAGACAGCGAAAAAGCACAAATGCTTCTCAAAACTCTTCAGTAGATCTATTCTTTCTTATCAGCTCCAACCACTCATCAAGTTTTTTCTCAAATCCCGCTCCTTTGGAGCGGTAGTAATCTCCTTCATGGACTATATACTCCTGCTCTATCCACCCTCCATGATCGTGTGGGTGTTTGTAGCTTGATGAGTGGGTTTTGATGTGGTTCGGTACAGAATAGATCTTGCCCTCTTTTATATCTTTTAAAGCCTTGTTTATGGCAAGATAGCTGCTGTTGGACTTGGGAGAGCTGGCTAGATACACCACCAGTTGGGCCAAAGGTATGCGAGCTTCGGGGTATCCTATCTGCTTGACAATATTAAGAGTCGAAGAGGCGAGATTAAGGGCGTTTGGATTGGCATTGCCTATATCTTCACTGGCCAGAATTGCCAACCGTCTGGCTATAAACTCGGGCGGCTCGCCGCTATCTATCAGTCGAGCCAGATAGTATATCCCCGCATCTATATCGCTTCCTCTGATGCTCTTGATCATGGCCGATGTTAGATCATAGTGGCTGTCACTCTCGCTTGAGCCAGCCTGCAGGGCGTGGGGTCTGATAGCCTTGAGGGTTTGGAGCGTGATCCTCTCCTCTATTTTGGATGCACTCTCCAGGAGGTTTAGCAGCGCTCTGGCATCGCCATTACTGGAAGTTACGAGATATTCCACAGCATCATTATCAGCACTTATACTCTCGTTATCCAAGACCATATTGAGAAATTTCGTCATGGTATTTTGATCGATGCTTCGCATTTCAAACAGATGGGATCTTGATCTAACAGCCGCCGTCATAGCATAGTAGGGATTCTCGGTAGAGGCTCCTATGATGATGGCAGAGCCGTTTTCCATATAGGGCAGGAGAACTTCCTGTTGGTTTTTGCTGAGTCTGTGCACCTCGTCTATGAAAATGATCGGTTTTTGCAGAGATTGGGCGTGTTGTTTGAAGATCTTGCGCAATTGGTCTATCTTGAGACTTGTGGCGTTCATCTCATAAAATGGCCTATCTAGCATATCGGCTATTACCCTGGCAAGAGTGGTCTTGCCACATCCTGGAGGCCCGAATAAAAACATATGCGGTAATGAGTCGGATTCTATGAGTTTGCGCAGCGGAGCCTCTAATGAGAGAAGATGCTGCTGTCCGATGATCTCATCGAGGGTTTTTGGGCGGTACTTGAGTGAGAGTATCATTCTTCTATCTTTTGGTCCCCGCCTGAATTTTTGTTTTTGTTTTCTTTGCGCTCTTTTTTGAGCAGTTCTCTTAGCGCATCATACTCTTTTTGGGTAAAAAAACGGGTTTTGTTGGTGGGGAGGTTATTTAGCTCAATATCTCCAAAAGCCACTCTTTTGAGATCTACGACATTGGCCCCAAAATGGGCAAAAAAGCGTCTAAGCTCCCTGTTTTTCCCCTCTGTAATGGTGACTCTGAGCTTGGTATATTTGCCCGTTTGTCCACGAAACTCATACGCTGCAAAAGGGGCAAACTCCATGCTCAGAGTAGTGCTTTTCTCATGTGCGCCCTTGCTGGCGTCCGAGAGGCTCAATCCCTCCCTCATCGCCTCTATCATAGCTTTACTCAATGGTTTGTCTATTTTGATATTGTATGTGCGAGGCAGGTGGCTGCGCATATACAGGTCTGCCACATCAGAAGAATCAGTCAGCAGCAGCAGCCCTTCAGAGGCATAATCAAGTCTACCTACAGGGATAAAGTGGCGAAATTTGCCAGGCAGCTTGTGGTATATAGTTGCCCTGCCCCGGTCATCTTTTTTTGTTACTAGCACGCCTTTGGGTTTGTTATAGACAATGACTGTCATCTCCCCTTTGCGGCGCTCTTTGACCAGGCGTCCTTTGACCTCCACCCTATCACCATGCACAACATCATACGAAAAGTCTGTCATAACCTGTCTGTTGATGCGCACCTCCCCCGCTTCTATAAAGCGATCAGCCTCCCTGCGGGAGTAGCGGGTGTTGTGGGCTATATATTTGTTGAGCCTCATTCTGTTTTTTCCAGCGTTATATAGTTATACGAAAAATACCGTGGGCAGAATGATGGGGTATTTTTTGCGGGTGCGAACAACATGTTTGCGCACTATGCCGCGCAGGTCATCTTCTACTACTTTTGGGTTGCCGGATTTTTCCAATTTGCTGTTTATGAGGTATTGCTCTACGAGTTTTTCTATCTCGGCAGCAAATTTTTTGTCCTCTTTGTCCGGTACCAGACCGTATGTAGTGACCACAGGCTTACCGAGTAGTTTGCCGCTTTGGGCACTGATTTGGAGTACTACATTGACGATACCCTCAGTCGCCAGCTTCTGTCTATCGTCAACCACATCGTTTTGTATAGGCTTGTTGTTTTGGTTGTCTATGTATGTCTTGCCTACTTTGACAGTTTTGACCTTTTTGATGTACTTGGGCGTGATCTCTATCTGATCCCCGTCACTCATTAGCAGGATATTGCGCTCATCCACACCACAGCTGACAGCTGTTTTGGCGTGGGCGGCTATATGATTGTACTCTCCATGAACCGGGAGGAAAAACTTGGGCTGTATCAGCCGGAGCATCAGTTTTTGCTCTTCTTGACCCGCATGTCCGGAGACATGTATATCGCTGAACTCTTTGTATCTAACTGTCACGCCTGCTTTCATCAGCAGGTTCATGAGTTTCGATACCGAAGCTTCGTTGCCCGGAATTGCACTTGCAGAGATGATGACTGTATCTGTAGGCTTGAGCTTGATGTGGCGATGCTCATCTGTAGCCATACGTGAAAGAGCCGCCATTGTCTCACCTTGTGAGCCTGTAGTGATCACCAGCACCTCTTCATCTTTGTATTTGCCTACTTCATGAGCCTCTATAAAATGCTTGTCATCTATATCTACAAACCCAAGCTTGCGTGTCACTTCGATATTGCGCTCCATTGAGCGACCAATGACACATATCTTGCGTCCGTATCTGACGCCTCTCTCCATTGCTTGATAGATACGATGGACATTGGATGAGAAGGTTGACATGATCACCCTGCCCTTGGCAAGCTCGAAGAGCTGGTCAAAAGTCTTGCCCACTACCATTTCACTCTTGGTAAATCCCGGATTGTGGGAGTTGGTAGAATCAGAGAATAGTACCAGCACACCCTTGGCGCCATAGTACGCCAGACGGTGCAGATCAGCTGTATATCCATCCACAGGCGTGTGATCTATTTTGAAGTCGGCAGTATGAATGATGGTGCCGATGGGTGTTTCGATCGCTATGGAGCTGGAGTCAACAATAGAGTGCGTCATGTGCATCCATTCTACCTTGAAATCCCCTATTTGGTACTGCTTGCGCTTGATTATATAGTTGAAGTATTTTTTATCTCCGGTGAGACCATGCTCATTGAACTTGTTCTCTATCATGGCAAGTACCAGAGGGGTGCCGTATATCGGGAATTTAAGCTCCTTGAAGAGATATGCCATAGCCCCGATGTGGTCTTCATGACCGTGAGTGATCACTATGCCCTTGATCTTATCCTTGATAGCGTGCAGATAGCTGAAATCAGGCACTAGTATATCCACCCCGTGCATAGTTTCATCGGGAAAGCTCATGCCTACATCTATGATGATAGCGCTGTTTTCGCTCTCAAGTACGGCTATGTTGCCCCCTATCTCACCCAGTCCGCCAAGTGGTGTGAATCTTAGCTTCCCTTTGGCGTTCATATCAAGCTGTCGCCAGGGATTCATCCTGGCCTCCTGTACCTCATCGTTTTCTATCAACGCCGCTCTCATCTCAGGCGGGACATTGGTGGGTATCTGTTTTCTTCTGCCGCCTCTGCTGTTGCCTCTGACTGCCGAGCGTCTGCCGCCTTGTTTGTTGTTTTTGTTGTCAGGTCTTCGATTTGGTCTGCGATCTTTATTTCTGTTGTCGTTGTTTTGGCCATTTTCGCCATCTTGTCTGTTGTTGCCGGAATTTTGGTCATTTTGGTTCTGGCGATATGGGTTAGGGTTGCGTCTTCTTTGTTGTTCTGCGCCGTTTTTTGACTGCTCCTGTTCGTTCTTCTCCATATTTAAAATCCTTTTTCAAAATATTGTATAAGTGATGATACTCAGATGTCGTAGCTTCGTGAGGTCTGCGGAGAGGGTCTATCCCTGCTGATTTGAGAGCAGATAATACCAGCTCCTTGCCAAAAGCTTTTTCGAGATTTTTGCTCAGCTTTTTTCGAGGCTGCGCAAAAGCGACCTTCAAAAAATGCTCAAATCCGTTATCTTTTGGCGCATTCCTCTTGAGTATAGATAGCACTGCAGAGGTGACTTTGGGCGGGGGGACAAAAGCCTGAGGCGGCACCTCAAACAGTATATGCCCCTCCCCTGCACTCTCGGCCAAAACCGAAAGAGCAGAAAAGTCTCTCTGACCGGGCTGCGCAGCAAATTTGAGCGCAACCTCTTTTTGGATCATGACCAGTATCGATTGACACAAGGGGTCATGGAGTGCCTTGAGAATGAAATGGGTAGCGATGTAGTATGGCAGATTTGCCACCAGACGGTAGGGCATATCCGACAGACTACCCTGCTCCCAATGCTCCAACGCATCACCGCACACCAGCTTGAATCTGCCAGACTGGGTCTGGGATCTAAACTTTTTGCGCAAATGCTCGCATAGTCTCTCATCTATCTCAAAAGCCGTGACATCCCGTACTTTTACAAGTGCGGTAGTTAAATCACCTAAGCCAGGCCCGATCTCGATGACAGGCAGATCATCATCGGACATCGCTTGGATGATTTTGTCGATATAACTATGGTCTTTTAAAAAGTTCTGACCATATTTTTTACTTGCAAACTGTGCAAGATTTTCTATTTTATCCATTATACACTTTTTATGCTTTAATCACCGGTCTTTCTACCGTTATTATCAAATTTTGGTTATAATCCCCTACTTAACTCGCAGCAGGAACAAATGGATTATTTTGCAAAACGGATTATACCATGTTTGGATGTCGATAACGGCAGAGTGGTCAAGGGTGTCAATTTTGTAGGCCTTAGAGATGCAGGCGATCCGGTCGAAGTAGCCAAGCGATACAACAAAGAGGGGGCTGATGAGATCACGTTTCTTGATATAGGCG
>CAZFNK010000025.1:0-15831 GCA_964520575.1 uncultured Campylobacterales bacterium | reverse complement strand
ATAGAAAAAATACTATACACCTGTGTTTTATGAAGAATATAAAATCCAATATGCAATAATGCTAAAAAGCTAAAATTTCTTCTTGTTCTCGCCAAGGGATTTATTGCAAGAAGGGCAAACTATAATATTTAATATATTTTATATTATGTTAACCAATGGAATATACTATCTTTTTAGGGACTGTGTCACATTGGCTTATCTTGCGATGGCTTTTTGATTCATCGCAAAAAGAATATTCTTAAGCCTGCGCTGTTTTTGCAAGTCGATCTGTTTTTTTAGATATTCTATGATGATTATGTTATGCAGCTGTTTTGCTATGCCCATGGGGCTCATTCCGTTGGCATCTATATTGAATACTCTAGCACCACTCTCCACCAGAAGCTTGACGAGCACGGCATTGTTGGTTTTGATAGCTATATTTAGTGGAATTTCTCCGTTTGGATCTTTGGCATTGATATCCGCTCCTCTTGAGAGCAGCTTTCTTATCTTCAAGAAATCCTGGTTTTTTATGGCCATGCTAAGCATAAGCGCCCTATTGGTGTTGATCTTGCCTGTGATGATCTGTTCAACAGACCCGTTTTTTAAGAGCTTTGCCTTCTTGGCGGCCAATTGGGCTTTTTTTAGCTTTTTGCCCCCAGACAAGGTACTTGCCTTGTTTTTTACGAAAACCGCCGGAGTACCATGGATATAATTGTTAATTGTATCAAAACTCCATCCCTGAGCTTTCATGATCCTAATAAAAATCCTTAACTCTTCAACACTTCTTCGCGAGCGCCACATAAAGTCATGCGCAAGTAACACTACTTTGTTTTTGCGCACAAGATGACCGCTGTTGTATATGAGGTTGACTCGCCTTGCCATCTCTTCTCCGCCAAAAAGCGGTCTTTGGTTCTTGTAGCTAAAATGCCACTCAAGGTCCCATCCATAGATGTAGTAGCCTCTGTTTGCAAGCGCATCGTATTTGCTTATTTCTCTGGCGCGCTGGGCAGTTTTGATGCCGTGGTCATTTCTTTTGACATGCGGCAGGCGCCACACATTGCGACCGCATAGGCGAAGGTACTTGGCACCGCCTATAAGTTGCTGTGCTCTGTCAATATCATAGACTACGTTTTGTACCGGACTGCTGTAGAATCTCCTGTAGTGACCGTTGGCGTGTGAATAGGTATGATTGGACACAAGGATATTGGGCATGCTTAAAGCTTTGTGGAAAAGCGAAGGGCTTTTGGAGACATTGCGACCTATATAGAACATTGTAGCATTGATCCCCTCTTCCTTTAGTATACGCAGCACATTCGCCGTCCCTCTACACGGCCCATCGTCAAAAGTCAGGTAGAGTATTTTTTTGCTTCTATTCTGGTGAGTAGGATTTTTATGAGTTTTTTGGGAAGGCGACAAGCTATTCTTGGCGCCTGGAAGCTTTTGGCTCTCCATAAGTATTTTCAGCAAGTCTCCATTGGGAGATTCGCTGCCTAGATCATCATCGACTTGTATATGAGCTATATCAGTTCTGTTTGCCTGAGTGTTTTGCTTGTGATGACTAGAAGACGAGCTGCTTTGAACATTTGTGCTTACGGCTTGACGTACTTGAGTTTCTGTAGGCTTGGGGACAGAAGTGTTTGATGGACTATTGTGCTTTCTAAAGCCCAGACTCTTAAGGGTGTTATCGCCAAATCTATTTTGGCCGCCAATAGCTTCCTGCCCTGCTTCTGTATCTGATTCTTCTATACCGCTCTCGGCGTTTTCGATCCTGTACTCGATTGCATTTGACTGTATGGAGGGTTTTTTTCTTCTGTTTGCCTGTTGTTTGGAGAATGAATTATTTTTGAGTTTTTTTGATATTTTGTACTTTGTTTTAGTCAACGTTTCGGAACGGTCCTCCTTGACTACCATTCTACCGTTCATTGCGTCCAAAGGGGAGAAATGTCTTGCGGGTCTTGCCGAAGATCTGGGTTTGGAGTGTGTTGGATTGTCATGCCCTCCCCCCATAGATATAGCCTGTAGAGGGTCGATATGGCGTCCACCCTCGGCACAAACAAAAGATGATAGAATCATAAGAGCCGTAAAGATATGAAAAAAAGATACAAATATTCTAATATTCATTAATATAATTTAATCCCGATTTATGTTGTTTTTCAATATTATATCATTTAAAATAGATATTTACAAATAAAATTTTGCATATTATCTAATATATTATTTTATTGGGATATACTGTCCGTATGGCAAAGAAAAAAAGCAAAAAACATATCAAACTCAACAACAAGATCAGAGAGTTGTTTGGCGGTTTGCCCTTCGAAGATGCAGTGCTTACCTTGCCTGATGATACCCTTGTGGAGCTCTCAATAATCGCCGATGTAGATGCAGGCTCTCTTGATAGAGACACACTGATAAGGGCCCTTCGGAGAGTCTGGAGTGAAGGTAGATACCACAGCCGCAACGATATGCTCACCTATCTCAAAGGCAAGCAAAGCAGCATTGGGGGTAAACATCTCTTGGCAGCACCTATAGAGCACGACAAAGACAAAGTGGGCAAGATCCTCTCTATACTCTCAAGTATGGAGCATAACAAAGAAGAAGAAAATGAAATACTTGAGAAGTTTGTGGACGCCAAACACTCCAAGATCACACCTCAAAAGATATACAATTCGCTTCAATACATTAGACTAACCAAGAAACTCTCATCTCTTGAGCGCTTGACAGGAATCACTGTGGAATCTAGCGGCGAGATAGAATTTTATCATCGATTTGAGTTCTGTCTGCCCAAGATAGATTTTGCCAAAAATCTTCTTGTGCGTGCGAAACTGGAGGATTTGGGAGATATACTCTCCAAGAGTGAAACGGAATTAGTCGAGTATATAAATAGGCAAAAAAAGATACTGATAGAACAAAAGCAAAAACAGATAGATGATATGCTCTCCATGCTATACTCCAGACCTCATCCATATATGGATGAGGATCAGATCGAAAAACATCTGCGAAAAATGCCGCCGGAAGCGGATCTGACTCATATTCCGCTTGATTTTGTATTGGTAGAATCCATCGTACGCAAGATCGATCCTGATTATCTCCTTTCAGATTTGGGATCTCAATATGCTATAGATAAGTATAAAAACACCCGGATACACTCGCAAGAACTCCCGTATAGGGTCAGGGTGCTCTACGACAAGACATATCTTGACGCCAGGATATGGAGAGGAGACAGATCGCTTGGCATATCGGAGGATATGGAATCGGTCGATGAGGCGCTGATGAGACATCTTGATCTGATGCTTGATGAGATATATCATGAGGCAAAGGGGCTGGCAAACGGCCTTGATATAGATGACGAGATCATCTGGGATCATATACTTCAATTTCTCGATCCTGAGATCATCGGCTCACAGAGCCCAAAACAACAGCGCAAGATAACTCGCAGGATACTCTATCATCTTGGTGAATATCTTAGACCGATCAGAGAAAAAAAGCTCCGCGAAGAGCTGCTGGCAAAAACCATCAGGGACTTTAAGCAGCTCTTTCCGCTTGCTAGATCATTAAAACGCAAAATAATCTTCTATGCCGGCCCAACTAACAGCGGCAAGACATATGCGGCGATGGAGAGACTGAGATCATCTCAGAGCGGATACTATCTGGCACCCCTGAGACTCCTGGCGCTGGAGGGGTATGAGTCCCTGAGGGATAATGGCGCGAGAGCCTCCCTGATCACTGGAGAAGAGGAGATCATAGATGAAGAGTCCACCCATATCAGTTCCACGATAGAGATGCTCAATTTCGAGGTGGATGTGGATTGTTGTGTGATCGATGAGATACAGATGATAGCAGATAGAGATCGCGGATGGGCATGGGCAAATGCTCTTATCGGAGCTCCGGCTAAAGAGCTAATACTTACAGGCTCTACAGATGCCGTCAACTCTGTTACTGAGCTTGCCGAGTACCTTGGAGAAGAGCTTGAGGTGGTGTATTTTGAGCGCAAAAACCCCCTTCACCTACTCCCTGCCCCCACTCCACTTAAAAAGATCGAGCCCCATACCGCCATAGTCGCCTTTTCTCGCAAGGAAGTACTCTCATACAAGCAGCGCCTCTCTCCACACCACTCCGTCTCGGTAGTCTATGGTAACCTCTCTCCAGAGGTGCGCAGAGAGGAGGCTCGTAAATTCAGAGAGGGCAAGAGTGATATACTCGTAGCTACTGATGCTATAGCAATGGGTCTCAATCTGCCTATCCGTACCCTACTCTTTGCCAGAGACAACAAATTTGACGGACTGCGCCGCAGGGAGCTTGAGACCTCGGAAATTTTACAGATTGCAGGAAGAGCAGGAAGGTACGGGATGCACGAAGAGGGGCTTATAGGGGCGCTGGATAGTTCAACTTTGCGAACTATTTCGGAGAAATTCCGCTCTCCTCTACCCGATATCAAGCTGCCTTTTTCTGTGATGGCAAGCCTTCATCACGTGGAGCTCATCGGCGGGATACTTGAAACAGACAAGCTACTTGAGATCTTGACATTTTTTGCAGACAACATGGAGTTTGAAGGACCATTTCGGGCAGCCAATATCGAGTCGATGCTGGAAATTGCCGCGATCGTGGATGAGTATGACCTTGATTTGCGTTCCCGCTATCATCTGGCAACCGCACCTGTGAGCATCAACTCTCCGTATATCGAATCAGCATTTCACCGGTATATCAAACATCTCGAGAGGGGTGAGAGTGTCCCCTACTTTGCCCCGCGCGACCTTCCATCATATGCCCACACAAACGAGGAATTGCTCCGAGCTGAGGACAGGGTCAAAGAGGTCTCACTCTATCTTTGGCTTGGATATAGATTTGAGGGAAAATTTCTGGATACCCAGGCAGCCATCGAAGCGCGTACGAGACTTAACCGTTTCATAGAAAAATCACTCACAAAGGCAGACCTCACCAAACGATGCGCCAGATGCGGCAAAGTGCTTGATTTCTCATACCGCTACAGTATCTGTGAAAGCTGCTACCGCAAAAGCAAGGAAGGGGCCTACTACAGGAGGAAGGAGAAGAAGAGATAGTTTTTGGTTTCTACCCGTACATCCCCTTGATGGCTATCATAGAGGCGAAGACTACGATGGTCATGGCTCCAAAAAGTCTGGTGTAGTATTTGTTTCCTATCATGATGGCTACGACATTGCCAGATAGTGTCGTGATAATCAGGAGGCCAAATAGTATAAACATTAGCCCTACAACATTAGCCGGTATATCCGCAGGCGGTTTATCGGGCAGAATGAATGTCTGAAGCCCTACGACCACCAGCCATAAATAAAGTAAAACCGAAAAGAAAAATGCCCAAAAAAGAAACTGAACTTTGCCGCTGCGATAGGTCATAACCTCAAATCCGTTTTTCTATAATTTTACATTTATAATGGTTAAAATCTTTTTTAAAAAAAATGTAATAAAAAGATAAAAATTTAAGAGCATGCAAGAATAATAGGAGTAAAATTTCTTTGTACAAGCGTATGCTTGAAATATGAAAAAATGGGAAAAGCGGCATTCTCTTCTGTTTTTTTCTGAAGGATATTCTATGGCAAGTATCATCGAAGGATACTTAGGCAAAAGGGTTGACGGCACCAAGAGCCGTATGCCTGCTCGGATAGATGTTTGGCAGGGAGCTACGGGGTTGTTTTTGGGGCTGTTTATGTGGGCTCATATGTTGTTTGTCTCCACAATCCTCATCAGTGAGGATTTTATGTACAAGGTGACTAAGATGTTTGAAGGGAGCTTTATATTCGGTTACGAGAACAGTAAGCCCATATTGGTCTCTATAGCAGTGTTCATAGTCTTTGTGATTTTTATCATACATGCAGGTATTGCACTGAGAAGATTTCCCAATACTTACAGACAGTATCGGATCATCACCACACACATAGCATCTCTCAAGCATGGAGATACCAAGCTGTGGTTTGTCCAGATCATTACCGGATTTGCCATGATGTTCCTAGGATCTGTGCATCTGTATGTGATCATGACAAATGCTGACAAGATAGGACCTTATGCCTCATCAGATAGGATGGTGAGCGGATGGATGTGGCCTCTGTATATACTGTTGCTTATAGCTGTCGAGCTGCACGGATCTATAGGTTTGTACCGACTGGTGCTCAAATGGGGCTGGTTCAACGGCAAGGATGCCAAAGCCACACGCAAAAGGCTTAAAAAGATCAAATGGGCTATTACTGTATTTTTCCTGCTGCTTGGATTTGCCACCTTTGCCGCCTATGTCAAGATAGGACTACAGCACAGGGATCATGCCGGTGAGAGATATCATCCTACAGTACTCCTTGTGCCTCATCCTGCTTCTGCGGAGATGCTATCATGAAGATACATTATTGTGATGCTCTTGTAGTAGGAGGAGGTTTGGCAGGTCTGAGGACTGCGGTAGCGACACAAGAGAAGGGGCTAAGCACTATTGTCCTTTCACTTGTGCCGGTCAAACGCTCACATTCGGCTGCAGCCCAGGGAGGCATGCAGGCAAGTCTGGCCAACAGTGTCATGGGCGAAGGTGACAATGAAGATGTCCATTTTGCCGACACAGTCAAAGGAAGCGACTGGGGTTGCGACCAGGAAGTAGCCCGCATGTTCGTAACTACTGCACCCAAAGCGATCAGAGAGCTTGCCGAATGGGGGGTGCCGTGGAGTCGTATCCGCAAGGGCCCCAGAGAAGTAGTGATCAATACCAAAAGAACCACCATCGTAGAAAAGGACGAAGCGCATGGACTTATAAATGCCCGTGATTTTGGCGGTACCAAGAAGTGGCGCACTTGTTACACTTCTGATGCCACCGGTCATACTATGCTCTTTGGGGTGGCCAACCAGGCTCTCAAAGATGATGTAGATATCAGAGAGCGCAAAGAGCTCCTGTCACTGATACATAAAGACGGAGTGTGCTACGGCGCTGTGGTGAGGGATCTTATTGACGGCGAGCTCGAAGCCTACATAGCCAAAGCCACGGCGATAGCAACAGGCGGATGGGGGCGTGTATATCGTACCACCACCAACGCCGTGATATGTGAAGGGACTGGTCAGGCGGCAGTTCTTGAGACCGGTATAGCTACTCTTGGCAATCCCGAAGCTGTGCAGTTCCACCCCACTCCCATCGTACCTTCAGGCATACTGCTCACCGAAGGATGTCGCGGAGACGGCGGAGTGCTCAGAGATGTGGACGGATACAGATTTATGCCCGACTATGAGCCTGAGAAAAAGGATCTCGCATCCAGAGATGTAGTAAGCCGTCGCATGATGGAGCATATCCGCAAGGGCAAAGGCGTAAAGTCTGTCTATGGGGATCATCTGTGGCTTGATATATCGATCCTTGGTCGTGAGCATATAGAGAAAAACCTGCGGGATGTGCAGGAGATCGCTATGACCTTCAACGGTATAGATCCGGCAGACGAAGGGCCCAAAGGGTGGCTGCCGGTGCGTCCTGCTCAACACTACTCCATGGGGGGTATCCGTACCAAGCCTACAGGTGAATCGCCGGATCTAAGAGGCCTCTTTTCTTGCGGTGAGGCGGCGTGCTGGGATTTGCACGGCTTCAACAGACTTGGCGGCAACTCGGTGGCAGAGACTGTGGTGTCAGGTATGATAGTAGGCAGCTATATGGCTGACTATTGTCTTGAGCACGATATAGATATAGACACCAAAACTATTGAGAGTTTTCTTGAAAAAGAGGAGCAGAAGATCAGAGAGATCATGTCTCGCCCGCTAAATAATGATAATATATTCGATATCAAAAGGCGCATGCAGGATATCATGGATGAGAAAGTAGGCATCTTTCGTAACGGTAAGGAGCTGCAAGAAGCGGTGGATGAACTGCAGGAGCTTCTTAGGCGTAGTCAAAAGGTGGGTATCCGATACGTATCTCATGCCTCCAATCCTGAGCTTGCTGAAGCGTATCGACTGCCTAAAATGCTAAAAATAGCTATCAGTATAGCCTACTCTGCCCTGCTTCGCACAGAGTCAAGAGGGGCACACTACAGGGAGGACTATCTTCAGAGAGATGATGAGAACTGGCTGAAGAGAACACTTGTGCGATGGAGTGACGAGAGCGCTACACTGCCAGAAGTGTTCTATGAGGATCTCGATATTATGAAGATGGAGATTCCGCCGGCATTTAGAGGCTACGGCCGCAAGGGAATGATCAAAGAAAATCCACTCTCCGCCAAACGACAGAAAGAAGTCGATCGCATAAGAGAAGAGCTAGAGGCCAAAGGTGCAGACAGATTTGAGATACAGGATGCTCTATTGCATTTTGAATTGCCTGAGAATTACAAAGATAGAAATGAAAGATTGGGAGTTGGTGATGAGTGATGCAAACCAGAAAAAGGGACGGATGCTTACTTTTGAAATACTGCAGTACAATCCAAGTGATCCCGAGTCAAAGCCTCATATGACAACCTATCATCTCGAAGAGACTCCTGGGATGACACTGTTTGTGGCACTCAATATGATCAGAGAGAAGTTTGAGCCGGATCTGGCATTTGATTTTGTATGTCGAGCAGGTATATGTGGTAGCTGCGGAATGATGGTCAACGGCAAGCCACTGCTTGCGTGCCGCACTTTGACAAAGGACTATCCGGAAGGAAAGATCCGATTGATGCCGATGCCGTCTTTTAAGCTTATCAAAGACCTCTCTGTGCTTACAGGAGAATGGATGGACGGAATGAGCAAAAGGGTCGAGAGCTGGGTACACTCCAAAGAAGAGCACGATATTACCAGACTGGAGAGACCGGTAGAGCCTGAGGTAGCTGATGAGACATTTGAGCTGGATCGGTGTATAGAGTGCGGGATATGCGTCTCATCATGTGCTACAGCTCTGATGAGACCCGACTTTGTGGGCGCAGTGGGACTCAACCGTGTAGCAAGATTTGATGCAGATCCTCATGATGAGAGGACGGACGATGACTATTATGAGCTTGTGGGAGACGGTAATGGGATCTTTGGATGTATGACCTTGCTTGGCTGTGAGGACAACTGCCCCAAAAACCTGCCTTTACAGGAGAAAATAGCATACATGAGAAGGAAACTCGCTACCGTCAAAGACAGCGGAGGCGGCTTGGAGATAGGGGTTGAGAATTAGGAATTAGGAGTCAAAAAGATAAGTTAGTCGACTATCTGCACTTTTGTGCCGGGCCTGACTTTTTTGAAAACAGCTCTTGCCACGGTAAAGGGCAGTCTTATGCAGCCGTTGCTGCCTGGGTAGCGCTTGATATAGCGGCTGCCGTGCATACCTATGCCCGAGCTTGTCAGGCGCATCCAGTCGTGCAGAGCGGCACCTACGAATTTGGCATTTTTCCAAGAGCCTTTGTATTTGCGCCTGTCTCCGTGATAGACCTTTTTGCCATTGATATAGATATCACCAAAGATAGTTGACCGCTTTTGCGCTATCTTCTCTGTGATCTTGAATGTCCCTTTTGGTGTACTTTTGTCTCGGATTGTTTTTGTGTTTGGCTCAAGCTTGTGTTTGGAGCCGGTCGTACAGGGAGAATCTATAGCAATCCTGCCATTGACATAAAGCTTCATTCTCTGTTCACTTATATCGATCTTTACCTGAGTATTTTTACTGTTGGCTTTGCCAAGAAGCTTGTAATCCTTGAAAACCTTATAAGTTTTTGGGTAGTTTGTGTATTTTTTGAAATCAGCATAACTTTTGATAGGGTGAGTGGCAGTGTGGTCTATATTGGTTTTGCTGTGAGTTTTGCCAGAAACTCTTTTGTATACCTTCTGTATCGTTCTGCGGGTTTTTGGCCCCACGTAGCCGTTTGCAGGACTAATCTTATTTTTCTTTTGAAATTTTATCACTGCCTTTTTGGTCCCTCTGCCCCACTTGCCGTCAACTACCAAATTAAGACCAAGGGTTTTGTTCAGCATTTTTTGCAAGGCGCGCACATCTTCAGGTCTGTTTGGACAGTGGTCAGTAGCGGTGTTTTCACACATATTCTTCCATGATGTTACAGGATTGGAGGCTGTAGAATTTTTGCGGTTTGTATCAGCAGGCAATACCGCTTTGGCAAGCATTGCGCCGGCCACACGGTCCAAGATTTTTTTGGTCTTGGCTCCAATATAACCTTTGGCAGGCTTGATACCGTAAAACTTTTGAAATGCAATAACGGCCTTTTGCGTGCCAGGCCCCCATTTGCCGTCAGCTGTGATGTTGACATTCAGATTGGGATCGGCATTCAGAAGGATTTGTAGATTGGAAACCTCTATAAGATTGTTGGGGCAGTTGTTGCCTTTGATGCTGTTGTCACACATATCACCGTAGAGGACGAATTCTCTTGTAGGTTTGGCATCGGACAAGAGAGGCTTTTTCTTTGTTTCCGGTGCGACTGGAGTTTTTTTTGTAACAGATTTTTCAACAGCAGCTTTCTTGGGCGGGGTACTTTTTTGGCTCCCGGGATGAGTGACTCTTTGGAGGATCTGCTTGGTATATCTGCCTACATACCCATTGGCAGGCTTGATACCGTAATGCTCCTGAAATACCACAATGGCCTCTTTGGTCCCCTGGCTCCATTTGCCATCAGCCCTTATATACAGATACAGATCGGGGTTTTCATTCAGAGCTTCCTGGAGGGCCTTAACCTCATCAGGCTTGTTTGGGCACTTCTGTGTCTGTGTCGGTTCGCATATATCACTGATCTTGGTGAAATCTATAGCCATAAGCCAGCCAGAACCCAGCAGCAAAACAGCAATAATACTTTTGAACATATGCATCAAAAACCTTTTGATAGTTGAAATTATGATTTGATAATTGTATCCCATTTTTGTCAAAAAAATACAAAATCATCATATTTTGATGTATAAAAAATGGTATTAATAAATATCCATCCTTACAATAACGGCCGAATTATAGCGAGCTTCGATTAACCAAACGGTTAACCAAAATGGTGGCTTTTGCAAGGCAGACGTTCGGTATTTTGGGATATTTTGGCAAAAAAAGTTATCTCAAGATCAAGGTCAGATGCGATTTTTTCAATCATATTTTTAAATATAGGATCAATAGCCACCAGCATCTCATACTCTTCTCCACTCATACCTGTATCGTAGTCTATATTTTCCAATATATCTATTCCATATTTATTGAGATCAAGCAGCTTGTTGGTATCGCAAAAAAGCCCGTCAGATATATCCATCCCTGCTCTAAGATACGGGCGAGCCTGCTTGACAAAATCGGCTCTAAGACTTGGCTCGTAAAATCTGGAATCTTCTGATATCTTTTCTCCGGACTCAAGCCTTCTAAGTCCATCCAGGCTTTTGCCAAGAGTACCGGTATATGCCAGCAGATCCCCATCATTGATCCCTGTACGAAAGAGAGGATCGGAGCTTTGCGAGATGATAGTAATGGAGATATTTAGCTTCTCTCCCCCTACCGTGTCCCCGCCTATTATCTCGCATCCCCATTCATCGGCCGCACTTGTTAGCCCTTCTATAAGCATGTCGATATCTTTTTTTTCGATATCATAGGGCATTGATATGGTACACAATGCGTATTTTGGGGAGGCATTCATGGCTACGGCGTCGGAAATGTTCACCAGCATTGCCTTGCGCCCTATGCGGTATGGCTCCATCCACCGGCGTCTGAAATGCACATCCTCACAAAAAGCATCCGCACTGTATATCCAATCTCCCACCACTGCAGCATCATCTCCTGTATATGGTGAAGATAGTTTGTCTATCAGGTATTGTTCTTTGTCTGTCATAATTATAATGTCCTTTGTTGCTGTTGATAATTATATCAAATAAGAGTAAAACCGTAACACAATACAGAGCTTTAGAGGAGGCTCAACTCTCTGTTAATGGAGATTGTATGGAGCCGTTGCTATAATCTGCGTACACTACAAAAAAGGGATTAGCCAGTATGAATATCAGTGATGTGAAAATCTATGAATACGATGCCGTCGTTGTCGGTGCCGGTTTGGCTGGGCTGGCCGCGGCAAGAGAGCTAACTGCAGCGGGCAAGAAAACCGCTGTTGTGACCAAGCTTCATCCGCTTAGAAGTCACTCAGGTGCCGCCCAGGGTGGAATAAATGCCGCTCTTGGCGAAGGCGACTCAACTGAGCTGCATGAGTTTGATACGGTCAAAGGAAGCGACTACCTAGGCGATCAGGACGCTATAGAGCTCATGTGCTCAAAGGCTCCTGAGACAGTACGATGGGCAGAGCATATGGGGGCTATATTTTCCCGCGATGATGAAGGCAATATTGCTATCAGGCCCTTTGGCGGACAGTCAAAACCAAGAGCCTGCTATGCGGCAGACAGAACCGGTCTTACTCTGCTTCAGACCATGTATGAGCAGGCATTCAGGGCCGGTATCGAGGTGTTTGATGAATATTATGTAGCAGATGTGCTCTATGAAGACGGCAAGGTCAAAGGCGTAGCCGCATTTAATCTGCGCAACTCTGAGCCTGTGATCTTCAATGCCAAGGTTACCATGTTTGCCACCGGAGGATATGGAAGAGCCTTCAAGATCAACTCCAATGCTCATGCCAATACGGGTGATGCTCTTTCTATCGTAGCTCGCAAGGGTCTGCCCTTGGAAGATATGGAGTTTGTGCAGTTCCACCCAAGCGGACTTGGCGGGTCGGGGATACTTATCTCTGAAGCAGCCAGAGGGGAAGGCGGTAGACTTTTTAACAGCAAGGGTGAGCGGTTTATGGAAAAATACGCTCCCAACGCTATGGAGCTGGCAAGCCGTGATGTGGTGAGCCGGGCCATCATGGAGGAGATCAGGCTCGGCAACGGTGTAGGTCCCAACAAAGATGCGGTATATATAGATCTAACCCACTTGCCAAAAGAGACTATCTTAACCAAGTTGCCGGAGTTGCGGGAGCTTGCTATCACCTTCCTCGGACAGGATATGCTCAAAGAGCCTATCATGATCGCTGCTACCGCCCACTACTCTATGGGAGGTATCCCTGTCAATACCCGCTGCCAGGTGCGCAAATCTCCAGAAGAGTTTGTAGAAGGTTTCTATGCTGCCGGAGAGTGTAGCTGCGTCAGCGTCCACGGAGCCAACAGGCTGGGCGCAAACTCTTTGCTTGAGGCTCTTTTCTTCGGTCGGGAAGCAGGTAAGGCTATGATAGAGGATCTTGACAAGATAGAGCTCTCAAAAGCGACTAAGGAGGACGCCAGGACAATGGTGGAGGAGTTTAACTGGACCAGAGAGAACAATGGGGATGAGAGAGTTCCGGCCCTGAGAGAGGAGCTGCAAACAAGCATGACAATGAATGCCGGAGTTTTCCGAACTGAAGAATCCCTCGAAAAACAAAAGAAGATACTCCAGAAGCTCCACAAAAGATACCGAAATATCCGTATCGATGACAAGTCCGATACATACAATACCGACCTCCAGGAAGCTATAGAACTCGGTCATATGCTTGATTTCAGTCTCTTTATAGTAGAGGGTGCTTTGGCTCGTAAGGAGAGCCGAGGAGCGCACTACAGGGAGGACTACCCCAAGAGAGATGACAAGAACTTCCTTAAACACACCTATGCCACCATGGACGATAAGCATAATATAAACATTTCATACGGCGAAGTGGTTTTGGGCAAATTCGAGCCGCAAGAGCGTAAATACTAAGGAGCCGGATATGAGCAACAACAAGAAAAAAGTAACTATCAAAGCATTTCGATTTAATGCCCAGACTGATTATCTGCCCTACTACAAAACATATGAAATGGAGGTGGGCAAGGATGAGTTGATACTCGATTTGCTCAATCGTATAAAATGGGAGCATGACGGCAGTTTCAGCTATCGCAGAAGTTGTCGTCACGGCATATGCGGAGCTTGCGGCATCAAAGTAAACGGCAAACCGGTACTTTCGTGCAAGCAAAATGCCCAGGAGCTGGTCGATCTGTTTGGCGACGAACTTGTATTTGAGCCCCAAAGCGAAAAACGTGCCATCAAGGACATGATCATCGACAAGGGTGATTTCTGGGAGAAACATGCGGCTATCAAGCCTTATGTGGAGGCAGATATCGATCCTCACCCGCAGCATGAGACGATCATGCCCAGGACCAAAGTGGAGCAGTTTCTGGATGCGGACTACTGTATCCAGTGCGGCGGCTGCCATTATGCCTGTCCGGTAATTGAGGTCAATGACGAATTCTTTGGACCTGCCGCATTTGCTGCTGCATATAGATTTACGGTCGATCCTCGCGATAATGCCGGCAAAGAAAGGCTGGAGATGACGGCCGAGCTTGGCCAGGGCGTATGGGACTGCGTCAAATGCAATGAGTGCGTAGAGGCTTGCCCCAAAGAGGTCAATCCTTTCGAGAAGATCACCAAGCTGCACAATATGCAGTTTGAACAGGGTGTGGCCAAGCGAAATGTGGCCACCAAGCATGCCGAAGGTTTTGTTAGATCGATCAACAAATTCGGTTACCTTGATGAGCAGGACATTGTCTTGTATTCTGAGGGACTCGGTGTTGTCAAGCATATCAGTGAAGCTATTAAGATGGTCAAAGCCGGCAAAGTGCACCCGTTTGATATAGCCAAGAAGAAAATGCCAAGAAGCAAGAATCTTGACGAGATACAGAAGATCATCAAAAAAGTACAAACAAGCAAATTGGATTAAGGAGAAGCCAGATGAGTAAACTCAAATATGCCCTCTACACAGGATGTACGGCGAAAGAATCGACCCCGGAACTGCTCTCCTCTACTCTTGCTGTGGCCAAAAAACTTGATATTGAGATCATCGATCTTGTCGAGGCCAGTTGCTGCGGTGCCAGCCATCTGCAGGATTTTGACGAGCTTTTGTCCCTGACTCTCAATGCGCGCAATATATGCTATGCAGAGAAGCTTGGCCTTGATATGATCACTATATGCAACACATGCCAGCTAAACCTTGTGACCACCAAAGAGCGTCTTGATCACGATCCGGAAATGAAAGCCAAGGTCAACGAAGCCTTGGCGGAATTTGGCCTAGAGTATAAGGGTACTTCGCGTATACGCCATTTCCTATATACTCTGATAGACGATTATGGGCTTGATAATATCCGTGCCAAGGTGACAAATCCGCTTCATGCACATAATATTGCTCCATTTTATGGGTGTCACAATATCCGACCAAGTCACCTGCACTATAAGCATAACCAGCCACAACCCGACTGGGAAGCAAGTGAAGGTGGAGGCGAGGTATCGTATGAATCCGAGGAGTTTCTGGGCAAATACAACCGCCACGAAAATCCCTACGCTCCGACTTCTCTTGATGACTTGATCAAGGCTCTTGAGGGTAATTCGGTAGACTATGAGTCCAAGAACAAGTGTTGCGGCTTCCATGTTGATCTGCAAGCACCCAAGACCAGCAATGCACTCAGCGGTACCGCTCTTTTGGATGCGATAGACAACAACGCCGATATGATGGTTACCCCCTGCCCCTTGTGTCAGCTAAATCTAGATCTCAAACAGGATAGCGCCGGCAAGCAGCTTGGCCGCGAGATAGAGTTACCTGTACTTCATATGCCCCAGATGGTAGCCTTGGCTCTTGGTTGTACCCCTGAAGAGATCGGCCTTGAACGCAATGTCACAAGCGCTACTCACCTGATGTACACTACTTCCCTGTAGTATGCTTGCACTCTTGGTCGTGCAAGCTCGGTAGAAATGTTGTCTGCCAAAATCTATTTGGATATTTTAAAAACACCCAAGGCCAACAAAAAACTGTTAAGACAATGATGGATATGGCACACCGACCAAAACAAGATAAAACGGTAGCCCAAGATATAGCTCTCCTGCGATTCCAATCGAATTGAGAATTGAAGGGTCAGTCGCTACCTTAAAAACATCCTAAAAACATAGCAATTCTACCAAAAAAT
>CAZFNK010000024.1:12744-18840 GCA_964520575.1 uncultured Campylobacterales bacterium | reverse complement strand
GTTGTTCTCAGGTGGGGTGATACCCGAACCTTTGCATTGTTTTTGCAGATGCTTGAGCTGAAGATCAATGGCCGATAGTATCTCTTTTTTAGCCGAAGGGTCGGTAAAGACCGATTTGGTGACCGGATCCATAAATATTTCACCATAGTTTTGTTTTTTCTTATCCCCTTCCCGTAAGGGTGCGCCCATATAGAATGTAAATGCATGGACATTAGTATCCGTTCCGTCCTCTTTGGATAACCAATTGTAATATCTTTTGCCAACATGGTCTTTGTATTGGTAAGCGGGAGGGCGGGGTACCTTTTTGGGGTTATCGATAAAAGACCAGGCAACCCTTCTTATTTGGTTGGGTACCATTTGGTTTGTCTTTAAGCCATAGCTGGCAAATCTGGCAACCAAATCGTTATCCCAGTCTATTCTTGGCGTACCGCTTCTAATGTCTTTGCTCATAGGGGAAGCGATGCTGATAGCCTGAAACCTTTTTGTAATATCACTAAAGTTATTTCTATCTACCAGTTCATTGTAAGCATCATACCCAAAAAAATTGCCTTGCGAATGGGCAACCAGTAAAATGTTTCTGCCTAAGTTGAGAGATCCCTCATATTTTGTTATCTGAAGCTCCAAGTCTCTTCCGTGGACATCTCCAAACAGATCGGCTATCGCAGATACATTTAGCTTTTGTCTTATGGACTCTAATATATCCCAGCCAAAACCGGATGTATGGTTATAAACATAATTAAGATCGGTAATGTGTTTGTTGTAATAATCAAGGCCTAATTTTTCTATGATGGCGGGTTTTAGTACTTTTTCCGCATTGTATTGAGCATCATCTATGCTGGTCAAAATCCCATTTCCAAAATAGACATCCGTTTTGCACTGATTGGTATCAGAAAAAGCAAATGTAACAAAAATCAATAATAAAAAATATACCTTTTTCATCTCTTACTCCTTGTTATATTTACTTGTGTCAAAGTCACAATAAGAACTCATATTTTTATCCACAGACGGGGTACTGTAGCTATCTCCACTCAATAATACATTATATTGATCATAAACTTCTCTTCTTGTTTTTGTATTGAAATATATTTTCATGCGAAAAGATCCGGTGTTTATATCTTCTTTGACTATCAATGGTTCATTAAAATATTTAGAATATATCTGATAATATGCTTCACATGACATTGAGGCACTTGCCTTTTTGTGTATTGAATTTGCCTCTTCTCTACTTGTCGGCTGCTTTTCAAGCACCAGCTTATACCCCCTTGCCGCTTGCATCGCGATATCTATATGAATCGGATGCTTATCCTTATACTTCTCATAGATCCACCTCTCCACATCATCTCTTACTCCGTTGTTGTTGCTGTCAACTCCAAGCAAAGTAGCGTTGTTTACTTTCGGGTCTGGCTCTGGCGGCAGTCTATGGCCGTTTACTTCCCAGTAGATGTTTAGATTTGTTTTGTTGGATATAATGGTTTGGTTTAGGAAATTTGTTACTTTTGCCTGAATGGTTGCATTGGTATCTTTAAGGGCTGTTAGCTTTGTCTGGTCTGTTGCTATTGCATCTTTGGGCGAAATGATCCACTCGATGTTGTCGGTGATCTCCTGGGTGGTGTTGTTGGAGTATGTTGCTGTGATAGTTGGGGTTATGCTGCTGTCTTTGTTGATCTTTGTTTCTGGGAGAGTCAGGGTTAGCTTTGTGATGTAGGGGTGGTTGGCTTTGGCTTTCTTGGCTATGCTTATTTTTGGAGTGGTATTTTGCGCATCTTTGCCGTTAGAGGAGTTGCAAGCTGTAAGAGTAATGAGGGTTAGTGTCGAAAAAAGTGTGATCAATAGTGTGTGCAGAAGTGTACGCATATCCTCTCCCCTTGAAATGTAAAAGTATTGACATATTGTATCAAAAAAAGAGGGGAGATCAATGGAAGTGCGAGATGCTATATTGACAGCTTGAAAATGTGTTGTGTTTCGTGGTAATAATCTTGTTGATTTGAAAACTTTGGCTATGATTGTACAGAACCTTTCATATCACAAACAATACATCGGATCAGTCAAGCAGTCAAAACAGCCTAAAACCGCTTCCAGAATGTCCGGGAAAAGAGCATGATCACCGTAAAAAACTCCAGTCTGCCCAGTACCATGGCGGCCGAGAGAACGATCTTGTCCGCAGATGAGAAGAATTCATAATTTTCCACCACTCCTACTTGCCCAAATCCAGGACCGATATTGCCTACCATAGCAATAGCGGCACTTATGGATGTGAGCAGATCATATCCTCTGACATACAAATACAAAGCAAGCAGTGTATTGGTCAGCGTAAATATCAAAGCAAATCCGGTAATCACGCCAAGGGTTTCATAGCTTACCTTGTTGCCGTCCACATAGAGTGCGGTGATGGCTTTGGGGTGGAGCTGGCGGCGTATCTGAAAAAAGATATTTTTCATCAGCACCACATAGCGACTTACCTTGAAGCCTCCGGCAGTCGATCCTGCATTGCCCCCTATCACCATAGCAATAAAAACAACAGCTACTGCCGCTTTTCCCCATTCTTCGTAGTTAACAGAGCCAAAGCCGGTAGTTGTCAAGATGGATGCTACAGAAAAGAAAGAGTGCGTAACAGCATACCACGGGTCGGTATATGCCGTATCGATACGGTACCAAAATAGAGCAATACCCAGCACCACAAAGGAAATCAGATACCATCTGGTCTCTTCTGAGCGATAACCGCTAAAGTCGCCTTTAAGGACTTTGAGATGCGCCAGGAAATTAATGCCCGCAAGCATCATGAACACTATAGTAGTCCAGAGTATCAGATAGTTATCCTTCCAATGGGCCATAGAGTCGTTTTTGGTAGAAAATCCCCCTGTTGACATTGTAGAAAACGCATGATTAATCGCATCGAACAGGCTCATTCCCTCCGCCCACAGCAGCAACGCATCAAGAAGAGTTAGCGCCACATAAACTGCCCAGATCTTCACGGCGGTATCTTTGATCTTGGCGCTATACTTCTCCAGCTTGCTGCCTGTGGCTTCGGCCTTGAAAAGTGCCATTGATCCGGTAGGATTGATCAGCGAGAAAAGCCCCACCCCCAGCACAATGATCCCCATCCCCCCCAGCCAATGCATCAGACTGCGAAGCAGAAGTATATGCATGGGAAGAGATTCTATGTCGCTGTAGATAGTCGCACCTGTAGTAGTGTAGCCGCTGACAGCCTCAAAAAAGCCGTCCACAAAGCCTACATGGGTAGAGAGAACAAACGGAACAGCACCGCTAAGGCCCAGAAAAAGCCATATGACATTGACAGTCAAAATTGCGTCCTTGACCCGCATATGAAGCTGGTGCTTTAGAAGCAAAAAATATATCAGCAGACTGACTGTAAACATCCCTGCATCAAAAATCATAAATGGAATGATCTGTTCACCTTCGAACAAACCGACAGTTATCGGCACGGCAAAAAATACGGAGATAAACACACCAACAAGAGAGCTTACTTTGACGGTGTTTTTCAAAGTGACCTGATCCACTCAAGCCCCCGCTTCTCCAATTCAGATACCACGATCAGGTAGAGCATATCGCCCTCCTGACATATTTCGTTAGAGGCAGGCATCAAACTCCCCTCTCTCTCAAGCAATACTAAACCCTCATTGGACCACTTGGTTATTCTGGTACCGGATGATCCGGGTGTGCTATCAAAATACCTTGCCAGAACCACACCCTTGCCTCCGCAAAAATGGCGTATCTCTGTTGCTTTTTGGCGCGAAATACTCTCCATGATGGCATAATAGGCGCTCGTCTGCGGACCGCGTGCGACTACCATACCAAGCTGATGCATCAAAGGGTAGTACTTTCTTTCGTTGTTAACCGCTACGACCTTGGGGATATTGTATTCCTGCGCCAGGAGCGCTCTGATGATATTTGTCTCGTCCTTGCGATCCGTTGTGATGACCATATCCGCCTGATCAAGGTTCTCCTCTTTGTACAGTATCTCCTCATCATATCTACTGTTGATCACAAGTGCCTTGTCCTGAAATATATCTGAAGCCGTATGGCATCGATCTAAATCTTTGTCGAGTATTTTGACTTTGACCCTTTCCTCTATCAGTACGTTTGCGACCTGTATCCCCAGCTCATCCGCACCAAATACTACGGCCGTATCTATCCTTGGGGGCATATGCAGATCAAGCTGACCGTATAGTGATTCCAAAAGTTTGGCATCGCCGAGGAAATATATTCTATCACCATGCTTTATAATGATCTCTGGTGATGGGACTACAAACTCTTTATCTCTTTCTATCCCTATGATCTTGATCTTTTCATTCTCAAACTCTTCGACTCTCTTGGCCTCATGCAAGGGATTATCCACCTGAATGGAGATGAGCTTGGTATCAGTCCCTGAAAACGATTTGACGTTGTTGGCTCCGGGATATCTTAGAAGCTGCCGCACAGTTTCTGCTGCCAGACGATACGGAAATACCCGCTCCAAATCACCGAGACTGGCTAAAAAGCTGCTCTCTTCAAAATGGCTGTTGCGCAGTCTTATGATCTTGCGTTTGATCTCGATCACATCACCTGCTAGCAAGGTAGATAGTATATTGGCCTCATCGCTGTCAGTAACAGCTATGAAAATGTCTATATTCGAGTCCAGCAAAGAGGAATATGTGTGTGGATTTTCGATGTCTCCGTTGAGAGGATAGATATCTATCAGCTCACCTAGTCTCTCAAGAGCTTCGGCATTTTTGTCGATGACGGTCACTTCATGCTCACTTGAGAGTGAGCGAGCCAGCTCAAACCCGACCTTGCCGGCTCCGGCTATTACTATTTTCATCCGTTTATCTTGCGTGAAAAATATACTTTCATGTACTAATCATAGCACGCATAAAATTGAAACCACTTGATATGAACTATCAGTGCGAAAATATAAAAATACCTGATGGCTTTTTCACCCCATCGATCTTTTTGATCACTTTCCATGTATGTGTATCGATCAGTGTCAGTTGGTTGGCATCGTTGACCGATACAAAAAGTACCGGACGCTCTTTGGACCAGCGTACGTGGAGCACCTTGCCGTCAAACGTAAAGGTTTTGATGATCTTGAGCGTCAGGGTATCAACAATCTGAATGGTGGGAAAATCTTTGCCTGAGAAGGTCACGGCGATGTACTTCTCATCCGGGCTGAGTGAGGTAAAGACCGGCAGCCCTTTCATCTCAATGTTCTTGATAAAACGGAACTGCTTGTCGTAAACCATCACTTTGTTGTCCCCCACGGCCGGAACGAAAGTTTTTTCCCGACTGAGCGACCAGAAACCAAAATGTGGGACTTTGAGCACCGGCTTATTTCCCGCAGCGGTGATCTTGATCAGTTTGTATTCCATTTTGTCCAGATCGATCACGCCAAAGCCCTTGGTGAGGAAGAACCCGACGATATAGGTGTTGCCCTGGATCATGGCATCAAAAGGCATCTTGCCGACTTTGAACTCTTTGAAGATCTTAAATTTTGGCAGCCCTTTGCCGAAGTTCTCATCTTTGAGCACTGTCACCTTGTCTGCATCCATCTGTGCAAAGATCAGTTTGTCGCCGTCGATCTTGATGCCGACATTTTTGGAGCCGGTGACGATCTTGTCGATGGGCTTAAGATCACGGGTAAGGATATCGACAGACTTGTCATCGTAATTGGCCACGGCGACATAGTTTTGGCCGATGACAAATCCAATCGCGGATTTGGAGGTTTTGTACTCAGCCAGTACCTTTTCGCTCACGGGATCAAACTTGACTACATATCCGTCACGACTGATGAGATAGCCGTCCTTGCCGTCAAACTTGACCACACCGTGGTTCATGTTGTGCATGCCGGTCATATGGGATTTGAGCGTATCATTTTCGATCACCGCCAGCGAAGCGCTTTCGCGCTCAACAACAAAAAGTTTCTCTTTGGCACTTGCTGTACCGGCAGCCAAAAACAGTCCCATCAGACTCGCAATAAGTATTTTTTTCATCTTGTTAACCTCTTTTTGTTTTTGTGAAGTTTACACTATTTGCATTAATGTTTCTCTTTTGTGATATGGCGCACCACTTTGATCAGTTCATATATTTTGAGCTGATCAT
>CAZFNK010000024.1:0-12644 GCA_964520575.1 uncultured Campylobacterales bacterium | reverse complement strand
TCTTTTGTGATATGGCGCACCACTTTGATCAGTTCATATATTTTGAGCTGATCATTTTTTACCTGAAATGACCTTAAGATAATCCATCAGTGAGCGCATCTCGAACTCACTGTATTTGCCTTCACTTTTAATAATCGCCTGCAATATCTCATCGGCATTTTTGCCGGCAAACTTCTCGGCAGCTATCTCATGACCAAAGAGCATCGGATAGAAACGACGGTTTTTGCAGATAAAGTTGTATTTGCCCACCGGGATGTCGGCCGGATAATCTGCTATCTCTTTGAGACTTTTTGTATCCCACACCAGCAGATCGCCATCATGCTCATATATACTGAGATATGTGTATTTTCCGTCTCCACTGAACTCAGCATGGATATACTGCTTGCCTTTGCGGGGGGTCAACTTTTTGATCGAGTAGTCCTTTTTGCTCACCAGCACCAGTTCATCGGTACCGTTGTCCACCCACAGATATGGAGTAGCAGGATGGGTTTTGGCAAAAAACCCGTCCCCACCGATAGGGATCTTGCGGACAAATTTCCAGTCGTACATCTCCCAGATGGTGATGTAGTCGCTGCGCAGGTGAGGTGTCGCGAAATAAAAATGCCCGTCATGGTACCAGTAGGTCGCGGAGAAAAGGTGCGGCATCCCTTTCATCTCATGCTCAAATACCACCCGCAGAGTATTGATGTCGTACACCCGCAGCACTTTGCCGTGGCGGGCTGTGGCGATGAGATATCGGTCAAAGGGATCGATGAAGAAATCCTCAATCGGCTCGGCAATATCGCGCCAGGAGATCTTGAGTGTGTGCGTATCGACAAACCCCACTTTGGGTTTGTCCCGATAGGTAAAGACCATCTGGTCTTTGGTATAAAGATCGTACAAAGCACTCACTTTGCCTTCGAGAGGTTTGACCTCCACGGTGTGCATGTCGTCGGTATCAAACACCACCATCTGCTCAGGCAGCAGGCAGGTGGTAAAACCGTATTTGCCGTCCCGACTGAGAGAGACATTGCGCAGGTAGATGCACTGACGGGTACTCTCCTCCAGACGGCCGTTCTTGAGCGAATATTTCGCGACGATCCCGTCCCGGGTCGGGACGAAGATACTGTCGGCATCGGGAAAGCGGTATTTGATCCCGCCGTGGACGTTTTTGAGTTCAAACTTATCGAGGATCTTCTCTTTTTCCATGATCCACACTTTGCCCCCGTCACGCTCGACGACGGGCATCACATCGGCCATGTCCTGAATGTGGAGATCTTTTTTGGGATTGGCGTAGTGGATACGGGATTTTTCGATCTGATCTTTGCCCCATTTGTATTTCTTGAGATCGCTTGGCGATTTGATATAAGTCGCGATCGCCAGTCGTTGAGTATCACCAAGCTTCTCAAAGGTCGGCATCAGCGTCTGAGGAAAGCCGTCTTTGATCTTGGCGGCCAGGTTGGGCAGGGATCGGTACTTGCGCAAAAACTGTGGCAGCAGTGGCGGACCGGAGATCCCGATCCGGTCGGCATGGTGGCACCGGGCGCAATGCTCCAGGTAGAGAGCCTTTCCTTGAGCCAAGACTTTGGGATCAGCCGGCGTACTTTTGTGATTTCTGGCTTCTACGGTACCATACGCAGCCAAGACAATGACTGCGACCAAAAAGATTTTTTTCATCTTTGCTCCTCAATTGTTGATCGATGGCAGGATAGTATCATTTTTTCTTCAATGGCTTCTTGATATACCGAGAAATAAATATCAGCTTGACACTGCCAAGCCTGGCGGGCTTGTCTGTACCGCTATTCGGACACCCTTTTTGGATATGCAGATAAAGCTCGGATATGGTATCAAACGCGCCAAGTCTCTGCGCAGAGAGCTCTGGAGCAGGATCTTTGCCGGTTCGATCTCTCCCGTGACAAGAGGAGCAGTACTTCATATAGAGTCTGGCACCATAATCTTCTCTGATCACATCCTTGTGCACCATGATATCGAGTGCGTGACCTGTTTTGTCGTGTGGTTTGGGCAAAGGGATCGCTTGAGCAGGCGCATCGGCACAATATGCAACTGACGAAACGATCAGGGAGAAAAACCAAAAAATAAATGTTTTCATGACAGATAACCTTCCCCGGGAGGGGAAGAGAAAGACAAAAAATCCCTCTTAGTAAACGTCATGCATAGTATTGGTGACGTTGAACTTGCCTGTAGGTGTGATCAAGCGAGGATCCTCGATCGCTTGCTTGAGTTCAAGTGTATTGGAGTCAAAGACAAGAATTGCAGTAGGTGTCTTTTTGTTACCCCATATACTTGTCCATACTTCAGATCCGTCAGCGTTAAACTCGAAGTGTACAGGACCTCTTGCTTTGACTTTGGGATCAGCAGACTTGAGATATTTCTCAGGGATGGGGATGCTCTTGATTACCTCAAGTGTGTTCTTGTCGATCACATAGATCTGAGTCTGGAGCTTGCGATCCGGGTTCAGAGGACGATCGGCAAAGATGTACTTGCACTTGGGGTGTGTCTTGATAAAGAGGTTACCACCGCCTTCGCCGGGGAGGTTGATCTTTTTGACCACTTTCCATGCATTATCCGGATGCCCTTTGGGATCGGTACCGATCGCTACGATGTCATTGGATCCAATGTGTCCTGTCAACCATACCGGGCCGTATTTCTCAGAGTTGACGTTCGCTCCACGTCCAGGGTGAGGCTTAGTTCCCTGAGAAGGGATGTTCGCAACCAGTTTGCCCTCTACAGTGTCGATGACCGAAATCACATCACGCGCATTGGCAGCATCCATAAAGTAACGCTTGGTGCTGTCCCATCCGCCATCATGCAGGAAGCGCTCCGCTTCGACCATTTTGATGGTAGGATTCTTGACATCGGTGTAGTCATAGAGCCAGACTTGACCGGTCTCTTTGATGTTGATGACCCACTCGGGCTTGTGGTGGTTGGCGATGATCGCAGCCACACGCGCCTCACGGGTGAAGACCCCTTCATCATAGGTATAGCTCGCAGTAGCCACCTGCTTAAGAGGCTCAAGCGTCTGACCATCAAGTGTTACGATGGAAGGGGGCCAGTAACAACCGACAACCGCATATTTTCCTTCGTACCCCTCATATTTGGAGGTCTCGATCGAGCGGGCATCATTACATACGCGGATCTCAGCCACGTTTTTAGGCTCTTTCATCCAGAGGTCAATCATGGACGCTTTTCCGTCACGACCGATGACATAGACATAACGTCCGTCTTTGGAGCTTCGGGTAATGTGGGTAGCAAATCCGGAGGGGACAACAGAGACGATGTCTTTTTTGTCGCCGTCAATGATGGCGATCTTGCCGATGTCACGAAGGATAACCGCAAAATAGTTTTTCCAGTTTCTGTCTGTTTCGGGTTTGGTTGGACGCTTGTCAACCGGAATCAGAACTTTCCAGCTCTTTTTGAGGTCAGCCATGCTCTTCTCAGGCGGCTGAGGAGGCTCAATTTGGACATATTTGGCCATCAGCTCCACTTCTTCCGGGGTCAGTTCACCTGATTTACCCCAACCGGGCATACCGCCGGGCGTACCGTCGTTGATAAGAGCCTTGAGCGCTTCGGTTCCCAAAGCGAGCGTACCGTGCTTGGCACCTTTTTTGTCGGTATGAGGCTCAGGACGGATCCAAGGACCCAGAGCACCTTTCCTCAACATACCATGACAACCGGCACAGCGGTCGAAGTAGATCTGGGTCGCCTTCTTCATCTCGTCAGCAGTGAGTTTTGGGGCATCAGCAGCATTCAGTGCAACAGTACTGAAAGTAGCAATGACTGCCATACTCAGAACTTTGGTCATTTTCATTTCTTCTCCTTTTATTAAAATGAATACTTAATTTTACCAACTAATCGTTAATTTTAAGATTAGTTGGTAAATCGTTGGTTTTTTACCGCTCTGCATGGCACAAACGGTAACTCATTTCCCTAATTTTTTCTTCTCGCTGAAGTAGATCCAGAACATCGGCAACACGATAATCGTGTGCAAAAAGATCGTCAGCGTCAGCGGCCCCTGATTCAGCGTTGCAAAAAAGCTGGGAACCACATCGGTTATGGGTGTAAACATTTTTTTCTCCTTTCTCTTTGGTCTTCTCCGGGGAATTCCCTCGGAGAATCAGGCCTCAACAGCCTTGGCTTTTTTGCCGATGGTGAGCAGATCGATCAGGAGGTAGACAAATCCGAGGAATGTCACTACACCCATGATCAATCGCCACAGTTGTGCCTGGACATACCAGGGGAGATTCTGCGCGGTGAAGAAGGCTTGCCATCCGCCACCCAGTTCTGCCCGCTCGACGAGCACCTGCTCGTATCCGGCGATGGTCAATGCCACGGTCATCCCCAGTACCCCGAAGGTGATCAGGAAGATCGCCATTTTGGAGTTGAACGTAGCTTTCATTCGCTTCACTCCATAAGCACCCTGTACGCCCATATACATCATACCTATCAAAATAGTCGCATAAGCTCCAAAGAATGCCATGTGACCGTGTGCTGAGGTAAACTGGGTACCGTGAGTATAGATATTGACTTGAGGCAGAGTATGGAAGAATCCCCAAATACCGGCTCCGAGGAAGTTCCCGAACGCGTTGGTGACGATCCATGCCATTCCCGGGCCGTTTTTGATCACCGAGCGCTCACCGTTCTCACCCTGCTCTTTGGCCCAGTCATAAATGACATGAACAAACATCGCAACCAGCGGTACCGGCTCAAGAGCAGAGAAGAGCGCTCCGATCTCCCACCAGTACTCCGGTGTTCCGATCCAGAAATAGTGGTGACCCAGACCCAGAATGCCTGATCCAAATAACATCAGCACCTCGATCCATAGCCACATCTCAACTATCTCTCGTTTGGCACCGATGAACTTGATCAGCGCGTAAGCAGCCAGCGTTCCGACGAAGACTTCCCAAGTCGCCTCGACCCACAGGTGGATAACCCACCACCACCAGTACTGATCTATCGAGATGTTGTCGGTAAAGAACATACCGGCCAGATAGAGGCCGGCAAGAGCAAGCAGGTTGGCGACCATCACTGTCATGATGCCCGTTTTTCTGCCTTTAAGATAGGTAAGGAACACATTGGCATAAAATATAAGTAGCACCACAACAATACCAAGGTCGGCCCATCGTGGAGCTTCGATATATTCTCGCCCTTCATTGATCAGCCATATGGTGCTGTCTGACCCGGGTCCTATCTGGATAAAGATATAAACAAGCACCACTACTGCAATAGCTGCAGTCAATACCCAAAAGCCCAATTTACCAAGACCTGCTGCAACTACTTCCTCTCCTGTCTCGTCAGTAGTCATATAATAAACCGAACCTATCATTGCAAAAAGCATCCAAACTATAAGTGCGTTTATGTGCACCATACGGGCCACAGAGAAATCAAACAGATTAAACAAAAAGCTTGGATAGACAAACTGAGTAGCAGCTATCAATCCCATAAGCAACTGCGCACCAAACAGGATAATAGCCACACGCATATACATCATACCGATTCTCTGTCCGGTATTTTCCAAATGATTTGATTTTATATTAATGAGCATGGGTGACTCCTTGCTTGAATTGATCAGCTGTTTTGGAGAATCCTCTAGGGAAGCCGTTGGTATCTATACTGCTCATATGCTTGAGAAATGCCACCAATCCTTTAGCCTCTTCAGCTGTGATCTTAAGATCTGGCATCATTCGTGCATGGAGCGGGTTTTGATCAGGATGCATCAGGAACTCTGCGACAGCCTCCTCTTTGGTAGGCTTACTGTCAACAAGCGGATGATGAACCGGTGAGTTTTTATCCCACATTGGATCGAGCCATGCTTTGGTCAGATCAGGCGCATAATATGCGCCGTTTCCTAGTAATGTATGGCAGTTCATGCAGTTTTTTGCCTGCGATGTCAGCTTGCCCAAATGCAACAATTTTGCAGCCTCATCAGGGCTCCACTCCTTGCCAAAAAACGGCTCCTTCTTGCCGATCACCGGCACTTCGTGTCCTCTTTTTTCGCTCATCTTATAATCAATATGATAATTGATCACCGTAGGTGCCGGGATACGCTTGGTAACACCTTTTTGTAGATCTGCGTCAGTACCCATGGTAATTTGCCCCATGGTATCAAACGTAAGCCAGATCAGCAGAATAGTCGCAAAACCTGTCACCCAGGCAGCCGAACGTCGCCAAAACGATATGCTGGTCCACACAGAAAGGTTTTCCTTGGCCATGTCTCCTCCTCTAATTTAATGTATTTGTTTATCCGAGTTATCTGTAGAACCGTATCTTTTATCCGACTCACTTATGAGATAAAAATATAAATGAGGGATAAAAAGATAAGCGATCATTGTCACCATCAATACTTTGGTGGTGAAATAATTGCTTTGGATCAAAACAGAAAGCTCGTACAAACTAAGCGTCTGCAATGCCCACATCAGATAGCCGAGAATATGCCACTTTTTGGAAAAAAAACCCATTTTGGAAAGGGTAATGATAGCTGCATACCCTATGCCAAAGAGCAAGACCAGAGTAGAGACCGTAAAAATCGGAAGAAATTGATCCGGAGCGATCTCAGGTCGGAAATAAAGTGGTTCCATATATCCTCCTTGACTATCTTCTGCACAGGGATATCCGCATAGGTATCCCAAAGCATTAGCAGTATTATCTCATGATGTATTTTTATCAGTATTGATACAGGTCAAGAAAATGAAAAAAAATAGTATATAAATGTTTTAATGTTATCTTAAGTTTATAGCTTTTGCCTCTATGCAGCGTGCGGCGTGAAACGGACGTGTGTATTGGGGGGAAATAAAGAGATCTCCATCCATGCGCCATCCTTTGGAGCGCTGTACCACCACTGACTGAGCGACTTTGCGCAGCATTCGACTCTCACACAGCAGTTGCTTGTCTTTGGCAAATGCTCTCTTGACGCTCTCTATCCGATTGGTGGTCAGATAATAGTGGCCTCCCACAAACAGTACTACTACCAACAATGTGCCTATCAAGCCGTTCCTTGGAGCTGTTTTTGACATAAATGGCCTGGTAGATACGAACCAGGCTATTAATAATATCGCTGCACCTATGACAAGATAGGCTGCTTCAAGTTCCAAAAATTTTTGCATCTGTCTTCCAAGTATCTTTTTGACAATCTTAACATATTATCTATAGAATGATACTTGACAACTATCAAGCCTTTTTCAGACAAAAATCTCTATACTGTGAGATAAAAAACGGGAACCTTTCGAATGAAAAAAATTCTTTTTATAGCCTTGAGTATTGCTTTTTTGTTTTACGGTTTTGTCGCATACCGCCAAAGCATACCTGAACACAAAAACAAAAGGGTATATCAGATACTGAAAAAATACAGTCCATACTATCTCGAAAAACGTCTGGGTGGACTTCAAATACGAAGCAAGGAAGATAAGGAGTTCAAAGAAAAACCTGACAATATGGAGGTTTTTCACAGGCTGGACAAACTCGAAAAGGAATGGGGGCGCAAGCACCTCAAGCTTGACGGAAAAATGCTTGAGATTCATGATAAGAGTGGCAAGATTATAGACACCGTAAAGCTCAAAAATGGCAGCGAACTATCATTTGTTCGCTCCTTTTACGGATTGTGACCGATGACAAGCATGAATATCGTCCTCACCCTGACATTTAGCATAGTGATGCTATTGTTTATGATCTATCCTGCGATGAAGATCGTAGAATTTATTGACAGCAAAATATCCATACCGCAGAAATGGCATAACCCTCTCGTGTTTGGGTTTGTTATAGTGCTATCTTTATTGATAGGGGTCTTTTTACGCTTCTTGTAACCCAATTTTGGATAGAATACCCCACTATTTTTTACGGAGTGATGCATGAATGAAGCAAAACATATCTGGATGGACGGGAAGCTTGTACCCTGGGGTGAGGCCAAAATACACGTCCTGACGCACACCCTCCACTATGGCAATGCGGTATTTGAAGGCACCAGAGCATATCAAACCGCAAACGGTCTGGCTATCTTCAAGCTTGATGAGCACGTCAAGCGGCTTTACAACTCCGCCAAAATCGTAGCCATCAAACCCAATATGGACTATGAAACTGTCAGGCAAGCTCACATAGATCTGCTCAAAAGTAATGACTTCAAAGAAAATGTCTATATTCGTCCATTGATCTACCTCGGATACGGTGTCATGGGCCTGTATCATGTCAATGCTCCGGTTCAGACGATGATAGCTGCCTGGGAGTGGGGAGCATACCTCGGCGAAGAGGGACTTGAGAACGGCATCAAATGCTGCACCTCATCCATCACACGCAACCCAAACCGCTCTACATTTGGCAAGGCAAAGGCTGCGGCCAACTATCTAAACAGCCAAATGGCCAAATATGAAGCTGTAGAGAACGGTTTTGATGAAGCGTTGATGCTGGATGAGAACGGTTTCATCGCTGAAGGCACAGGAGAATGTATCTTTGTCGTCCGTGATGGAAAGCTGATCTCTCCACCCAATGATAACTCACTCGAGTCGATCACTCAAGCTACCATACTGGAGCTTGCGGCAGATTTCGGGATAGAAGTACAAAGACGCAACATTACCCGTGATGAGATTTATATAGCTGATGAAGTATTCCTCACCGGAACGGCTGCAGAGGTGACTCCTGTAAACTCTCTCGATCACAGAATCATAGGAAATGGAAAAAGAGGCGAGATGACTCGCCGCCTGCAATCAGCATACTTTGATGTTGTACACGGTAGAGATGAAAAGTACAAGCATTATTTGACATATATATAAGTTTTGCATCGCTCTGCGATACATTCGATAATTTTTAATTTCTATTTTACAAAGGAAAACACATGCCGGCAGACATGAACGATTATTTCAAAAAGCGCAAGCCTTCCGCCAACAGCAATAACGGTGATGGCGGAGATAACAATATGCAGAAAAACAACTTCGAAAGCCCGTTTGGCGGATTTGGGGGCGGAAAGGGGATAAGCGCACTGATCATACTTGCCATCATAGCATTTCTGATCATTACTTTTAAGCCTTTTACTATCATAAATTCAGGGGAAGTGGGTATCAAGGTGCGTACAGGTAAGTTTGATGATACTCCGCTCAAACCAGGACTTCACTTTTTCATACCCGTATTTGAAAAGATCATCCCGGTCAACACACGCATACGTCTCATTACATACAGCAACTCCCGCAACCAGGAGCTCGGGGACCAATACCGTCATCTCGAGGGAGGACTTCGCCGCAATCCTGCCATACAGGTACTTGACAAAAGAGGCCTGACTGTCAACATAGACATAGCTGTGCAGTATCGCCTCAAGCCGGAAAGCGCACCCAAAACTATAGCCAAATGGGGTGCTAGCTGGGAAGAGAAGATCATTAACTCCAAAGTCAGAGAGGTGGTGCGTGACGTGGTAGGCCAATACACTGCCGAACAACTTCCCGAAATGCGCAATGAGATAGCTTCTGCTATTCAGACCAAAGTACGCCAGAAGGTAGAAGCATTGCCCAACAAACCTGTGATCCTCTCATCTGTGGAACTTAGAAATATAGACCTCCCTCCCAAGATCAAGGATCAGATAGAGAGAGTGCAGATAGCCAAGCAGGAAGTAACAATTGCTGAGCAGATGAAAGAAAAGGCTATACAGGAAGCCCAGAGAAAAGCTGAAATAGCCAAAGGCGAAGCCCAGAGAAATCGTATCGAAGCCCAGGGTGAAGCCGATAAAATTCGCATAGAAGCCGAATCCCAGGCCAAAGCCAACAAGCTCATATCTGATTCTCTGACAGACAAACTCATCCAGCTTGAACAGATCAAAACCCAAGCAAAATTCAATGAAGCTTTGAGGGTTAACAAAGATGCTCAAATTTTCCTGACCCCTGGCGGTGCGGTCCCCAATATATGGGTCGATGCCAAAGAAAAAGCCCAAAAAGCCACGGCAGTACAACAATAAAACAGTGAGTAGTGAGTAGTGAGTAGTGAGTAGTGAGCGGGCTTTGCCCGCAATATCTGAACGCTGAACACTAAACGCTGAACACTGGTAATTTCGGAGAAATTATCATGACAATCGATTGGAACAAAACCCCCCTCATCCCTGCTATCGCGCAGGATGCCGAAAACGGCGAGATGCTAATGCTAGCATATATGAATAAAGAGGCCTATGAGCTTACACTCTCTACAGGCTATGCCCACTACTTCAGCCGCTCTCGCCAAAGACTATGGAAAAAGGGTGAGAGCTCTGGACACACTCAAGAAATTGTCGATGTGATCATTGATTGTGACGGGGATACCGTACTTCTCAAGGTCAAACAAAATGGAGTAGCTTGCCACACTGGACGGCGCAGCTGCTTTTTTACCTCTACTTTGCAAAACAAAGAGATACTTAAGCAGGAAGTCGATACCAGCGCGATTTATGGTATAGTAGATACCCTCTACCACACTATTCTGAAGCGCAAAAATGCCGCACCTGAGCAAAAATCATGGACTAAAAAACTCCTTGATAATCCTGGTCTACTCCGATCAAAGATTCGCGAAGAAGCTGACGAGCTGGCCACTGCTATCGATAACGAAAATGACGAGCAGGTAATCTACGAAGCGGCTGATCTCTTGTATCACGCTTTGGTCGGTCTTGCAAGCCGCGACATCACGCCCGATCGCGTCAAGCAGGAACTCGCCAGCCGGTTTGGCACCAGCGGTATCGAGGAAAAAGAGAACCGGAAAAAATAATTGTCATATAAAATAAACAATCTCAAAAACTCAATCCACGGATTTTTTCTCACTGCCGGCGTGACGGTTGCCGAGCCCAGTACCGTACTGCCTCTGATAGTACACCACTTCAGCTCCAACCTGATGCTTGTGGGGCTTTATGCTTCGCTTCTGAGAGGCGGAGCGATCGTTGTACAGCTCATTGCTGCCTTTTATGCCCAAAGCTACCGCCGTGTCATGCCGTTTATGAGGCTGGTGTTTTTCTTCCGTTTTTTGTCCTGGTTTTTGATAGGGGTAGTAATATACTTCATAGGCGATAGCAACAAAGCTCTGACTCTGCTGCTGATAGGTATAGGGTTGTTTTTGTTCTCATTTTCTGCCGGCTTTGGCGGGATATATTTCAAGGAAATCATTGCCAAAGTATTCACCAAAGAAGAAAGAGGCCGCACGATGGCCAACAGACAGCTTTTTTCAGCGATTGGAGCTATTATAAGCGGCGGAGTAACAGGATGGGTACTCAGCAGATTCGAAGCACCCCAAAGCTACGCATATCTCTTCATGATCAGTGGCGCCATCATGGCGATAGGACTAAGCACATTTGCCACTATAGATGAGCCCCCCAAAGCTAAAGTTTCACAAAGAGAAGATAGCTTTCTTGCATTTCTTAAAAACGCTGTTGGCATACTTGCAAATGATAAAAGACTCCAACTGCAAATCGCAGCTTCCCTGCTGGCATACTCATACCTCATCTCTATGCCTTTTGTCATCATACAGGCCAAACAGACCATTGAGCTCAGCGGATGGTTGCTGGGTGGCTTTATTACTGTGCAGATGATAGGCAGTGTAGTAGGCAACTTTTTCTTATGGCGTAGATTTGGCAGCCACTATGTGCGAATGCTGCAAGTAGCTTATGTCTTTATGTTTTCAGCATTTGTTGTAGCATTTTTTGCAGATGATGCCTGGAGTTATGCGCTGATATTTTTCCTCTTTGGGATCGGACAGGACGGCTTCCGCAATGCCGATATGAATCTGGTGCTTGAGATAGCTCCAGAGGACAAACGCCCCACTTATGTAGCCATACAGTCCACTATCGTATCCCTTGGACTGTTTTTCTCTATCATAGGGGGTGTTGTACTCGAATATTCAAGCTACAATATCCTCTATCTTTTTACCCTTGCAATGATGGGCATAGGACTTGTTTTTACCCAAAAACTCAGCCGCCACGCCGACTGAATCCTCTATTTTACTTCGGTTAAACTTCTGTTTTTATCATTCCACTATGGATCTGACCTCAGATGATTTGTCTACCCATCGATTAGATGGAGTAAATGAATCTCACGCGGGTCCGACCTCAATAAGTAGCAAGGAGTCAAATATGAAAAATATCGCCAAATACATCTCATTGACCGTACTGGCAGGGGCACTTGGATTTGCCGCGGTACAGGTAACACAAACTTCCAACGTCGCAAGCCGGACACAAAATGCAGCGAGCATAAATGATCCATTCGCCAATATCGACAAGATATTTGAGATGCAGATGCGTCAAATGAGACAGATGCAAAGGCAGATGGATGAGATGTTCAGAAATTTTGAGCAAAACTTCCAGACACCGGCCCTGATGCAAACACCTATACTGGTACACTCATCAGGGGTTTTGAGCTCAGGTTTTGTAGACAAAGGGGATCATTATGAACTCAAAATCAGGGTAAATGACCTGAAAAACTCCAAGGTCAACATCACATCCGAAAACGGCATGATCACCATCACAACAACTATGAACAAAAAAGAAGAAAAAAGCAAAGGTCGATACGGCAAGATCATCAGTTATGCCAACAGCAGCTCAACTCAGAGCTTTACGCTCCCGCCTGATGCTGATGAAGGTTCGGTAAAAGCTGAACAAAAAGACAACACCATCACTATCACACTCCAGAAGAAAAAAGGAGCAGTACAAAAAGCCAAGGTGATCC
>CAZFNK010000023.1:0-20334 GCA_964520575.1 uncultured Campylobacterales bacterium | reverse complement strand
TTTACCTTCTAAAAACAGCTTTCAGAAAAGAAAGCATACCACAACTATTCACTATTCATTATTAACTCTTCACTCTTTCTCCGTTCCAGCGGCGAAATAGCTCATGCTTTATCCCCAACAGGTCGTACCATTTGCCCACTATGAAACGCTCCATATCCTCCGTAGTGGCATGGTCGGCGTAATACCCCATCACAGGCGGGGCGATATGTACCCCAAGAGCTGCCAACTTTTGCATGTTCTCAAGCGCTATAGCGGAGAATGGGAGTTCTCTTGGAGCCAGCAAAAGAGGCTTGAGTTCCTTGAGAGCGACAGCTGCTATACGAGTAGGGAGATTGTCGGCTATCCCGCAGGCTATTTTGGCAAGTGTATTCATAGAGCACGGGATGACAGCTGTAGCATCCACCCCGAATGAGCCGCTTGAGATAGATGCAGCTATGTCCTCATTGTGATGAATTATGATGTTTTTCTGCGTCTCAAAAGATTCCACCACCAATGCGTTGCCGGAAGCCACCACATGAGCTTCAATATTTTTGGGCAGCCATTCGACAAATTTTATGCCCAATTCTACTCCGCTTGCGCCCGTAAGAGCTACTGCGATTTTCATAATGCCACCTTTGTAGATTTTGCTCATATTGTATCACAATAGACACATACGATATTGCCGTCCTTCTTAATGATGCAAGGTTGCAATAATTGCATATGATACAAAAAACATCAGGTGCGAGATCCCCTCGAAATAATTTGTCTCCCCGTCATCAGTAGTTTTCCATGCCAGTATAATTGTCAAAATGAGTGCGCCTATCTGAAATGCATTGAAATCAAGCGACAGGTGTATGCCGTTGATATAAGCAAGTGCCATCAGGATAGGAACAGTAAGCATGATCGATACCGTGGATGCTCCCATGGCTATATTGACCACTCTTTGTATCTCGTCATCTCTGGCAGCCTTAATGGCTGTAAGTATCTCGGGAGAGACGGCGATGATAGCGATGATCAAACCGGCAAGTCCGCTTGATATCCCAAGTTCGCCGGCTATCTTCATCCCATCAGTCGCAAAGACTTCAGCCAGAACTCCTATAATGAAGATAAAAACAAAAATAGCTATGAAATTCCATATATTTCCAAGCTTGTCAAATATATACTCTTCCTCATCTTCCTCTTCATCTTCATGTCTATGTTTCTTTATCCTGAAAAGCCTGCTCTTTGCCGTAGCTTTGAAAAAGTGTGAATGGGTGCGTGTCTGAAATATGAATATCGAGATATAAAAGATCACCAAAGCTATGGCTATGGCTATGGATGCACTTTGCAGCGCATTACTCTCATCTGCGTAGTTTATGATACTTGGCACAAGTAGCGCAGAGGATGCCACCAACAAAATGGTCGTATATGTGCTTGACGTATCTTCGTTGTGTTCCTGCTCTTTGTAGCTGAGTCCGCCTATAAATACCGCCAGTCCCAGCAGTACATTCATATCCACAATCACTGCGGATATGATACCGCCTTTGACAGTATCAAGCGCACTGGGATTGTGTGCAGCCTCAAGAACTATCATAAAAAGCAGTATGATCTCCACAGCAACAGCCGAGAAAGTCAGTACAAAGCTTGCATAAGGCTCCTCAAGGCGCTCAGCCAATATCTCTGCTATCTCCGATACAGTGATAGAAAATGCGCCTATAGCTATGGCAGCACTTACGACTGAGAGGTTCATGCTTCCTATAGCGTGAAAATAATAAGCCAATATACCAAAAACGGCTCCAAAAAATATATCGCCGTATTCGCTTATGAGTAGAAAAACAGGTGAATGATGAGTCGGCTGACTCGACGGAGGTTGTGATTCCAAAAATATTACTCCTTGATTTGTTATGCCAATGATAGCATAAAATCTTAAAAATTAATTATCTTTTGCAGCGTATTGGACATCATGCTCTTTTTTCTGATATTGGGCAGCTCTTTGCCAGGCTCTATGGTAGTGATGATTGTATGCGAAAGTGTATATTTGCTAAAATCCTTCTGTCTGATGCCCCAGTAAGTATGCATCATCACAGGCTCTCCTTTGTAGCTGCCTATATATATCCCTATATGGCCAGGCACATATAGCAATGATCTAAAAGGTTTGGCTTTGGCAAGTATAGCGTCTTTTTTGGCCCTGCCTTTTAGGGTTTTGATATTTATCACCTCTTTGCCGTCCCTGGCCTGATCGGAGGAGTTGCGATGGAGGAATATCCCAAACGGACCGAAAAAGTCTTTAGTAGTAGCAGAACAGTCCCTGCCATAGTCCTTGCCACCCCAGCCGTAAGGATCTTTTTTGAGTTGGCGTGCTATGTAAGTAATATTGGCCGCGGTGAAGGATATGGGCTTTTGGGCTATAAGAGTGCTTTTGGGCCTGGGTATGGCTTTTGCATGCGCTTTGCCGTCAACACCTTTGACAGCAAGCAGCAGAGATTTGCCATTATGAGAGATCGGAAAAAGAGTACCTAATTTGATCCATGTAACAAACCGACCGTTTTTGTAGAGTTTGATATTGTCTCTGAGGGCCATAGCATATCTGCCTGTTTGAAAAAGACGTCTGAAAGCTTTATCAGCCAAAGCAATATCTCTGACTCTCACCCATCCGTAAGCATCAGGAGAGTGTACATACGCCCACTTGCGATCAAGTGAATAATGAGATATGTAAAGGGGTGTATTGGGATAGAGAGCGGAGTTTTGATTGTAGTCAAACGGATACCCTTCTGTGTTTTTCCACGGATCCCTGTATGCAGCTGTCATTGTGGGCAATGCTCTGAGATTGGCATGGCGTATGCTTATTGCCTTGCCTTTGACGGTATCAATAGCGGAGAAATTGGAGTTTTTAACCCACCATTGCCATGCTTTTTGAGCTACCTGCCTGCCTCGGTCATCATATACAGGTTTGCGCTGCACCATCCTAAACGCCCACTCCATCTCCTGCACGGGCTCGCCAAAACTATCCATACTCCACGGGCGAAAATAAAGCTTGTTGTATATGTGATCATATCGTGTCTGCTCGGATCTGCTCATTGGCTTGGCCTGCTTGGCATACCACGCCGGATCCTGCGGTATGTTTCTCATATCGGCAACTTTATGGAACTTCATCCCATCAAGCCTGCTGTGCGGCCTGGCGGAGGGCTTGAATGAGTAGCCGGCGTAGAGAGACAATGCAAGCGAAACAGTGATCAAAAATATTTTATTTATCATGTTTTCATTGTAGCACAGTAGGATTACTGCAAATTAACACATTGTATTCATCACATCATAAGAGAAACATACCGGTATATCTTGCACCCTATACAAAAGTCAAAAAAAGCCTCCATAGAAGCAAAAGCAACCAAAACAAACATAAGGATCTTCGCCGCAAATACTAAAGAGAGCAAATTCAGCGATACTATAGCTGCCAGCATGCCCATTCCAAGTATCAGAGCAAAACGCTTGGGAGCCTCGTCACACATACGCGGCTTTATCCCCATCACATGGCTGGCAAGATTGGCAAAGCAGAGCAGAGGACTGAAGTTTTTTATCCTGAAAAAACGGATAACAAAATCAAAAAGCAGGATATATACAAATATACCATAACCGCTCAGCAGATACAGCAACCCCAACACAAGCACCTGAAATGCCACGAGTCTGATAATGCGGCTGTTGACTATATTATGGGATATTGGGCAGGATTCATTCATTGTTTTTGCTTTTTTATAATTATATAGTCCTCAGATGTATATAAGGATTAAAAACTCTATTTAGTTTGTTTATCAAATGAGAATTTAAGGGGAAACAGTGGTGCGGCTGAGAGGACTTGAACCTCCACGGGCTTGCGCCCACTAGAACCTGAATCTAGCGCGTCTACCAATTCCGCCACAGCCGCAAAAAGTATGCGAAACAGGATGAGAATTATACTCCCTTTGGCTAAAAAGCTGTTTAATGATACCAATTATCAGCAAGCAATCCTCTTTTGGGTATAATTGCGTATTTCAACACAAGGCAAAGCTAAAATGACGCAGCTTGACGAAGAGATTATAGCTCATATGACCAATCCCAGAAACTACGGCAGTATGGATAATCCCGATGCCATAGGTATAGGGGAAAATCCCGAAAACGGTGAGAAGGTGATCACCTATCTACGCATCAAAGATGAAGATGGCAATCCGGTGATAGATGATATAAAATTTCAGGCTATCGGCTGCATGACGACAGTAGTAGCGGGCTCTATCATCACCGGTGAGGCCAAGGGGATAGATTTTCAGATGGGGGATCAGCTCATTGCCGCTACTTTGGGTATGCTTGACGGGGTGCCCCCCGAAGAAGCGGCCTGCTCGGAAATGGTAGCGGTATCCCTTAGGGCAGCTATGGATACATACAATGCCAAAAAAGAAGATCCCGAGCACGGCACTATCTCATACAAAATAGAGAATAACTGCACAATACCGGAGGAAGAGCAATGAAAACACTACTGATCAAAACGCACGAAGTTTGGCTTGAGACACTTATGGCGGCCTTTATGAGCAAGACACAAAACCGCCAGAAGCTGTATGAATTTTCCGGCATTCTTTGGCGCCATCTTACCTGGATAGAGCATGAACTCATCAGACAGGGGGAGTCTTATGATTATGACAGGGATACCATACCTATCAAAGTGGGTCGCCTCAGAGAGATACTGCACAACATAACTTCCAGACTCAGTGAAATAGACTTGCAGCTTATCAGCTGTCCAGACAAAGCTCTTGCCAAAAGGATCGCATCTGACATCAAGTATATAGAACACACTTTGATACACATGGAAGATGAGCCGGTGAGTGCTTTTGATATGTCTCGCACTATCAATCATCTCAGTCTCACCAAGGAAGCCACCGATGCGCTGACGCTCTTTTTGTTTGAGGAGAGTTACAAAGAGTATGAACTGATCATGATATACAACTACTTTCAGGCCCACAGCGACGATGCTTTTCTTAACCGCATATTCCAGATAATGGTAGATGAGAGTTTTTTCCATCTACGAAGTTTTGGGGAGATGATGGCCCAGATGGGGATACTTGGAGTACCTCGGGTCATACACAAGAGCCTCTACCAAAGAGAAGATCTGGGCGAATTCCTCAAAGAGGGAATCGAAGAAGAGATGGCAGCCAAACAGCAATGCCTCGATCTATCCAATGCTGTTGCGAGAGAAAGTAAAGATCTTGCGGGCTTCTTTGATTTCATCAATAATCAGGAGGATTACCATATCAGTCTGATGGAAGAAGCTTTGGAGTATTACAAGAAGAGAAAAAATGTTTAGACACTACACTTCCGCACTTTCGCATATCTTTGGACGCTTTGCTGACAAACAGTTTCCGCGTCCTCTGCAAAAAGCGATCAACCAAAGCTATATCAAGCTGATGAGGCTCGATATGAGTGAGTTTGAAGATGTGCAGAGTTATACTTCATTGAGCAAGCTTTTTACCAGAGCGCTCGTGCTTGGGCGCACATTTGACCCTGATCCGAAGGCAGTGATCTCTCCATGCGATGCTCTTGTGAGCGAGGCTGGATATATCCACCAGGGTCAGGCTCATCAAATCAAAGGGATGAGTTATGATACGGCAGCTTTGCTGGGTTCATATTATTCGTCTGATCTAAGTGTACTTGAAGGGGGCGCATATATCAATCTTTACCTCTCACCGAGTGACTATCACAGGTATCATATCCCTTTTGATCTCAAAGTTCACAGTCTTACCCATATCCCCGGCAAGCTATATCCGGTCAATATGCCACTACTAAGGAACAAACCCAATCTATTTTTGGAAAACGAAAGGGTGGTTGTAGAGTGCAGCGATACCTGCGGCGCCAAACACTATATTATCCTTGTCGGGGCACTCAATGTTGGCAGAATGGTAGTGACTTTTGAGCCAAGAGTGCAAACAAACGCTTCGAGCAGAGCCAGGCAGCATTACAAATACGATGAACCAAAATTGCTTAAAAAGGGTGAGCTTTTCGGCTGGTTTGAGATGGGTTCTACTATAGTGATGATAAGCCAGATAAACTCCATACACTACAATGTCAATATCGGCCAAAAAGTGCGTTTCGGGCAAACCATCGGCTCACTGCGCCAGATCAAAATCTCCCAGGACCAAGACCTATCAGATGCATAAGCCCAAAAAGCTCGTTATTTTTGACATGGACGGCACACTGATAGACAGCTCGGCTACTATATCCAACGCTATCAATTATGTTAGATCCAACCTTGGACTTGAACCCATGGATCATGAGCGGATTATTTCCAAAGTCAACGACCATAGCATCGATCCGGCAAAATTCTTCTACGATATAGATAGACTCGAGCCAATCCACGAAAAGCTCTTTTCTGAGTATTACAGCGCAAATCATTACAAAGAGCTGAGACTTTATGAAGGAGCCAAAGAGCTACTGCAATGGCTTCGCAAAAAGAGTATTTTGACGGCATTGGCCACCAATGCCTATCATAACTCTACAGTTGAATCCCTCAGACACTTTGGGATAGAGGATCTCTTTGATGATGTTGTTTGTGCCGATGATGTGGAAGAGGGCAAGCCGTCCCCTGTGATGCTCTACAGGATACTCAAAGATCTAAATGTCGGTACAGAGGAAGCCTTATTTGTGGGTGACGGGCCCAGAGACAGGGATGCGGCTGTGGCTGCGGGGATTGATTATCTGATGGTAGATTGGGGTTTTACTGATCATGGTAACGATACAGAAGTGATCAGAAGTATGGATGAACTAAAACAAAAACTCAAGGAATTGACATAAGTGCCAAAGTTGCACTTGCCGACAAGTTTGAACCCATTAAATGATTGTCAAGTGGATATTTTAGAGAATTAGATTGCAAATAAGATAATTTTGCAGAAAGTGCGGGCGCAACGCCCGCGAAGGGGAGTGGTTTAGAGAGCTGTTACATTCTCAGCCTGAGGGCCCTTTTGGCCTTCTCCTACTTCAAATGTCACTTTCTGCCCGTCATGCAGCGATACGCGACCGCCTTCAGGGTTGTTAACCTGTCTGAAGTGTACGAAGACATCGCTGTCTCCGTTGTCTGGTTGGATAAATCCGTAGCCTTTTTCGTCGTTGAACCATTTTACGGTTCCATTTTGCAGTTCTGCCATTTGTTATGCCTTTGTGTTGCCGCACCAGCTAACTGGCGCATTATTGAATTTATGTTGAATCAAAACAGGGAGAGTCTTTCGGTCTAACGGAGTAAAAACACACGGTACACACAAAAGATGATTTCACACCTCATCTTTCATCACTGTCATTGTAGCGGGTTTATTACTCTCAAACCTTAAATGTGTATAATTTCTTATGAATTGCCCCATATGTGACAACAAAACCGATAATTTCTGGGATTTCAAACTCTCTATTGCTTATCATTACTGTCGAGTTTGCGACTATATATTTAAAGACCCCTCCCATCATCAAAGTCTCGATGAGCAAAAAAAGCGCTATGATCTGCACGAGAACGATCCTGACAATGAGGGCTACAGGAAATATTTTGATAGATTTCTTGATTTTGTTCTGCCAAAAGTCGGCAAAGGGGGGAGGGCTCTTGATTTTGGTAGCGGAGCTTCCGATCTGCTATCACAGATGCTATCAAAAGCCGGGTTTGGTACAGTGCATTATGATCCCATATACCATCCCGATATTTCTTATGCAAGATATCGGTATGACCTGATAGTATCTACAGAGGTATTCGAGCACCTGAGCGATCCTCTTGGTATGATGCACCATCTGGCCGGGCTGCTGGCAACTGATGGATATCTTGCGCTCCAGACGCAATTTCATCCCAAAGGCAGAGGCGAGTTTCTGGAGTGGTATTATCGGCTTGATCCTACGCATATTGGATTTTTTACTCCTGTCACTCTCCAAGCTCTTGCCTCCAAATCCTCACTGAAATATTTAGATGATGACGGTACCAACAAGATAATTTTCCAAAATCATTGAACCGTTATCCTTTTTGTTGCATAATACTCCAAACTTTTTCAAGTTCAAGGATTAGATATGAAAAAAGCGATAATATTTTTGGGTGTTGGGGCTGTGCTTGCTCTCTGGCTGGAAGCTGATACACTTAAAAAATTCACTCCCCAGATACAAACAAGCGGTGATCTGAGCGTTGATAAAATGAGAGAACAAAACCTCAATGTAGTCAAAAAGGCTGTCGAAGGACTTAGAAAAACACTCCCTCAAGAGGTGGACAAATATACCAGGTTCACCGCCATAGATTCCAATGGCACCAGACTGATATACACCTTTGAAGTAGACGCAGGACCTAAGAGCAATGATACTCTGCGCAAGGAGGGCACCAAGATGGCTCCCCGTATCTTCCTTGGCATCTGCACCTCTGCTGAGAGGTTCTTGCAGGCAGATATAGACATTACATACAGATATATCAACAAAACTGACAAAGAGGAGATTTTACTTGTAGAAGTCGATAAATCCAAATGTCCCCGGAAACTCAAATAATGTTCAGATTTTTTATATCAACTCTTATCGTCTCAAGCCTCTCCTTTGCCCGCTTTAATGCTGTACCAACACGCTCATGCGAGGCATACAACAACCTCAAACACAGCGCAAACACTCACCATGTAGTCCTTGATACCCATACCGCCTATACCATACTCAAGCGTCACAAGGGGCAGTTTTTGGTCAAAGTACCCGGCCAATCTCCAGCTACCAGATGGGTCGATAGCAGCTGCTTTGATCAGCCCAAAAGCAATCATCTATCCAAAAAGCATGCCAAGACACGCAAGCCAAATCCACATACTGTGACCACTGCCCGCAGGCAGGATCTGCTGATACTCAGCTGGCAAAACACATTCTGTCAGAGCCACCGCCATACCAAAGAGTGCAAGATCCTTACCCAAGAGCACAAAAGCCTTCTTGGCCTGCACGGTCTATGGCCACAACCCAGATCCAAAAGCTACTGCCAGGTTCCGCGCAAGATAGTAGCCAAAGACAAGCACCACCAATGGAGAGCACTTCCTGAACCCAAGCTCACCCCGCAAACTGCCTCGGCTCTGCGAAGCGTGATGCCCGGCGTCTCATCGGCACTCCACAGGCACGAATGGATCAAGCATGGCACCTGTTACGGCACGGATGCCGAGCACTACTACGCAGATGCCATCAGGTGGACCCGCAAGATCTCAGAAGGATCAGTAGGCCGGCTCCTGCACTCCCGAATCGGCAAGCGCATAAGTCTCAAAGAGCTAAGAAGCGCGCTTGAGAAAGACTTTGGCAAGGGGACAGGGGATAGGCTTGATCTGCGATGTGAGCGCGGGCTTATCAGCGAGATATGGCTTCACCTGGGCGGCAATTCACCCAAACTCTCAGAGAGACTCCTTGCAGGATCCCGTACCCACTCCCGATGCCAGGGCGGCATAGTAGATGCGCCAGGGTATTAGAGCTCAGGTATCAGAGTTCTATACCTATGGTTCATCACTTGGATCTATAGACAGGGAGCTTCTTCCAACTTAAAATATGACAATCTGACATATTTTTACCTCTCCATTCCCAATAGTCTTATAATAACTCCAAACAAACAGTAGATACCGTATGGATAATGCAGACAATTTACAATTTATTGATATCAATCTTTACCGAAAAAAGGCACAAAAATGGCATACACTACATCTTGAAATACGCGGACAATACTATTATACCGGCAATAAGAAAGATACAAAAAAGACTATGGGCCCTCACACACCATCAATACCCGCACTGTCTTCATAGGCACACTAATTAGTCGCTTGTCCACCCAGAGAGGTCTTCGCCGATGCCATCGCTGATCGGGCCGCAGGTATTATCATCGCGCGCAACCATCCGTCAGGAACACTCGAAGCCAGCCGATCCGACATCCAGATCACCTACCGCCTCCAAGAAGTCGCCAAACTCGTCGGCATAGAGCTACTCAATCATGTGATATTGACACGAGATGGATATTACAGCTTTTCTGATGAGGGGTTGCTGCCATAAACACGATCCTGGAGGGTCAGAGAATTTTGATCAGATCGGGATACCTGTCGGTATGACACAATATCTCTTCGACTCTTTTTTGCCATAGTCTGCCAAACTCTTCTCTCTCTTCATGATCAGCGCTCCCCTCAAGGACTTTTGCCATGAGTGTTTTCATGCCAGAAGCTGGAGGGACAGCCCTGGTGTTGTAGTACACATCAACGCTTGCTCCGCTGTCAATTCTGGTAAATCTGGCACTTGAGTCTATGTCGGCATTGAAACTCATGAGTGAGTGTCTTGCGTACTTGCCGCCCAATCCTTTGAAGCCGCTTTTTTCCGTCGCTCCGGTGATATTGCTAATAACATTGGCTATTACACCTGCTACACCGTCGCTCTCATCGTCTCCAAATTCCACTTTGATCTCGCCTCTAACAGGCAGAGAATCCCGATACAGAGTCTCAAGAGCCTTTTGAGCCATTAGATAGGCTCCCGCCACCGTAGGGCAGGAGTGCCCTGCAAATTTAACTATATCGATATATTTGACCTCAACTATCCCGTCATACAGACTGCCAAGTACTTCTGATAACGGATCATAAAGTCTGATCTTTTCAGCTTCATCATAAAAGGATGGGTATTTCATGATTGCTGGCTTGACTCTTGCTCCTCTATCTCTTTGCGCACCTGATCCATATCGAGCTCTTTGACCTGACGGAGTATATCGTGCAAAGCCTCCTCAGGAAGCAGGCCAGGCTGCATAAACACGGCTATTTGCTCTCTGAAAATAATAGTAGTAGGGATAGAGCGCACCTGGAAATAAGCTGCAAGCTCCTGCTCCTCTTCGGTATTTACCTTGCCAAATACCACATCGTCATACTGCTCAGATGCTTTTTCAAAAATAGGCGCAAAAGATTTGCAGGGTGCGCACCACTCAGCCCAAAAATCAAGTATAACAATATCATTTTGGGTCACTATATCATTGAAGTTCTGTCCTGTGATTTGTACAGTTGCCATTGTTTTACTTTGTATTGAGATGGCGAATTATGACATAATTTTTTGTCATTAACCTTTATGTAAAATCTCGATACGCCTCTTTCCTGTATTTGCCTTTGTTTGCCCTTGAGGTGTTTGTTTTTGGCGAAGTTGCCATTTTGTAGATCTGTGATCTTAGCAGCTACCATCTCATCAAGTTTGTCAAATCACACATCCACTTTCAGAACATTTCGCTAAAATCGCATCGATATTTATGCCACAAGACCAACTTACAAGGAGTTCCCATGATCGGAACCGTAAATCTCACGCAGCGCTACGGCAAAAGGGTGCTATTTGACAAGATAAATATCACACTTGATAAGGGCAAAAGGTATGGGCTCATAGGCGCCAACGGTGCAGGCAAATCGACATTTATGAAGATTCTTGCCGGAGAGATTGAGCCAAGTGAAGGTGAAGTACAGATCCAACCCGGAGCCAAACTGGGGATGCTGGGGCAAAACCAGTATGCATTCGAAGACTTTACCCTCAAAGATGCGGTACTGTACGGCAACAAGAGGCTATATGATGCACAAAAAGAGAAAGAAAAACTCTACATGGAAGGGGATTTCGAGGATGATGCGGTCAACAACCGCTTAGCAGAGCTGGAGATGATATGTGCCGATGAGGATCCCACCTACGAGTCAGATGTGCACATTGAGAAGCTGCTTACATCTCTTGGTTTTCCCGTATCACAGCACGATGATCTGATGAGCTCACTTACAGGCGGGGACAAATTCAAGATTTTATTGGCTCAGGTGCTTTTCCTCAAGCCTGATATTCTGCTGCTCGATGAGCCTACCAACAACCTTGACATGGAGACTATAAGCTGGCTGGAGAATGAGCTCAAACGCCATGAGGGTGTACTGGTAGTGATCTCTCACGACAGGCACTTTCTCAATGCGGTAGTGACGCATATCCTTGATCTGGATTTTCAGACCATCCGAGAATTTACCGGAAACTATGACGAATGGTACATAGCTGCCAACCTGATGGCCAAACAGGCAGAGATGGAGAGAAGCAAAAAGCTCAAAGAAAAAGAGGAACTTGAGAAATTCATCGCCCGCTTTTCAGCTAATGCCTCCAAAGCCAAGCAGGCCACCAGCCGACAAAAGCAACTTGAAAAACTGGATATTGAGGAGATCAAACTCTCTAGCCGGCGCGATCCTTCTATAGTCTTCAAGCCCAACAGAGAGATCGGCAATGAAGTACTTGAAGTGCATGACCTCTCCAAGAGCTACGGTGACCACAAGGTGTTTGAGGGGATGACTTTCAAGCTCAACCCTGGCGACAAGGTGGCTGTGATAGGGGGCAATGGAGTGGGCAAAACCACTCTGCTTGAGATCCTGATGGGCAAGCTTCAGCCTGATAACGGCAGCTTCAAGTGGGGCCAGACTATACACCATACATACTTTCCTCAAAACACTACTGATATAGTGCAGGGTGACCAGAAGCTCTATAGCTGGATACAGGGGTTTGACAAGGACTGGCATATAGATGAGATTCGCAAATGTCTGGGTCGGATGCTATTTAGCGGTGACGAGCAGGAAAAAGAAGTGGGGGCTTGTTCGGGTGGCGAAAAGCACAGAATAATGCTCTCCAAAATGATGATGGATGCGGCTAATTTCCTTGTACTTGATGAGCCTGATAATCATCTCGATCTTGAGGCAATCGTGGCACTTGGCGAAGCATTACATGCCTATCAGGGCGGGGTCATATGCGTCACCCATGACCGCGAACTGATAGACGCCTTTGCCAACCGCATCATCAAGATAGAGGAGGGCGGCACTATCATAGACTTTGAAGGAGACTATGAGGCGTTTGCAGCTGCGCAGTCTGATGCTGCTTAGAAATCCCCTTTGGAGGCTTTATCCATCATGGTGTAGACGATCTTTGGGATTGATTGCGTTTTGAGGCTGAAGCTTGGAGACAGGCTGGTGTTTATCTGTGTCTATGCCAAATTAGTATAAACCGCCTGCACATCATCGTCCTCTTCGAGTTTTTCGATAAGTGTTTCTATCTCTTCTATCTGGTCTTCGGGTAATTCTATAGGGGTATTGGCGATATACTCCAGAGTAGACTTCTTGGGCTCTATGCCGCGTTCTTCAAAAGCCTTGCTCATCTCTCCAAATGAAGTAAAATCAGCATATATGCGCAGAATCGACTTGTCCTCGCCATTCTCCTGGGGCTCCACATCTTCCTCGATCTCCTCAAGCCCATAGTCGATCAGGTCAAGCTCCAGCTCTTCTACATCAATATCCTCTGTCTTATCTATCACAAATACAGCTTTTCTTGTGAACATAAAACCCAACGATCCGGATGTCAGCATCTCGGCGTTGTTGCGATTGAGTATCGCTCTGACATTGGCCACCGTACGTGTATTATTGTCTGTGGCGCATTCGACTATCATCTGTACTCCGTGAGGTGCCTTGACGTCGTATGTGACTTCTTTGATATCGGCCGCATCCTTGTTGAATGCCCGTTTGATAGCTGCTTCGATGTTGTCCTTGGGCATGTTTTGGGCTTTGGCATTGAGTATAGCTGTGCGGAGTTTGGCATTCATATCAGGATCGGGAGAGCCTCCCTCCTTGGCCGCCATCGTTATCATTTTGCCAAGTTTGGGAAAAAGTCTCGACATTGTTCCCCATCTTTTCATTTTGGCTGCTTTGCGATATTCAAACGCTCTACCCATGATATGTCCTTAAAAGTTTTGCGCAATTATACAAAAAAGGGGCTAATTATTCGCCCATCTTTTATCCCTGATACTCATCTGCTTGGTCTCTTCATCCATATGGATATCAAAAAGATCGATCTCCTTGATGAGACTGCTGAGTTTTTTGTATCCGAAATTCACAGGCGAGAAAGAGGATCTATTGCCTATATAGTTGCCTACATCACTCAGCTGCGCCCAGCCGTACTCATCCATCGTCTGATCGACCGCATCTCTGAGCAGATTGACCAGCCACGTATCTCCCCTCATCTCCTTACCGCTTTTGCGCGGAGGTGTGGAGGGTTGACTCTGGGCATCGGTCAAAGATTTACTCTCATCTCTTGGCATCAGTTTTTCAGTGAAAATAAACTGTGAGCATGCTGCCATGAAGGGCTTGGGTGTTTTCTTCTCCCCAAATCCAAATACCTTGATTCCCTCAGCCAGTACTCTCATCACCACAGGAGTGAAATCACTGTCACTGGTAGCAAAAGCAAAAGCGTCTATCTGCTTGGTATGGAGCAGGTCTATGGCATCTATGGTCATCAGTATATCGGTAGCGTTTTTGTTTTTGGTATAGTCAAACTGCTGTATGGGCTTTATGGCATATTCAAGGAGCTTCTCCTCCCAGTTCTTTAGATTCTCTTTGGTCCAGTTGCCATAGGCCTGACGGATATTTACCACTCCATATTTGCTCAGTTCACTGATAATCCCGTCGATAGCCCTGTAAGATATGTTATCACAGTCTATGAATAGTGCTATATAGTCTTCTTTTTTCATTTTTCCCGCTTTTTTAGATAATTATAGCAAAAATGTATCTATTCTTGAGTTTATTTAAACTTTTTTGAATAAAATAGATATGTAATCTTTCAGAAAGGAGAAGATGTGGCGAACAGATGTAGCAATACCGGGTTCTTGCTCTGCCTGCTTGCGCTGTTGATCATCATATGCACCTGGACGCATATGAACGATCCGTCTCTAAGCAGCGACAAAGCCGCTATAGGCAATATAGCAGCGACAGCAAGTAGTTTTGACTTGGGAAAATTAAAAAAAACTCCCGAGGATATTGACGGGGACGGGATAGCCAATCTCATGGAGAAAAAGCTCGGCCTCAATCCAACACTGTCAGACACCGACGGTGACGGCAAAATAGACGGGGAGGAGGGCATCAAGACCGATACTGACGGAGACGGCATCATAGATGCTCTGGAATCTGCTCTTGATGATAGTGACCTGGATGGCGTAGCGGATCAATATGATGCCGAAAACACCAATCCTGATAACGATTCTGACGGGGACGGTTACGTCAACGGTCTTGAAAAGGCAGAAGGAACCGATCCGCTTGATGCCCAAAGTATACCTGCTGACAGAGACAAGGACGGAATACCTGATAACATAGACGCCGACAAAGGTCCGGTGAGCTTTACAATAGTCAAACAAAGCCGCACAGTATCCTTGGAGGGCTCGCTTAGAGATATTTTGCAGGTGCACTCTCTAAAGGGGGCATTTGACAAAGATGGTATCTCTTACAAAAGCGGCGTAGTGATGCAGGATGGAAGCCTTGATGACAGGGAGGGTGCTATCGCACTTGCCAAGATCGTCGCTCCTTTGTTTTTGAAATATTATCAAAACGGTCTTATCAGATACAAAGACAAAACATTTGAAATAAGCGGAGAGGTGTCTTCCGAAGAAGAGAAAGTTGAAATGGAGAAGCTTTTGGCTGCCAAGGCAGGGCTCATCCACTATGTCAATGACACGAAAGTGCTCAATCTCCCGAAGCCTGCCGACACCGTCAAAGAGGATAAAATAGTTCAAGCAAAAAGCGGTCTTGTTCCAAAAGCGATAGAGAACAAGCAGCCTATAACCTTTGCTATTACAAAAGAGGGGTCGTCTTTTGTCCTTGAAGGGAACTTTGCCGATATTGACCAGATCTCGGCTCTCCAGAACAAATTGGATGATGAAGGTTTGTTATACAAAAACGGCTCTTTAACTCAGGATGATAAGCTTGAGGGTGATCTGGCCATCAAGCTTGCCAAGAAGCTCATTCACCATTTTGCACAGTCATACAAAAATGGCTCCATAAGCTATGAAAACGGAAAAATGATCGTCAAAGGGGAGGTGAGCTCAGAAAATGACATAAATATGATGGAAAGGCTTTTGGCAGCCAACAATATGGGCATTAAGTACTCAAACGATACTACTGTAGCAGCTTTGCCTGTAGTTAACAACGAAGAGAAACAGGCGTTGCTAAATGAGATCAAGGATCTGTTGCAAACTGCCGAAATCACTTTTGAGGCAGCAAGCACTAAGCTCACGCAGGAGGGGCTGGCAACAGTTCAAAAAATAGGTGATATCCTTGCCAGACACAAGGGGATCAGACTGGAGCTTGCCGGATATACTGACAGTGACGGCGATACTGATTCCAATCTCAAGCTCTCTCAGGGTAGAGTAGAAAGTGTCAAAAGAGCCCTCATCAAACACGGCATAGATCCTTTCCGGCTCAAAGCCAAAGGATATGGAGAAAGCGATCCTGTGGCGCCGAACGATTCGGCTGAAAACAAGGCGAAGAACCGCCGCGTGGAATTTCATATTATAGGAGAATAAAATGTTGGCAATAGCTTCAAAAATCATACTATGTCTTGTGCTCGCTGCACTTCTTGGCTTGATCATAGGTTATCTGCTCGGCAAGGCAAACTGCCCCAAGAACGCATACAAAGAGATCACGCCTGATGATCCGCACACCAAGGATGATGACGACTGTGGCGGTAAAGCCAAGGGCAAAGAGAGTAACCAGAAGGTAACTGCCTCGGTTGAAGAGAAAATCAGCGCTCAAGCTCAAGGCCTAATGGATAGTGACAAAAAATCCTCCCAAAAATCATCCAAGACCAAAGAGAGCGCAACCCAGGCGGCCCAAAAGGAAGCCGAAGAAACCAAGACAAAAGATACTGCCGATAAGACAAAAGACAGTAGCGGCGCCAAAACCCAAAAAACAACTGCCAAAAAAGCAACAGATTCAAAAGAAGGCACCGACAATAGTGCCAAAGCATCAAGTAAAACAGACAAAGCTGCCAAAACAGAACAGCCGTCTGATGACAATAAACCTTCCACGCTTCTAAAAGCACCCAGAGACGGCAAAAAGGACAATCTCAAACGCATCAAAGGGATAGGGGACAAGATCGAAAAACTTCTTAACGATACCGGTGTGTACCACTTCGATCAGATCGCCGCATGGAGCGAAAAAGAGGCTGAGTGGATAGATCACAAAGTCTCATTCCCGGGTCGCGCCAAAAGGGACGACTGGATAGGGCAGGCCAAATTACTCGCACAAGGAAAAGAGACAGAATTCTCCAAGCGTGTTGATGCCGGCGAAGTAGCTACAAGCAAAAAATAGACCAACAAATGGAGAGAAGATGTCAAACAAAAAAATAGAAGAACTCGAAAAGATCAAAGATCATATCAAAAACTCTGACTTGAGCGAAGAAGAGAAAAGCAACTCTTTCAAACATATCGAAGAGTGGTACGCAGAAGACAAAGCATTTGGCTCTCTGTATGAAAAGTTGGCTGAGATATCCCCCGCTGTCGAGGCGTTTTTGGAAGATTTGGGGCTGCTTTAGCCCCGAAAAAACCCGAAATTACTCGGGAATATCTATCATGCAAAGATCTTGGGGGCTCCAAGCTGATCGTGAATCTGGTTGGCTTCCTGAGGGGTGATCCTCAGCGCCTGAGCCAGTTGCCCCAGATAATTGGCTTCACTTTGGGCATCCAGATCAATAGCCGAGAGAGAAATGGCATATATCTGATGCTCCATGCCTCTTGGCACTTCATTGGCAAACTCTTGCACATCCAACGGCTTGTTAAACTCATTCCGGATAAACTCCATCTCCTCCCGTGTCACATCGCCCAGTTTCGCCAGAAGTTTTTCCTGCTCGGATCTATCAAAACTCCCGTCAGATTTGGCCGCGTTGATCATCGCTTTGATAAGTATGGTGGCCTGCTCATTGGCCTGTTGCGGCTCCATATCAGAGGGCAGCATATCATAATCATCAGGCATCGGAGTAGGGGCATCCGGATCGATGGTCTGAGCATGCTTGGCTATGGCTCCGCCCAGCAGTCCCCCAAGACCGCCTTTTAGCAGATCATCCAATCCGCCAGCACCACCAGAACTACCGCCGCCTAGCACACTGCCCAGCAGATCACCCAGACCGCCTCCTCCGGCAGATGAGCCGCCGCCAAGCACACTTCCGAGCAGATCGCCAAGGCCGCCGCCGCTTGATTGGGATGACGAGCCGCCGCCAAGCACGCTGCCAAGCAGATCTCCCAGCGAACCGCCACTGTGAGTCTGCTGATTTTGCGAACCGCCCAACGCCGCTCCTACGAGACTTCCGAGTATATCACCTCCGCTTCCTTTGCTTAGAGCACCGCTGCTGAGCAGACTGCCCAGTATTTTGATTGCATCCATTTTTTCTCCTTGTGAAAAAGTTATGAGTCATTATACATACTTTTGGATAAATTTTTTGGGAAATGGATTTTTTGGAGAGAGATATTGATATAGGGTCAAGACAACTTAAGAGGTTCTTTTCTGAAGATTTCTAACAATAATTTGCATAGATCTTCACCTCTGTGATTGAACCTGAAATCACACTTTTTGAGATGTAAATTAAAGCTCTTTTTCTCAAAGAGAGTGGCAAGCACAAGGTCAATCCCTCTGAATTTAACTAATCTTATTTTAGCATAACTCCAGAAAGATTCTATGCCATTGATATGAGATTAAGTGAGTACACCAACAAAGGAATAGAAAGGAATAGGTGTCAAAGGAATAGGTGCAAGGAATAGGTGTCAGGTGATGCTAATGCTACTATTATCCCCTCCATGCTATACTTTTGGATACAGGATTTCATAGAGGAGGGTCGAGCATGCCAAGACGCCCGCGCATAGAGATAGCCGGTACCTACCATGTCATCAACAGAGGAGTAGAGCAGAGGGTTGTGTTTGAAGAGCCTGATGATTATGAATATTTCAAAGACCTGATGTGTCGATATGCTCATTTGTTTGACACCCTCTCCCCAATCCTGCTATAATACATACAATTAATCATATGATTAACCATACGGAAGGAGCGAAAATGACCATCGTAGCCAACGATCTGCGCACGCGTGGGATACAGGCGATACGCACAGTGCTCAAGAGCAGCAATGAAGCCTATATCAGTGTGCGGGGCAAAAAAGAATTTGTTGTCTTGAGGGCAGAGGATTATGATCGACTCAGAATGTATGAGCTCGATGCTGCATATCTTCAGGCAAAACGAGATATCGAAAGAGGAGATTACACTATCCAAAGCGCCGATGAACATATCCGAGGCCTAAAAAATGCCCTACAAGATAGTTGAACCTGCTTCCTATAAAAAAAGAGCGATAAAGTTTTTCAAAAAACACCCCCAGATGCTTGAAAGATATGCGAAAACACTGAGATTGATGGAGCTTGATCCGTTTCATCCCTCTTTGCGCCTGCATAAACTTCAGGGAAGTCTTGCAGAGTACCATTCGGTATCGATCTCGATGCAATATCGGATCATTGTCGAGTTTGTGATCGAAGATGAAGAGATTATCCTGATCAATATCGGCACACACGAGGAAGTGTATTAGGTCATGTATGATTCATCTCTCATTACCGGTACGATCATTCATTATTACGTCACCTGCACGAAGAATAGGTGTCAGAAGAATAGGGGTCAAAGAATAGGGGTCAGGTGATGCTAATGCTACTATTATCCCCTCCATGCTATACTTTTGGGTACAGGATTTCATAGAGGAGAGCCAAGTATGCCAAGACGCCCACGCATAGAGATAGCCGGTACCTACCATGTCATCAACAGAGGAGTAGAGCAGAGGGTTGTGTTTGAAGAGCCTGATGATTATGAATATTTCAAAGACCTGATGTGTCGATATGCTCATTTGTTTGGCATCACTATCCACAACTACTGCCTGATGAGCAATCATTATCATCTGCTACTTGAAATAGAGCGGGCAAATCTCTCAAAATATATGCAGCAGCTCAATATGAACTACTCCATATACTTCAACAAGAAACACAAAAGATCAGGACACCTCTGGCAGGGCAGATTCAAATCCTGGTATGTCACTGATGAGGCCTATCTCTATACACTCATGTGCTACATAGAACAAAACCCTCTAAAAGCAGGCGTGGTAAAAACACTCACGGAGTATCGTTACAGCTCCTATAATTATTTTTTACAGGATCAAATACCCCAATGTCTATCCCGATCATGGATCGCCCAAAACCACGGGAATGACAAGCAGGCCATCATAGAGATGCTCAATGCTCCCATAGACACAGAACAACTCCGAGAACTCAAAAAGGCCGCATCACTCATAGAAGCCCCAAACATAGACAAAAAACCGGATATCAAAAAGCTCAATAAAAGATTTGCAAAGATCACAGATACAAAAAAGAGAAACATCCTTATCGCACAATCATACAATGAAGGCTATTCTCAGCACGCCATTGCCAAAGTCTTAGGACTCAATCAGGCAACCGTGCAGAGGATCATAAAGAGGACAAAAGTAAAATAGCATTAGCATCACCTCGTATAATCCAAAAGTAGCATTTTTGCTACAATACTA
>CAZFNK010000022.1:0-20822 GCA_964520575.1 uncultured Campylobacterales bacterium | reverse complement strand
ACTTCGACCACCGCAGGCCAACCGGGCCCTTTGGCTTTGTCGATGAGCTTGGCTTTGAGCTTGACAATGCTTTTTTGTTTGCCAATTAATCCGAAGGTATTTGGATTATTGATCTTATAGCTTTTATGACTCTTCTGATCTTCGATAACCAAATAAGTGTTCTTATGACCGATACCGGTCATTCTTATTTTGCCCTCAATTTCCACTAAATTCTCCTGCGCGCACCCGATGACCGACCCGGCGATCATCAGGCCCAATACAAGTTGTTTCGTCATATTATTGCTCCTTATTTTGCGATCAGGGTCGCTTCGGTATTATCGTTGGAGAGATTAATATCCACGATCACTTTTCCGGTAAGATTCTCTCCGACTTTGTAGTAGTAGTTCCCCTGGGGCTGCACCATCCCGACTTCGGTTTGGATATCCAAAGGTGTAGCGTAGTTAAAAAAGCTGATCGAGCCCATTTTGTACGCACTTTCTCTATAGACCTTTTCGGTAAAATCACCCGTGTTGTAGATATAGGGGCTCTGCGTATCGATCCGATCCGAAAGGAGAATGGCAGCTCCCCAGTCCCGGAGCAGGTCGTCAAAATCTTTGCCCGTGGCCTTCTCGAGAGCGTCCTCGCCGGTCAAGTTGTTGTCCAAAACATCATGCAGCACCTTCGCTCCGCCGTAATTGTTTACCAGATAGACACCAAAAGCACTCACCTTCCCATAGTCTGAACGGGCGTTCACTCCCCAGTCTGTCAGGGAGAGGTCATTGATGTAGGCGTTAAATTCATTGTTGTATCGCCCCAGCGTTATGCCCGGCTCTCCGGCGCTGCCGTCATCAGGATCCACCCCTCGGGGGGTCGTGTGGCCGATCTTGGTCGAGATGAGGTACTCTGTCGCCTCGGAGAGCATTTCGTTGATCCAAGTATCGGTCCGCACATTGTACTTCACGGTTTTTTGATAAAAATGGATCATATGCTGAAACTCATGCGCCAGCGTCGAATACATCTCCCGCTGCCAAAATCCTCCACCCTCTTCGTTGGCAAACATCACCGAGTCGGCATAGAACATAATCCGCTCATTGGAGCCTGCGGCAGTGGCTTTGTCGAAATTGTCCTTAGAGTAAAAGTACCCGATGGTGCCGCCATTGGGGTTGTTGTCGTTGTCAATATCCAACAATAGGATCGTGATCTCATCGTTGTCGCCGATAAGATTGTCAATGCCGGTGTTGCCCCACTCCTCGCCGTAGATATTGGTCACCCAGTCATAGATATCGTTGTCCTCTCCATCTTGCAAAAATTTTGAGGCAAGACGATCTACCATCTCCTGCGTTACGCACTTGGAACGGTCACAGCTCTCCCCCTCAAAAGCATTGTCTGCTACCCAGACATTGAGCGTTTTCTCTCCGTATTGTGTCGAGACATTCGCTACTACCTTTTTGAGCGTGGCGCTCACGTTGTTCTCGGTGGAATCACCCTCCAGATAGAAGGTCTCCGTATCGCCGACACTCTTGGCCTGTCGCGGAACAACGGTCATCGTTTTGGCTAGACGCTTCACGGAACTTCGTCTAAACAGATCTCTGGCATGCGCATTAAACGCACGGACGGCATCGGGACTACGGCGGATAGCGGTGTGGGGTCGTTTTTGCGGAGAGGTTACGCTTTTTTTGGATGCGTCAAGCCCATAGACACACTTTGCACTGCTTTTTATCTCGGCAGATACAGCTTCGTCCGCATCATAATTGCTCAACAATACATAGAGAGTTTTGGGCGTATCGCCCGCATCTATGATCTGATGGATCGTCTTTTTCCTGCCCAGACTCTCTACCTGGATTGCGTCTGTTATCATGATATTGGGGTCTATCCGGATCGTGACCGTTGCCGGCTCAGAAGTCGCCTTGCCGTCCGTGGCGACATAGGTGAAGGTATCCGACCCGATATAGTCTTGTGCCGGCGTATAAGTGTTGTGTGAAAAAGTACCGTGTGCCGGAGCCTCTTTGACAATATACGTCAAGACATCTCCATCCACATCCTCTCCCGACAACACAACCGGAATTGGGCTGTTTGCTTCCGCAGCGATACTGAGTGCTTTGACGATGGGGGCATGGTTGGGGCTGTCATCCTCCGTATCCTGGGGGCTCGATCCCGCATCCGAATGTCCATTCCAATCCTCATCTACTCCGTTGGGCACTCCATCCCCGTCTTCGTCCGCTGCCACTTCATCGAGATGATCGACCGCATCCTGAATCTCACTCGCCTCATCGACATCTTTGCCGTCAAGATGTGTGATATAATCATTCATTTTATTAATGTTTTTGCTGTCAATCCCTTCGATTCCCGCTGCTTGATAATCTTCCAAAGTAGGCCTGGCCGACTTGCCGTCCGTATCTGCGTATTGGGAAATCTTTTCAAGAGCCTGCTGCCTGGTATCGACCGGGGTAGTGGTCCCGCCACAACCCAGCAGCGCAAAAGAAGCCGCGATTATTGCTATATGCTTCCAGTATATTTGCATGTGTCACCTTTAGTAGTATGGAATTCTTGTTGCCAACTTTATCGGTTTTTTGTGGAACAAATATTTTTCAAAATGTATCATAGACAAAAAAAGTACAAAAAATGTCAAATACCCTCCCGTTTCACACGACAAGTAGGATATAATGCAAAAATATTTTATGGAAGGTAATTTGCCGGTGTCTTTGCCCATGATGGACGATTTTCATACCATTGTCACCCAGCAACGATCCCTCATCGATACCCGCGCGCCGGTGGAATTTGCCCGGGGATCCTTCCCCGGTGCTGTCAACCTGCCGCTGATGAATGACAAAGAAAGAGAACAGGTCGGCACAGCCTACAAGCACCAGGGACACGATGCGGCTGTCGCACTGGGATACGAGCTAGTAAACGGCGACATCAAGGCAGAACGGGTACAGGCATGGGTCGATTTCGTCACCAAGCATCCGGAGGCGTATCTGTTTTGCTGGCGGGGCGGACAGCGCTCACAGATCGCCCAGGAATGGCTGCATGAAGCCGGTATCACCATCCCCAGACTACGAGGCGGATACAAGGCCTTTCGCAACTACCTCATAAACCAAAGCAGAAAAATCGCCGCAAAAAAAGAGTTCATTGTCATCGGCGGCAGAACGGGCTCAGGCAAGACCCTCTTGTTGCAAAAACTGCCAAACGCAATAGATCTCGAAAGGCTTGCCAACCATCGAGGCTCATCTTTTGGGCGTTATGCTACTCTTCAGCCGACCCAGATAAATTTTGAAAATGCTCTTGCCTATGCCCTTATCCAACTGGATGATCAGGGGCATGATCGGATCATCATCGAGGATGAAAGCCGCAATATCGGCAAATGCTACATACCCGATGAGGTGTTTGCATCTTTCCAGCGGGGCAGGGTGATACAGCTCGAAGCGACTCTTGAAGAGCGTGTAGAGATCACTTATGATGAGTACATCATAGCTTCACAGGCAGACTATGCTGGCCATTTCGATGCCGGAACGACTCCATACAGCTGGATCGAAGCGATGGAACACAATTTTGACAAAATCCGCAAACGACTCGGAAGCCAAAACCACCGTCTGCTTAAAGAAATGCTCCAGGAAGCCTGGGAACACCAGCAAAGAACAGGCGATGCGAGCAGGCACAAAGAGTGGATAGCCCTGCTGCTGGAGCGATACTATGATCCGATGTATGATTATCAGTTGCGCAACAAGCAAGATCGCATCATCTTCAGTGGCAGTTTTGATGAAGTACTTGAGTATATTGGGAGTTTATGATGGATCCGTATCTGATAGCATTTTTACTTATTGTGGGTCTTGGTATAGTCGTAGGATACGCCTATTATCTCAAAGAAAAACACGAACATCTCCGCGCCATCGAGTCCGGTATCTGCCCCAAATGCCATCAGAAAACCATCGTTCTGAGCGATCAGCGGGGCACCGGCTGCGGATCAAAAATGGTATCATTCTACTGCGAAGCATGCGGGTATGAGAATACGTTCAATGTATAGGAATAGTGTATTCAGATATTTCAGGTATGTTGGTAAAAAGAAAAGTTGAAACTAATGTTTCGATGCCGCTCCTTTAGATTGTTTTGTGGATATTCTTTGATGTCTAAGTTTTTGCAATAACCTGTCCGCCTCGATAAACAAATCATACTCCTCTATCCCCTCTTGAAGAGCAGGCAGGTATTTCTCGTATACGCTCCATAACTTTTGTGCGCTCTCTATCTTGCGTCCCCGCCTAATGAGCTCAAATGCCGTAGCGCCATTGATATAACCTTTTAGGAGTTTGGTGAGTGGATGATCTATGGCTTTGTACTCTTTCCATTGCTGCTCCATCACCTCATGCGCATCGGCAAACCTCTCCTCATTTAGACACTGAATAAACTCATTTAGAGTTTCTCTCATTGTTTGTCCTCCCGACACCTGTCTCCGAAACGATCCACGGGTCGATGACAGTATGGGGTTTTGCCGTTTTTGTCATAATAGTCCTGATGATAATCCTCGGCAGGATAGAACTCCCCAGCAGGCAGTATCTGGGTAGCGACTTTGAGACTGTTTTGTTCCAGACAATCTATATAGTGCTTAACTGTATTTGCCTCATCCTCATTGTGCACAAAAATTGCCGAGAGGTATTGTGGGCCAATGTCTGGCCCCTGGCCATCAACTTGGGTGGGATCGTGTATCTCAAAAAATCTCTTGACAAGTTTGCCATAGCTTACCTTGGCCGGATCGTAGATCACCTCTACAGTCTCCAGGTGCCCGGTATCACCCTTGACCACATCATAGTATCCGGGATTCTTCACATGCCCGCCCATGAAGCCGGATATCACCTCTTTGACCCCGCCAATCTGCTGCATATAGTGCTCCACGCCCCAGAAACATCCTCCGGCGAAATATGCTTTGGCATATTTTGTGAGAGCTTTATCTGAAGTATTGTTATCTTGTTTTTCAAATGTAAGCGATGCCGAATTGACACAGTGTCTGGTGTTTTTGGGCGTCATTCCCTCGCCCCTAAAGACATGCCCCAGATGGGCACCGCACTTCGCGCAGACGATCTCAATGCGCCGTCCGTCGCTATCTGGTACCTCCTTGAGAGCGCCGGGCAAAGCATCATCAAAACTTGGCCATCCTGAGCCTGAATCAAACTTGGTATCCGAAGAAAAAAGCGGGGCACCGCAGAGCTTGCAGTGATATATGCCCTTTTCTTTGTTGTGAAGTAATGCTCCGGAAAACGGCCGCTCTGTAGCCTTATCTACTATAACCGCCCTTTCAAACGGAGTAAGCTTTTCTATCTGTGACTGGAATGGTTTGTTGATGCTTGAATGCATGATCGCTCCTGACAAAAACAAAAATAAAATGATCTTTTTCATATCTAAAGGGTAGCAGGATAATATAAATCTGAGGCGACTCCGCCCGATTACAGGACAGAGTTTATATATTTTTAAGACTTCTTCGCGGCGTCTTTTTTGGGGGTGACATACATATTGATATAGCGCCCTTCTTGGTGGGCATCTTTTTCGAGATTGCCATAAGGCTCTATCATCGGCCAGACACGCTTGAGCACCTCAACGCCCCACTCGGGATTGGCCATCTCGCGGCCGCGCAAAAAGACACGGAGCTTGACGTGTTTGCCTTTTTGGAGGAATTCTATGGCGTGCTTAACCTTGTAGGCAATATCATTGTCAGCTATCTTGACAGAGAATTTAACCTCTTTGACCTCTATCTTTTTCTGATTCTTTTTGGCCTCTTTTTTCTTTTTCTCGAGCTGATATTTGTGTTTTCCGTAATCCATGATCTTGGCAACAGGAGGCTTGGCGTCCGGTGACATCAATACCAGGTCAAGCCCGCGATCCTCGGCGATCTTCAATGCCTCGTCACGGCTGATTATCCCAAACTGCTCGCCATCGTCTGCAATGACTCGCAACTCTCGATCGCGTATGCGATCATTCAGGAGCGTATCGTCCTGTTTTCTTCTGCCCTTGTTGTTGTTGTGGTGCCTACTCAAATGGTTCCTTCTTGTAATTGTTGGGCTAATTGTAGCATAAATTCATCTTCTGTAAGGTTATACTGCTCTTTGCGGCGGCGATCCCTGATAGCAACAGCACGATTTTTCACCTCTTCATCACCTATGATTACCACATATGGGACTTTCTGCTTCTCTGCTGTGCGGATGCGTTTGTTAAGACTCTCATTTTTATCATACACCTCAGCATCTATCCCTTCTGCCAACAGCTTCTTCTTGAGCTCGTATGCATAATCTGCATGGCTCTCCACGATGGGGACGAATATCACCTGAGTAGGGGCCAGAAAAAACGGAAACTCTCCGGCATAGTGCTCGGTGAGTATAGCGATAAATCTCTCGAAACTTCCAAGTATTGCTCTGTGTATCATTACCGCGCGCTTGCGGGTGTTGTCCTCTGCGACATACTCGACATTAAATCTCTCGGGCAAATTAAAATCCACCTGCACGGTACCGCACTGCCACTTGCGCCCCAGTGCGTCGGTGATCTTGATATCTATCTTTGGACCGTAGAATGCCCCTCCACCTTCATCTATGCTAAACGGCAGATTGTTCTTGGTCAGAGCCTGCTTGAGTCCCTCCGTAGCCATATCCCATACGGCATCTTCACCTATGGCTTTTTCCGGCTTAGTGGCTATCTCCATGGTATATTCGAAGTCAAACTTCTTCATCACGCTGTCGACAAACTCCACCACCTCAAGCACCACGTCCTCTATCTGCTCAGGTGTACAGAAAATATGTGCATCATCCTGGGTGAACTCTCTTACTCTTAGCAATCCGTGAAGAACACCCGATTTCTCGTGGCGATGCACCACACCATACTCATAGTATTTTAAAGGCAGATCACGGTAGCTCTTGCCTGAGTTTTGAAATATCTTGATATGACCTATGCAGTTCATCGGCTTGATGCCGTACTCTTGTCCATCTATCTCAGTCAGATACATATTTTCGCCATAGTTGTCATAATGGCCGCTCGTTTTCCACATCTCGGCTTTGAGTATCTCCGGGCCTCGCACCGGCTCATAGCCTCGGTTGCGATGAGCTACATGCAGGATAGCTTCGAGTTTGTTTCTCAGTCGTGCACCGGCAGGCAGCCAAAACGGCAGTCCGGCACCGGATGCCTCATCAAACATAAACAGCCCCAGCTGCGTACCCAGTTTGCGGTGATCTCGCTTCTTGGCCTCTTCGAGCATTTTCATGTGCTCTTTGAGCGACTCTTTGTCGGCAAATGCTACACCATATATACGAGTGAGCATCTCCTCATCGGCATCTCCTCCGATATATGCGCCCGCTACTCTAGTGAGTTTAAAGTTGTGCAGCAGTCCCGTAGTGGGCACATGGGGGCCGCGGCACAGATCCTCGAACTCACCTTGAGCGTAGATCGAGACCTCATCGTCCTCGATCCGCTCCATTACTCGCTGTTTGAGATCGTCATCGGCAAATTTCTTTTTTGCCTCCTCTTTGGGGAGAGAGTATTTCTCGATGGGGAGCTTCTTTTTGACCAGCTCTTTCATCTTCTTTTCGATCGTTTTTAGGTCCTCTTCGCCGATCTTTGTATCAGTCCTAAAATCATAATAAAACCCCTCGTCCACCACAGGCCCTACAAAAAACTGCGTGTTGGGATAAAGCTCTTTGATCGCCTGGGCCATCAGGTGTGCGGCTGAATGGCGAATGATCTCCAGCGCCTCAGGGGAGTTGTCATAATAGATAGCCTCGCCAGAGGGATTCTCCCCCGCGCTCTGGGTATCGACAATATTGCCGTTTTGAATGTAGCCAATAATATTTTCGCTCACGGTGCCGCCTTGGATAAAAAATTACAGGATTATACCGCAAATGGATGAAAAATCAGAAATGATCACCTCACTCTGAAGATAAAACACCGCCTCAAAGTATTATTGTTATCACCAGGTAACTATTCGAGTCGCCACCTTAAAACCCCATAAAAAACATAACAATTCTACCAGTATTTATGAAAAAAATCATTCGTCTTCTACGTTTTGCCTCCCCGTAGCATTGTTATACTTTTCTACGCTGACAAAAAGGTACCGACAAAAAGGACAAAAAGGTACCAGGTGACAATAACAACACCATGAAAAAACCCATTTGATGGTTATCATCCAAGACCAAGCCATCATCCAAGACCAAACCATCATCCATTCCATACCATCCGAGATCGTCGGGATCAGGAGATCCCGACCTACGGGGGTGTCAAAATCATGCTTCATCTCTCCCGAGACATGGAGCACATACGAAACAAAAAAGCGGGGATAAGTATTTTATTTACTCAAACCATATAACAGTTAAACTTTCCCTTTGATGTACATCTCGCAACAAGAAACGTCCTGACTGCGCCATTGACTTACCGTTCAAAATATATTATAATCGCCCCATGGAAATAGCAGAGACTTCGATTTTCACCAAAGAGATCACCAGGATACTCAGTGACGATGCGTATCGTGAGTTTCAAGAGTACTTGGTGGCACACCCCGAGGGTGGCGATGTCATCAAGGGATCGGGTGGATTGAGAAAGATCCGATGGAGAGTCCCGGGTCGCGGCAAGAGCGGCGGCATCCGGACGATCTACTATTATTACCGTGATGAGAGTCTTTTGCTGATGATCTATGTGTATGAGAAGAGCAAAACATCCGATCTGACACCCAAACAGATCGAAATACTGAGAAAAACATTTATGGAGGCATGACATGGATGAAAATATGTTTGAGTCGCTCATCGAGAGCACCAAAGAAGCCAAAGCAATCCTGCGAAAAGAGACCAAACCCAGCCGGAGATTCTACATCGAAGAACCCAGTGCCAAAACTATCCGAGAAAAACACAACCTCACACAGGATGAGTTTGCCCGCCTGCTGAACATCTCCGTAGGCACCCTGCGCAACTGGGAACAAGGCCGCCGCAAACCCGAAGGCCCCGCCCGTGTCCTCCTCGCCATCGCCGACAAACATCCCGAGGCGTTGCTGGCATTGTAGGCTAGAGTTTGGGAATTGGAGGTCATGAATTTTCCAATACGGGCCAGGCATTGAATATCCACCACATCACTCATTAGATCCATGGGCTATGATTTTGGTTTGAGGGTCGCCCATGCCCTGCGATCGGGGGATTGTCAGGATCAAAACTCACACCTTTTGTCACAGACAACGGGAATTGTAGAGCACACAATAGGCAGATACGCGGGTCTGCCGCTACGATAGGAGAATGCAGATCAGGATAGGAGCGGATCGATGCCGATATTGACATTTGTCGAATTTTCGATTTACTGCCTTTGAGAGGATTCGTCCTGCTGCCTGTTTAGTGTTGCAGAATCTTCTCCACCATGAGCTGGATCGTGGTCTCGCCTCGAAAATGATTTTCATTGATGGTATATATGATATCGGCTTTGGTGCCGGCCTGATATCTCTGGGTAGTTTTGAACTGAACACCTTGCATATACCTTTTACCGGAACCAAAAGTGAAGCTCAGATGGTTGGCCTCTTTGCCCATGGTACGTACCGCAGCGATAGTGACGCCGCTAGTGATAAATTTGGGCTTGGGATTACCCTGCCCAAAAGGCTCAAACTTCTCAAGCATCCTTAGTAGCCTCTGGTCTATCAGATCAAAGGGCAGCTCTCCTATGATATCAGGATCGATCTGATCGTCCGCTTCGCAAATATCAACTGCATTTTCCTGTAGTATCGATATGAAACTATTGAGTCTGTCGCACTCTATACTCATCCCTATAGCGCTCTTGTGTCCTCCAAATCCCAGCATGCTATTTTGCTGCATAGAGAGCAGGTTGTATAGATGGCACTCTCTCCAGCTTCTGCCGCTGCCTTTGCAGATATTACCGTTTTTTGCAAGGACAATTGCGGGACGTTCAAACCTGCGAGCCAATCTGGCAGCCACTATCCCTACAATGCCCTCATGCCACCCTTCGCCGCTGACCACTATTACTCGAGAACCAGGATCGACCATTGAAACAGCCGCTTCTGTTATCTGCTGTTCAAGTTCTTTGCGCCTACAGTTTAGCTCTGAGAGTTCACCCAGATAAGTTCTGGCATCACGGATATCATATGCTGTCACAAAATCCAAAGCCATAGAAGCATCCTCAAGTCTACCTGCGCTGTTTATCGTAGGAGCCAGACCAAACGCCAGATCTTCGGCACTATAAGAGCGCTTGGGGTAGGCCTCTTTGTAGGCCTTGATAAATGGTCTCTCAGAGCGTTCAAACTGTTGCAGACCGGCTTGTACCATCGCTCTGTTGATATGCCTCAGCGGCATCATATCGGCTATGATAGCGATCGCTACCATATCAAGGTAACTTTTCATATCTATTTTTGTGTTTAGTTCTCTATTGAGTGCGGCACACAGATACCATGCTATCTGGGCTCCACATATCTCCTCGTGCGGAAAGCTACACTCTTTTTGTTTTTGATCTACTATCGCATAGGCTTTGGGCAGGGTACCAGGGGGGATATGATGATCAGTGATGATGAGATCTATGCCTCTTTGGGTGCATATATCAGCTGCTTCTATAGCCGATATTCCATTATCCACCGTAACGATCAGATCGACGTCATATATTTTGTCCAGCACACTTGGTGACAGCCCGTATCCATCGACAAATCTATTTGGAATAATAGTCTGTATAGGATATCCGATTTGATCAAAAAATATCTTCGCTACAGCAGTTGAGATCACACCGTCCACATCATAGTCACCCACAATAGCAATTTTTTCTTGGTTGTGGATAGCTTGCACAATACGACCTGTAGCTTTTTGCATATCTTTGAACGCATATGGATCAGGAAGATCAGCAAGACTTAAAAAAGCCTGCGAGAATCTCTCTTCGAGATGGGTCAGGATACTCTCGAGCTCAAGAAGCGGGTATCTCATCCTTTTTCGGATCGATATTTATCGGCTGCTGATACAAATGCCATGATAGCGGCATTGGGGTTTTGGAGTCTGGAAGTAAATTCCGGATGGAACTGAACTCCGAGGAACCACGGATGATCTTTTACTTCCACAGCTTCTATAAGACCGTTCGATTCTCCCGTTATCTCCAAGCCTGCGGCCTCAAAAGCTTCTCTGTATTTTGGATTGGCTTCATATCTGTGGCGATGACGTTCATATATTGTGGAGGTGTTGTTGTATGCTTTGGCGAGATTGGATCCCTCTTTGGTATCACATTTGTATTCACCCAGTCTCATGGTTCCACCAAGAGGTGAAGTGGTGGTACGCACCTGTTTGGAACCGCTTGCATCGATAAACTCATCTATCAGGTACACGATAGGATCGGGAGTATTTTCGTCAAACTCCACAGAGTTGGCACCTTCGAGTCCAAGTACATTGCGGGCATACTCGATCATCGCCAGCTGCATCCCCAGACAGATACCCAGGAACGGAATCCTTTGGGTTCTGGCATACTCTATGGCTTTGATCTTGCCTTCTGTGCCCCTTTTTCCGAAGCCTCCGGCTACAAGCACTCCATCACAGTCCGAAAGGTATTTGTCTCCGCCATCTTCTTCTATTTTTTCACTATCCACCCATTTGATCGATACTCGTCTATCCAGATGGGCGCCACTGTGGATAAGTGCCTCTGTAAGAGATTTATATGATTCTTTGAGGTCAAGATATTTGCCGACAAAGGCTATACGCACCTCATCTTCAGGCATAATGATCTTGCCCACAAGAGTATTCCATTCGTCCATATTTGGTTTGAGCTCGCCAAGTTTGAGCTGGTCTGATATGGGTGTAAGGATATCCTGCGCCATAAAATTCATAGGCACCTGATATATAGTGGGAGCATCAATCGCATCTATGACACTGTCCTGATCGACATCACAAGCATAGGCTATTTTGCGCTTGAGATCATTTGGTACCGGCTTTTCAGATCTAAGTATCAGCATATGTGGAGCTATACCTATACGGCGCAGCTCCTGGACAGAGTGCTGAGTAGGCTTGGTCTTGAGCTCGCCTGCTGCTTTGATATACGGCAACAAAGTCACATGGATATTAAAAACATTGTTTCTGCCAAGCTCATGCTTCATCTGTCTGATAGTCTCAAGAAACGGCAAACCCTCTATATCCCCAACTGTTCCGCCAAGCTCCACTATCAGTATGTCTCTGCCTTTGCCCGCAAGTTTGATTCGATCTTTGATCTCATTGACTATATGGGGTACTACCTGGATGGTTTTTCCCAGATATTCACCTTTGCGCTCTTTTTCGATGACAGTTTTGTATATTTGACCTGTAGTGAAGTTATTTGCCTGAGTCAATGAAGTATCAAGAAATCTCTCATAATGTCCAAGATCAAGGTCAGTCTCTGCTCCATCTTTGGTTACAAAGACTTCTCCATGTTCTAAGGGCGACATTGTGCCCGGATCGACATTGATATAAGGATCAAGCTTGAGTACGCCTACTCTGAAACCTGAAGCTTTAAGAAGTGTTCCCACGCTTGCTGCTGTGATCCCTTTTCCAAGTGAGCTTAGCACCCCACCTGTAACAAAAATGAATTTGGTATCGTTAGAGCTTTCCATTATTGTCTCTGTTATGCAACGATAGGCATGATAATTGTTATGAAATTGTTATCCTTGACCATAAAGGGCAGTGAGGATTCATTGAGACCGATTTCGAAATGATCACTATCTATCTGTGAGAGAAAATCAAGCATATACCTGCTATTTAGAGAAATTTCAAACTTATCTTTAATACCTGTATTTATCTCCAGCTCAGTTTTTGCTTCTACATTGTCAGAGCTTAATGAGTTGAAAATAATCGTATCACTAAGGAATGTAATTTTTATATCCTGGGATATGGTCGTGATCATGCGGATTGCTTCTATCATATCTTTTTTAGGGAGTGAAAACTGATGCTTGAGAGTAGATGGAACAATCCTTTGATAATCCGGAAATTTGCCGTTGATCAGACGTGTAAAAAAGAGATAGTTGTCACTTTTGATCAAAAGAGTTGTTTCATCATAATATACCTCGATCTTATCAAGAAAAAGTTTTTGAATCTCCATGATCGCCTTTTTGGGGAGGATAAGTGAAAGTTCGTTTTCGGAGCCGCCTGGGATAGTTGCTATAGCGAGCCTCCTGGTATCAGTTCCTACCAGATCAATTTCATCTTTTTTGAAATTTATTAAAGCTCCGTTGAGTTCGAATTTTGGGTTGTTTGTATCGATGGCCGGAGATATTTTTTTGAGATTTTTTATAAGATTCAGAGAGTCTATGGATATAGTGGATTTGTTTTCGGTATCAGGGAAAGAGGGGTACTCATTGGCATCAAATATTGGAAGTTTGAATTTGGAGTGCTGCTGCTTGACAAGGAGAGCGTTTGTCAACAACTCGAGTGTGATCTCTTCGTCTTTGAGTATTCTGATGATATCAAGAAGCTTTTTGCCGTTTACCGTAAATGCCCCTTCATGATCTATCTCAAGTTGATTTGAGACTATCTGCAGTCCTATTTCCGAATCAGTTCCTTTTATGACACATTTATCCCCTGATACTTCAAAATATATATGTGAAGTTATCTGTGTTGCGTCTTTTTTCTCAAGAAAAGGCTGAAGATTTATCAGCAGAGTTTCTATGATCTGTTTTTGGATCCTGACTTTCATGAGCTCTCCTTAATATAAAAAATCAATAGTAACCGTAGTAGTACTACGTGAAAATTGTGAAAAAGTGATATAGCCTCCATTCTCTTTATATTTGTGAGATATATGAGGTTATCAAGATTTTCACATTTATTCATTCGGAAAATTATATCTTTTTTTTATTCAAACTTAGGTGTCGGTCGAAAGTATGGTTCCTATCTTGTTGGAGAACTCTTCGAGCTGAACCTTGAAATTTTCATCATTATCAATGATATCTTTGATCTTTTTCATAGCGTGAGATATGGCTGTGTGGTCTTTCATACCAAAGTATAGAGCGATCTGAGGCATAGAATTTGGTGTGAGATTTCTTGCCAGATATATTGCAATCCTGCGGGCGTTGACTACGTTTTTGGTCCTTTTTTTCGATTTGATATCGGATGGTTTGATATTGAGTTCTTTGGATATGATTTTGACGATGTCGTCTATTGTGATATTCTCCTGTTTTTCTTTGATCTGGTCTTTGATGGCATTTTTGGTAAATTCGAGCGTAATCTTTTGGCCAAGCATGTTGCTCATAGCATTTAGCTTGATGATAGTGCCTTCTATCTCACGGATGTTGTCTCCCATATTGGTAGCTATATAGTTGACTATCTCATCATCAAGCGTGATGCCGTCGAGTTCGCATTTGGTCTTGATGATGGCTATCTTGGTCTCAAGTCCAGGCGGTTGTATATCTGCCAGCAGTCCCCACTCAAAACGACTTCTGAGGCGATCTACGAGCCCTGCTATTTTATTTGGGTGCCTGTCTGATGTGATGACAATTTGCTTTTTTGCCTGATGGAGTTCGTTGAATGTATGGAAAAACTCTTCCTGAGTCTGTTCTTTCCGTGAGAGAAATTGCACATCATCTATCAACAGGATGTCACACTCTCTGAAATGGTCTCTGAACCTGTCCATAGTTTGAGATCGCAGGTGAGATGTGAATTTGTTCATGAACTGTTCAAACGTCGTATAGATGACTTGTTTGTTCAAAGCCGATAGATGATTGCCTATAGCCTGAAGCAGATGTGTTTTGCCTAGACCCACCCCACCGTACAAAAACAGAGGATTATACAGTTCACCCGGCTTTTCGGCCACACTTTTGGCCGCGGTGTATGCAAACTGGTTTGAATCCCCGACTATAAAACTATCAAAAGTAAAAGAGGGATTTAGATGTGTGCTTTTACTCTGATCGGGTTTGGATTCGCTTTTTTTGCCTTTTTGATCGATATCGATATGGTTTTTGCCTATATATAGTTCCACATCCGGCTTTATGCCTGTCTCTATCTCAAAAAGATGCGCTATCTTTTCGCTGTATCTTGTTTTGATCCATTTTGCCATTAGGATATTGGGCACCACAAAGTATGCTATATCGCTGCGGGATCTCTCCGGATCGTAAAAACAGTTTTTTATATAATTCTCATACTCTGAGGGAGATATCTCCTCTTTGAGTTTATCAAGTATCTTTTCACCTATATTCATTCGATCCCTTATGTGAACAACTTGTTGGATTTTATCGAAAATGAGCTAAAATAGCGCAATAAGACAATGATGTGAATAGTTTTTTCACATGTGAAAGAAAAAGTGAATGAATATACTTGGGATAGATCCTGGAAGTCGAAATCTTGGTTATTGTCTGCTCGAATATAAATCTGGCAAAATGAAACTTATCGAGGCTGGACTTTTAAAGATCAGGACAAATATACTGCAAGAGCAGATAGTGGAGCTTGCCGAAGGGTTTGATGTGATACTCAAAGGCCACACGATCGATGAGGTGGCAATAGAAGATATTTTTTATGCCTTCAACCCCAAGACAGTTCTCAAACTGGCTCAGTTTAGAGGGGCTTTGTCTTTAAAGATACTTCAGGAGATAGGGTATTTTTACGAATATACCCCTCTTCAGGTCAAAAAGGCCTTGACAGGAAACGGCAAAGCCTCCAAAGAACAGGTAGCCTTCATGGTCAAGAGACTGCTTGGGTTGAAGAAGGAAATCAAACCACTTGATATCACTGATGCCATCGCCATAGCCATGACGCATGCCCAAAGAGTAAAGCTTCGTAAATAGATATTAAGTTATGTTAGATTATAATATTAGCTAATAAATAAGGAGGGATATATGGACAATACAATATACGATATCATTATTATCGGTGGAGGTCCAGGGGGTATAGGGACTGCCGTGGAGGCTAAAGCTCTTGGTGTGGAGAAGATACTTTTGATAGAGAAAAGCGACAACCACTCAGATACGATTAGAAAATTCTATAAAGACAACAAGAGAGTGGACAAAGACTGGCAGGGGCAACTGGTAGAGATGGAAGGTTCCATACCGTTTATGGATGGGACCAAGGAGAGCACAATAGACTTTTTTGACGATTTGATAGATAAGCACAAAATAGAGAGTCATTTCAGGTGCGAAGTGGACAAGATCACCAAAGACGGTGAAATTTTTAATGTCAGAGCAAGTTGCGGTGATTTTAGGGGACGCTACGTCGTCATAGCCATCGGGCGAATGGGTAAACCAAACAAACCGGGCTATCCCATACCGCCGTCCATCCGAAAATATGTCAACTACAATCTAGACAAATGCGGTCATGACGAGAAAATACTTGTCGTAGGAGGCGGAGATACTGCGGTGGAGTATGCCGTGGAGTTGGGCAAAATGAATGATGTGACCCTAAACTATCGAAGGCCCGAGATCAGCAGACCCAACCCAACCAACCGCGAAATGATCACCATAGCAATAGAAAACGGCAACGTAAAAGCCAAACTCGGTGTGGATATAGAAGGATTGGACAACAATGAAGGCAGAGTTCATGTGAAGTTCGTTGACGGTTCAGACGATACTTATGACAGAGTTATCTACGCTATTGGCGGGACAACGCCTGTAGATTTCCTCAAAAGTGCGGGTCTTGACCTTGATGCCACAGGAGAACCTGTCATCAAAGACAATCTCGAGACAAGCGTACCGGGCATCTATATAGCCGGAGACATAGCCTTCAAAAGCGGCGGCAGTATAGCCATAGCTCTTAACCACGGCTACAGAATAGTGACAGATATACTCAACAAAGAGGCCAAGAAGTAAAACCTATCTGCTTTTGTCCTTGTGTATCCTTCCGACCCTTTTGATTCCTGTCAGGCGTTTTTTGGGGACGGTGAAAGTGGGTTTGGTATGGCCCGCGCTGGATTCGTAGATCATCTGTTCATACATATATATATCATACAAAAAATAGTCTTTGCCGTCCTCATGATAGGCTGTCTGGTAGATGATATGTACTGGTATCGGCGGCGAGAGCTTGATGGTGGTAGGTTTGTTGCTTGCGAATATTTGATCTATTTTGGTTTTGGAGTAGCTTCCTTTGGTGTGAGAAAGGAGTATATCCATCAGCTCAAACGGTTTGCCCACTCTCATACACCCTGAGCTAAATACCCTGTATCTATATTTGAACAACGAATGATTATCCGTATCGTGCAGATAGACCGAATATTTGTTGGGAAACATAAATTTCACTTTGCCAAGAGCATTTTTGACGCCCGGAAATTGCACGAATCTGTACGGTACCGCCCCGCCGTGAGCGGCTTTGGCCAGACGGGCAAAATCCAGCGGCACCTCTTTGCCACCTTGGAATACATGGATATTGTGCTCTTTGAGATAATTTGGATTATCTCTTAGTACAGGGATCAGATCGCGCCTGACAAGATTGTCGGTGATGGTCCAGGTGGGATTGAGCACCATGTACTCGATCCGGTCGTCAAATATCGGAGTAGGGCGGTCGATCCTACCGACCACAAGGGGGCTTTTGAAGATCATTTTGCCGCCTTTGTAATATCTCATATGATAATCAGGCACATTGACTTCGACATATTCTGATTCGAAAGATCTCGGATAGAGCTTGAGTATGTCAAGGCTTGTAATGATTTTTTGGATATAAAATGATTTCGGTTTATTTAGATACAGGATCACTTTGTTGTCGATGTAGTCGCCTTTGGCAAGATTGAGGCGCTGTTTGAAGCTTCGTACTGCTTTGGTCAAAGAGTCGCTCCAGCCCGATCCGGTATCGTTACCCGGAAAATCTCCAAAAAAGTGAAGCCTTTTTTTGATCAATCTGATGCGATCATCAAAACTGTGGGGTTTTAGCATTTTGCCGTAGGGGATTTTTTTGAAATCAGGCATTTTGCGGTATCTCTCAAGCATTTTGATCAAGGCTTTGTATTTGTGTACCTGCGGTATTTGCGCATCTATGAGGGGGTAGATTTTGCCGCTGTTTAGCGCGGCAAATATTTTGGCGGCTGAGGGCATGCCTCTGGGGCGTATCTCCCATTTAGCGCGCACATCCTGCTTGGCCTTGAGGCTTGCCATCTTGCGCCGTACCAGATGCCAGTCCACATCCCCTGCCCGTACAAAATAGAGCAGACGCAAAAATCCATCCGTCAATGCTACATCGAGCTTTTCTTTGATACCCGCGGGCTGGATATCACTGCCAAACTGTTCCATAAGACGATTGATCGTTTTTTTGTTGAAAAGCTTGTGCTTGTAGTTGAAGTAGGGATCATCGAGCAGATCAAGCAGGGTATCGAACATATCGGCTTTGCCGCTGCCGCTCCAAAACGGCTGATTGTTGTTGAGTTTGTATAGTTTGGTCAGTGTATTTTTGTGTGGCGAGTTGCTTTGGGAGACAGCAAGCGCAATGTTGTCATTGGCCCACAAAGCAACAGAAAAGACAATAAACAAAAATATTTTTTTCAAATCAACTCTCCAGATTTTTTCAAAACTCTATCACAAAAAGGTGAACTCAGTGCAAATACTAAAGCTCTTTGGAATCTTTGTCGATAAGTTTCAGATATTTTTTTGGGGTGGCCTTTTTGATCTCTTCGGCAAGCCAGCGGATCTGAAACCATGCTGCTCCCGAAGTGCGCAATTCGAGATAGTTTTTGAGGCTTCGCAGGTTGAATGTCGTGACCATATCTACTTTCCAGTTATCGGTAACGATATGCTTGAAAGCATCACCTACATTGCGTTTCTTTTTGCCGTCCTCAAGCGCGTCAAAAAGAGCACGCGCACCAAGTGCCGTATCTTCAAGAAGCGGCATGGATGATTTGGCGACAGCTGTGGAGAGGAAATCATCCGGATTTTTCCGGTACTGGAAATACAGCTTGTCAAACATCCCTTCTATTTCTATTTTTTGGTATTCTCTGTCAGCTGTCACCAGTAGCTCCATCGGCAGTACGAGCGCAACAAAAAGCTCTTTGCTCTCATCGTTCAACACAGATGTGACAAAAGCATTGATTACTGATGACATCGTATATCTGGTAGAGCGGACAGATAGAGACTGCATGCGGTGGCGGGCATGTTCCTGCAGTACGCCGCGGGATGTTCCTTTGACAAGGTAGCTAAGAGTGGTATGCTCCATGATGGAGTGGTGATGGTGTACCCAGGCCAGAGAATGAAGCAGATCAGACTCCTCTATAGAATTGATCGCCTCTGTATCGAGAATTTCCGGCGCTTGACGTACGGCATCGTTTTCGGAATTCTCAAAACTGTCATAGCAGGTTCTGGCGGCTATCTCGGCTACACCGATACCGCTTTCGCGCAAAAGTACTACTTCGGGACGGATGTAGTCGATATGGTGCACGGTTTCGATTTTTGACATAATACACTCGCATGATAAATTTGATACAATTATACCGATATTTTTTGAAGGCTGTTTATGAAACCAGAATATCGCTTTTTTGGATTTGAAGAGGACTTTCGTGATCCCTATGCCCGTGATCGGGACCGGGTGCTTCACTGCAGTTCGTTTCGGCGGCTGGAGTACAAGACTCAGGTGTTTCTCAATCACGAGGGGGATTATTTTCGCACCCGCTTGACACATTCTCTTGAAGTGTCTCAGATAGCCCGTACTCTTGCTCGGCAGATGGGTTTGAATGAGACCCTTTCGGAAGTAATCGCCCTGAGTCACGATCTGGGGCATACGCCGTTTGGTCATATCGGAGGGGATGTGCTGGATAGTTTGTTGCAAGAAAACGGTCATCCAAACGGATTTGAGCACAATTTCCAGTCGTTTCGCGTATTGACGAAACTGGAAAAGCGCTATCCTGATTTTGATGGACTCAATCTGACCTTTGCGACCCTTGAGGGAGTACTTAAGCATTCTTATCCGTATAAAAAGCCCTTTTTGCCGCAGTCGATCATAGAGGCATTTGATCTGGACAGACACCCGTCTCTTGAAGCGATGGTGGTCGATCATGCCGACGAGATAGCTTATACTTCACATGATATTGACGATGGAATCAAATACGGCCTGATCACTTTCACTCAGCTGCTGGAGCAGCCACTCTCCCGCCGAGTCGATGCTATGGTTGCTGCCGAGGGGATCGAGCGGACGCATCCGCTGTATCGTCACCGCTTTGTCGCGGCCCTGATCAAGCTGCTGGTAGAGGATTTTATCAATAACTCAAAAGAAGGGGTGCAGCAATACACCGCCGACAAACCTCTGTGTGCGACGATAGATGCCTCTGAGCCGTTGCCGGTTGGATTTTCAGGCCCAATATCCAAAGAGCTCAAGCAGCTCAAGAAGCATCTTTTTGCTACATTGTATCGCCATGAGCAGATAGTGCGCAAGATGCATGCGGGCAAAAAATGTATCCGTGTACTTTTTGATTCGTTTGTCAAGGAGCCCGATATGCTTCCCGTTCACCAAAAAGAGCAGATGGATCAAAGATCCAAAGAGAGGGTAGTGGCTGATTATATCGCATCCATGACCGACAGATATGCGATGAAGCTCTACCATGAGATATCGGGGTTTTCGTTGTAGGATAGGCACATTTGCGCATGATCATTAACGCGCCAATCAACGAATACACCAATATACTAATATGCCAATACACGAATACACAGAACTTTACGATATAATTCGCGAAAATTTACAGGGCATTACCCCTTATTTGTCAGGACAAACAATGCAAAAAATCAAAAATATCGCCGTCATTGCCCACGTCGATCACGGCAAAACCACCCTCGTCGATGAACTCCTTCAACAATCCGGCACCTTCGCAGCCCACCAGGAGGTCGATGAGCGGGTCATGGACAGCAACGACATCGAAAAAGAGCGCGGCATCACCATACTCTCCAAAAACACCGCCATCACCTATGGCGACCACAAGATCAACATCATCGACACCCCGGG
>CAZFNK010000021.1:0-22344 GCA_964520575.1 uncultured Campylobacterales bacterium | reverse complement strand
TAGATCGTTTGTATTTATGATATCACTTATAGGTACTGCCTTATTAAGTGCAAACTTAATAATGAGGAACGAGCAATGAGGAATGAGGAACCGAAATGTCCCTCTTCCGTATCATTCTTCCTGAGTATTTGCGAAATTGTAATGACATTACGAAATGATCGTTGGAAAGAGAAACAAACCGTTCGGTTTATCATTCCTCATTCCTAACTACTCATTGTTTAGGCTCTTAACCATGACAAGTTGAATTTACTTTTCTTTATAAGTCTCAAGCCGAGAGAAACATAAACATCAAGGTGTTTATCTTTCTCTCGGTGGTGCTGTTAGCGGGAGGGTCACACCCGGCTCCATTCCGAACCCGGAAGTTAAGCCTCCCAGCGCCGATGATACTGCCGGCTACGCTGGTGGGAATGTAGGTCAGTGCCACCTTGAGACGATCTTCGTTTTTTATTTCTTCTTTGTTTTAATGTTTTTCTCTTACCCCAGTATCTCTTTTATCAACTCATTGACTACTTTTGGATTTGCTTTGCCTTCTGTAGCTTTAAGTGTTTGTCCTACGAAAAAGCCAAAAAGTTTTTGGTTGCCTTCTTTGTATTTTTGTACATTTTCGGGATTTGCTTTTATGATTTTTTCAATGATCGGCATTATTTCCGAAGGGTCACTGATCTGTCTAAGGCCTTTGGCTTCTACGATCTCAGCCGGATCGCCTCCTTTGGTCGCCATGATCTCGAAAATATCCTTGGCGATTTTGGTGGAGACGGTTTGGCTATCGATCAGTTTGACAAGCTCAGCTATCTGCTTGGGGGTGAAGTTTAGATTGGCAGCTTCTTTGGATTTTAACTCACGCGATACTTCATTGGCTACGAGATTGGCGATATTGGCAGGTGAATCATAAGCTTGGAGGGCCGCGTCAAAAAATGTGGAGAGCTTCTCGTCTCTGGCTATCATCTCAGCTACAGTACCGCCAAGCCCCAGCTCTTTGGTGTAGTGCTCATAAAGCGTTCGCTCTTTGTCATTCATGGGTACTGTTTTGTCGTCTGATCGGGGTGATGTTTTGTTTGTTTTTGGTTTTGCGGCCGGTTTTGGTTTGGATTTTTTCGTCCAGGAGTCCTTGAGAGTGACGATACGGTTAAATACAGGTTTCTCATCACTATAATCGACAGGGTCGGCAAAAAAGTATCCAAGTCTTTCAAACTGAAATCTTTGATCGGGTTTGTCATGTATGACTGCCGGTTCGACAAGCGCACCTGTGATTGTCTTTAGAGAATCAGGATTGAGATCTTCCAGGCTTTCTGGTGTTTCGTTTTTGTACAGTCTGTCATAGAGTCTTACTTCGGCAGGTACGGCATGATGAGCTTCTACCCACTGGATAGCGCTTTTGACTTTGATACCGCTTGTATCTGAGCCGCTGCGAGAGTCAGGATAGTAGATAGCTTTTATCTCCGTGATGTTGCCGTCGATATCTTTGATCACCTCCTGGCATGAGATGATATAGGCATGCTTGAGACGAACGGGCTGATCGGGGGTGAGGCGATAGTAACCCTTGGGCGGATTTTCGGAAAAATCATTTCTGTCTATATAAATCTCGCTGGAGAACGGAAGCTTGCGGCTGCCCTCTCGCGGCACATCATGAGGGTAGTACGAGGCATCTATCTCTTCGTATCCTTCATAGTTGGTGATCGTGATCTTCAAAGGATCGAGTACACACATTACCCGTGGGACTTTGGGGTTGAGATCATCCCTGATGGCAAATTCAAGCTGTGAGACATCAACTGTGGAGTTGGCTTTGGCGATACCTATCTGATCGCAGAAACTCAGTATCGACTCGGGGGTGTAGCCTCTGCGCCTGAGACCTGCTATCGTGGGGAGCCTGGGATCATCCCAACCGTTGACATAACCGCCTTCTACCAGCTCAAGGAGTTTTCGCTTGCTCATGACTGTGTAGTTGATATTGAGTCTGGCGAACTCGTACTGATAAGGTCTTGGAGGCTTTAGCTCCAGCGTATCAAGCAGCCAGTCATATATCTCTCTGTTGTTTTCAAACTCAAGGGTGCAGATAGAGTGCGTGACTCCTTCTATATAATCAGAGAGAGGATGCGCAAAGTCATACATGGGATAGATCGCCCACTTGTCGCCTGCTCTGTGATGGGGGACATTGCGAATGCGATATAGGAGAGGATCACGCATTTTCATATTGGGCGCGCTCATATCTATCCTGGCCCTCAGGACATGCTCACCATCGGCAAATTCACCGTTTTTCATCCGCTCGAAAAGATCGAGATTTTCTTCTATACTCCTGTTGGCATATCTACTTCTGCGTCCAGGCTGGGTGATGGTACCGCGATACTCTCTCATCTGCTCTTCATCAAGACTATCGACATAGGCTTTGCCCATTTTGATCAGCTGCACGGCATAGTCATACAAAGTATCAAAATAATCAGAAGTATGTCGTACTCCGTCATCCCATTCAAAGCCAAGCCACCTTACGGCGTCTTTGAGAGCTTCGACATATCTGGTCTCTTCTGTGAGTGGGTTGGTGTCATCCATGCGCAGGTGGCATATACCGTTATAATCTCTGGCTATGCCGAAATTGATGGAGATCGATTTGGCGTGGCCTATATGCGGGTAGCCGTTGGGCTCAGGAGGGAAGCGGGTGACTATCTGATCGTATTTGCCTGATTTTAGATCTTCTTCTACTATCCTGCGTAAAAAGTCTTTGCTTTTGCTCATGATTGGCTTACCTTGTATTTCTAAATAAAATGGATTGACCTGATCTCAAAATAGTATCCATTTTAACAAAATACTCCTTTTACGCACTTTTTGATAAAATACTTGCAGATTTAACAATCAAACTTTTTGGAATATTGCCAACAGCTACAAATACTCTGGCAGTCGCAAACACCTGTGGTGCCCTAACGGGTCGGGCGCTCTCTTGTCGTATTTGTGCCTGTTGGCAAGAAGTTTGATACACAAAAGGAACAATATGGCCACCAAAATAGCTTCGGCTCGTATCAGTGAGGAGAGCTCGCAGCTGCTCAAACGACTCAACAACTCTTTGCCCTTTGACAGGGTACTCTACAGAGAGGATATCCGAGGTTCACGTGCGCATGCGGCGATGCTGGCGGCTCAGGGGATCATCTCTGAGGAGGACAGGAGAGCGATCGATGCCGGACTGGAGGAGATACTCTCCGACATAGAGAGCGGCAAGCTGCTGCTTGAGGGCGACGATGAAGATATCCATATGGCGATCGAGGGGGAACTGACCCGCCGGATCGGGGATGCGGGCAAGCGTCTGCATACCGCGCGCAGTCGCAACGATCAGGTGGCGTTGGATTTTCGCCTCTATGTGTTGCGTCATGATGTCATCATAGCTGATTGGCTTAAAGCTTTGATCGGTACCCTGACCGATATAGCCGCCGAGCATACTGAGACTCTGCTGCCGGGGATGACCCACCTCCAGCATGCCCAGCCGATCAATTTCGGCTACCACATGATGGCCTATGCCCATATGTTCCGCCGCGACTACGAGCGGTTTATAAGCAGCTACGAGCGCAACAACCTCTCTCCTATTGGCTGCGCTGCACTGGCAGGCACCCCACACCCTATCGACCGTCAACAGACGGCCAAGACTCTGGGGTTTGCTGCGCCTACGGCCAACTGCCTCGATACGGTAAGTGATCGGGATTTTGCGCTGGAGATGCTCTTCAATGTGGCGACCATGATGATGCACATCAGTCGATTGAGCGAGGAGCTGATCTTGTGGAGCGCGGCGGAGTTCAGGTGGATAACCCTCTCCGATCGTCACGCTACCGGCAGCTCCATCATGCCGCAGAAGAAAAACCCGGATATCCCTGAGCTCCTGCGCGGTAAAACGGGCCGAGCCAACGGAAACCTCGTGGCACTGCTGACTACGATGAAAGGTCTTCCATTGGCATACAACAAGGACATGCAGGAGGACAAAGAGGGGGTGTTTGACTCAGTAGAGACCGCCGAGCTGAGTTTGCAAGTCCTCATTGAAATGGTGGCTGAAATGACCGTCAACACCGAGGCGATGGAGCGTGCCTGCATGGTGGGGCACCTCTCGGCCACCGATCTGGCGGACTACCTTGTCCGAGAGCAGGGTATGCCGTTTCGGGATGCCTATCACATCACCGGCCGTGTCGTCAATCTGGCAGAAGAGAAGGGGCTGGATATCTCCGAACTCTCTCTGGCTGACTTGCGCAGCATCGATGAGCGGATCGGTGAAGGGGTCGTGGCTCTGCTGGATAACCGCGCTTCGATGAATGCCCGGCAGTCGGAGGGCGGAACGGCATCAGATAGAGTGCGGGAGCAGGTTGAGGGGATGAAAGTTTGGCTGAGTGAGCAAAAAGAGGTATAATAACTTAAAAAGGAGTTTATCATGCAGATACGATTACAAATCAATGAAAAGAATGCAGATTTCTTTTTGCAATATTTGAACTCACTCAAAGATGGAATTGTGGAGAAGGTGGTAATTTCGCCAGATGATAATCCTGAGTTTGTCGTAGCGAATACGGCTGAAGTACATCGTCGCATCAGTGCCGCTGAAAAAAATGGAGATTATCAAAGCCACGATGATTTTTGGGCAGAGATTGCCACTTGATAATTATGAATATTGTTTATGAAAAACAGTTTCGCAGCTCTTTTGGACAAATAGTAGATTATATTGCCGCAGATAAACCTGCAGCTGCCAGAAATTTCAAAAAAGAGATGAAAAATAGATTTGAGCGTATCATGGATAATCCAAAGATGTATAGAGCTTCTGTATATTTTGATGATGTGAATTACAGGGATATGGTCTATCAGGGTTATACCACAATTTACAAAATTGACAAAAACACTATCAGAGTATTGGATATCTTCAAATGGATGGATAAATATTGATGTGTAGAGGAGCGATAACAATAAAGAAAAGGGACAGCAGTGAATCTGAGCAGTGATGAGAAACAAGATATTATTGAGACTTTAAAGCAGGCAATACCGATACTTCAGGCGGTATATGTTTTTGGCAGCAGACAGGACGGTACTGCCACTACTCAGAGCGATATCGATATCGCCTACCTGAGTGATGAGACGCTTGGAGCTGTAGCACGCTGGGAGATCGCCCAGAACCTGGCTTCGGTGCTCTCATACGATGTGGATCTGGTCGATCTGAGACAGACCGATACGATCTTTCGCTATCAGATCATCTCCAAAGGCACCCGAATCTATGGGGAGGGTTACGAAGTAGAGAGCTTTGAGACACTGGCATACAGCTTTTACCTTCGTTTTCAGGAAGAGCGCAGACCCATCGTCGAGGCGATCATAAAGAGGCAATCGGTATCAGGGGGTATGCATGTCTGATGTGGTGCTGAATAAAATCCGAACGATCGAAAACTGCCTGAACCGCATACGGGAAGAGTATGCAGGCTCCGAAGAGAGCTTCGAGACCAACTACACCAAACAGGACTCGGTAATCCTCAATCTCGAACGCGCCTCGCAAGCCGCTATCGATATCGCCACCCACATCGTCAAAACCCGCAACCTGGGCCTTCCAAATGCCAGCCGTGAGCTGTTTGACCTGCTGGCAGATGCGGACATCATCACGCAGGAGAGCCACGATCAGATGAAAGCGATGGTAGGATTTCGCAACATCGCCGTGCATGATTATCGAAATCTGAATATCGAGATCGTCGTGGCCATCGTGGAAGGGCATCTTGGGGATTTTGAGGCGTATATCAGGGATGTTTTTCGGGGATATTTGGATGGGTGAACGCTAGAAAAATGAGACTAAATCCCCTCTAGCAGGCTGCACACGTCCACTTCCAGTACATCAGCGATCTTTACAAGATGCTCCAGATTGAAATGCTTTTTGTTCAGCCCTATCTCGGCCATTGAAACCGTACCGACAGCTTTGTGACCGATAGCAAGTGACAAAGTCAGCTGTGAGATCCCCTTTTGGGCGCGCAGTTTTTTGACATTAAGACCGATCTGTTTGTAGATAGCTTCCATTTTTTCATCGGTTATACCGCACTCTTTCATCACGCCTGCCTATAGTTAAGTAGAGCGTAAGTCTAGAGCTTATAGAATACTTTATCAACTAACTATAGTTAGTTATTATTATTTCATACTCGGACAAATCGGTGCTCTTTTGGGCTAATAATCAGAAAAAGGAGTTGAAAATGAAAAAGCTGTTATTGGCGATTATGATCGCTATGTTTGGAAGCGCTGTGGCTATGGCTCAATATGTGTCATTTAAGAAAGTATATGATTTTGTCTATGATGAGAAAGGAAGGCAGAATTCTAGTAAATATGTAACAATGTTTCTTTGTGTGACCCAATACGATGATGAAAATGTCAATTGGGATCAGGAAGCAAAGAAGGGGTATGGTGTGGAGTATGCCAAAGATCGTGGTTGGGAACTCTTTATAAGAGATCTTCATTATCGAAAAGAATTTGATGGGAAAAGTTGTAAGGAAATGATTGAGAAATATCGAGGTACCGACTATATTATCGATACTGAGAAGATGTCGGTTGAAGAAATCGGGAAAAAAATTATGGAATATATCCCAAAACCACCTGCAGATCCCAACAGGAACAGCTATGATATAGTGATCCCTGGGATAAAGTAGAGGGTTGGAAGACGGAGCCGTAGGCCCCGTCTGTGCTGGAGCTTTAAAGGCTCCGGTTTTTTCTTCGACTCGTTTCCGATTTCCCAATCGGGAATACATACTTCAATTCAAATCTCCAAACAACACCATTCGCAAGAACGGGTCAAAAAGAAAACGACCTCCCCTGCGATGCCGTGATGTGATGCATCTCTTGTGGGTATCGACGGGTGCCGGTGATGGGTGTGGGGAAATTTTTGCAAGGGAAATAAGCTATAATATCATCATGGATACCAACATATTGCACGAATGTGTAAAAACCAATAAAGTCGAATGGCGCAAACATGCCTTGGAACGAATGCTCCAACGAGGCATCAGCCGAGAGCGGATCAAGCAGGCATTGTTGCGTGGTGAGATCATCGAATCATATCAGGATGATCGTCCGTTTGAAAGCGCATTGTTTTTCGATGATAGCAAGGGGTCGATCCATGTCGTTGCTTCAGTGGACGAGAAAAATATGATGGCTTATGTCATTACGGCCTATGAGCCTGATAACGAGAATTTTTTGGATGATATGAAAACAAGGAGGCAAAGATGAAAGAAAATATCTGTCCGATATGCGGCGGGAACAAAGTCGCCGGCAGGGTGACCTTCACTGTGGATGACGGCGCGAGCCTTGTTGTGATCCGACAAACTCCGGCTATGGTGTGCGCGCAGTGTGGCGAGGAGTGGATCAGCGATGACGTGGCAGCGAGTCTGGAAAAAGTGGTCACGGACGCACGAGAGAAACACCGGATGATCGAAGTGGTGAATTTCGGAATGGAGAATGCGGCGTAGTCGTTGCGAAAGCAAGACATGACCTCTTTTGTTTCCGATTTCCCAATCGGGGATGTATACCCAAAATCAAATCTTCCAAACAATATCATCCGCGAGAGAAGGTCAAAAGGAAACGACCAATGCGATGATACTCCATGATACGCGTATCCCCAACCCAAGCCCCCTTACGGTACAATCACACCATGAAAAAAGTGATCCTGCCTCTTTCTTTGTCGTTATCATTTTTAAACGCCGCGCCGGTGATGCCCGGAGAGTACCGCATCAAAAATGGAGACGATATCGCCTACATCTATCCTGCCGACAGTGATCTTGATATATATGCTGTCTCTAAGTTTCACCGGCAAATACTGAAAACTTACAGCAAGGAGTACGGATACGGGCCAGACAGCAAGCTTTATGTGACTTTTGCTTCGCAAAAAGATCAGATAGCCAACGGATTTTCGACTCCTGTGCCCCTCAATGAGCAGGTGCTTTATGGCGGAGGGGCTGCAAAGTATGATTATTTCTCCAGTATATCCTGGCTCAAAAATCTGCTGATACATGAAAGTGCGCATAATTTTCAGCTGGCCCCTGCTGAGAATCCGCTATCCAAAGCAGCCCGCAGGATATCCGGACATTCTATGATGACAAGTCCGCTCTTTGTCCCCATGATGCCATACCCCAATATGATGGAGAGCAGCTATATACTTGAGGGTAACGCGGTACTCAATGAATCTCTGTATGGCAACGGCGGCAGACTCTACTCAGGATATGCGCTGGCTGAGACGATTACGCAGGCAAGGGCCGGCAATATCACGCCTGAGAAAATGTATAATCCCAGATACAGATTCCCCGGCGGTGAGAAGTTTTATCTCGTTGGCGGTCATTTTCAGAAATTTCTCGCCAGACGATACGGGCTCAAAAAGGTAAACAGATATTTCAAGGCATACTCAAGGCAGGCGTTTCCGTTTTTTGGCAACAGCGTTTTTGGGGAGCATTACGGCAAGGACTTTGTGGAGCTAACACGTGAGTTTGCAGATGATATGCTGTCTAAACACAAGGATTTTCGATCAAGTGACGGTACAGTGTTGTTTAGAAGCCAAATAGCGGTTCCGCTGGAGAGATCGGGCGATGAGATATACACTTTGACAGGAGACAAAAGGAGCGCGCCCAAAGTGCTGATAATAGATACAAAAAGCGGTGGAAAAACTCTACTCAAAGGCAGCTGGAGGGTCGGCAGGATCATCAGAGCAGGCGAGAACTATTATACCATGAGCTCTGCCAAAATCTCACCAACTCAAATCAGCACGGGTCTGTTTGATCGGGACGGATATATCAAAAAAGGCTCGGCATCCAAGGTCTATCAAGGCAGGACAAAAAACGGTAGAGAAGTATATATATCGGTGCCAGAGTCATGGGATCAGCCCCATCTGTATGTCGGCGATAAATTTTACGGAGTGGTAAATTCGTCTGTATTTGTGTATGGTAATGATCTGTATTATTTCAAACAACATGGAGACAAAAGAGTTCTCTACCGCAACCACACCAGCCTCACCGGCTTTGGCGGATATTATGGTTTTGTCAGTGATGTAGATACCAAAGGGAGGGTTTATTTCATCGCCGGCAGCAAACACGGTTCGACAGTTTACAGATATGACCCGTACCGCAAAAAACTTGAGAGACTCAGCAGGGGTGACGATATCATCAGTTTCAAACTCTCAAGCCATGACAGGGCTATCATACAGACTATCACAGCAAACGGATACGAGATCAAAGAGGTAAGACTCCAGCCTCGTATAGCCGTGATCACCGGCAGCAGGCTGCATATACCCCAACATGATATTAAGGCACTAACAAACATGCAGAATGCAAAGATAGATGATGCAAGCAATGCAAACAGATACAGTGCGTTTGGCCAAATGCGATTTAGTTCACTCGAAAGCAAATCAAGCTACAACACTCAGGATGGATACAGATTGAGTCTCAAGGCAAATTTGACTGATCCGCTGTGGCGCAACACGCTCTCCTTCGCACTGAGATACCAAAAACAAAGAAGCCTGCTGAGTGTATCCTATGCCAACAGTGCTCATTTGATCCATTGGGGAGTCGGCATTACATCAGTCAGAAAGCATACCGGCTACGATAACAGCCATTACAGAGACTTCGGATACAGCGCTTACCTGAGTCTGCCGTTTTTGGCAACAGGGTACTGGAGAGGGTATCTGCACGCTTCATACTCCAGGCCGCACAATGATACACAAAGGGAAATTCTGGGCGCATCGGCAGATATAAATCTCAGACAGCAGTTTGGTTACAGCAAATACCCAAATCATTATTTTGGTATCAGCGCTTTTGTCTCCAAAGACAGGGATGCTGTATATGCCGGAGCAGATTTTGGGTGGATGCATGATTTGCCGCATCAGACATATATAGGGATAGACGGAACGTATATGTACAGCACCAAGGTTGATCAGAGCAGGCACATGGGCATCAAGGCAGGAAATGTATCGGGAAGCTATATGGATAGAGCTGCTGTCAACATCCCTTCGTTTAGTACAAGTGCTTATCTGAAAAGTATCTCAAAATTGGGGCTGGGTCTGTATAAGGTTTTTGACTATGAATGGCTCAATTATCACCTTCCGATATCACTGCTTAGGGAAAGTATATATCTCAAACACAATATCTACAGGCTTTTTGACGGTGCTCGCTCAAAAACCGTGCACGAGAGCATAGCGGGGATTGAAGGGGATTTGTTGGTGTTTCATAAGGGGGTCGTGCCAGTCAAATTGGAGGTGCTTTACAATCACGACGCCCAAAAAAAGGTACAGGTCAAACTAGAGACGGAGTATAGGTTTTAGATATTTTTATGCGTATCTTCATGGAGGTGATCCCATTTGAGTTTGCCGCCGCCAAGCATATGAAAATGTAGATGCATGATCTCCTGTCCCCCGTCTGTGCCGTTGTTAGTAATCAGCCGGTATCCTGTCTGATCAAGCCCCAGCGTACGGGCGACTTCCTGGGCAAACTCCGTCAGGCCGGCCATAGTCTCTGGATCGGTCTGCTGGAAATTTTCGATATGTTTTTTGGGTATGATAAGTACATGTACAGGAGCTTTGGGGTACAGGTCGTGAAATGCCAGAAAATCATCATTTTCCAGAACAGTGTTGTTGGGTATTTCACCTTCGACGATCTTGCAAAAAATACACATAGCCTCTCCTTCGAATCTTTTGGGTAATTATAGCATCAAAACACCCTATTATAAACTTTTCGATAAAATCGCACTACTTCAATACCGACCAAGAGGCAAAATGGATAAATTGAGACAAAAGATAGAAAATGCCGATTCACTCGATACTCTTGAGAAAGTAAGAGTAGAAATATTTGGCAAGAAAGGTGCTTTGGCGGCTGAGTTTGCCAAGCTCAAGGACGTGCCTGGAGCGGAAAAAAAAGCGTTTGCAGAAAACCTCAATAAGCAAAAAGCATCACTTCAGGCTCTGTTTGATGAGAAGCGCCAAAAGCTCTCCGATGCTGCCCTTGAGGAGCAGATGAGAGCAGAAGCTATAGATGTGACGCTTTTTGGCAATACCGCCTCAAAGGGCGCAACCCATCCTCTGATGGATACTATGGATAGGATCATAGAGTATTTTGTAGGGATGAATTTTTCGGTAGAGACAGGTCCCATGGTGGAGGATGATTTCCACAATTTCGAAGCTCTCAATCTACCCAAATTCCATCCGGCAAGAGATATGCAGGATACGTTTTATTTCAAAGACAAGCATCTACTGCGTACTCATACCTCGCCTGTGCAGATCAGAACTATGCTAAGGGAGAAGCCGCCAATTAGGATGATAGCTCCAGGAGCTGTTTTCAGGCGTGATTATGATCTGACTCATACTCCGATGTTTCATCAGGTAGAGGGGCTGGTGGTCGAAGAAGGTGACAAAGTCGGGTTTTCGCATCTGAAGTTTATCCTGACAGATTTTCTGCACTATATGTTTGGTGATGTGGATGTGAGATTTCGTCCGAGTTTTTTTCCTTTCACAGAACCGTCCGCCGAAGTGGATATCAGCTGTATTTTTTGTGAGGGCAAAGGCTGCCGAGTGTGTTCGCATACCGGCTGGCTAGAGGTGCTTGGCAGCGGCGTAGTCGATCCTAATGTTTTCAAAGCGGTCGGATACGAAAACGTGAGCGGATATGCCTTTGGTCTGGGGGTGGAGCGGTTTGCTATGCTTTTGCATAAAATACCCGATCTTCGCAGTATGTTTGAGGGCGATATCCGCCTGTTGGAGCAGTTTAGATGATAGTGACACGAAGTTGGCTTGAGAAATATATAGATCTTGAGGGCATCTCAAATCAAGAGCTTTATGAGACCTTCAACCGTATAGGTCTTGAAGTAGACAGTATCAAAGAGTACAAGATACCGCCCAAAGTAGTTGTTGGAAGAATTGTAGCTTGCAACAGGCACCCCGATGCTGACAAACTAAGCCTATGCCAGATAGATATAGGCGAGGGCGAACCCAGGCAGATCATATGCGGCGCAGCTAATGTAGTAGATGCCGAATTCGTAGCGGTAGCTACTATAGGTGCAGTGCTGCCTGACGGTACCGAAATCAAACCTGTCAAGCTGCGCGGTGTAGAGAGTCATGGAATGGTGTGTTCTAGCGAGGAACTTGGACTGCCAAAGATCAATGACGGGATCATGATACTTGATGATAGTATCGGTGAGCTTGTAATCGGACGAGAGCTAAATGAGTATCCCAAAATAGCCGATACGGTCATAGAGTTGGAACTGACCGCTAACAGGGGAGATTGTCTGAGTATTCACGGTGTCGCCAGGGATCTTAGTGCGGCACTAGATAGAACACTCAAAAAGCCGTCACCAAGCTCTCCAAAAAGCAACAATATCGGCATAGCTAAAAAGCTTGAGGTACATGCAGAAGGATCGGTGCCGGCCGATCTGGTTTATCTGGTAGCTCAAGGCAAAGGACTCAGGAAGCGCCTTGCGATAGAACTAAGACTTGCTTTTGCAGGATTTGAGATCAAAGGGAAACTTGAGAATCTGATACAATACAGCTCCCATGCCACCGGTGTGATACTGCACGCATATGATGCGCAAAAATTGCAGGGTAGAGATGGCAAGATAAGTCTGGAGATACGCCAAAAGACCCCTGGACAGGTAGCTGTCGCTCATGGCAACAAAGCAATATCAATAGTTGGTATCGCCAGCAATAGGGAGTATGAAGCCAATGATGATACAAAAGAGATACTCTTTGAGGCAAGCTACATAAACCCTGAAATAGTGGTAGAGGCTGTCGCTACGCAACAGCTCAAAACCGATCCATGCTACTATAATACCTCAAGAGGAAGCGAGCCGGATCTGAATTTGGGCGTAGAATATCTACAGTATGTATGTGAGTGTGCCGGTGAGTGCCTCTTTTATGACGGGGAAGAGATGGTCAAGACCAAGCGGGAGACCCGCACTATCAGTGCAAGTTTACAGGCTATTAGTGCAATCATAGGCAGCAAGATCAGTAAAACAACGGTATATACGATCCTCAAGAGGCTTGGTTTTGGGGTGCATGGCGGCAGTGGAGATACATTTGGTGTGCATATCCCGCCTCATCGCCACGACATAGTCAATCTGTATGATGTGACAGAAGAGATCCTGCGCATGATAGGGATAGACAACATAGAGGCCAGACCCTTGCTTGTCGTAGAAAAAAACCGCCTGAGCGATGCCGCAAAGTTATTCCGATCAAAAAGAGATATACGCCAAAGAGCAGCTTCGGCAGGCTTCTATGAGGCTGTGACCTATGCGTTTACTGACAGATCAAAGCTGACAGAGTATGGATTTGATGTGGTAGATGATGAACTGGAACTGAGCAATCCCATAGTAGAGGAGCTCAATACGCTCAGAACTACGCTGATGACAAATTTGCTTGAGGCTATCAAGAGAAATGTCAGCTATGGTATCAAAAGGATATCATTGTTTGAGATTGGCAATGCGTTTGACAGCCAAAGAAACGAAAGCAGCAAAATAGCATTTGTATGGAGCGGGCAGGCAGAGTCCGAGAGTGTATCAAATCATGGAAAGCCAAAGAGCATTGATTTTGGTACTTTTGTCGATCGCATTTCTCGTGTCGTCGGTGAGTTTGAGTTGGTCGACTGCGATGAGAGCAACGCTTTGGTGCATCCTTATCAGTCTGCATCAGTCATCAAGAATGGCAGCAAGATCGGCTATATAACCAAGCTGCACCCTTCTATCGCAAGAGATTATGGCCTGGGTGATACTTTTGTGGCTGAGCTGGATCTGGAAGCTTTGTTGCCGTCCCATATCCTGGCACGGCATGTATCTAATTATCAGGGTACTTACAAAGATATCAGTGTACTTGTAGATAAATCGACCCAATATTCCAAGTTATCAGATGCTATAGCCTCTATTGAACTGCCTTTGCTAAGAAAACACTATGTAATAGACGTATATGAGGATGAGACTCTAGGGGACAAAAAGAGTGTCACGATCAGACTGTTCCTGCAATCGATGGAAGGTACCTTGTCAGATACCGAGATAGACAGTAGTGTCTCAAGTGTGCTGGATATTTTGGAGAAAAAATGCCAAGCGACCCTCAGATAGAGCGGGTGATCGTAGAGCCGGCAATGTCCGGCTTTGATATAGAGATCACAGATATAGCGCCCGATAAGTCGATATCCCACAGAGCCGCGATGTTTTCACTGCTTAGTGATCAGCCTTCTTATATACACAATTTTTTGCTGGGCGAGGATACACTTGATACGCTCAATATAGTCGAGCAGCTTGGAGCCAGAGTCAAACGCAACGGCGGAGAGGTAGTGATATATCCGCCCTCACATATCAAGGAGCCCTCCAAAGAGCTTTATTGCGGCAATGCAGGTACGGCTATGAGGCTTTTTTGCGGTCTGCTTGCAGGAGCGGATGGGGAGTTTGTGCTCACCGGAGACAAGTATCTGCTCAAGCGACCCATGAAAAGAGTGATAGAGCCTCTCAAAAGTATAGGTGCACATATTGAAGGAAAAGATGGCGGCAGCTATGCCCCTTTGCATATCTTGGGTAGCAAGCTTAAATCTTTTGAGTATCACTCTCCTATTGATTCTGCTCAGGTCAAGTCGGCCATGATCCTGGCAGCTCTCAGAGCTGATGGCATCAGCAGGTACAAAGAGAATCTCCTGAGCCGAGATCATACCGAGAGGATGCTTGTCGGTATGGGGGCAAATATCTTGACAAATAGAGATGGCTGGATAGAGATACATCCATTGCAAAGCCCTCTGGGGCCTTTGGATATCAATATACCTGCCGATCCATCAAGCGGATTCTTTTTTGCGGTGGCAGCTGCCATAGTGCCAGATGCAAGCATAGTGATCAAAAACATCTCGCTCAATCCGACCAGAATAGAGGCATATAAAATGCTGGAAGAGATGGGTGCTGATATAGAGTACTTAGAGAGAGAAAACACATACGAACCTATAGGTGACATATCCATAAGATACAATGGCAAACTCAAGGCAATCTCAGTGGGTGAGAATATCGCCTGGCTGATTGACGAACTTCCTGCTCTTGCAATTGCAATGGCCGTAGCTGATGGTAAGAGCACTGTCAAAAATGCAAAGGAGCTGAGAGTCAAAGAGAGCGACAGGATCACATCTGTACTTGACGGCTTGGGAAGAGCAGGGATAGCTACGGAAGAGTTTGAGGATGGTTATGCCATAGTAGGAGGCAAAATCTCTCCTGCCAAAGTGGACAGCTTTGGAGATCATCGTGTGGCCATGAGTTTTTCTATAGCCGGTCTTCTGTGCGATATGGAGATAGAGGATACGGCATGTGTGGATACCTCTTTCCCAAATTTTTATGATATACTCAGTCAAATAACAAAGGTAAAAAAATGAAAATAGAACTAGCCAGCTCCTACGGATTTTGTTTCGGAGTCAAAAGAGCCATCAAGATAGCCGAGGAGAACCCGGGCAGTGTAACTTACGGTCCGCTGATCCACAATACCGATGAGATCAATCGGTTGAAAAACGGTTACAATATAGGTTTGGCCGAAAATCTTAAAGTGGCAGAGCAGCATGACTCCATAGTGATCCGCACTCACGGTATCCCAAGAGATGAATTGGCTGAGCTTAAAGAAAAAAACAAAAAAATCATCGATGCAACCTGCCCTTATGTGACTACCCCTCAGACTATTGTGGCCAAAATGAGCAAAGAGGGATACAGTATCGTAGTCTTTGGGGATGAAAATCACCCTGAGATCCGCGGTGTTGTAAGTTATGCGGAAGATCAGAAAAATGCATTTGTGGTATTGCACGAAGATGAGATAGACAGGCTGCCGCTCAAATCAAAAGTAGCCATAGTAGCCCAGACTACCCGCAAACCCGATGATTTCACCAAAATCGTCAGTAAACTTGTCCTTCAATCAAAAGAGGTAAGAGTATTCAATACTATATGCAACGCGACATTTGAGAACCAAGACGCGGCCGCCGAACTGGCAAAAAGAGCAGACGTGATGATCGTCATCGGCGGCAAACACTCTTCCAACACCAAGCAGCTTCATCTCATTTCCAAAAACTACTGTCCAGACAGTTATCTTATAGAAAATGAAGAAGAGCTGCAATCTGAGTGGTTCAAAGGCAAAGAGTTGTGCGGCATAAGTGCCGGTGCGTCTTCTCCGGACTGGATAGTGCAAAATGTAGTCAACAAGATACAGGAATTGGCTTCATAAATTACTTTTTTGCATCTGGGCCTATATGCTTTGAGGTGCCCTTGAGATTTATTAGATGTGCCCTTAAATAAAAAAAGGTATAATAACGCCAAACTCAGGAAAATGAAGGAAGGGTAAATGAAGCTCGAAGATATCGAAATAGAGGATGTTGACTTTGAAGCAATGCTTGAGGAGTCATTCAAAAAAACAGAGTCACGCAATGATCTTGTGACCGCAACGGTTGTTAAGATCGTAGAAGATGAAAATTTGTTGATAGTTGATATCGGCGGCGGTGTAGATGCCAATATGTCTCTCGATGAGGTGCGTGATGAGGATGGAAATATCCCATATGCAGTAGGCGACAAGATAGAGGTATTGACTCTTGGGCGCGGCCGTGTATCATACAAACAGGCCCAGCAGCGCAAGGCGCTTAATGAATTCATCGAATCATACGATCCGGAGCAGGAATATATAGTAGAAGGCACTGTTGTCAAGAAAAACAAAGGCGGCTACGTAGTGGATGTGGACGGTTTAGAGTTTTTTATGCCAAGAACCCTTTCATACCTGAGTTCCAAAATCGATCCTATAGGTAAAAAAGTAAAAGCCTTAATCGTCAAAGTCGACAAAGAAAAAGGCTCAGTAGTTATCTCTCGTAAAGAGTTGATAGAAAGAGATAAAGCCAAAGCTCAGGAAATTGTCGATGCTCTTCTTGAGAGCAAAGAGCCGGTTATCGGAATAGTCAAAAAGATCACAAGCTATGGAATGTTTGTTGATGTAGGAGGCATAGACGGACTTGTCCATTACTCCCAAATATCACACAAAGGACCAGTCAATCCGGCCAAATATTTTACCGAGGGAGACGAGGTGAATGTGGTGGCTTTGGATTATGACAAGAAAAAACGCCATCTTTCACTATCTATCAAGGATGCCAGCCAAGATCCGTGGGAAAACATCAACGATATTCTTGGTATTGGTGATACCGTCACAGCTACGGTCAGCAATATCGAGCCTTATGGCGTATTTGTCGACCTTGGCGAGGATCTTGAAGCCTTCCTGCATGTATCTGAGGTATCCTGGGATAAAAACGTCAAACATCCCAAAGACTACCTATCAGTAGGCGAAGATATAAATGTGGAGATCATCGAAATAGACAAGGAAAAAAGAAGACTTAGAGTAAGCCTCAAAAATCTTCAACCCAAACCGATGGAATCCTTTTCCAGAAATCATAGAGTCGGTGACGTGATGACCGGAACTGTTACTTCTGTGACCGATTTTGGCGCTTTTGTCAAACTCGATGGTGTCGAAGGGTTGCTTCACAACCAAGAGAGCTCCTGGGATAAGACAAAAACCGCAAAAGACCTTTTTAAAAGCGGCGATGAAGTGGAAGTAAAGATCATCAAGATCGATACTGAGGCGGGCAAGATCTCTCTGAGCAAAAAAGCTCTCGAAGAATCACCCGCTGATGCATTTGCCAAAAATCACAAAAACGGCGATATAGTCACCGGTACGGTCAAGGACAAAAAGGACTTTGGTGTATTTGTAGCGCTTGATGAAAATGTGGATGCCCTGATCCGTACAGAGGATCTGCATCCTCTCAAGTTTGATGAGATAGAGCCTGGGCAGGAGATTAGAGCCGTAATCAGCTTTATCGATCCCAAAAATGACCGAATACGTCTTTCGGTCAAGCGTCTTGAGCGCCAGGAAGAGCGCGAAGCCCTCAATCATCTAAATTCTCAAGAAGAAGATAGCATGACTCTTGGTGATCTTATCAAAGACAAGCTCAAATAAAATACAGAAACATGAAAAAATATACGATAGTAGTCTGTGACCACATCCACCAAAAAGGTCTCGATCTCCTTGCGGCCCATCCTGATATAGAGATGATCAATGCAGCAGATGAGTCCAAAGATGTACTGCTTGAGAAATATATTCCCCTTGCAGATGTAGCGATCACTAGAAGCTCTACGGACGTGGATGAAAAATTCCTGGAACGCGCCACCAGGATGAGTGCCCTGGTGCGTGCGGGAGTAGGTGTGGATAATGTCGATATCCCAGGATGCAGCAAGCAAGGGATAGTGGTGATGAATGTCCCTACGGCCAATACAATTGCGGCCGTAGAGATGACAATGACTCATATGCTCAGCTGTGTGCGTCAGTTTCCGTATGCCCACAACAATCTCAAACAAGATCGCATCTGGCGTAGACAGGATTGGTACGGTACCGAGCTTAAAGGTAAAAAGCTTGGAGTAATAGGTTTTGGTAATATAGGTTCAAGGGTCGCGAAGCGTGCCCAGTCTTTTGAGATGGAGATCATAGCGTACGATCCGTATATCGATCCAACGAAAGTGACCGATCTTGACATGACCTATACGACAGATTTCGATGATATTCTTGCCTGCGATATTATCACTATCCATACTCCCAAAAACGAAGAAACCATCGATATGATCACTGCCAAAGAGATAGCAAAGATGAAAGACGGAGTGATCCTGATCAATGTCGCCAGAGGCGGGCTTTATAACGAAGCCGACCTGTACGATGCCTTAAAGAGCGGAAAAGTAGCTATGGCAGGTATCGATGTGTTTGCCAAAGAGCCTGCGGTTGACAATCCATTATTGGATCTTGATAACGTGACAGTCACCCCACACCTTGGAGCCAATACCAGAGAATCTCAACAAAATATTGCTTTGCAAGCGGCAGAAAATGCCATATTGGCAGCAAGAGGTATATCGTATCCCAATGCATTGAATTTGCCCATCAAAGAATCAGAGTTGCCAGACTTCGTGCGTCCTTATCTTGAACTGGCCCAAAAGATAGGTTTTATGGGTGCCCAATTGAGCAACAGCGGTATTAAGTCGATAAAAATGAGCACAGAAGGACCTGTATCTGATTATATTGATTCACTTTCTACATTTGCAGTAGTCGGTACGCTTAGCGGAGAGCTGGGAGAAGAGGCAGTCAATTATGTCAATGCCCAATACATAGCAAAAGAAAGGGGTTTGGAGATTAGCAAGGAGACTTTGCCCAACACAAGCGGATTTAAAAACCTCATGACCTTGAGATTTTCTACGCAAGGGGGGAACCTTCTCAAGATCAGCAGTACCGTCTTTGGAGAGTCTCAGCAGCGGGTTGTCGATATAGACGGCTATACTCTTGATCTGGAACCCAAAGGCCGCCTAATTTTGTTTAAGAACAACGATGAACCCGGGGTCATAGGCGATGTAGGCCACACTATCGCCAAACACAATATCAATATAGCTGATTTCCGTCTGGGGCGGGACGCGAATGGGCAGGCACTGGCTGTAGTGCGTGTGGATGATGAGGTTACCAAAGAGCTGATAGAAGAGCTCTCAAAGCTTCCTGCCTGTATCAGCGTCAGATCGGCATCAATATAAGTTAGGAGTAATAATGGCAACTATAGGAATGGGAGATATCAAAAAAGGTACCCGTCTTGAGATAGACGGCAATCCATATAAAGTGATAGAGTTTCAGCATGTAAAGCCTGGCAAGGGTGCGGCATTTGTACGTATCAAGATCAAAAACCTCCAGACGGGAAAGGTGATCGAAAAGACAGTCCATGCCGGTGACAAATTTGAAGTACCAGAGCTAGAACAAAAGAAAATGCAGTACCTCTATGATGACGGTGAATTTCTGCAGTTTATGGATACCGAGACGTTTGACCAGATCGCATTGACTCATGATCAAGTGGGCAAGGAGACGTTTGACTTTATGATCGATGGGATGGAAGCCGATGTGCTCTTTCACAATGGCAAGGCAATCTCGGTAGAAATACCCCAGACAGTGGTCCTAAAAATCGTCGAAACCCCGCCCAACTTCAAAGGCGACTCTCAAGGCGGCAAAAAGCCGGCTACTTTGGAAAGCGGCGCAGTAGTGCAGGTGCCTTTCCATGTCCTTGAAGGTGAGATGATCAAAGTCGATACCGTTGAGGGCAAATATCTCGAGAGAGCCAAATAAATCTCCGGGACAAACCTACCTCTCACATCCCCATGATCAGGATCGTCGGAAACAACGTTTTTGATCTACACGGGGTTGGATATAGGGTTTTGCTATTGTCGTATTTTTTATAGAGATTGCCAATCCTTAGCGGTTCAGTTTTCCTTTTGTTTTCTTTCTTGCGCTATAATCATCCCATGATTTTCCCAAGGAGGTTTACATGGCAAGTGCATTGGTACTTTTAGCAGAGGGATTTGAGGAGATCGAAGCTGTTTCGATCATCGATATATTGCGCAGAGGCGGTGTGGAGGTAGACAGCGCATATCTGCCTGATGAGTTTGAGAATGATCTGGTCACCGGAGCCAATGGCATCACCGTTAGGGCTGATATCTCGCTTAAGAGTGCGTCGGTCGATGACTATGATATTGTAGTACTCCCCGGTGGCTGGGGCGGGACCAACCGACTGGCTGAGAATCCGCTGGCGCAACAGACGATCAAGGATTTTGCCGCATCAGGCAAGTGGGTAGCAGCCATGTGCGCAGCCCCCTATGCTCTGCATGTAGCTGGGGTGCTGAGCCCCCGTTATACCTGCTACCCAAGCGTCGAAGAGCAGATCAGGCCAGAAGACAGAGTAGCCGATGAGAAAGTCGTCGTTGACGGCAAGGTCATTACCTCCCAGGGGCCGGGTACGGCGATTTGCTTCGGTCTGGAGATCGTGCGTCAGCTGGTAGGCGAGGAGAGTTATAACGCTGTACGCGAAGGGACACTCTCGACGCATTGTTAATGAAAAATATCCATACATTATCCGATAAACATATCAAACAGCTCCACCGACTCTATATAAACGAATGGTGGACCAGAGACAGAACTCTCGAAGAGACCCAATATGTGGTCAAAAACTCTTCTGTTGTTATCGCTATCATTGATGAGCAGGATGATCTGGCGGCTTTTGTGAGGGTGTTGAGCGATTTTGTCTTCAAGGCAACGATATTTGACTTTATTGTCAGAGAAGATATGCGCTCTCAGCGGTTGGGTGATAGACTTATGGCGCTCTTGCGGCGGCATGAGAGATTGCAAAAGGTCAAGCACTTTGAGCTATACTGTCTGCCCGAGATGAGAGAGTACTATGAGCAGTATGGATTTGTAGATACTGCCGGGGAGTTGGTGTTTATGAGAAGAAATATGTAGTATCTGTTGACAAGATACTCCAAACGGAGTATAATGTTTTCGATCTATGTACTGCATGAGTGGAAGGTTGTTATAAGGAGTTAAAATGAAGATACAAACAAGTGTGCGGGTAGATGAAGCGTTCTACAGCGACGCCAAGAAGGTATTCAAGCAGTTTGGTTTGAGTTTTGGCGATGCAGTCAATTTGTTTTTGGCGAAAGTGTCTATGGAGAAAGGTTTGCCTTTTGAGCTCAAAGTCAACAATACAAAAACATCAAATGTACAAAATAGCTTCATAGCTTCAACCATAAACAACCCCGTCAAAGTCTCCAAAGATACAGAGTTTCTCTCCAGGGAAGAAGCCCATGAGCGATAGGGTTTTTGTAGATTCAAATATCTTTTTGTATGCATTTTGCACCAAAGATCTCCGCAAACAAAAAATTGCCGCTGATATTGTAACAGGCACTATTTTTATCAGCACACAGGTGATCAATGAGGTTAGCAACAATATGCTCAAAAAGCTTGGTTTTGTGAACCATGACATAAGCGCTTTTGTAGAGGACTGCTATGCGAGATACTCGATTGGTATGCTGGGAAAAGAAATATTCACAGAGGCTGCTTATTTGAGGGACAGGTACTATTTTTCCTATTATGACTCACTGATCGTCGCTGCAGCTCTATGGTTGCAATGCGATATTTTGCTGAGCGAAGATATGCAAAACGGATTGGTAATAGATGAAGCTTTGACGATTGTCAACCCCTTTTTGGATGTGAGGCAATGAGATATGACAAGCTCCAGCCTTTTCGTGTGATGGATGTTGTCCGCGAAGCTCAGAGGTATGAGGATACGATACATTTCGAGATCGGGCAGCCTGATCTGCCGCCTGCTCCGGCAGTGAAGGAGGCATTGCACCGTGCGATCGATGAGGATCGGTTCGCATATACCGAGAGTCTGGGGCTGCCAGCACTACGGGAGCGGATCGCGGCGCACTATCGGCACGACTATGGCGTGGAGGTCGATCCGGGACGGATCCTGATCGTGCCGGGCACCAGCACCGCCTTTCTCATCGCGT
>CAZFNK010000020.1:0-25601 GCA_964520575.1 uncultured Campylobacterales bacterium | reverse complement strand
GTTCATTATCTTATATTTCTGACTTTCGGGTGCTTTTTTGTACCGAGCCATCAGTTGACTCAGATGTGATGCCCAAACAACCGTACTGAACACTAAAAGTGTCATTAAGATACGTTTCATAATAGTTCCTTTAATTCCATAGTGGAATTATACTTTTATTTCATTACTTTACTCTTACCTTGCTACAGTCTATTTTGACCTTTGTACCGTTACCCGGTTCGCTTTCGATCTCTATCGAGAGGCCGAGTCTTTTGGTAAGTTTGGAGACGATATGCAGACCAAGCCCCATACCTCTCTCTCCTTCTTTGTAATGACGCTTAAATACTTTCTTGACATTCTGTATTCCTATTCCTGAGTCTTCTATCACTAATATATCGTCTTCCATATAGACAATAACACTTCCGTCTTTTTTGTTATACTTGGCGGCATTACCTATAATATTTTCTACGATCCTCACAAAGGCTCTTTTGCGTGTTTCGATCCTGGTCTTGGGATCAATTTTGTTCTCGAATCTCAAATGCGGATAAAGAACTCTGAAATACTCCAGCCTGCCATCAATCAGATCAGCCAGCCCAAAAACGCTTTTTTCTTCTTTTTTCTCGCCCAAATATGAATGAATGTTTTTGTGCAGCATCTCAAGAGTTTCTATGTTGTTTTTTATCCTCTCGATAGCTATATGGTCTCCAAATTTTTTCTGAAGCAGTTTGAGGTTGATGGTTATAGAAGCAATAGGCGTGTTGACATCATGGAGAATATCTTTCATGAATTCTTTATTTAGATGCAAAGCGCGTCTGATAGGCTGCAAAGAATAGTAGGCAAACAGTAGCGAAACTCCTGCTATCAAAAGAAGATAAAGCAACATCCCTCGAATCACCTCCGACCTGATGGTGCGAAGCCTCTCCTCATATTTGCTCATTGGCATGATAGCCTTCATCAAGTAGTTATCCATGGTCGGGACCTTGAAAAACCCATACACTTCGTCTTCTGAGTGATGTAGAGTCAGGAGTGTGGTCTCAGGTGTAGGAGGCACGAAATCGACTCCAAACCTATCAGAAGTTGGATCGTAAACAAAAAGCTTCATCTCTTGGAGAATGCGGGTATCGAGCTGATGTCTCCTGCTTGTATAGTTCTGCCATACATACAATCCATAAACAATAGTAATCAAGACAAAAAAGAGTAAGAAGCTCTTGACAAAAGACTCAACCTCATAATTTCTCAATCATATACCCCTCGCCGCGAATATTGCTTATCTCTATACCGAGTCTCTTTTTGAGTTTACTGATCGTCACTCTGAGCGCATTGTGGTTTGGTTCTCTCATGCACTCAAAAAGCGTACCTATAGGTACTACCTGCCCCTCTCTCTCCAACAGCAGTGCAAATATCTGTTTTTGCACCTCACCGAGATGTATGATTTCATCACCCTTGCGAACCACACCGGTTTGAGGATCGAAACTCATATCCCCATAGACGGCAGAATCTTTCTTGTCGGCAAAGCGATGCCGTATCCTCAGACTCAACTCTTCAGGATCGAACGGCTTTTTGATGTAATCTACCGCGCCAACCTCAAACCCTTCACTGATCGATTCTATATCACTTAGAGCGGATATATAAATAGCAGGAGTCTCATCGCCGGCCTCGCGAAGCTCCCTAAGAAGATCGAGTCCGTTGATCTGGGGCACGTTGATATCGAGCACATAGAGATCATATTGGGTCTCAAAGGTCAGATCAAGCACCTCTTCGCCGTCTTTGGCCCACACCACCTCAAATTCATCCAACTCCAGATACTCCTTGAGGCTCTCCCCAAGCAGCATATCATCTTCCAGCAATAATATTTTCATGAAAGTATTATAGCCATTTAATCGTTACTTTTGTATGACCTGCGCAAAATCGAGTATCACCTTGGTACCCTCCTTTGGTTTTGAATCGATCTTGATGGATATCCCAGACTCGTCGCAATACTTTTTGACCAGTGCCAGCCCGATACCTTCACCCGGACTATGGGTATCTCCCTGATAATATCTCTCGTATATTCGGGCTATCTGGGCAGGATCCATCCCTTTGCCGTGATCACGGATGACAAGCTTACTGTCTGATATTTTTATCTCTATGGGCTGATCGGGGGTTGAGTACTTCATACTGTTCTCAAGTATATTATCAAGTACTTGCTCAAGACCTATCTTGTCCAAATTCACCATAACATTGGTCAGCTTCACATCAAAGATATTTCTCCCCATTTCCCGATGGACAGATACTCTGTCGTTTACGATGTCAGCAAGATCGAATCTCTCCGTCTCTATAAGGCTTATCTCTTTGCGTATGTTGTACATAAGCATATTATACAATCTTTTAAGTCTTTGTATCGAACCTCTGATTCGCTCGACTCGCTTGATATCTTTTTCGTCTTGGAGTTTTGGAAGAAGCATCTGCATATTGCTCTCTATTGTGGAGATTGGGAGATTGATCTCATGGAGCACTTCCCTGGCCATATGTTCCAGTCTCTCTTCCTGTCTCTGTTTACCCTCAAGCAGATCACTAAGTATCAGATATCCTACCGCGGCAATAGCAGGGACAAATATCGCTACTGCTATCCAAAAATTTCTCCATCCAAGCCCCTGAGTATCAAAAAAAATAAACAACAAAAACAAAAATGTGATGGTAGAAGCTACATAGATTGATAAGGAGAGCCATATAGAGCTTTTACTCATCTGCTTCCTTGTCAACAAAGCGATACCCTACTCCCCGTACATTCTCTATTTTGTTGCCAAAGAGTTTTTTGAGGCGGGTTATATATACTCTCAGCGCACCATAGCTCGCCTCTTTGTCCCGCGGCCAAAGAGAGAGCATGATCTTTTCGGTGGGTACCGTGTCGCCATGCGCGCTTATAAGCATATGCAACAGATCAAAAAGTTTTCTGCCCAGATCAATCTCATCTCCGTCTTTCCAAAGCCTTTTGGATACCACATCCATCTCGTAGTCACCTACTCTTATCCTCTCTGCACCGTCTTTGCGACGCAGTATGGCCTTGATGCGAACTCTCAGCTCATCAAGATCAATAGGCTTGCGAAGATAATCATCAGCCCCCAGATCAAACCCGTCTATCATGGAACCCTTATCTTCTCTGGAGGTGATAAAAATAGTAGGCGTAATATCCTCGGCCTCCCTTAGTTTGCCAAGCAAATCAAGCCCGCTCTCAAAAGGAAGGTTGATGTCAAAAAGATACAGGTCGTAGTGCTCTTTGTATGTCTGGTCTATGGCGCTATACGGATCAAATACGGTATCAACATTATATCCCTCTTCATCCAAAAAGTCCGCCAGTGTCTCGGCAAAAAGCTTATCGTCCTCAAGAAGTAGTATCTTAGTCACATCAACAAGCCACCGTTAACTTTGAGTGCTTCACCTGTGATATATGATGCGCTGTCGCTTAGCAAAAACGCCACCACTTCAGCCACCTCGGACGGCTCGCCAAATCTGCCAAGTGGAATCTTGGAGACAAAGGCTTCCTTGATCTCATCTTTTAGCACATCGGTCATATCTGTAGCTATGAATCCGGGCGTAACAGTATTAAACCTCACTCCTCTGGGAGCTGCTTCCTGAGCGAAGCTCTTGGTCATCGCTATCGTGCCGCCCTTGGACGCTGAGTAGTTGGTCTGCCCCGCATTGCCTGTCTCTCCCACTATAGAGGCGACATTTACTACCGAGCCAAACCTCTTTTTGCTCATCACTTTGACTGCCTCACGACACCCTATAAAAGTAGAGAGTAAATTGGCTTCAATGACTGCCATAAACTGCTCTGTCTTCATCCTCATTGCCAGAGCGTCTTTGGTGATACCGGCATTATTGACCAGATAGCTAAGCTCCCCGTCAGTCTCCACGATCTGCTTGATCGCTGAGACAAAAGCCTCTTCGTTGCTTACATCAAACCCTATCACTTCTGCCGCACCTCCGGCAGCTTCAATCTGTGATTTGAGACTATTGGCCTCAGCTTCGCCGCTGCGATAGTTGATCCATACCTTGAGACCATAGCCTGCCAGAGTCTTTGCTATCTGAGCCCCTATCCCGCGACTTGCGCCTGTAACCAATACATTTTTGCCTGTAAATTTCATATCTTACCTTTAAAAATATAGTTTTGTGATTGTAGCATAATTCCTAATTTCTAATTTCAAACTTTCTCTATCTTCACCCTTTCTATGCCGCTTTTTGGCGTGATACCTATACGGAGGGCAGCGGTATCAGTAAGGTCGATGATACGGCCTCGCACGAACGGACCTCTGTCGTTGATACGGACGATTATGCTCTTGCCGTTTGAGAGATTGGTCACTTTGACCCTGGTGCCAAACGGCAAAGTCTTGTGTGCAGCCGTCATAGCATGGATATCAAGCCGCTCTCCGTTGGCAGTAAGCCTGCCGTGCCACTCGGGACCATAAAATGAGGCTATACCTACCTGAGTCCACACTGTGGATTTGTGCTTTTTATGATGCTGAACTTTGGCAGGACGAGGCACAGCCCCGGAAGCGATCACATCACTGCTGCAACCACTCAGCAACCATACCATAGCACCCAATGATGCAAAATATCCGATTTTTTCCATTGTCAAACCCCTGTTTTTACTTTTTGCTTAACTTATCAAACTCTCATCCATCTCATCCGGCTTCTCAAGCCCCATCAGTTCAAGCACAGTGGGGGCGATGTTGTTTAGGCCGCCGCCATTTTTGAGTCTGGTAACTCCAGGCGCTATCACAAACGCCCATACATCGCCCACGGTGTGGTTGGTCAGTATATGCCCCCCAGCGTCACACATCTCCTCACAGTTGCCATGATCAGATGTAAGGACTATGCGATAGTCCTTCTCTTTGGCTTTGTCCAGGATCAAACCTATTTGCTTATCTACAGCTTCCACTGCCTTTTTGGCAGCTTCGTAATTGCCCGTATGCCCCACCATATCACCGTTGGCGAAATTTACCACGATAAAGTCATACCCCTCATCCATAGCATCTCTAACTGCTTTGCCCACCTGTGGAGCAGACATCTCTGGCTGGAGGTCATATGTAGCGACATCAGGACTGGGAATAAGCACTCTTTCTTCGCCGACTACCGGCTCCTCTATCCCCCCGTTAAAGAAAAAAGTCACGTGAGCGTACTTCTCCGTCTCAGCTGTATGAAACTGCCGCAGACCTGCTCTGGATATGATCTGAGCCAAGGTATTTTTGGGTGGTTTTTTGGGAAATAGCACCGGATACGGAAACGATGCGTCATATTGTGTCATTGTGGCTATATGCAGCGGTATGAATGGTCGTTGGAACTTGTCAAACTCCTTATCTCCCAAAGCGATCGTAATCTGGCGCATTCTATCGGCTCGAAAATTGGTCATTACTACACTATCACCGGCACTCATCCCATTGTATCCCGCAAATGCTATGGGCTCTATGAACTCATCGGTGATATTGCGTTTATAGCTTTGCTCTATATACTCCACAGGACTTTGATCTGTTACAGGCTTAGCCAGCGCGATCGCTTCATATCCGCGCTTGACCCTCTCCCAGCGATTGTCCCTATCCATTGCATAATATCTGCCGCCTATAGTGGCTATACGAATATCCTCATCACAGATTGATTCGATCTGCTCAATATATCGGGGCGCAGAAGTTGGGCTGACATCCCGCCCGTCAGTGATCAGATGAAGCCATACCTTTTTGCCCTGCTCTTTGGCTATACGAGCCAGCCCTATAGTGTGCTCTATATGAGAATGTACTCCCCCGTCACTCATGAGCCCTATCAGATGCACTGTATCACTCTTGCCCAATACATCACTTAATGCATTGTTTGTGGCCAATGATCCATCCTCAAGTGCTAAAGAGATCTTGACTAGATCCTGATACAACACTCTGCCGCTTCCAAGTGTCATATGACCCACTTCAGAGTTGCCCATCTGCCCTTCGGGCAATCCCACACTCAGGCCGTATGTAGATATAAGCGTCTTGGGCACATCTGCAAAAAGCTCACTATACGTCGGTTTATTGGCATCCTCAAACGCATTGCATGCGCTGTTTGGCTTGTGCCCTATGCCGTCGGTAATTATCAAGATAGTTTTGCCTCTCTTGATCTCCACTCGGACTCCTTTTATAGAAATTAGTGTAAAATACCATCTATTATCTAATACTCAAATGAAAGTATGCTATGCTTTATTATTTTTACAAGCTCTTTGATATTAATCTACTCAGTTATCTCTCCGTCAGAGCAGGTTTTGCTTTTTTCTTCTCTTTTATTTTGACATTTTGGCTTTTGCCCAAGTTCATGGCCTGGGCAATATCGCGCAAGGCCAACCAGCCTATCAACAAATACGTCCCGGCTCATGAAGGCAAACAACACACCCCCACAATGGGCGGAGCTGTGTTTATAGCCTCTACTATCATAGCATCTCTCTTTAGTGCGCGACTGGACAATCCTTATGTATGGGGCGGGTTGCTGGTACTTGCAGGCTTTGCGGCCATAGGGCTTAAGGATGACTTGGGCAAAATACTTACCGGAGACAATCTCCAGGGGCTTACTGCCAAAGGGAAAATGGGGCTGCTTATCCTGGTAGCTGCTGCTGCAAGCCTTTGGCTGATTTTTGGAGCGGGATTTCCCACTACTCTTTATGTGCCTTTCATCAAGACGCCGGTACTTGATATGGGTCCGATAGCAGCCTCTCTGTTCTGGATACTTGTACTGATAGCTGCCAGCAACGCCGTCAATCTTACAGACGGTCTCGATGGACTTGCCACAGTTCCCAGTATTGTGGCCCTGGGGACACTGAGTGTTATAGTATATATTTTGGGGCACGCTATTTTCTCCAATTATCTACTTTTGCCCAATATAAAGGGTGTGGGTGAAGCTATGATAGTAGCCTCTGCTCTTATGGGATCTCTTTTTGCGTTTTTGTGGTATAACAGCTACCCTGCCGAGCTCTTCATGGGCGATACCGGTTCACTCTCTATAGGAGCCTTCATAGGATATATGGGGATACTTGGCAAAAGTGAGTTTTTGCTTGTACTTATCGGTATCATATTTGTCATCGAGACAGTATCGGTGATCTTGCAGGTAGGCAGCTACAAGCTTCGCAAAAAGAGGATATTTCTCATGGCACCTATCCACCATCATTTCGAGATGAAAAACTGGGCAGAGAACAAGATCATAGTGAGATTTTGGATGATAGCCATCATCGCCAATTTACTGGCGCTGATCACGCTGAAAATCAGGTGATATGGAATGGGAAATGAGAAATTAGGCATGAGTCTAGCGTGTCGTAATCGACGATTACGACCTACTTTCTTGTAAAAAGGCATTTTTTGTGAGAATCAATCTATTCGGCTACGGCCTTACTACCCGCGCCATCGCCAGATATCTGGGGGGCGGCCAGACTTTTTATGATGACCGTACCGCCAAACCCCGCACCGATGAAGATGGCAATACCATCCTCCCTTCGGCTATGTTTGACCCTAACAAGAGCGATCTGGAGATCCTCACACCCAGTATCCCGCCCCACCATCCACTGCTGCAAAAGGCCAAAAACCCGATAAGCGAATACGACTTTTTTCTCGCCCCACAATACGCCATCCACCATCCAGCACCCCCCATCGACCATCGACCTTTAACCATCTGGATCAGCGGCACCAACGGCAAAACCACTACCACTCAGATGCTCACACATCTGCTCAAAACTCGCGGCGGCGTGAGTGGCGGCAACATCGGCACCCCCCTGGCCGATCTCGATCCGGCTGCTCCCATCTGGGTCTTGGAGACAAGCTCTTACACCCTCCATCACACCCGCACAGCCAGCCCGGATATCTATCTGCTGCTGCCCGTTACGCCCGATCACCTTGATTGGCACGGCAGCGCCAAGGCTTACGAAGCCGATAAGCTTCGGCCTCTGCTTACCATGCAAGAAGGAAAGCTGGCTCTTGTGCCAAAAGGTATGAATCTGCCCAAAACTAATGCCTGGGTAGTAGAGTATGATTCGGTGGAGTTTTTGGCTGATTTTTTTGATATAGATCCGGACAAAATCGATTTTCGTGCTGCATTCTTGGAAGATGCTTTGCTGGCTCTGTCTATCACCCGTACGCTCCTTGATGAGGTTGATTATGATCTTATCAACTCATTTGTGATGGATAAACATCGTCAGCAGGAGTTCAGGGACAAGGAAGGCAGGCTATGGGTCAACGACTCCAAGGCTACCAATGTCGATGCAACCGTGCAGGCTCTTGCTGCTTATGGCGATCACCCTGTTCATCTGATCATCGGTGGAGATGACAAGGGTGTCGATCTGTCTCCTTTGATGGATAGGATTGCACAAATGGATATCACCATATACACTATCGGAAGCAACAGCGACAAACTTATCGAAATGGCTCGCAGCCGATCTATCCCCGCTCACAGTTGCCAAGATCTGATCAGTGCTGTCAAAAAAGTATATGCTGCCCTGGGACCAAATGAAGTTGCTCTTCTTTCTCCTGCAGCTTCCAGTCTCGATCAATTCCCTTCATACACTGTACGGGGAGATACATTTATCAATACTGTCGAGAAATTGGATAAGAGCAAATAGCCGAGCTCTGTTTAAGTGATCATTAATATAACGCGGGTATAATTCTATTCTCTTTTTGTGGCTCGGTAGCTCAGTTGGTAGAGCAAAGGACTGAAAATCCTTGTGTCGGCGGTTCGATTCCGTCCCGCGCCACCATTTTTCCTTCTTTCTTATCCTCATTACTTCATACCGTACTTTATATTTATCAACTGCGACTTTGATATTGATATTGATATAGTGATCAAACTCTCATTGCTTAAGAGGTGCCCCTGCACCGCCGGTGATGATGTATGGAGTCTGATGCCATTTGCCCCGGAAGTAGGCGTGGATATGTGATGCGAACAGCATAGTCACTCTGTATTTGTCAAGCAGTCTGTTGAGCTTGATGGCCTCTTTCATATTTTTCATACTGTGCCCCTGAGCATACTCGCCTTTCCTTGGATCATGAAGAGGTACATGGGAAAATACAAACCTGTAACGATATTTCAAAGATCTCCGAAGCTCTTTTTCCTGACTTCCGCACTTTTTTCAATGAAACGCCCATAGTATGGGCATCTTCCAAAAAAGTGGGGCACTACTTTTCTTGTAGAGTTAGAATTTCTCGATGATGTACGGGGCTTGGGCGCGTGTTACCTCCATGATGTTGTACAGTTTTTTGTCTCAGGCTTCAGTGTCGAAGGGAGTGCGTATCGGATGTTCTTTGTTTGGGAATAGATCACAGCAGTATTTCATGCCCAGCGTCTTCGGCGATCCTTGCATCGGTCACAAACGGTTTCCCCGACTCGATAGCAGCTTCGATCTCTTCTACAAACTCTTCGATCTGCTCATATCTGCCTATCTTCGGAGCAACACCAAACCTCTTTTTGTGCTCATTGATAAGCTTTTGCAGGTGATCTTTGGCGGTGTCTGATAGCTCTATCGTGTACCGTATGCCCATGATGCCCCCTCTACCCCTTTTTTTGAGCAGACCGCCTCTTCGATCACCGCTTTGAGCTCTTTGCACTCTTTGCTCTCGATGTACAGTTTGAGCCAGGACTCTACCCAGTCACTCACAGGGCGGCCGTCTTTCCCCCATTTACTGCACGTATCATACTTCACACCAGACAGCTGAGAAAAAGCCTTGAGCGTAAGCCCTTGATCTTTGAGTATTTTCCGAAAGTCCTCATATTCCATGAGACCCCCTTTTTGTTTTAGCCTATTATAGCGATATATTGCATTAAATCATATTTATTTAAAGTATTTTTACAGTAAATCATAAAATAGGCTTGACTTTAATGTGATTAAATACTATAATAATTTTGAAGCATAATTTCCGCAAGATGGTTGGAAAGGCTGTCAATATTTGCTCTGCTGTCAAAGTGTTCGATCGGCGAATAATTTTTGCCTGACTGGTAAGTCATACGCAACATTGTGTCGATGTATGTGATTATCCATGGATAATCACTTTGCCCACCACTTTCAAGATAGGCTTTGAGCGCTCCGATAAAAACCGGTTCGATCCACTCAGCATCATGAATCTGTCTAAAATCGATATAGTCTTCGATATTGTTGATAGTAATGCGCTGACTCATTCGCTCTCCCGCACCTCATCTATCTCCTGCATGATCTCATCTGTCAGTACCAATGCTTTGATGATCTTCTGATAATGAAAAATGTCCTCATAGCTGAGTGTTCTGCCATACCTGTCCTTGAGCCACTTCTGGGCAGGCTGGTAGCCGCCGATGTAGAACTCCCAGGCTTTAATGGGAATGTCGTCGAAGTACTGTTCGTCGTTTATCCACACTCTGCCAAGCCCTGCCTCTTTGTCGGTGATCTGCCAGTCTTTTTTGATGATCTTTCGGGTGATGGTGTTGTCTCCATCCACTGGGTACTGCGTAATGAGCGGACTGAGTTCGTCTGATTCCATCAGATGAATGGCACGGAGCCTGCCGCCTAGTTTACCCAGTTTCCAGAAGAGTTCGGCATTGTCAGGGTACGGGACACGGGGGAAGTCGATCTTGAGAAACTCTTTGTACTTCTCGCGGTAGCTTGGGCTGTGGAGTACGGCGTAGATGTAATCAAGCAGGTCAATGGGTGCGAAAGTGTTGGGTTCATCTGTTTTTTCGGGGGTGAATCTGAGTCCCAAACCGTTGGAGATTTTGTTGACTATAGTCTGGTCAAGATTTGGAGTACGTTCCTGAGTGAGGGAGGAATTGTCGGTGTAGAAGTAAAGGGGGAAATGATATGAAGCGGTAGTGCTTTCAGCTGTTTTCATTTCTGACAATACATTGGTTATAAAATAATGAGTAATATTTGCACCCTTTGTTTGCCGTCCTGCAAGCAAAGCATAGTTTTTTTGTAAAGAGTGCTTCATTATATTTATTCTTGAATCACCTCTTGGAATCATTTTTGAAATACTATTGAGAGGATAGTATGTGAAACGAATATCAAATGGTCTATATAAAACTTTTACTATATCGTCTTTATTGTAGCCTACAAAATATTTTTTCTGATCATCAAACAACCAATCTTTGGTTTCTTTAAAGGAATATTTATTTAAAATTTCAGTTTTGGACAAGGTGTTCATTTCATCAATCATTTCCACTACACTGTTGCTACAAAAATGTTTTCTGATTAACAAATTGTCTTTTCTAAATTTGATACCTGTACCTTTCAATGAAAACAGTTCATCAATTTTAAATCCTTGTACATATTGATTGCTTGTTGTAAAGTCTTTGGGAGCAAAAAAGTAGTATGGTTCTTGATAGTTTATGTTTTGCCATTTAACAAATAGCATATCATAACTGTTCAAGAAGTCATACTTTACTTCACGCTTTCCGTAAAGATCGTAGCGGTATACATCTGCCAATTTTTCATCGGATACAGCTTTTTTGACAAAAATATTGATACTCACACCCTGTTGGATATCGAATACATTCTCATCCTTTCCACCATCAGGTGCTATCTCTTTTTTCTTACTGTTGCCATGCAGGTCGAGGATATAGATCTCATCGAAAGTTTCGAGCAGGTGCTTTCTCATTTGACGATGAGTAATCCCGTCGATGAAACTATTGTTGGAGATGTAGGCGAGAATACCCTCACCATTTCGCTCGATATAGTGTTCCCCATAGCGGATAAACTTGATATAGTCATCGGAAAGAGGTTGGATATTACGCTCATTGAGGTCTTTCTTGTACTCCTCCATCAGATCATTGATCCACTTACCTTTGTTGGAACTGCTCACCGAGTACGGCGGATTACCTAACACCACCATCACCGGCGTATCTCTCTTGACCTTGTTCGCTTCATCCGCCTCCCGTGCCAGCCATGAGGCAAAGAGCGTGCCGGTGTCTGGGTGGTGCTCTTCGAGGGAGTTGGTGAGGAAGATTTTGAAGCGTTGATAGTCGTCGCTCCTGTAGCCTGTCTCGGCAAGCAGGAGGTCGAGCTTGAGGTGTGCGATAGCATAAGAAGCCATGAGTATCTCGAAACCATTGAGCCGCGGGATGAGATGCTCATGCACATAACCGCTCCAGATGCCCTGCTGTCCTTCGAATTTTTTGTAAATATGTTTGATGACATCGGCAAGGAAGGTTCCCGTCCCCGTAGCAGGGTCGAGTATCTGGACTTTGTGTACCTCCTTGCTCTCCCGTTTATAGCCATCTTTGTAGCGTTTGTCGCCACCCTGTGGGGATTTGCGCTGAATGGTGGTTTTGGAGGTGTCCGCCAATCCTTCAGAGAGACCGAACTTCTCTTTGAGCAGATGATCCACCGCACGGACGATGAACCCCACCACCGGTTCGGGCGTGTACCATACCCCTCTGGCTTTTTTGAGCTTCTTGTCATAGTGACCGAGAAAGGTTTCGTAAAAATGCAGCATCGGATCACGCTGTGCCGTGGCTTTCCCGAAATCTTTGAGTAACTTCTTTACATCGGTCGCACGGAAGATGTCGGCAAGATCGCTGACGATCCACTCGATGCGGTCGTCGATATCCGGCCCGGCAATGTACCCAAAGAGCGAACGCAGGAAAGGGTTGGACTTGGGTATCAGCTCCGCTGCCTCCTGCCGGCTGAAGTTCTCCAGTGTCGTGTCATGCAGTCTGGCGGCGAACATCCCGTAGGCGATCGTCTGGGCGTAGATATCGGCAAACTCTTTGGGGTCGATGTCGTGAATGAGGATGCTCTTAAAGGCTTCCATCTGCTCTTTGAGCGTGGAGTTGGCGTAGTTCTCCTCATCGCTCCTGAGCGCTTTCTCGATGACATTGGCAAGCAGTCTGGCTTTGGTCGCCATCATCTTGGAGAGTTTGGAAGCAGAAGTGATGGTCTGCCCCACATAGAGGCAGAAACTGTGGATGAGTTTGATGAAAGTGTCAAAGTTCTCCGGCAGAGGTACAACTTTGCCGTTTTCTATGGTACCGATGGCAACAGAGGTGGTCTCTTCACCGTCACGGTAGAAACGGAAGGTCAGATAGTCGGTGATGATGAGATTGTCAAGTGACTCTTTGTAACGGTCGAACTGTTCTTTGAGGCTTTTGTCGTCAAGATCTTTGCCTACATCCTTGGCTTCGATGTAACCGATGGGGATGCTTTTTTTGGTAATGATGTAGTCAGGCGCACCACAGGCTTGGCGTTTAGGCTCGTTGGTGACCGTTACATCGAGACAGAGTTCTGAAAGGAGGTTCTGAAGATCACCGCGGTAGCTGTGTTCGGTGGAGATACCTGTGGCATAACGGCCTGCAACAATATCGAGATATGCCTGAATAGCCTTGGCGAATGAATTGTTCATATGCACCTTCTAAGGTTATGTATTGTTTGAATAATACCGTTAGATAGCTAAATAATTGGTAGCTTAATTTTTACTGCTTTTTATCCTCACCACTTCATACCGTACTTGATGTCTATCGACTATGACTTTGATATAGTGATAAAACCCTCCCGACTCAAGAGGCGCTCCTGCCTAATCTGTGATTAAAATCATCGCGTCTCTTTGCTGTCAAAAAGAGGATAGGTTATCTTTTATCCACAATGATTTACCTTTTTTTATTATACTTGGCAAAACCACAAAAGGAACAGAATGAAAAAGACGGCTTTTCTACTTATCGGAATGACCCTTGCGGTGATGGCCGAGTTTAAGACCATCGATAATGACACCTTGCTAAAAATGCAGGCTCAAGGCGTGCCGATAATAGATATCAGAACTCCGGGAGAATGGAAAAATACCGGGATCATCAAGGGCGCTCACAAAATGATGTTCTTTGACGAAAGGGGTCAGCCGGATATGGGTAACTGGTTTTTCGAACTGGGACATTTGCTAAAAGACAAAAAGCAGCCATTCATCATCTACTGTGCACATGCCAATCGCACTAAAACTCTTGGCGGATATCTGGATAAGCAGCTTGGCTTTGAAAAAATATATGAGCTCAAAGGCGGGATAGAGAACGGCTGGATAAAAGGGGGCAAGCAGACCGTCAAATGACCTGCTTACAAATATAAAATTCGGCTTCTCTTTAGCAGCTGCCCGAGAGTATATGATCTACCGCATTGTTGACATAAGCGTTGTGCTTGTTGTCCTTGTGATAAACTATATAAAAATGGCGCAGCATCTTGTAGCCCTGCAATACCGACTCGAAGAGTTCCCCTTTTTGCACCTCATCAGCTATCGTAGTACGGGAAATTATGGAGACTACCGGATGATGAGCGTCTTTTTTGCTCTTTTTGATTGTCTGGAGTACCGCAGTGGTGTTGCTGACTTCTGAAAGTACATCGAGCGAATCGCAGTCGACGCCTATCTCTTCAAAAGCTTCTGCCACAACCTTCCTTGTCTGACTCCCTTCCTCACGGCATATCCATCTGAAATTGTATATATCTTCGGAGCGGAGGATTCTTGGCAACGGCACATTGCTGAAGATCACCATCTCATCCTCACGCCATTCTCTCAGCACCAGATCATCATCCACGATATGCGCTTCTATCAAGCCCAGGTCAAGCTTGCGATCCTTGAGCAGTTCAACTATTTTCTGACTTATCTCTATATCTATACGTATGTCATTGTTGATAGCTTCTTTGAGCGTATTTAGGCAGTCTCCGGGTATGACGTAGTTGCCTATGGTAAATGACGCACCGAGCTTGAAAGTGATCTTTTTGTCTATTATCTTGAGAGTCTCTGTCTCAGCCTGCAATACGCACTTCTCGAGCTTGACTGCTACCTTGTAGAGATCTTCTCCGGCGCTTGTAAGCCTGATCCCGTTCTTTTTGCGCTCTATTATCTTGCTGTCCAGATATGTCTCAATGAATTTTATCTGCTGTGTAACAGCAGGCTGAGAGATGCCGAGTTTGGCTGAGGCTCTGGAGAAGCTTCTTTCTCTAACAACCGTCAAAAAGGTCTCCATTTTTACGAAATCTTTCAACATATACGCCACTCCTTCCTCATAAATTTGGTTTTGATAAAAAACTTCTATAACTATAACAAATCATACCATAAGTATAACTTATTTGTCTAAATTCTATTTTTATTAGCTTATACAAATATTTAACATTTTATCGATATAATAAGTACTCTTATACATAAGGAGTCCGAAGGGATGCTGAATGAACTCAACGAGCAGCAAAAGGAAGCGGTCACACAAATAGACGGTCCTGTACTGATACTTGCCGGGGCCGGCAGCGGCAAGACAAAAACGCTCACTACCCGTCTGGCATACCTTATAGGCGAAGTAGGGATCGATCCTGCCAACACCTTGACTCTGACATTTACCAACAAAGCCGCAGCTGAAATGAGAGATCGAGCACTTAGACTCATAGGCGACAAAGCTACCTATCCTCCTCTTTTATCTACTTTTCACAAATTTGGGCTATTGTTTTTGAAGTTTCATATAGATAAACTGGGGCGAGATAACTCTTTTGTGATCATAGACAGTGATGACAAGAAACGACTTATCAGAACTATTGCCAAAGAGCTCAAAATAGATCTCAATATCTCATTTATAGCCAATGAGATCAGCAAATACAAAAACACACTTCTAACCCCAAAAGAAGTAACCCAGAAAGCAGAGCTGCCTGACTACAAAAAGATAGCAAGGATATACGAAACCTATCAGGATAATATCATAGAGAACAATCTCGTAGACTTTGATGATCTTCTGATGCTGACATATCAGTTGCTCCATGAAAATGCAGAACTTCGCAAAGAGACCTCCAATCGATACCGATACATTATGGTCGATGAATATCAGGACACCAACGAGCTGCAGTACAAACTGCTAGAGCTTCTTGCCAGCGAACACAATAATCTCTGTGTAGTCGGTGATGACGATCAAAGTATATATGGCTGGAGAGGAGCGAATATAAGAAATATTCTCGACTTTCATGAACATTTTCAGGGCACAAAAGTGATCAAACTGGAGACAAACTATAGGTCTACTCAGGAGATACTTGAAGCTGCCAACTCCCTGATAGAGCACAATAGCAGCAGGCTTGGTAAAAAACTTGTCAGTCACAGAGGTAAAGGCGAAAGTGTCAAGCTCCAGCACTCGCTCGATGAAGCACATGAAGCCAAGACCCTGGCACTTGAGATCAAAAAACTACTCTCAGAAGGTGTCCATCCCGACGAGATAGCGGTCCTTTATCGCATCAACGCGCTGTCTCGCTCATTGGAAGAAGGCTTCACCAAAGAAGGGCTCGGGTTCAAACTCATTGGCGGCATAAGATTTTATGAGAGAGCCGAGATCAAAGATATCATAAGCTACTTTAGAGTACTCTCCAATCCGCATGATGACTTCTCATTCCTGCGCATCATAAACAAACCCAAAAGAGGCATAGGCAAGGCTTCTATAGACAAGATCCAGCACGTAGCATACGACAAGAGGGTATCCACCTACAAATATATAGAATCGGCCACCATCAAAGAGCTTGAGGCACTTACCAGCAAGCGGGTAGCCACAGCACTTAAAAAACTAATAGATCAAATCCATATGCTCCAGGATGAGAGCCAAAACACTATATACAACCTTGCAACACTCTTCGAGGAGACCATCAAGCTCAAAGACCACTATGCTACTACAGTAGACGGGATGGAGCGGATCATGAACATAGATGAATTCTACGGCTATTTTCGTGATGCGGTGAGCAAAAATCCCGATATCACCCTCGATGAGTTTCTCAATGACATCTCACTCCAGAGCGATCAGGATCAGATCGAAGAGGGAGCTATAGCCATTATGAGCATACATGCGGCAAAAGGGCTGGAATTTGAGCATGTCTATGTGATAGGAATGGAGGAGGAGTTTTTCCCGCTTCTTGGGGACGGGACCAATATGGAAGAGGAGAGAAGACTTGGATACGTGGCATTCACCAGAGCCAAATCACATCTGACCCTATGCTATGTCGATAGTCGCTTCTATAAGGGTCGCCGCAAGCAGATAGAGCGCAGCCGCTTCCTTGGCGAAGCAGGACTCATACAAAATACCAGCCTTAAAGTCACCAAAACTTCCAGCTACAAAAAGGGTGATCTGGTCAAACACAAGATATTTGGCATCGGACGGGTACAGGCGGTCAACAAATCTGGCAAAGAGTACAAGCTACTTATCAACTTCGGCGGCAACAAAAAAGAGATCCTAAGCTCCTTCGTCCAACCCGTATAATGAGGAATGAGGAATGAGGAATGAGGAATTATTGTATGTGTTGCTCTGCAACACCCCTGTATTAACAAAAGCTTTGCCGCGCAAAGCATACCTAAACTATTCACTTTCATCAGAAGGCAACTTCTGATGAATCGCTTATTTGTCGTCAACAAGCCCATCTTCCGCTCCTCCAACAGCTATATGAGTTATATCAAACGCAAGTACGGCACCAAAAAGATAGGCTTCTCCGGCACACTCGATCCCTTTGCTACAGGCTGTCTGATCGTAGCTGCCGGCCAATACACCAAACTCTTCCGCTTCCTTGCCAAAAGCCCCAAAGTATATCGCGCCACACTGTGGCTTGGAGCATTCTCGGAAAGCTTTGATATAGAAAATATCACAAGCATAGAAGAAATAGCGCCGCTGGATACAAATACTGTACAAAGAACTATATCCTCTCTCAAAGGCTCATTGAGCTACATCCCGCCAAAATTTTCAGCCAAATCCATAAACGGCCGTCGCGCATACGATCTGGCTCGCGCCGGCAAAGATGTAAAACTCAAAACCATCACCTCTACCATTCACGATATCAAGATGCTGCACTACAACCACCCTTTCGTCCATTTCGAGGCAACTGTGAGCGAGGGAACATATATCCGTTCCATAGGACAGGTCATAGCAGACAAACTTGGAGTACAAGCCACCCTCTCCTCTCTCCATAGGATCCGTGAGGGGGAATTTTATTATGACAACGAAAAAGCCGTCGATCCATTCAAACACCTTGCTATTCCTCGCAATATTTATACCGGCGATGAGGAGTGGCTGGAGCTTGGCAAAAAGCTTGATATCAAATATTTAAAAACTAGCTCAGATGGCGAATATCTGGTAGAAACTGCAAATTTTTTCGCTATCATTTCGATACAAAATGGCACGGTGAGCTATCTGCTCAATCGTCTCGAAAAATTCGATCCAAAGGTTTGATCTATGCCTGCATATACCATCAACGCACACGCCAAAGTCAATATCTTTCTCAAGATAACAGGGTACGAAAACGGCTACCATACTCTATCATCTCGCTTCATGAGGGTTGAAAGTCTATACGATACCATAGAGTTCATACCTTGCGAGTGTGATACATTCACTCTCGAAGGGTTTGATGATGTGCCCCTGGAATCCAACACCATTTACAAGGCATACAAAGCGCTAAATGAACATACAGGAGATCTGGATATTTTGGAGTTTTTCTCCCACCATAAAGTAGTCGTCACCAAACGCATCCCTACTCAAGCAGGCCTGGGCGGGGGTAGCTCTGATGCGGGGGCCTTTATGCGGCTGGTCCATCAAGTGTGTGATCTGAAGATCGACATAGACACTCTTGCGCAAATTGGTGCCAAGATAGGAGCTGATGTACCGTTTTTTGTATATGATTACCCGTCAGCCAACATTAGAGGGTATGGGGATATCGTAATACCGTTTCAAGAAAAGCCTATCGATCTTGAGCTCTTCAGCCCACAAGATGTCAGCTGCGATACGGCAGAAGTTTACAAAACTTTTCACAAATATCTATTTAGAAATATCGATCCGGCATCGCACTTTGGCTGGGAAAATCTTGATTCAAGGACACTACTGCGCATAGTTCCCGATCCGGCAGCGCTCAACGACCTGTTTCCAGCTGCGATGATGATATGCCCCAAGCTTGAGAAATACAACAAAGACGGATGGTTCTTCAGCGGCAGCGGGAGTACATTTTTTAGGCCTATTTCCTGATCCTTCTGACTCTTTGTCTGGCCAACTTGTAGTTAGAACATGCTGATCTGCTCCCCAGATTGCAGCCTTTTGACCAATATCTCATAGCTTTGGTGTAGTTCTGGCGCACTCCCTTGGCATTAGCATAGATAAAGGCCAGATCATCACACGCATCCGCCATGCCGCCGTTGCAGGCTCGGCTCAGATATGGAGCTGCCTGTGCCCCCCTATCGCGCGAGGCATAGTAGGCTCCCACAGCCATACAGCTGCTTAGATCTCCTGATTTGCATCTGCTTTTTTGGGAGTTTATCCCTCCGGCCATCCCCATAAGTCCAAATGCCAAAAACATAGTCACGATTTGTTTCATAACGGCTCCTTTGGGTATAATTCTACCAAAAAAGGACTTCTATTGGCTATCAATGTCATCGCCAAAAACAAAAAAGCCTATCACGACTATGAGATATTTGACAAATACGAAGCTGGTATAGTATTGCAAGGCAGCGAAGTCAAGGGGCTACGCGCCAGACGGGCCAATATCAACGATGCTTTTTGTCGTTTCATCAAAGGCGAACTGCACCTGATGAACGCTCACATTGGACATCTGGAGACCATCAACAGTCACTTCAGCCGAGATGAAAGGGCCCCGCGCAAACTGCTGCTGCACAAAAAAGAGATAGAGAAGCTATATGAAAAAGTCCACAAAGAGGGGATGGCGATCATACCTCTGATGATATATTTCAATGAAAGAAACTACGCCAAAGTATCTATAGCCCTTGCCAAAGGGAAAAAGCTACATGATAAAAGGGAGACACTCAAGCGCCGAACGCAAGAGAGGGAAGCCCAACAGGCTATGAAAAACCACCGCTCTTTTTAAATGCCCTTTTGGTTGCCTTGTAGAGCCTGCGGAATCTTTTGGCAATAGTGTTGTCTCCGCTGAAATATTTGGTCTTGAAGGCTTTGATGCTCTCTTTGGCCTTCTTGACCATCTTCATAGTATCTTTGTATATCTCCAGAGATTTCATCCAGGCAAAAAACGACACTATCAGATCATAAAACCATTTAAACCATCCAAAGGATAGGAGCTTCAACTCGGTAGCGTGAAACATCCAAAAAACAAACGCCGCTATTGGGACCTTGAGACCATAGAGCAATGCAGCTGTCACTACCATCCCCTTAAGAGCCATCACGCCCGCTGCCAAACCTGCACCTTCTACGCTAACAAGCAATACCAAAAATACTATCAGAAGGACATATCTGTTCATTGTTTGCAACTTGTGCTCAAGAGCCTGGAGCAGATGAAGCTTATGCACATACTCATATATCGGCTTGGCTATGCCTTCCCATATAAGCTCTTCAAATACGATAAATAAAACTACCAGCAACCATTGAAATAAAAATAGAATTTTGTTGAAAATCTTTTTTGCAAACACGCTTGACCTTTAGAAAATAATTGGAATTATAGCCAAATTATATGATTTCGTTTGAGCGCAATATAGCAAGTAAAAAGTAAAATTTTTGGTATAAATAGAAAGTAAAGATTTCGTTTGAGTTGTGCTAAGGTTTGTGGATTTGGGTAAAGGAGCTTACGGGGAGTGCTATGTGCTAAGATTTTGCGTTAGTTTGTTGTAGATTTCTCACAGAGAGTGCAAGCACAAGGGTCGAATGGGTTTTGTGGAGAGAGGGAGCTTACTCAGAAGTAAGTGACCGAACGGAACAAAGCCCATTCGGCCGAAGATGCAGTGAAATAACGCGAAAGATTTACTTTCTGCGGAGTTCTTTGATACGCGCAGCCTTGCCTCTCCTATCACGCAGATAAAACAGCTTTGCTCTGCGGACTTTACCTTTGCGTACTACTTCTATGCCTTCTATACTGTCTGAGTAGAGCGGGAAGATGCGCTCTACTCCTACGTTGTTGGCACCTATTTTGCGTACATTGAATGTACAGCCTGTGCCTTCACCTCGGATAGCTATACATACGCCCTCGAAATTTTGGATACGCTCTTTGTTGCCCTCTTTGATGCGCACTGCTACGCGGACTGTATCGCCGGCGCGAAAATCAGGTATTTTCTTTTCTGCCATTTGTGCCTGCTCGAAGCTCTCGATATACTTATTTCTCATAGTTTGCCCTTTAGTTTACTGTATAGATCAGGTCTGAAATATTTAGTTTTTGACAGAGCCATCCGCTCTTTTAAGTCTGCGATTTTACTGTGATTTCCCTTTAGGTACTCTGAAACTATCCCACGGCCGCCATAATTGTCCGGCTTGGTAAATGAAGGTGCCTCAAGCAAATATGTCTCAAAGCTCTCAATGGACAGGGAGTCGCTGTTGCCAAGCACTCCGGTGATATTGCGACTGATGGCGTCACACAGCATCAGCGCCGGCAACTCTCCGCCAGTGAGGATGAAATCCCCTACGCCAAAAACCTCATCAGCGTGCTCTTCGATAACCCTCTCATCCATCCCTTCATACCTGCCTGCTACAAAAACAATATGATTTTTACTTGAGAGGCGTTTGGCATCGTTTTGTCGAAACGGTTTGGCTACGGGAGTGAGAAATACTATATGGGCTTGCGGCGAAGAGCTTTTGATACTCTTGATAGCATCATCAAGAGGCTGCGGAGTCATCAGCATGCCTGCGCCGCCGCCTATCATGGGTTCGTCAACTTTTTTGTGTTTATTGGCAGAAAAATTCCTGGGATTGACAAAATCTATCGATATCAATCCGGCATCAATCGCACGTCCAAGGATAGAATCAGAAAAATATCCCTCGATAATATTGGGGAAAAGTGTTACAAATGTATATCTCATTTCATCTCTCCTTTGCCGTATACAAATTCGATACCGAAGAACAAAAGCACCACAAAACAACGCAAAGCAAACTTTTTACTTGTTGCTTGTTACTTTACAAAGATTTGTCTTTGTTCTTAGCTTGCTTCCAACACATCCTTGGCATCGACTGTATGAATTTTGCCCGCACTACTGTCAAAATCAAGGATATATCGCGGGATATAGGGGAGCAAAAAGCTCTTGGGCAGTCCAGACTTTATCAAGGCAGGATCTGTAGAGATAGAAAGATAATCAACATCAAGCATACGGTCTATCTCTTTTACTTCCCCAAGAACCTCTCCATCCTCCACTACTTTAGCACCAATGATCTCAAACCAAAAATGCTCACCTTCTTTTAGCTCTATCTGCTCTTTGGTCTGTTCAAGAGTACTGTAGAGTCTAGCGTTGGTCAGCTTCTTGGCGCTTTCCATAGATGCGTACCCCACAAAGCTGATCAGCATTCTTTTGGGATCATACTTCTGTACTTCGAGCTCACCCCGATCTGACACAAATACAGCTCCGGGCTTGAACTGTTCGGGAAAATCTGTATGGAGATTTAGTTTGAGATCACCGTGGAGACCAACGGTGCGGCCTATCTGGGCGATGAGAAATCTATCTGTTTTCATAACGGACCAAAGCTACTCGGCTGCTTTGACATTGACTCGATAGCTTTTGCCCCCTTTGGCTTTGCAGCCTGAGATCACTGTTTTGACAGCATTTATCATCCGACCTTCTTTACCGATGAGTTTACCCACATCCTCCGGATCGGCGAATATAGTGATCTCCTCTCCATGTTCATCCATGGGCTCTACAGTGATACTGAGTGCCTCCGGGCGGGAAGCGACCAGTTTGGCATACGAGAGAATAAACTCTTGAACCATTATTGTATTCTTATTTTTTGCCGGTAAGACGCTTGACTGTATCACTCATCTGAGCGCCGACACTTAGCCAATAGTTGAGACGCTCTTCATCGATCTTGAACTCTTTGTCTGCTGATACTGGATTATAATATCCCAGAGACTCTATCCAACCGCCATCACGGCGTTTGCGGCTGTCAGTGACTACGATACGATAGAAAGGCTTCTTCTTGCGTCCCATTCGGGTCATACGGATTGTGGTCATTTGTGTTCCTTGGTATAAAATTATAAGTGCTGACAACTATTTCTAATGACTAAAACACTCATCAAAACTCAGAAATTGGAACGCGATTTTACCATACGGTAGTTAAGAGGGATATTAAACATAAGAGTAGATAAAGTATAATAGTCCAAAGGAGCCGATATGACTGCCAGCTATGATCCGACCATATTTCATCCTGACAATCCTTTCACAATAGGCATAGAGCTGGAAGTGCGGCTCATAGATGCTCAAACCAAAAAGCCCGCCAACCGCTCCCCGTATCTTTTTGAGCATTTGCCCAAAAAGCTGAGACCAAATATCCACAAAGAGCTTCTCCAGTCAATGATAGAGATCGTCACGCCTGTATGCAACAGCGCAGACGAAGCGGCTGATTTTATCATGAATGCTCTTCATGCCCTCAGGGACATAGGAGCTTCCGAAGGCATAGAACTGGCTGCATTGGCCACACATCCTTTTGAGCGCAAGGGGGACAGCAAGAGATTTGAGGATCCAAGATATGATGTTTTGGCCCAAGAGCTTCAGATAGTGCTCCGCAATTTTCTTATCAGCGGGCTGCATATCCACATAGGATTGCCCAATGAAGTCGCCGCCATCAACGGCTATAACGCTTCTATCAAATATCTACCGCTGTTTCTGGCACTATCTGCCAATTCCCCTTTTGCCATGGGAGAGGATACGGGACTTCAGTCGTATCGCAACAAGATCTTCCAGCGACTCCCAAGAGCGGGGATACCTGAGTATTTCGAGACTTATAGTGAATATTGTAAGCTCATAGACCGCCTGATGGAAAGCGGAATGATAGAGAGCATTAAGGATGTCTGGTGGGATGTCAGACTTCATCAGACATTCGGCACCATCGAGCTGAGAGTTTGTGATGCGTTTTATGACCGCAGGAGGCTGAGGCTGATAGCCCTGCTCTTTCAGGCACTGATGGTTTATGCTGCCGATCGACCCTTTGAGAGAGAGTTTCATCAGATCAGCAGACAAAACAAATGGAACGCTATCCGCCATGGACTGAAGGGTGACTTCATAGACGGCTCGGAAAAGATCACGATACGGGATAAGATACTTGAGCTGATATATATATTTGAGAAAAATGGGATTTTTAAGACTCTTGGAACCGCCGATGATATCGAGGCACTCAAAAAACTCGTTGCCGAGGAGAGCATAGCGCGCAAGCTTCGCCGCATATACAAGCAAACAGGCGACTTCACTGCTGTTATCGATGAGGAGATCATACGATGAGAGGCACCGTCTCCGCAGGAGATCGGCTGACTGCCCAAGCCGGTGCCGAAATGCTTCGCCGGGGTGGCAATGCCTTTGATGCCGCAGTAGCAGCCATGCTTGCTGCTCCTATGAGCGAGCCTATACTTACATCGATGGGTGGTGGCGGATTCATGCTGGCATACGAAGCCGGAGTGAGGCCTGTGCTTTATGACTTTTTTGTGGATGTACCGCCAAATAGAGCCAAAAAGCCTGATTTTGGACCAATAGAAGTCGATTTCGGTACTACTGTGCAGGAGTTTCATATCGGCACTGCCTCTATAGCGGTACCCGGCATGATAGCAGGGATCGATCAGATACACAAAGATCTGTGTTCTTTGCCAATAGAAGTACTCATAGAGCCTGCCTATAGATATGCTTCAGATGGTGTGCGCTTGAACACTCTACAGGCTGATTTCGTTAAACTCCTCGAGCCCATACTACTCTCCACCGATGCTTCAAGCAAACTGTTTGCCCCTGATGACAAACTGATAGCTGCCGGAGAGAACTGGACCAATCCGGAGTATGCGGATTTTCTGAAGTTTTTTGCGCAAGAAGGGGCCAAGCCATTCTACCGCGGAGAGATAGCCGATCGCATAGACAGGCTCTCCCTGGAAGGACATGGCAATATCCGCAAAAGTGATCTTAAGTCATACAAAGTGCTCAAAAGAGATCCAATCATATTTGACTATCACGACAAGCAAATAGCCACCAACCCTCCTCCATCGGCAGGGGGAATACTGATAGCCTTTGCTTTAGAGCTTCTTGCAAGCAAACATCATGACTCATTTGAGTCTTTGGATTATGTGCGCGATCTCATAGAGGCTATAGCCACAACATCCCAGTTTCGCTCAGAGCACATAGATAAAGACCTACACGATAACAATCTGAGCACTATCTTGCAAGATCCGGCGCTACTCTCACATTATCTCTCTATCCATCAAAAGCGCATCAATAAATGGGGCAACACCACCCATATAAGTATCATTGACGAGCAAGGCAACGCAGCTTCCGTCACTTCCACCAACGGCGAAGGAAGCGGCCGGATACTGCCAGGTACAGGAATTATGCTTAATAATATGCTTGGAGAAGAAGACCTCAATCCCCACGGATTTTTCAAATGGCCATCCGGCGTGAGACTACCGTCCATGATGGCTCCTACTATGGTGTTTGAGGGAGGTGATGTGGATCTGGTACTCGGAAGCGCAGGCTCCAATCGCATACGCAGCGCTATCGCAGAAGTGATAGAGAGGTATGTAACTTTTGGAGAGGATATCAAAGCCTCCATAGATGCACCAAGGATACACTCCGAGAGGGGTGAGGTATTTTTCGAGCATGGATTTGCCGAGTCGATTATCGATGAAGTATCAAGATACTACCGGACGACGGTTTTTGAGGATTTCAATCTGTTTTTTGGAGGAGTCAACGCCGTCACCGGTGATTTTCACGGAGGAGCCGATCCTAGAAGGGGCGGAG
>CAZFNK010000019.1:0-25943 GCA_964520575.1 uncultured Campylobacterales bacterium | reverse complement strand
CCTCGACATTTTCGGGCAGCAATTCCCCTTTGCTGTTGCGCGAAAGGAATCCCACAATCTCCAGATTGTCATCAGTGCGCCGGTTGATCAGAGAGTAGAGCCGGCGTTTGTCGGTGATCTTCTCCATCCCCTTGAAGTGGTAATACGCATCGATATGGGCACCAAGAAGCTTTCGCTCAAGCCTGTCAAACTGATCATACTCATATGCTATTTTTTTGCTCCTGACATAATTTTGGAGCTTGCGGCTTAGCTCCTTGCTGGTATCGCTGATTTTGTCATTTAGGATTGGATCAAGATATTTTCGATTAAATCCTGCGAGGCGAAATAGTATGCGATTGAACCACCTGCCGATGGCATTAAGAGCGCGAACCAGCCAATTATTCCGTCCAAGTTTTTTCTCAAGCCATGTAAAAAAATAACTAAGCGCAAATACCTCAAGTATAGGCGTGATCCATGAATCAAGCATGAAGCCAAAGAACTTTGACAGTAGCACAAGAAGTGTCTTGGATATGCTTATTACAACTACTTTGAGCTCTGTAAAAAGTATGATCTTGTCAAGATAGCCTGTATAATATAGAGTCAAAAACGAGACTATAGCAAGCAGAACCGGCAAAAATACATTTCGTATCTTTGCACGCATATTGAGGGTGGAGTAAAAATGTTTAAGCTCGGCAAAGCCTGATGAGAGCGGTTCGGTGACATTTCGCTTAAGCCAGCGGGCAAATACATTGTCAAGAAACCATCTTTTGATCAGCAGATAAATACCCTGCGCAAAAGTCAAGCCTTTGATAAAAGCTATGAACTTCAATTTGGTAGCAGCCCAAAAGGAGAGCAGGGCACTTTTGAATACTAGTGCGATAAGCACCATATAGCCGCCAAGCAATTCCCATGTGTTGGGATAATAATAATCCACGATCACAGCGATCGCCACCGGCACAAACACCGCCAAAGCTGCAACGGTTCGTCTGCGCATAATCACCTAATCTTCATCTGTTGCGTCTGTAGTATAGACGCCGGTCATTTTTTTCCATACTATCGATGCATTTAGTCCGATAAAGATAAGCAGGCCCAAACCCAAAGTTATCACCCATCCAATTGTATTCCAGTTGCCTGTATCAAGCCAGCCTGCCTGGGCTAGACCGTACACAAAGGCTGCAACGATAGCTCCCACTATCAACGCACCGTAAATTTTGATGCTTTGAAGGATAGCTTTGATCGCCATGATCCAGAAAGCTATCATCAACAAAATAAAAAAAGGCTTGAAGCCAGACAGAGGATCGCCTCCGCTGATGTAGGCAATAAAATGGTGCTGTGTCGGGTTCCATGTGCCCAGAGCCAGAGCAAAAGAAAGAATCAGAGACACCCACCATCTAAGGTGCGATTCTATCTTGCCGCTTTTGGTTTTGCTTGATTTTGTAAAAAATGACATAGCTTGCTCCAATTTATGTAATACAGCTGCAATTATAGTCAAAGACTCTCCCATTTGCAACAAGCTGTGCTATAATTACCTATCTCATCATAAGGGCAAGGTATGTACAACAACGATCTTGGTTCTGACTCTTCATGCACGGGGATTTTTGGCGCTATTTTTTCGATTCCTTTTGTTATGGTTGTGGCACTTGTGGCAGGTTATCTTGGCTTTTTGCCTTTCAAGGTTGAGATACATACTCTTGTGACCATTTCGCTCATCTTTGTTATATTTCTGTTTTTTATCAAGCATAATGCCAGCTATGCCGCTTGCAAGGTAAGGAATAATTTTGCATCAATGGAGGCTATGCTGCAGGATGAACTCAAAGCCAATGCCCTTACGATTGCCGGTAAAACCAAATCTACCCTGAGCGTGCGTGATTTTGCCGATGAATATTTCAAGGATGTCAGGGATGATAACTATGCAAAAGTTGCTTCCAGCATTTTCCCTATGCTTGGAATCCTCGGTACTTTCATCGCTATAGCCATGAGTATGCCTGATTTTACTGTAAGCAGCGGAGATAAACTCGACCATGAGATATCGGTACTCCTTTCAGGCATCGGAACTGCCTTCTATGCCTCCATATACGGTATTTTTCTCTCCCTGTGGTGGATATTTTTTGAAAGGCGCGGCCTGGCAAGGATAGAGAAGAGTACCCAGCGTCTTGAGGGTATATACGGCGAGAAGATATGGAAAAAAAGCGAGCTTGTCAAGCATGAACATGCCCAGACTGAATTAAAAGACCAGAAGATCATCCAAACTCTGCGTGAGACATTCAATCTTGACTTTATTCGCGATCTGAATGAACAATACATAAAAAATTACAAGACTATCATTGATGATACTACCAACAGTTTCGAGCAGCTGACACGCCATATGCATGAGGCTTCGCGAGATTTACGTAATACTCTCATGACTCTTGAGAGTCGAGAGGAGAGTGTCAATGCAGTAGCCGCGATCAAAGAGAATATCGAAAGCTTCACGCAAAGCGCCAAAATACTTGATAAGCATCTGAGGCATTTTGACAGTAGTGTAGGCCAGACATTTGAGGCCTTGGACAAGGAGTTGGCCTGTGCAGTAGAAAAGCTTGGGGAAATGACAGAGATAATTGCACGCCAAAATGCAGCCATTTCTACTGAGAGAAAAACAAAAGAGATGTGATGTTCAAGCGCAACGACAATAATACCCAGAGTAATTTCTGGATATCCTATGCCGATCTTATGGCAGGGCTGTTGTTTGTATTTATCCTGCTTATCGGTGCGATTGTCTCCAAATCGATCCTGATGCGTGAAGACCTGCACAAAAAAGAGAGTAGACTAAGCCAAGTGGAGGCTGATCTAAAGAAAAAAAGTGCTCAACTACAAGAAAGAAAAAGACTTTTAGAGCAGACAAGCCGGTCTCTGTTGCAGAACAAACTTACTGTCAAAAAACAAAAAAGCATTATCAGTGATATAAACTCTACACTCAAAAAAGAACAAATTACCATAACCAAACAGAAACATACCATTGCCAAACAGGAGGAGAAGATACGTTTGCAGGCTGAGGAGGTAGCCAAGCTGCACAGACTGCTCAGAGATCTTAAAAGTGATCTATCCAAAGAGAAAAATCAAGCTGATGCGTACAGAAAGAATATAGCTGATCTCAACAAAACAGTCATACTCACACAGGATGCAATCAAACTCAAGGAGAAAGAATTGGAGCGACTCAATCAGTTGCTACTTGCCAGGAACGCCAAGGTCGATACGCTCAACAAAAAAGTGCTTATACTACAAAATCTTCTAAACGAGAGCAACACCACCGTGCAGGAAAAACAAAAAAAACTCCAGGAGTATGTGGGCAAGGTGGTAGTCCTGTCCAACAAACTTACAGACAAAAAAAATGAGCTCAAGCTCAAAGATCAAAAACTTGCCGATTTACTGAGCGCTCTGGATGAGAAAAAGACCAGATATGATGATCTGCTTGTTAGATTACAGAAACAAAAAGCCCGCATTCGCTCACTTACCGGCATCCAGCTCAAAGTCATAGCCGCCCTCAAAGAGACGCTGGGCGACAAGATCGACATAGACAAGCGCAGCGGCGCATTGAGACTCTCTTCGAACATCCTCTTTGATAAAGGCAAAAGTGAGCTCAAAGAGGGAGCCAAAAAAGAGCTTGCCAAGGCTTTCAATGACTACATAGGCGCATTAGTGACCAATGAGGCTATCCGTCCCCATCTTGACCGCATCATTATCGAGGGGCATACCGACAGTGACGGCACATACCTGTACAATCTCAAGCTATCACAGGAAAGAGCTCTGGCAGTGATGAATTATCTACTCACACTCCCGATAGCACAAAAATACAATCTCAAAAAATTTCTTGTAGCAAGCGGAAGGGCATATCTTGATCCTGTTATGAGAAGTGGTCTTGAGGACAAGGAGGCCTCCAGACGTATTGAGATCAAGTTTCAGCTCAAAAACCAAGATGCTATGCATGAGATAGAGAGAATACTTGATGAGAAATAGCCCCTATTACCCAAAGCACCTCCCAAAAGCACTCAGATCACTCGATGAACGCAAAAAGAGGATAGAGAAGATAAACGTAGCAGACAGCGCAAAGAGAAAAAAGGGATTGTTGGCCAGAATATTTGGATGGCTTAAATGATCAATAATCTCGTGCTACCTTGTATTCCGGATCATCTTTTTCGTGGGTGATATTGGCTTTTGCCTTATCAAGCACTGCTTTGCAATCATCACTCAAGTGTCTCAGCGTCAATCTCTTGCCCGCTTTGGCATACCGCTCAGTCAGCTTCTCTATCGCCTCCACCCCTGAGGCGTCCATCACTCTGGCATTTTTGAAGTCGATTATCACATTTTTGGGATCATTTTCTACATCGAAAATATCGGAGAATGGATGGACCGAACCAAAAAACAGCGGTCCGTCCAGTTCGTATAGTCTGGCGTGTTTGCCAAGTGTCTTTGTGCGAGCTGTGACTTTTGCGTGTTTCCATGCAAAGACAAGAGCCGATATGATCACTCCTGCAATGACAGCTACAGCAAGATCGGCAAATATCGTGATAATGGTCACTGTCACCATCACAAATGCATCACTACGTTGCATTCTGCGCAGATGAGAAAAGCTGCTCCATTCAAATGTACCTATGCTGACCATGAACATAATCCCCACCAATACTGCTACCGGTATGGTATTGAGAAGATCGGTAAATATTGCCACAAGCCCCATCAATCCTACTGCTGCTGTCAATGACGAAAGTCTACCGAGTCCCCCCGAAGTGTAGTTGATAATAGACTGGCCTATCATAGCGCATCCGGCCATGCCGCCGAACATTCCGCTTGTCATGTTGCCAAGCCCAAGGGCAACACACTCCTTGTTTCCGCTTCCTCTTGTGCCGCTTAGCTCATCAAGAACAGCCAGGGTCAGCAACGACTCTATCAATCCGACTAAAGCTGCTACTACAGCATAAGGAAGTACCATCAGCCATGCCGACGGATCGAAAAGTATCTGCGGCAGGTGGAAGTGAGGCAGTTGACCTTTGAACTGACTCAGGTCAGCCAAATCACCTATCAGGATCGTATCTGTGCCGCTTAAGTAGACAAAAAGCGTCAACAGCACGATAGCAACAAGGCCAGAGGGTATGGCAGTGGTAACTCTGGGTAGAAAATACATGATACCCATGGTAACTCCTACTATGGCGTACATCTGCCATCCCTGACCCTCAAAGAATTTCAACTGTGCCATAGCTATGACTATGGCAAGCCCGTTGACAAAGCCGTATATTGCGGGCAGCGGGACGAGCCTGATGAATTTGCCGAGCCTAAGCAGCCCAAAAGCCACTTGTATTATTCCGGCAATGATAGTGGCAAGAAAGATATAGTCAAGAACGCCCATGGCCAGATCTTCCCCGCTAAAACCTACGCTTTCGAGGTGATCCCCGGCTTTGATCGCCAATCCCACCAGAACTACCGCAACTGAGCCGGTCGCACCGCTGATCATGCCGGGCTTGCCACCTAGCAGAGCAGTTATGACTCCTATTATAAATGCCGCGTAGAGTCCCACTATCGGACTGATGCCTACGATGAAAGAAAATGCTATGGCTTCAGGCACGAGAGCCACAGCAACAACCAGTCCCGACAGGATATCGTTCTTGATATTATCTGTTTTATAATTGGATAGATTGAACATATAACCCTTTTAGCTATAAAAATAGTCGCGGATTCTACCATAGTTTGCATTTCATGGCAATGAGTTAATGTTTGAGAGTTTTTATGGTAGAATTATCTAAAGCTTTAAAGGGGTTGGAATATGCAGTTATTACAAAATATCACACCTTATCAGATATTTCTTGCAGGTCTATTTCTAATGATAGGTGTAATACTGAGGATCTATTATGTCTCTTACAGGGAGCAGCAGAAACTCAAGGAGCTTAGCAGCAAGGTCAAAGTCTACAATCAGTCTATAGATGCTTATGAAGAGGGCGTATTGATACTCTCACATGATAATGACGTGCTTTTTGTCAACAAGGAGTTTGGTGATTATTTCGGTGTCAGTGAAAAAGAGATAACCAAGCAGTTCCTCTCCTCCCTTACTATCACCAATATTGCCGATCCATACAAAGTGATGAATTTTCTCGAGGCCGTGGACAGAAGAAAATATATCAATGATGTCCAGGTCTCAGGCATGCCCAATCCTGTACCGGTCAAGATCAGCAGCAATCTTTTCAGAGAGTCGGAGGATAACGATATCTATTGGCGAGTAGTAGTGATGCATGATCTAAGCGAGTACTATCGCCTACAAAAACAGATCCAAAAGACCCAGTCTTACAATGATCTTTTGACCGATCTGCCTATACAGGGGCGCTTGATGGCAGATCTTGTGGATGCCAACCTTAGATCCAATTTCCACGGGTCATCAATAATACTCTCATTTTTCGGTATCAGGCATTTTGCAGCTCAGCGCTCTGTGCTTGGCTACGAAAAGACAAACAAACTTATCCAAAAGACCGCCAATATACTAAAAAGTAAACTCAATGAGCACGAGAAGCCATACTATCGCGGAAGGGGGGATTTTGCCGTACTTATACCCGAGACGAACAATCCCGACGAAAGCATAAAAAGGATAGAAGAGCTGATACATTCTGTGCAGGATGCTCTCTATGATGAGAATATGGAGATTAGCTTCTCCAAGGCGATCATGCATCTATATAAAGACAAGCGCCCACCTGACGCGATCATAGACAGGTGCTATGAGATGCAGCTTGAGTCTGAGCGCTTTGACAGGCTCGTTACCGAGGAGAGTGCAAGCGCCAACCTTGAGATTGGATACATCACTGCCGGCAGTAAGTCTACAGGAAAAAAATTCACAAAAACAGATTTTACCAACGCTATACAGCGCAAGGAGTTCTTCTCTTTTTATCAGCCTATCTTCGATCTGCACACCGGCCGTCTTGTGGGAGCCGAATACTTGATGAGATGGAATCATCCAAAATATGGCCTTCTGAATGCTTCGGAATTTCTTGACAAAGCCGTCAAGCTAAATGTATTGACTGAGATAACAGATTATCTGCTTGAGAATGTACTTTCTCACAAATCGTCATGGGACAATTTCGGTATAAAGGATTTTTATCTAAGCATCAACTTCGCTCTACCTGAACTGCGTGTAGCCAATTTTGCAGAAAAACTCGAGCGCAAGCTCAATGAGCACGCCATAGACGCAGAAACTATCATAATTGACCTCTCAGAAAAGCTTCTAAGTGAGGATATACATATAATACGAAACGAAGTTGAGATACTCAAGAAAATAGGTGTCCAGATAGCAATGGACAGTTTTGGCGAAGGGTTCACGCATCTTAGACTTCTCGAAGAACTTCCGTTTAATACTATCAAAATAGACCAGTCGCTGATTAAGGGAATAGATATAAATATGGACAAGAAAAAGCTTGTCTCAGCCATCATTGCCATGGGCAAAAGCCTCGATGTCTCTGTGGGCGCTACATATATCGACAGCGAAGATGTGCGCAATATTCTCAGGGATATGGGGTGTGACTATGGGCAGGGATACTACTACAGCAAGGCTCTTCCGTTCTTTGAGATGCTCAATTTTATCCAGAGCCATCGCAAAGGGGAGTTGGCTCACTCTTCTGTATCAGGAGCATAATAGCTTAGAGAGCTTTTGCCAAACTTCCTTCTTTTTTTTAGTATGAATGGGCCAATATCTTCAGGCATATCGATACTGCTCATATGCTCAATGACCACCATTTCGCACTTTTGAGGGTTTATTGATGATATGGCATCAGTAGTTTTTTGGTAGATATCACTCATCCCATCTCTTATGGAAAAGGGCGGATCAAAATAGAAATAACTTTTCTTTTCGTCCTTTTCAAGACTTTTTAGCAGTGATGAGAAATATTCAAAGCTGTCTGCGAGTATCGCTTCACCCTCAGCCGGGGCGATGGAGGCTATATTTTGGACAAGGATATTGTAAACCTGCCTATTCTTCTCGATAAAAAAAGCTTTTTGGGCTCCACGACTAAGGGCCTCAAGTCCGACCGATCCGCTGCCTGCAAATACCTCTACGAAATTTTTGTCCACTATATCAAATTGCAGGGTATCAAACAGTGACTCTCTGAGTATTGACTTGGAACTGCGTGTAGTCAATATATCGGGTATAAGTATCTTTTTGCCCTTGTATTTTCCCCCACTAATGGGCGCATCGAAGCATTTAAGTCTCTTTTCTTTTCTGTTTTCTCTCATAGGTTTTCATCTTCTCCGGTGCCGAATATCCGATCACCCGCATCACCAAGTCCGGGAACGATATACCCTTTTTCGTTGAGTTTTTCATCGAGTGCGGCAGTGTAGATGTTTACTTTTGGGAATCTCCCATTAAGAGCCTTGACGCCCTCTGGTGCAGCTACAAGACATATAAACGTGATATCGGTGACACCTTTGGCATCAAGAAACTCCAGGGCGCTGAGCGCTGACCCGCCTGTAGCTAGCATAGGATCTATCAAGAAGACTTTGCTCTCGAGAGCCTGCTTGGGGATTTTGTTGTAGTAACTGTGGGGCTTGAGAGTCTCTTCGTCACGATTCATCCCGAGAAATCCTACGCGGGCAAGGGGGAGTATCTCCATGAAGGGATTTAACATGCCTATACCGGCCCGCAATATAGTGACAAGCACCGGCTGCTGCTTCAGTTTTTCCGCTTTTGCGACCGCTACAGGTGTCTTGACCACTGTCTCTTCGGTCTGAAGCTCTTTTGTCACCTCATAAGCCATCAACAGACCGATCTCATGCAACAGTTTTTTGAATTCGGGCATAGAGCGTTTTTCATCTCTAAGCAGTGCCAGCTTGTGCCTGATCAGAGGATGGTCTATCACATTTATTTTCATTATAATTCCTTTATTTGGACATTGATATGATTATGGCAGAAAAATTATAAATATCTGCTATACGCAATGTTCCGCCTATATTTTTGGCCTCTTCGTTTGCTTTTATCGCTCCTATTATTTATTATGGAGTAGGCAAGTGGGGAATCGCAGGGACCATCACCAAAGCGTTTAATCCTGCCATCATGACCTGGCAGCGATCTTCGCCATCGGCGGAATGAGTTTTGATTTTGGCGGGGTAAAATTCAGCGGCATAGGTCTTGGAGCCGTCACTGGAGTGATTCTCAATTTTGTCCTCCCCAAAGGACACCATGAAGAAAACCCGCTTGATGAGTATTCTGAGATGTCCGATGATATGGAGTAGAGGGGGTGTCTGCCCCTTCAGCGATAAAACAATATGCTGTCTTAAAAAGATGGAGTCTCAGCCGGAAATAGTGCAGGCATACAAGCCTACTGCCTGTTTCTTCTTTGAATAAAATAGGCGGCAACACCGGCATCAGCATGACAGGGAAGAGAAAGACCGGCAGAGCGACAAAAATCCAACTGCTTTGAGGGTCCGGGTGAATGAAGAGCGCATCGCAAATAAGGCAAACTCCACCTGCAGAGAGAAAAATCAGTGTCCACGAGAGGATCTGCACACTTAAATGAAAGTACATATTTAAAAGTGCCCACATCCCGCCCAAATAAGGCATTATGATCACAAATAGAAATACAATTCCCCTAAGTGAAACATTATGGCCCATCGCATAGATGCCCAGTCCCAAAAACTGCCGTGATCGCTACCCATGTAGTGATATATGCCACTTTTTTCATTCTAAGCCTTTTTGATGTAAGTATAGTAAAATTATAATGCATAATACAAACAAGGTATAACTTTGCAGGATTCTGATGTTAATTTAACTCTAAGAACAAATACATATAATGGAAACAAAAAGGCATATAAATGGAAGGTATAACACTCGATACCAAGATAGCTGATCTGCTAAATGATTATGAGGGGATGAAAGAGATCCTCATCTCCATCAACCCCAAATTCAAAAAACTCAACAACCCCGTCCTGCGCCGAACGCTCGGACGCATCGCCAGCGTGCGTCAGGCGGCCATCGTGGGCAACATGGATCCCAAAGACCTCGTCGATCAGCTGCGCAAAGCAGTCGGCCAGGAGCCTATCTGCGAAGACTGTGAGATCAAAAGCGCCGAATGTTTTGTTCCTGAGCCTGCACCCACACCTGAATGGGTCAAAACAGCCAAACCCGCCGTCGAACTCAACGCCAACGAACTGCTTGATGCTGAGAAAAATCCTCTCGCCGAAGTGCGCATAGCGCTGAACAAACTCAAAGAAGGTGAAGTGCTTTTGCTGCGGGCGGACTTCCAGCCAGAACCGCTCATCGAAGAGTTTGCAAAACAGGGACTGACCATCCACACCGAACAAAAAGAGGACGGCACTTACACCACTTATATTCAAAAATAGTTCAAAGATATTTTATAATATCAATTAGACTTATTTCTGCTTTTCCGGCAGAAATATGCGTAAAAAATCTCTACAGACAACACGCATATCTTACGAAAAATACTCACTGAAATCTTGGGAAAAATTTATAAAAATATACTCTAATGATAGGTTTAATGGTTAAAATTAAAATATTTATTAAACGCAAATCATACGATATTATGAATCTTATAATTGTTTCTGTACTTTATCGTTTACTTTTATATAATTCTTTTGATCTCGAAGTATGCTATAATGGTTTTTATGAAAACAGCCTACATAACCGACCCGATTTTTTTGGAACATGACACGGGATTTCATCCTGAATCAGTCCAAAGACTCAGTGCGATCAACAAGACGATCGCACCTATCAAGAAGGAGCTGATTTTTCTCTCTCCGATCAGAGCTTCTGAGGAGATAATCGAGTTGGTTCATACTAAAAAACATATAGATTCGATCAGGGAGTGTGCTGCCTCAAATGGACAAATAGATGCGGATACTGTATGCTCTGAGATGTCGTATCGGGCAGCAACTGCAGCAGTGGGTGCAGGTGTAGTAGCTATAGACCATATAGTGCAGGGCGATATTGAGGCTGCCTTTTGTGCGGTGCGTCCACCCGGGCATCACGCTACGCCAGATCAAGCGATGGGCTTTTGCCTCTTTAACAACATCGCGATCGCTGCGCGTTATGCTCAGAGCCAAGGTTTTAAGCGGGTGATGATCGTTGATTTTGATGTCCACCACGGCAACGGCACGCAGGATGCGTTCTGGGAGGACGATACGGTGTTCTATTTCTCCTCCCATCAGGCGTTCGCCTATCCGGGGACTGGGATGGAGGACCACCGTGGAGGCGGAAGAGGGGAGGGGTACACAGCCAACTACCTCGTGATGCCCGACAGTGGTGACGCAGAGGTGCTCGAAATTTACCGCAACGACCTGCCGCCACACGTCAGGTTTTTCAAACCGGACATCATCCTGGTTTCAGCCGGCTACGACCTGCATGAGAGTGATCCTCTGGCACAGCTGAATGTCACCACTGAGGGTATTAGACAAATTGTCAGGCCTATCCTTGAGAGTGCTGATGTGCCTTTTGTGTTTTTTCTCGAGGGCGGCTACGATCCTAACTCATTAGGAAAAAATGTGTTAGTTACAATAGAGGAGATTCTAAGCTACTAAATTCAGCAAGATCAGTTTCTGTTTGGGGGTACGGGCTTTAGGAGCTCTTTGATGCACCTGATAGATATACAAAACATGGGTACTTTTTGCATATATTCTCTGTATGGATCTCCAAATTTTGCTATCGCTTCGGGCTCTTCAAGCAATTTGATCATCGCAATCATCAGCACCATCTCCAAAGGAGCTATGATAAAGGTAAAAGAGGGTGAGCCTGCTATAAGCGCTATGGAGAGAGGAAAGAACAATAACCCCAGATGCATAGGGTGGCGCATAAGGGCATAGAGGCCGTCTGTAGCCAGCACATTGGTCTCGAGTCTTGGGATATCACCCTCCCTGCCATATCTTGCAAGGGTTCTGCCGGAGTTTTGGCTGATTTTGAGGACTGTCAGCAGCAATGCGATACCCAAAATGAGCGAAACGATATGATAGATCCAGCTGCTCCAAAGAGCAGGAAAAAATATCCAGTCAAGATATATCCCGCCGGCTAAGCCGCCGATGATCATCACAAACCACATGAGCAATCGGAAAATCATATTATTTCCTTTGTCTGCATTGAAGAAAATTATAGCATAAAAGAAAAAGCAAAAACATACCCCCGAAAAAGAGGCATGAAAACATGGGAAGCAGGGTGATTTTTATATTTTGGAGGCCACAAAAGCATCCATATCGGCTACTACCTCTTCAAGTGTGCGCTCGCCGTCTATCACATGGAGCAGATCTTTGTCGGTGTAGAAATCCTGTATCTCCTTGAGGGGCTCGAGATATATGCCCATGCGATCTTTGAAAACCTCTTCATTGTCGTCACTTCGACCCTCACCGGGGGCAGCCTCTGCTGCGCGACCTAGTATCCTCTCTCTGGCAACATCTTCGCTGACTCTTACTTCTATGACCGAAGAGAGCTCGATCTGATCTTCGGTAGAGAGTATCTCATCGAGAGCTTTCATCTGCTCTACACTCCTTGGGTATCCGTCTATGATGACATTTGGCACCGGAGCTTGCTTTACAGCAGACATGATGGTATCAACAACAATATCAAGCGGCACGAGCGCACCTTTGCTGATAAAGCTCTCTATCTCTTCGCCCAGCTTGCTGCCGCTTGCTACTTCGGCTCTGAGCATATCGCCGGTAGAGTAGTGGACAAGCTTATCGGAGTGATTTTTGGCTATCAGGTCAGCATCGGTGGTTTTGCCAGATCCCGGTGCTCCTATGACGAGAAAAAGTTTTTTCATTTTGTATCCTTATTGTGGAGTAGGTGATTGTCTGATCCGAAGACCAAGCTCTTTGATCTGCTCAGCATCGACAGGAGAGGGGGCCTGGGTGAGGAGACACTGAGCTCTCTGAGTCTTGGGGAAGGCGATCACATCGCGGATACTCTCAGCTCCACTCATCAACATAATCATGCGATCAAGCCCAAGAGCAAATCCGCCGTGCGGAGGAGCACCGAATTTGAGTGCTTCAAGAAGAAAACCAAACTTCTCATTTGCCTCTTCTTCGGATATACCAAGAAGCTCAAATATCTTCTCCTGAATATCCTCTTTGTGGATACGGATCGATCCTCCGCCAAGCTCGGTGCCGTTGAGGACAATATCGTATGCGATTGATTCGATCTCTTCGATATTGTCACTCTCAAGTGATTTTGGCATCGTAAAAGGGTGGTGGAGTGCCTTGATCTTGCCGTCCTCTACCTCAAACATCGGGAAATCAACCACCCACAAGAACTCAAACTTATCTTTAGGAATGATATCCATCAGTTCAGCAAGATATATACGGAAACGGCCCATATAGTCCCACACCAGTTTTTTCTCCCCGGCACCGAAAAAGACCACATCACCTGTCTTCAGATTGCATCTGTCTATAATAGCATCAAGATCCTTATCGGTAAAAAACTTAGTTAGCGGCCCTTTGAGTCCCTCTTCTTTCATCTGAAAATATCCCAAACCCTGAGCGCCGAATTTGCGCACGTATTCCTCAAATCCCTTCATCTGCCGTTTGGAGAATATCTCATCTCCTTTGGGGACCCTAAGAGCCTTGATACGGTTTTTTTGTTTATCTGCAGCTATAGTAGAGAATATCTCATTGTCGCAGCGCTCAAATATATCGTCCACATCGACCATGGCCAGATCGTAGCGCATATCTGGCTTGTCGGTGCCGTACTTCTCCATGGCTTCCTGCCAAGTCATACGGGGGAATTTTTCCGGCACCTCAAATCCGCATTTGTCAAATACTGTATGGATCAGCTTCTCGCCTACCTCTATCACATCCTCCTGATCACAAAAGCTCATCTCCACATCTATCTGGGTAAACTCCGGCTGCCTGTCGGCGCGCAGATCCTCATCTCTGAAGCACTTGGCAATCTGAAAATACCGATCAAATCCCCCTACCATCAAAAGCTGTTTAAACAGCTGCGGAGACTGAGGGAGGGCATAGAATTCACCAGGATGCACACGGCTGGGCACCAGATAGTCTCGCGCACCCTCAGGTGTGGATTTGGTCAATACTGGAGTCTCTACTTCCAGGAATCCCATCTCGTCAAGCACGTTTCGTGCCGCAATTGTCGCCTTGGAGCGGAGTTTGAATATATCATAGGATTTTTGCGTACGCAGTTCAAGATAGCGATACTTAAGGCGAATCTCCTCGTTGACCTTTTCATCACCAAGGTCAAACGGCATTGGAAGAGATTTGTTTTCGATAATCAGTTCATCGACTACTATCTCAACTTTTCCGGTTTTTAGGTTTGGGTTTTCCAGCCCTTCACCTCTGGCTCGGACTTTGCCGGTAGCAACCAGCACAAACTGATCTCGCACCTCATCGGCGATCTTGTGTGCTTTTACGCTGTCAGCAGGGTCACAAACCAATTGCACCACTTCATCCTTGTCCCTTAGATCTATGAAGATCACGCCGCCATGATCCCTTCTGCTTGCTGCCCATCCTGCTACGGTGACAATATTGCCAATCTCATCTTCGCCTATATCAGCGCAATAATGTGTTCTCACAAATATTCCTTATAAGGGCTGCTGCGGCCCTGCAATTATTGGCGCGATTATACCTAAAAATCTCTTGATTTTATCGAAGAGATATATCTTTTGATCTACGACACGATTTCGTCACAATTATATGGTATACTTGCCTTGTAACAATATATTTCCCCAAAAAGGAGAAGAAATGATCAAGAAACAAAGCGGAGTTTTGTTGCTTTCGGCGGCTTTGCTTGGAGGTTCTGGCGTTGCATTTGCTGATTTTGTAGACGGTGTTGTAGGAGGAGTGGTGGGGGGCGTTGTAGGCTCCGTGATCACCAATGAGGTCTACAGGCACAATTCCCGACGCCATGTGAGACGACCCAGGAGAGTCCACCGCAAAAGAGTCGTACATCACAAAAAGACAGTACACAAAAAAGTCATCAGTAAAAAACCTGTATACAAAGCACCTGTAATAACTGCAGAGAAGAAGATACAAAAGGCTCTTAGATCTCTTGGCTTTTATCGAGGTCCGATAGATGGAGAGATAAACAGCTACGAGACGCGTTCGGCTATAAAGGCTATGAACAGCGCGTATGAGAGGGGTAGTACAGCCACACTCGACCCCAAAGCCAAAGACACTCTGATATATCTAGGAGATCTTTTTGCACTCGATAGGTATCTTGTTGCACAGGGCAGCGACAAAAGAACCAAGAGCAAAAGACTGCAGGCAGCGCTCAAGATACACGGCACATACCATGGCAAAATTGACGGTGCTGTAGGACCTGCTACCCGCAGAGCCATAGCTGACTACACCGGTGGCGCCACATCTCTTGATTATGAAACAGAATATCGCCTGATAGAGAGCGCCAAAAAGAAAAATGACAGAAATATCGAGGATGCGATCAATTCGCTAAAAGAGGGCAATGTCACAAAGGCCATGGGCAATTCAAGTCCGCAAAAGCCGGTAGTGATCCAGCCCGCAAACTAAAACTTTGCTTTCTCGGCCCTGGTTCTGCCAGGCAGAGGGCTATTGCTTTTTCCTCTTTATGTCTGCTCCAAGAGCCGAGAGCTTCCCTTCCAGGTCATCATAGCCCCTGTCAAGATGATATATGCGACGTACATTTGTTGTCCCCTTGGCTGCAAGTGCTGCAAGCACAAGTGCGGAACTGGCCCTGAGATCAGTTGCCATCACATCAGCACCGTTAAGCTCGCTCACTCCCTTGACAGCAGCGGTGTTGCCTTTGAGCCATATATCGGCTCCCAAACGGTTGAGCTCGCTAACATGCATAAATCTATTTTCAAAAAGTCTCTCTTCGATCAGACTCTCGCCCTCCGCAACAGTAGCAACTGCCATAAACTGCGCCTGCATATCTGTAGGAAAACCTGGATACTCAGCTGTAATTATATTGACCGGTGATAGCTTTTGGGGCGGATGGATCGTGATCGACTCCTCTCCGATAGCAAACCGACATCCCATCGTCTCAAGCTTGTCGATCATCGCCTGTATGTGCTCGATGTTGACCTTCTCAAGTGTGATCTCTGAATAGGTAATGGCTCCTGCGCACAGATAAGTGCCGGCCTCAATACGGTCAGGAATTATCTCAACAGGATCTTCCCACACAAGTGCCTTGCCGCCGGTGCCGTGTACTGTGATATTGCCGGTACCTGCACCTTCAAGCTCCACTCCGGCAGCTGTAAGCATATCGCAAAGCTGCACGATCTCAGGCTCACGGGCAGCATTGATGATCTCTGTCGTTCCGTGAGCCATAGCCGCTGCCATAAGGATATTTTCGGTACCCCCGACTGTAATTTTGTCAAATATTATTTTCGCGCCTCTTAGCCCATCAGGAGCCTCCGCCCTTACATAGCCTCCCTTGATCTCTATGTGTGCGCCCATAGCCTCAAGAGCCTTCAGATGCAGGTCAATAGGTCTTTGTCCTATGGCACAACCACCGGGCAGACTCACTTCACATTCGCCAAATCGGGTCAAAAGAGGACCCAATACAAGTATCGAGGCTCTCATCTGGGAGACTATCTCATATACAGCCTTAGTAGAGCTCATAGTGCTGTTATCTATCTCGGCAACAGTTTTGTTGTGATCGACCTTCGAGCCAAGCATATCCAAAAGCTTGAGAAGTGTCCTGATATCGACCACATCAGGCAGGTTTGTCAATCTGACAGCTTTGTCACTAAGGATAGTTGCAGCTATAACAGGCAGAGCGGCATTTTTTGCTCCGCTTATCCTGATCGATCCGCTTAGTCTTTTTTGTCCTACTATTTCCAGATAATCCATATTTTTCCCATCAATGATAAATTGTGGTATTCTACCAATTATATCCTTGCCATCACCTACAGAAATAACTACATATTTAGAAATATAAATAATATTAGGAAATAGGAGAATTTTGATATTTCCAAATAAGCCGTTGATATTTTTATATATATTTAAAGAAAAATAGTGTAACATATTACTTAATATTTAATAGAAAACACCATTTTATGGTAAGAATGAGGTTATATATGTCAAGTACACTTGATAGATTGAAGGCTTTGAACAACAAGCTTGACGCCAAACTTACAAAGCAGAGCACAGATAAAAAGAGCAAAAGCACAGCATCTAGATCCAGATCAAAAACTGCCTCTCCCGAAAACTCAGAATCTGACAACGATATTGTTCAGGTCTCTCATACCGAGCTTGCCGATACCTTGATCAAACATATGAATATTAATGTATCACAAGAGCCTGTAAGGACAGAGAATCTCAAGAGAGTAGCTAAACTCTATCTTGAGCTCGGTATCAATGAAAAGGCCCCCGATATAGAGAATCTATTTGTTTACAAGGCAATGAACATAAGCGGGATCAGCCTGAAGGAAGAGGATTTTGGCGAGATTCGTACAGGAAAATATGTGCAGGTGATAGCCATCACATACGAGCCTGACAAAAACGGCAAGAAAAAAGCAAAAAACATTTCGCTTGGGTATTTCGGCAAGGCTGAGACACTTGATGATGACTACAAAAATGAGATCATAGAGTTTGTCCTCAGGTGGCGATATGAAAAAGCCTTCCAGAACCTCGAGCACTATAGAGAGCTGATAGACAATATACACCCAAAAGGTGATTCTCTATTTTGATTTTTGTATCTAAAGATATATAAGGTAGAATTCGCCTAAAAATCAAGGTTTTTTTATGCATATAGATATCACCCCCGAAACTCTTCTGGTGCAGCTTGGATATCCTGTCAATGAAGCTATGCTGGCCCAGGCGGAGCGCTCCATATCATCTACGCCCAATTTTGACTCTTTTTCAAAGCATATCCTCAGTCTAAAAGATGAGCTGGCTCATTATGAAGGGTATATTGCACTATCAAACTCCAGAGATGCGCTCAAGATCAAAACAGACTCAAACAAAAAAGAGACGATCGAAGCATACTCAAATCTGCTGCAAAGATGGAGCAATAAATACAAAGTGGATCTTGAACAGGTAAGCGGCACCAATACATACTATATCCTGGGACAAAACTCATAAGGTGCCTCTTTCGTCTCTCAATCATGAACAGTTAGCCGCAGCCTCTGCGCCTGCTGGAGCCAACCTGATAATTGCAAGCGCAGGCACCGGCAAAACATCAACTATAGTCGCTCGCATAGCCCACCTTCTCAGAAACGGCACAGCTCCCGAGAAGATACTTCTGCTTACTTTTACCAACAAAGCAGCAGGAGAGATGATAGCAAGACTAGGGGCCTTTTTCTCCAAAGATATCACAAGCAAAATAGAATCGGGAACATTCCACGCCGTATGCTACCGATGGCTCAAACGATTTCGTCCGGAACTTACTCTCAAGCAACCAGGCGAACTCAAAACGCTTTTTAGAAGCATCTACGACAAAAGGCAGTTCTCAAGACTAGGACTTGAGATAGAACCTTTCTCTGCGCAATATCTCTACGATCTGTACAGCCTCTACCAAAATGCCTCGCTTGAGACATTTGATCTATGGTTTCTTGATCGATATCCTGATCATGAGCCGCTTATGGATATATACATGGATATCTGCGAAGAGTTCGAGGCAACCAAAGAGGAGTACGGTTTTGTCTCTTTCAATGATCTTCTGTTAAAGACAATGGGATATCTTAAGGATCACTCCATAGAGTATGACGAGATACTTGTTGATGAGTACCAGGATACCAATACCCTGCAGGGTGCACTGATAGATGCTCTCAAGCCAAAGTCTTTGTTTTGTGTGGGGGATTATGACCAGAGCATATATGCATTTAACGGTGCCAATATAGAAAATATCGCGACATTTGCCAAGAGACACGAGGGCGCCAGAGTATTTACACTTAAGACCAATTACAGATCCACCAGACCTATACTATCACTTGCCAACAAAGTGATAGAAAAAAACGAAAGAATCTATCCAAAGAGGCTCGAAGTAGGACGGCAAAATACCGCCGAACATCCTCCCAAACTGCTCATCTATGAAGAGTTGTTCGATCAGTACCAGTCAATTGCGGATATGATAAAGCTCTCGGATACTCCTTATGATGATATAGCCGTGATCTTTCGCAACAACGCAAGCGCTGACGGCATAGAGGCAAGTCTCAGAGAGCTTGGTGTGCCTTCGAGGCGCAAGGGAGGTGTGAGCTTTTTTGAGGCTAAAGAGGTAAAATTCCTGCTCGATATGCTAAGTCTGATGGTCAACCCAAAGGATATGATGGCCTTCATACATATCTTTGAGTATTCCAAAGGGGTAGGGGCATCTCTTGCCAAAGAGATATTTCAATCACTGCAGCATTTTGGAGATGGCGATCTCATAAGAGGAATACTCCATCCTCTCAAATACGACCTGCCCAAACTAAATCCCAAGAAAAATCTCCAGCTTGGACTATTTGACGATGATGCCGAGATAGGCTCTATCACGAGATTTTCTCATATGGACCTGCCCGATGATATTAGAACCCATCCTTTACTAAAACACCCGAGACTGGGTCAGGACAGTGTAAGGTTTTTTTCTTGGTTTCATGCCGTGATATCTGCATCCCAAAGAGCCAAAGAGCCCAAAACCATACTTAGACATATCATCTCATCCAGGCTTTACGGATATATCACAGATCAGCTCTCTTCACAAAGAGGGAGGCTCAAAACAGGCGAAATAGACCCTGACAAAAAAGAGCTCTCCAAAGAAAGAATAGAGCGCAAAGCGAGACTACTGAGCGATCTCTCCACACACTATCACGACCTTGGCAGATTTGTCAATGCGATGGTGCTTGGAGCAGGTGAACTTAGCGAAGGAGAGGGTGTACAGCTGCTTACCATTCACGCTTCCAAGGGTCTTGAGTTTGGAGATGTGTATGTTGTTGATCTAATGGATGGACGCTTCCCCAACCGCAAGCTGATGAGCATGGGAGGAGAGCTCGAAGAGGAGAGAAGACTCTTCTATGTGGCCGTAACCAGGGCCAAAAATCGTCTTTTTCTCTCTATGGCAAAATCGGATAGGGTTAAAAAGCTCGAGTTTAAACCCTCGCCGTTTTTATATGAGAGCGGATTGCTCAAGCAAGAAACAGATTTTAGTGTTTCAACTTGAGATCTTTTATGATCCTCTCCATGGCATCCTCGACATCATCAGCTGTTGCAGGCTTGGTCAGGTCTATGTAATAATCGTACGACACTCTCATCCCTTTTCTGATATCTATGCGCAGGAAGCTATTGGGAAAAGCACTCAAGGCTTTTTTCTCGCTGTTTTGGTTGGAAGTGCAATGGATATTGCTTTTCCAACTCACTTCCATTCTGTATTTGCACTTATCATCAAACTTATAGATTTTCTTGAGCCTTTTCTCTATTCCTTTATTTGGCGGCATTACCATCAGAGCAAGGCATTTGGGGGGCTGCTTGAGTATGTTTTTGTCATAAATGCTGACAATAGAACGATCTTCGCATCCACTTAAAAAAGCAGTAATCAGTATCAACAGAAGTAGCAGATAATTTGTTCTCATTATTTCCTCGAATATGATATTTATTATCATAAAAAGAATCATTGCATATCTACCCTTATACATACTTAAAATATGATACAATTTTGCATTTTCAAATAAGGACAAAATATGATGCCCGAACTTGAAGTGGTGAGTCTCGATGAGATAGAAGATATGATAGCCAATGAGCTTGGCGTGATGCTGTATTTTTCAGGTATCCACTGCAATGTCTGCCATGCTTTGCGTCCAAAAGTCAAAAACCTTTTTGACGAACATTTCCCTCTTATAAAACAGCGATATATAGACGCGGAGAACTCACCCGAAGTTGCGGCACGATACAATGTATTTGCCGTACCTACGATGATAGTATTTATGGATCGAAGAGAGTTTGCCAGAGAAGGCAGAGCTGTAAGCCTCGTGCAACTGACAGAAAAACTCAAACGTCCATACAGCATGATGACCGAGTAGCAGCAGGCTTGCGATGGAGAAGGATTTCGGACTTGAAATATGGGGAGATGGAAACTTCCTGGTAGATGAGGGATTGCTGAAACTCAATATCGGCAAGAAGCCCTCTATCCTGTCAATAGCCCGCTCTATAAGAAACAAAGGGCTCAAAGGTCCTCTTTTGCTTCGTTTCCCGCATCTGCTTCGCAAGCAGATAGATCTGCTCTTTGGAGAATTCAAAAGAGCGCGAAATGAGCTTGGCTACAAGGGCAGCTTCAATGCCGTATTCCCTCTCAAGGTCAACCAGTACCCGAACCTTATAGGCGCGCTCATGGAAGTCTCTTCCGAGCACGGCTATGGCCTCGAAGCCGGCTCCAAAGCGGAGCTGGTCCTTGCTATTTCAAAAGCACGCATAGGCGTCCCGATCACTATCAACGGCTTCAAGGATCGAGAGATGATCGCTTTAGCTTTTATAGCGGCCAAAAGCGGTCATAATATTACGATCATCATAGAGGGACTTACTGAGCTGGAAACCATAGTAGAGGTCTCAAACGAGTTCAATGCCGACTCACCTAATCCTGTAAACCCTAAAATAGGTATGCGTATCAGACTGCATAGCGGCGGTATAGGCATATGGGCCAAAAGCGGCGGATATAGTTCCAAATTTGGATTGACCTCCACCGAGCTTCTGGAAGCATATGAGATACTCCGTACGCACTCTATGCTGGATAGCTTCCATATGATACATTTCCATATAGGATCGCAGATGAGCGAGATAGGGCCACTCAAAAAAGCGCTTAGAGAAGCGGGCAATATCTATGGCGAACTCAAGTTGCGCGGCGCTGATAATCTCAATGCTATCAATATAGGGGGAGGGCTTGCCGTAAATTATAGTCAACATGCACAAAATGGTGACAGAAATTACTCTATTGGGGAATTTGCCAACGATGTTGTATTTATGATGCAGGAGATCGCCAGATCCAAAAGTGTAGCCGAGCCGGATATCTTCACCGAATCGGGCCGCTTCATAGCCGCATCACATGCCGTGCTGGTTGCTCCGGTGTTGGAGCTTTTCTCACAGGAGTATCACGAGAAAAGCCTCAGGCCCAAGGATAAAAATCCACCGCTTGTTCAAGAGCTTTATGATCTATATGGGAGCATGAACAGATCAAATGCCAGAGAGTATCTGCACGACGCCCTTGATCACATGGAGAGTTTGCTGACTTTGTTCGATCTGGGCTATATTGACCTCGAAGATCGATCCAATACCGAGATACTTGTGCATCTGATCATTAAAAAAGCAATAACTCTTCTGGATGAGGACGATAGGGGCGAGCTCAAGCGTCTTCAGGAAAAAATACAGGAGAGATATCTTGTGAACTTTTCTATATTTCAGTCTTTGCCTGATTTTTGGGGCCTTGGGCAGAGCTTCCCTGTGATGCCCATATCACATCTTGACCAAAAGCCCACCAGGACTGCTGCTATCTGGGATATTACCTGCGACAGCGACGGGGAGATAGGATTTGATTCCTCCGCCCCATTATATCTACATGACATTGATGTAGAAAAAGAGGAATATTTTTTGGCCTTTTTTCTCACCGGAGCCTACCAAGAGGTCCTGGGTATGGGACACAACCTGTTTACGCATCCTACTGAGGCTATTATTACTTTTGACAAAAACGGTGATTATCAAATAGAGAATATCATAGAGGCACAGAATCTGATGGATATTCTTGATGATATCGATTATGATATAAAAGAGCTGGATGATGCATTGGTGCACAATCTTACCGTATCCGCACTGGTGGATGAAGATGAAAAACGCTTACTTTTGGAGAAACTTCGCTTCTTTTTAAGCGAAAACAGCTATCTTAAGACCATACAAGCAGAAAATAAAGAGGTGCAATGAGTTTTTTTAGTTTGATACTCGAGGATTTCAGAACCATAAGAAACGGCGATCCGGCCTTCAAGTCATACTGGGAGGTCATAGGCAACTACCCCGGGGTATGGGCTCTGTTTTGGTACCGTATAGCTCATGCTCTTTATAATGCAGGGCTAAAAAAGCTGGCTAGATTCATCTCTGGAATAGGGCAGGCTCTTACATTTGTCGATATACATCCGGCAGCAAAAATAGGCCGAAGGGTCTTCATCGATCATGCTACAGGCGTGGTGATCGGAGAGACGACAGAGATAGGCGATGATGTAATGATATATCAGCAGGTGACTCTTGGCGGAGTGAGTCTCTCCAAAGGCAAAAGACATCCGACCATTGGCAATAATGTCATCATAGGAGCAGGGGCCAAGGTACTGGGCAATATCACCATAGGAAACAATTCAAAGATAGGTGCCAACTCTGTCGTGATCAGAGATGTCCCACCGCACAGTACGGCAGTGGGTGTGCCGGCAAGAGTCTCAGAGAGAATAGACGGCAACGCGCCGCTGAGTCACAACATCATGCCGGATATCGATCAGAAGCTCTTCGAGTATCTTCTCAAGAGAATCGCGGTACTAGAACACACTATCAAAACAGGAGACAAAGAGACCATGGAAAAAGAAGACGAGGAGCTGGATGCTATTTACAAGGCATTTATCAACTCTATGAAATAATGCCTTCAGGCAACCACTCTTCTAAATTGTATTTTGACTCTTTGTTAGCCGAGATATCCTTGACCCGGACAGTTCCGCTGCTTAGCTCATCTTCGCCGATCAAAACCGCATATTTAGCATTTGCCTTCTGGGCGCCTTTCATGTGGCTTTTGAACCCTTTGGGTGTATATTCGACAATAGCCCTGGATCTCTCTCTGATCCTGGAAGCAAGGCGCAAAATAGCTGGCACAGCCTCGTCGTTCATAGCTCCCAGATAATACCCTTCAGGCTCAGATTCAGGCATCCTCACCAGCTCCATGATCCGCTCGATCCCCAACGCAAAACCTATAGCCGGAGTAGGCTTGCCACCCAAAAACTCTACCAGTCTGTCATAGCGCCCGCCGCCGGCGATAGAGGACTGGGCACCGATCTCATCGCTGACAAACTCAAAAGCGGTTTTGGAATAATAATCCAATCCGCGGACAAGATTGGGATCGACCTCATACGCAATCGCCGCATCATCCAGCAGCAGCTCAAGACGGTCAAAATCAGCCTGACAGCTCTGGCAAAGACTTGTCGTGATACGCGGAGCATCAGCCAGCAGAGTCTGGCAGTGCTCATTTTTACAATCAAGCGTACGGATAGGATTGGTGACGATGCGGCGATTGCAGTCCTCACACAGTCCGTCTTTTATCTCCTCAAGATACCCCACAAGTTTGTCTCTGTAGGCAGGCATACAGACAGAGCACCCCAGAGAGTTGATCAGCACTTTGTACCTGATGCCAAGTTCATCAAAAATCTGCGCTATCATCCGAATGACGGTAAAATCCTCATATACACTTCCTTCACCGAAACTCTCGCACCCAAACTGATGAAACTGGCGCAGCCGGCCTTTCTGAGGGCGCTCATAGCGAAACATCGGACCATGATAATAAAATTTGTTCTTGCCTTGTTGGCGATCGAGCTTGGCTGAGATATATGCCCGCACCACCCCGGCGGTTCCTTCGGGACGCATGCAGACATCGTTGCCGCCTTTGTCTTCAAACTGATACATCTCTTTGCCCACGATATCGGAGCTCTCGCCGACGGAGCGTTTGAAAAGCGCAGTCTCTTCAAGTATCGGGGTCTCTATATACTCATATCCGTATCTTTGGGCTACCTTGCTTGCCACATCAATGATATACGTGAAGCGCCGCGCATCTTCAAAAGTTAGATCTTTCATGCCTCGCAGGGGATTTATCATGTCATGTCCTCTGTAGTGATTGACGGATTATAACAAAATAGCGGTTATGTATGCCTCACAACCCCAGATATCCCGCTATGCTCATATGTATAGCCTCAGGCTTATCGGCGGCATTTACTACAAGATGAGGGATGCCTGTCTGCTGCAGCGCATAGTGCATATGTTCCTGAACCTGCATCAGATACTCCAGTCCTCTATCCTCAATATCGTCCAGACTCTTTTTTGCTATCCTCTTTTTCAATGTATCCAGATCAATACGGAAAAATATGATCTGTTCAGGCCAGTCGCCTCTGAGAGCAAAATGATTAAGCGCTATAAGCTCCTCAAGGCTGCTGTCACCGCTGGCTAGAGCATATCCGATGCCGGACAAGAAGCCTCTGTCTGAGAGTACGAGTTTGTCACGATTGGGAGCAACTATCTCGTCATAGTGTTCCGATCTGTCAGCAAGAAACAAGAGCATCTCAGCTCTATCCGACTTGACCGCACCGCTTAGCAATATGTCACGAGCCCTATGGCCAAACTCCGTGCCTCCAGGCTCTCTTGTGATGATAGCATCCGGATGCTTGAGGGCAAGCCTCTCTATCTGTGTGCTTTTGCCGACCGTATCAATACCTTCAAATATCACATACATTATCTGGGCCTGTATTTTTCTATCAATTTCAGGACAGAATTATCCACCAGATGGTCTATTTTGCCGTTAAATTCAAGAATAGTCCTCACTATAGATGAACTCACAAAAGCATGCTCGAGGCTGGGCATCAGATAGACAGTCTCCAGCTCTTTTTTGAGAGAGGAATTGGCATACCCCATCTGCAGCTCATACTCAAAATCGCTCACAGCTCTGAGACCTCTAATGATGATATTGGAATCAAACTCATTGGAGAGATCGACCAAAAGCGAATAAAATCCTATCACCTTGACCTGTGGCATATCAGCAGTAGCAGATCTAACCATCTCCTTGCGCTGATCGAGAGAGAACATAGGTTTTTTGGACTTTGAATCCGCTACAGCCACTATGACCTCATCGAACATATTGCATGCTCTGCGCACGATATCGAGATGTCCTACAGTTATAGGATCGAATGTACCAGGATAGATCGCACGCCTCATGAAAAATCTCCGGTAGAGATTTCAGTGGGTAGTGGGTAGTGGGTAGTGGGTAGAATACTGTGCATTGTTTACCTTCTAAAAACAGCTTTCAGAAAAGAAAGCATACCACAACTATTCACTAT
>CAZFNK010000018.1:0-28031 GCA_964520575.1 uncultured Campylobacterales bacterium | reverse complement strand
TGCATATTGGATTTTATATTCTTCATAAAACACAGGTGTATAGTATTTTTTCTATTTGTATTGGAATTGTATCTCGTATGGGCCAACAAGCACTACTGATATAGATCAAAAACTCTTCAGAACAAATAAGGTGTGAGGTCAAATTTATTATTGTACATAATAATCATAAAATGGCTACTTGAGACATTTTTAATGAATACTTGTTCACATAAATACATTGTCTGTAACGGTATATATGAACGTTTGTTCATATATACCGATATCTTTGGTATTGACATATGAACAATTGTTCACTATAATAACATAAATTATTTCTAAAAGGTCGATATTATGGGTACTTCTACTCCCAAGGGTCAGCGCACAAAAAACATGATCCTGGAGAAATCACTTGATCTGTTCTCCAGTAAAGGTTTTAAAGATACTTCTGTCAGGGATATAGCTGCCAAAGTAGGTATAAGGCAAGGCGCCCTATACAACCACTTTACCAACAAGGACGCTATACTTGCAGCTTTGGTAGAGAGACTGATGAATTCAGCCATTGTTACTATATTTGAAGACAAGGAGCCATCTTTGCTATACAAGGATGGCAAGAAGCTTCTAAAAAATATAGCTGCTACATTTAAGCTACTCAGTTTTGACAAGCAAAACGAGGCACTCTTTAGGCTGATGATGCAGGAGATGTACAAAAACAGCAATATCAGGGATTTGTATCACGAATATTTCTATCAACAAAACGTCAAAAAGCTCTCATCAGTCTTTTTCATGATGATGCAGGATGATATGATTATTTCATCCGATCCCCTGCTCCTTGCCAACGAGTTTCTCTCTCCGCTGTTTTTTTATCAGACTCAGGTGGCTTTGCTAAGAATGGATAACAAATCAACATCTTCGGCTGTCACGCTTTTTGAAAAACATGTCGATCTCTTCTGGTCATCTATAAGAGTTGATAATTCTGCAAATGAAAAAGGCGGTCTTTTTTGATGGCTTGATTTATATATTAATAAATATTACTGTATTTGCATGAATCATCCAGATACAATAAATTTTCTTTGGGAATAATATTATATGGTATAATAGTAAACATATTTGTCAATATCATTATATATTGGAAGGTTTTTTATGTTTTCATTAAGGCTTTTTTCACTGTTGCTGTTTGTTGCCCTGCCCCTTTTTGCAAAAGGTACTTTCAAAAGATACCCCGTAGAGTCTGCAACAATACTGTATGATGTCAATACAAGCGGTGAAGCTGTCGGCCTCAGGACAAAAACACTCGGTGTCGCCAGACTGGTTTTTGATAAATGGGGAGCGTTAGAGGTAAAAGAGGAGGATTCTACCGAAGTTCAAAGCGGTGATTTCAACGAAACACGCAACAAACACTCACTTAGCAAAATCGACTATGGCACTGTCTATTCTGTTGATTATGATGAGAAGGTGATCTACAAGACAAGGGACAGGGATATGGATGTAGCTATCGCCCAGGGACTGGATCTTTCCAATGAAAATTTTGAATTCCTCAAAGACCTCCATGCTGTCAAGGTAGGAACCGAAACGATAGCGGGACTAAAGTGTGATCTATGGAAAGGCAAAGATCAGGAGATATGCTTATACAAAGGTATCCCGCTGCGCATCTCCATAAACACCAAAGGATTTATTAGCTCCAGAACTGCAGTATATGCAGTGATCAACAAACCTGTAATGGAAAGTGAGTTTGCCCTGCCCCATTTTCCTATCATCATAGATGATGACTATACAAGCAATGCATCGGCTAGAACACGCAGCGAAGACTATATCGCAGCTGTGGAGGATCTGCGTATTGCTCTAAAAGGGAGTACCATAGATATCAACAACTCCAACAAACCTTTGACTCCCGAGCAGGAAAAAGAGGTGATCAATATACTCGGCAAACGATATCTTGCAAAACAAAAGCGGCTCCTGCCTAAACTCAAAATAGAACTTGAAGCAGCAAAACAATGTATCGCTGATGCCAATGACTCCAAAACAGCACGCTCTTGCATAGAAAGGGTCAATAAAATCGACGAGGAGCTGGGTGACAAGACAGAGAATTTCGTCTTTGACAACTGGAATAAAGATAAAAAAGAGAAGATGCTGAAGTCTCTCGATGCCGAGCTGAAGTACCTGAATGTTACAATTGACTGTGTAAACAAAAACGACAAGACAACCGATGTCATAGAGTGTACCGAAGGCAGCCTCGATGCCACAGAATAAGACCTAGACACAAAAGGAGAAAAAATGAGTTTTGGGAATATAGTTTTGATCATAATAGTAGCAGTCGTTGGATACCTGATAGCTATCTACAACAAATTTGTCTCGCTTCAGGCCGGCATAGATGCTGCCTGGTCCGATATAGATGTACAGCTCAAACGACGATATAACCTCATTCCCGCCCTCGTAGAGACAGTAAAAGGGTATAAGGATTATGAGGCTGGAACTTTGGAGAAGATCATACAGGCACGACAACAAAGCATGGAGGCCAAGACTCCGGCGCAAAAAAGTGCAGCTGAGAGCGCTCTAAATGCATCACTTGGCAAGCTCTTTGCGCTGGCAGAAGCCTATCCGGACCTCAAAGCCGATACTCAGTTTTTGAATCTTCAAAGCGAGCTTAGCAATATAGAGGATGCTATACAAAATTCACGCCGCTACTATAATGCAATAGTCAGAGACTACAACGCCAAGCTTAGATCCTTCCCTGATGTGCTGATAGCTCAAAAATACAATTTCAAACCGCGAGAATACTTCGAGCTTGAGGAGACTGAAGCACAAGCGGTCAAAAAAATGCCCGAGATAGATTTTCGAAGCTAAGCGGATGCATCGAACAGGTCTGCTTTTTTATTTTCTGCTTTTGGTAGTATTTGGCTCTTTTGGCTCCTTGGCCGAAGAGATCAGCCGATATCATACGCGCATAAAGGTCCTGCCGTCCGGCGCACTTGAAGTACAAGAAGATATTTTGTATGATTTTGGAGCACAGGCTAAGCACGGCATATTTAGAGATATTCCATTGATGATCAAAGCTGACAAATATGCCAAGGAGACCTCTGTAGGCATCAGCGATATCTCAACCTTATTGGACTCAAAAGCAGTCCAATATACAAACCGTACACTAAGCTCCAAAACTGCCGGAGAGATACTGAGACTCAAAATTGGCGATCCGGCCCACACACTTACCGGCAAACATCTCTATACTATATCTTATAAAGTATTCAGAGGAGTCTATCCATCTGCCTACAAAGGCATGGAAGCTATAAGGTGGAATGCTGTCGGATCGGGCTCTAATATCCCAACCAAAGAAGCCGTGGCTGAAATGATCCTTCCTTCTCCTCTTGGCAGAGACAATGTTCTGCCTGCTACATATACGGGACGATACGGATCTAAAATCACCAGAGGGGACTACCAATGGATAGACGATCGACGCATCAGATATGCAGTTGCAGGGCTATCACCGCATGAAGCATTCACCATCGAAGCAAATTTCCCAAAAGGTCTGCTTGGGCAAAGTGCCGATGATCTTCAAAGCAGCTTTGAAGATCGTCTGATCGGTACTTGGCACTGGGCTGGAATAGCTGCTTTCTTGCTCTTTTTATGGAATTATGCCAAAAAATTCGGAGTCAATGATAATGTCGGGGCCGTTGCTGTGCAGTACTATCCGCCCAAAGGGCTCAGTCTGCTGCAATCAGGACTCATAATCGATAAATTTGCAGACAAAAAAGATTTTGCCGCTGCTGTGCTGGAACTTGGCTCTCTGGGATATCTCAAGATTGATGATGTCACAAAACCACCTGTCATACAAAAAAGCTCCAAGAATACGCAGAGCAGCGAATTGAGTCTGGATCAAAAATATATACTTGAAGGAATTCTCTTTGATAGAGGATCACAATACGTTCTCAAGCCGGATGATCCCTACAAATCCCAAAGACTTCAGGAGAAATTGGATCGTCTCAACAGGATACTCTATGATTGGAGCGTAGCATCCGGACAGATGCGCATTGATCCGCAAAAAAGCAGAAGCAGGTTTTTAATGACCTCGGTAACCATAAGTGCGATACTGGTGGCTCTATCGATCCTATCGATGCTCAAGCTTTACGGGATAGATATAATAATACCGTTGCTGATGGGGGTCATATTTGTAGGTGTCGGGTTTTTTGTACTGATAACTTCGTTGCAAAAAAGAGCTTGGAGCGGGATATTTTTTGGTCTTTTTTGGCTTGCTACGACTATTTTTGGTTTTGGCAGCACCATAAGTCAAATGCCGAATCTGCCTGCGCTTTTGACATCCCCCATCATGGTTCTTCCTGTAGTCGCCGTCACACTGTGGTATTTTTATCGTAAAATAGGTATCTTCACCCAAAAAGGGCTTGATACATACAGATATCTGCTCGGATACAAAGATTTCATCACTCGAGTCGAAAAAGAGAGGATCAAACGATTTTTGCGAGAGGATCCACTGTATCTTGACAAAAACCTTCCATACGCTGTACTTTTCGGTGTCAGTAAGCATTGGCTTAAACTCTACAATGAACTCTCGGTTGACCAGCCGGTATGGTATTATGGAGATATAGGTCATATGGACAGCTTCAGTCGCTCTCTGCAATCTCAGGCAATGCCTCAGGTTTCTGAGAGTGGAGGCTTCAGCGGAGGAGGCGGGTTTGCCGGTGGAGGCGGTGGAGGCGGTGGAGTGGGCTCATGGTAGGGACTATGAGCGGCACTCCTCGCATACTCCATATAGGTTGATCTGACTGTTCTCCAGCTCAAACCCATTCTTCTCGGCCAGTTTGTGAGCATCTTTGTCGATCATATAGCTTAGCTCCCTATCCATCACTTTACCGCACTTGGTGCAGATCAGATGGATATGCTCATCCTTGCTGATCTCGAATTTGGATTTTTTGCCTTTTATCGGTACTTCAACCAGCACATCTTTCTCAACCATGGTAATAATGTTTTTATACACGGTGGCCAAAGAGAGAGTGGGATGTGATTTGAGCACTTGAGAGTATATCTCATCCACATCCATATGCCCCATACTCTCTATCGCTGAGAGGATGGTCATGCGCTGAAAAGTCGCTTTGAGGTCATGCTCCTTGAGGAGTTTTGCAAAATCAGTCATAACTAATCATACACAAAAGGTGCTTTTGGCACCTTTATTTAGAGCTCCTCGGCATGCTTGGCAAGATAGTCTGCCACGCCGTCTGTGCTTGGCTTCATGCCCTCATCGCCAGGTTGCCAGCCTGCAGGACATACCTCTCCATGCTCATTGGTAAAGAGCATTGCATCTACCATTCGAAGCATCTCATCTTCGTTGCGACCAAGCGGGAGGTCGTTGATCACTGCATGTCTGATAGTGCCGTCCTTGTCTATCAGGAATGATCCGCGAAGTGCTACTGATTCATCAAGAAGTACATCATAGTCTCTAGCTATCTGTTTATTGAGATCTGCTACTAGCGGGAAGTTGATACGACCTATTCCCCCCTCTTCTACCGGAGTCTCTCGCCATGCATAGTGGCTATACTGACTGTCGACTGAACAACCTATGACATTGATACCTCGCTTTTGGAACTCATCATACCTGTGAGAGAATGCAATGATCTCGGATGGACATACAAATGTGAAGTCAAGAGGATAGAAGAAGAGTACTGCTCCATTGGCTCCAAGATTATCATATAGGTTGAAATCCTCCACTATACTTCCGTCAGCCAATACGGCAGTTGCCGTAAAATCCGGTGCTTTTTTTGTAACTAACATATTTTTCCTTTTTGATAATTTTTATTTGCAACGAAAGTATATCTAAAAAACTTAAAAGTGGGGAGTAAAATCTCTGGCTGTGGTAAGTATCAGATATATATTACAATAATCCCCACTTGTCAATGAAATTTTCATCTATATCGATCAAGCCACGCCTCTTCAGGCTGTCCAGCACCTCCGCACTGCACAGTGTATCTCCAGGCCATTCTCTCTCAAAGCCGTCTTTTTCATTTTTATTGGTCCCGTCTATTGCGATGAAGGGCTCAAGACTTATGTCACGTTTGGCATCAATATTGTTGACAACTCTCCAGATGAGCATATATGGATTAGATAGATCGTTGGCGTTTTCATCCACCACTACAAGTACCTTGATATATGGGGACAGCTTGTGAAGGCTGGAGATGAGATACTTCTGAGAGCGCTGTTTGTTTACGGAAATGACACATATTGGGTTTTTAGTATGAGTCATATACTGCCTGAGTCCCTTAATATTTTCATTCTGCTTTTGCGCCAAAGCAAGCAACTCCTCATCACTCAAAAGCAGATCGACCCCACTATCCACCTCCCCTCCTGTAGCATCGATACCAAGCTTGCCTCCGACAAACTGCTCGGGTGAGCTATGATCAAGATGGTCAACTACTCCATGAGAGATGAGTGTTTTCTCTGGATGGAGACGGTTGAGTATGTGTTCACTAAGTGCTTTGTAGTCAGTTAGATCCGGCGCATCAGCACCTACAAATATAGCATGCTTGACAAAGCTCATCTGTCCTACTCCCCAAAAAGCATGCATGAACTGCTGGGCGTGACCCGGATAATGGACTCTCATTTTGGCAAGTATCAGATTGTGAAATACGCCGTTTTCTGGCATATTATAATCTATTAGATCCGGCGTCATAGGCTTGAGCAGAGGCAAAAATATCCTCTCAGTAGCCCAACCCATATATTTATCCTCCAAAGGAGGCTTGCCTACAACAGTGGCTTGAAAGACCGGATCTTTTTTCATAGTAATAGTCTCTATCTCCATCACAGGAAAAGGCTCAGGAAGTGTGTAATATCCGGTATGATCACCGAAGGGCCCCTCGATCTCCATCTGCTCGGGATCCACAAAGCCCTCAATGACTATATCGACATCTCCGGGGATATATATATCGTTGGTGATCGACTTGACAAGTCTGGCATTTTTGTTTCTGATAAATCCATACAGAAGCATCTCAAACATCCCGTGCGGCATGGGAGCTTGACCGCTCCAAATATAGAGTGGATCACCTCCTATGGCTACAGAGACTGGCATCTTGAGCCCAGCATCACGGTACTGGTCATAGAAGTGGCTGGCGTCTTTGTGAATCTGCCAGTGCATTCCGAGCCTATTGTTGCCATATTGTTGCAATCTGTACATGCCGAGATTTTGCATCGAGCCATCAAGCGATCTGGTGTACACCTGCCCCATAGTGATGAATCTGCCGCCATCGTATGGCCAAGTTTTAAGTATAGGCAGCTTATCCAGATCAACCATATCCTTGGGGATGATCACCTCTTGGCAACTGCCCCGCCCTTTAAGTCGCTTTGGAAAGACATTTTTCATAGAGATCAACTTGGGAAGAATAGCAAGCTTTTCCTTGAGAGTCTTTGGAGGCTTGAGCTTAAGAAGAGAGTCTATGTCCATAGCTATCTCATCTGGATGACGTCCTAAAATCTTCTCTGTAAGCTCCATATTTGCGAATATATTCATTAATATGGGAATATCGTATTCTATATCTCTGTCACGCCAGACAGGACGTGTAAAAAGGAGCGGTTTTGAGTCAGGTTTCTTTATCTCTACATATGCAATATGCGGAATTTCCAGCTCTATATCAAGCGGCTCGTCGATTATTTTGAGTCCGCCGTGCTCCTTGAGCCACTCTACGACATTTTCCATGCTTTCCCCTGCTTTGTAGTGGGGAAATTATATCGCAAAGTAGCTACATATATCCAAATACTATGGCTACTTGACTCCAAGAGCCTCGAGGGTCTCATACGTCAGGCCGCCGGTGGCCAGGCCATTATCACGCTGAAACTTATCTATCGCATCCTTTGTGCCCTTACCAAGCAAGCCGTCGGGAGTACCTGTATTGTAGCCCTTATCGTTGAGAGCCTGCTGAATACGCGAAATGATATCTTTGGTCATATTGGTCTGACACAGTATCCGTTTCCATGCTACTGTTTGATCCTTGACCTTTTTCTTCTTCATAACAGTTTTATACTCTGCAGGTATAGGGGTCTTAGTGATATTGGCATCCTGTACAAGTACTTGCGTCTGCACTGTTTTGACCACCGGAGGCATCTGTTCAGATTCCACCCGTGCAGGCTCAACAAGTACCTTTTTGGTGATGGTTACATGCTCGGCCGGTTCTTCGGTTAGACACACCTGCTCCCCTGAATATATCAATTCATTATCCACAGCCGCATCTGCAGGATACCAAACAAATTTGGCCTCGCTCTCGAGCTTTGTTTTTTCTACGGTTGCGTATATAGGATCGAGAGGTTTTTGGATCACCTTGGAGTCAGATATCAGCTTATTGACAGTGATAGTAGCATTCTCTTCAGGAATCAGCTCTGATTTTGTGGAAGCAGGCTCCTTGAGTACACGCTTTTTAATAGTCTCGTATTTGGCAGGCACCTTGACCAGACACATAATCTCACCTGTGGCTCCAGAGATCGCCTGAGCAGGATTTTCACCTTTTTTCCATACAGTCTTTTCGGGAGCTATCAGCACTTTCTCTTCGGTCTCTTCATAAACGGCAGGCACCTCTACTATCTCGTGATAAGCAGGTTTGATAACTATACTTTTCTCGCCATCTTCAAACTTAGGAGGAACTACAACTGTCTCATTCCTCTCTCCTTGCACCATGATCTGTTCGGTCTCTTTGACAAATTTTCTTGGGGTATAATACTCTCTATAGCACTCGCCGGGCTTGGCGTTATCTATATCTACTCCGGCGGCTTTGACAGCAGCGAGTATAGTTGGACTTACCAGGGTCGCATTGGCATCGGGGGCGTGCCTCCATACAAGATATGCCGGCTTGGTCTCGATGATCTCGCTGACATCTTTATAAACGGCTTCGATCGGTGTAAGCTTATGCGTAGGGGGAGTGATCTCCACTTCTGCGCCTACAGTATCAAATACAGCAGGGATGATCTCTATCTTTTCAGAAGCCTCCTTGACCATTACTTTGTCTTCGACAGTCTCATATTCTGCCGGTATCACTACTTTGGCATAACACTCGCCCGGTTTGGCATTTGGCGGTGTAAGAGGCACATTGTTTTCTGCTTGAATATATGCTATGGGCAGCATTAGTCCAAAAAGTATATTGGTGTATTTAATTTTTAACATCTTGACTCCCTTTTTTCTAAAAAACTATCGAGTTTTCAGTATACAAGAGTTATATTACCTTTTTATTACTTACACCAAAACATTTAGAGTCTCTCAGGCATTTCATCCTTAAAGGCGATCTTTTCTGCTTCCAAAAGCAGCTTGGCAGCACCTTTGGAGATCACTATATCGGCAAGTTTTTTGCCCAGATCCGTAGCTTCAGACAAAGAAGCGGTGAGGGATTCTTCCATCACCTGTGTTCCGTCAGGAAAGCCAAGCATTGTGCGGACGCTTACAGTATCATTTTCTATCACCGCATTGACCGCCACGGGAGCTGAGCACCCTGCTCCGATAGCTGCGACGAAATCTCTCTCTATCTGTGTACAAAGATAGGTCTCCTCGTCATTAAGGCTCATCGCAACCTCCCGCACAAAAGGATTATCTGCCACTATCTCGATGCCAAGTGCCGCCTGCCCCATTGGCGGGATGAAAAAATCAAGTTTTTGAACAAATGGGATATCTTTCAGCAGATCGAGTCGTGCCAGACCGATATAAGCAAGGATGATCGCATCGTATTGACCTTCGGCAAGTTTGCGCAGCCTTGTGTTGACATTGCCTCTTAGATCTTTGACTTTCAGGTCGGGTCTTTTGCGCAGCAACTGCATGCGACGGCGCAGACTTGTCGTACCCACAACAGAGCCTTTGGGAAGCTCATCGAGAGATGGGAACTTGTGAGAGAGAAACACATCGCTCTGATCCTGCCTCCTGGTGATAGCGCATAACTCTAAACCTTCAGGTATATAAGTAGGAACATCTTTGAGAGAGTGCACTGCCATATCGGCATTGCCCGCAAGCATCTCGTCCTCAAGCTCTTTGGTAAAATGCCCCTTGCCGCCTATAAGCGCCAAAGGCCTGTCAAGTATCTTATCACCCTTTGATGTGATCTTATTGAGCCTGACTTCGATGTCAGTGAATGACGATTCGATACGTTCTTTGATATGGTATGCCTGCCAGAGAGCCAAGGCGCTGGCTCTTGTAGCGATAGTGATTGATCTCACTTTATTCCTTGTGCTTGGATTATTTTATGATAGCAGCCTTGTACTGGATACGGGAGTTATCGTATTTGCCGTCAAAATAGACTGTCGGTGTACCGTTTATCATCATTCTGGTCCCTTTGTCTGTATCTGATTTGACGGCATCCTTGATCTCTTTTTTGCTTATCTCATCTTCTGATATATCGAGCCCAAACTGCTTCTTGACTTCAGATAGAATCTTGGTGGCGTTTGTCTCCCTATAGTTGATCCTGAGTTTGTACATTTTAAATGCATCATCGATCTTGCCCTGCTTTTGAAGCACCTCCATAATGCGCGTCAGCACATCTGAGACCGGATGGAGCTTTAGAAGCGGCATATGATAATAATATAGCGCCAATTTATCTGGATTTTTCTTGACATCCTCTATGATCTTGGGAACATCCTCACGGCAAAACGGGCAGTCAGGATCAGAAAAGAGAACAATTTTATGCTTGGCATTTTTGTTGCCATATATCAAATGCTTATCATCATAATAGCTCTCAGGAAGATCGGGCTTCATTGTTCTTTTTAGATTCTTACCGGTAGAAAGATCAAACAGATCTGTGGCGGCAAGATTTGCTTTTTCGTTGACAAATATTGTTTCTGGAGCTTTGATATCCTTTTTGTGATACTCAAGATTCATCACGACCATATATGCTTGCCAGTCCGATGTGCCTGGAAGCTGTTTTTTGGCTACCACGTCCAAGCTTTTGACCTTTACCTGCGGGTTGGTCACGATACTTTTTTTGATGAATGACTGCAGGTCAAAATTCCCTGCGCTAAGCGTCAAGCTTGCTGCTATCAGACTCATCGATAATTTCGACATCAATGACATCATCGTCTCCTTTTTGGTTATAATTTTGTCTCGGCTGAATTTTAGCGAACAAACGTAAATAGAGATTATAAAACAAAAATCCCAAGCCCAGCATATCTGTCATCACGCCTGGAATGATCAATAATATGGCAGCAAACAGGTAGGACATAGCCGCATTGTGCATATTGCGCATTCCAAAATCGCTCAGCGACATAGTGTTGAAGGTATCCATCAGAGCATATGGAGAAAGCTGGATCAGCAAAGCTCCAAGAGTAGCTGAGCCGAGTATCCATATCACACTCCAGCCAAACCCGATGACCAGACCTACTTTGAGGGAAATAAACAACTCGGCAAAAAACAACCCCACAAAGACCAGCCCCATCAGATCCTCTTCAACACTTCATCTACAAGACTCTCCAACGGCACATCAGTGCGTTCCATCCCATCTCTTACAATTATCTCTGCCTTGCCCTCGGAGAGTTTTTTGCCTATCACTACTCCAAGAGGAATACCAATAAGCTCAAAATCACTCATCTTCGACCCAAATCTCTCGGCACGGTCATCATAAAGCACCTCAATACCCTTGGCGTTAAGCTCTTGGTAGACTCTATCGGCGAACTCCCTCTCTTGATCGTTCTTTATATTTGAGACAATGATCTCTACCGCAAAAGGGGCAGCAGCCGGAGTCCATATGCAGCCTCTCTCATCATGATTTTGCTCTATAATCGCTGCTAATAGCCTGCTTATACCTATACCATATGTGCCCATCTCGTATGGTTTTGCCTTGCCGTTCTCGTCAAGAAACGTTGCACCAAGCGGTTCTGAGTATTTCGTGCCAAGTTGAAATATATGCCCTACTTCTATACCTTTTGTGTGATATAGTCTGCCGCCGCAGTGCGGACACATGTCGCCCTCTTGTACTGCTATCAGATCAGCATATGCTTCACTTACATCCGGCATCTGTACGCCTATGGTATGATACTCTTCTTTGTTGGCACCCATTATGAGATTATGTTCACCCTTGAGCTCCTGATCCATTCTGTATACTACATCTTTTGGTAAACCTTCAAAACCCAGATATCCTGGAGTCAATCCTGCAGATCTGAGCTCATCCTCATCTATGTCGATCAATTCGTTTGCATCTACGGCATTGCAGGCTTTGGTCTCCTCAAGCACATCATTGCCTCTGATGAAAAATATCGCTATTTTTTCCACCCCTTCATCATAAAGTGCCTTCTTGGCAATAGCTTTGATCAAATGGTGGGGGTCGATATGAAAGAACTCAGACAAAGCTTCTATGGTCTTGACTTCAGGTGTATGAAAATCCCCTCTGCTCATTACAGGAGCTTCGTCTTCATCATATTCGGGGGCCGGCCTGGGAGCTCTGCGAGCAGCTTCGATATTGGCACCGTAACTGCACGACTCACACACCACTATCGTATCCTCTCCGCTATCGGCAAGCACCATAAACTCTTTGGAGCCGCTGCCGCCGATCGCGCCGCTGTCAGCCTCTACTACACGAAAATCAAGTCCAAGTCTTTCAAAGATACGGCTGTATGTAGCCTCCATGACCTCAAAGCCCTCTTTGATCATGCTCTCTTTGTCTTTATGGAAGCTATACCCGTCTTTCATCAGAAATTCACGCCCTCTCATGAGACCAAACCTGGGCCTTATCTCATCGCGAAACTTTGTCTTGATCTGGTATAGATTGAGTGGGAGTTGCTTATAGCTTTTGACAGTGCTTCGTACCAGATTTACCATCATCTCCTCGTGAGTAGGCCCAAGAACAAAGTCGTTTTCTTTGCGGTCTTTGAAGCGCAAAAGCTCCTTACCGTATTTTTCGTATCTACCACTCTCTTTCCAAAGTGAAGCCGGAGTCACAAAAGCCAGATCTACCTCCTGGCAACCCGCCTTGTCAAGTTCCTCTTTGGCGATATAGCGCACCTTATCGAGCACTCTCTTGCCAAGAGGCAAAAAGTTGTACAATCCACTGCCGCCGACACTTTGGATAAATCCGCCTCGTATTAAAAATATATGGCTCGGAAGTGTAGCGTCATTGGGGATCTCTTTTGTCGTCGGTATCAGCATTCTGGAAAAACGCATCAGTCTTGTCCTTTATCTTTATGGTGATGTGCGGTTGCATCAGCTATTTTTTTGTATTTTTTCGGATCGACATCTTCAGTAGATATCCCAAATACTTTTTTCAACGAATCTATAACTATGGTTCCTTCGCTTTCTTTGGAGATGGAGCGAAGATTTTTGGTGGGCTCGTGAAGAAATTTGTCAAACACCTGAGTAATCATCCTTTTGAGGCTTTCTTCATGTCCGGCAGGTACGTACCCCTTTTTTACCGTTCTGGCTATCTCGGCATCTATCACATCATCGATCCGCAGCCTCAGTCTCTTGATAACGGGTTCTACCGAAAGAGCACGTAGCCAGCGAAAAAACTCTTTGCGATATCTTTCCACTATCTCAGCAGCCGCCAAAGCCTGCTCCTGTCTGAGAGCATGGTTGTTTTTGGATATCTCCTGCAAATCATCTATACGGTACAATGTGATATTTTCATTGTCTATGATATCAATATCTCTAGGAATTGCCATGTCAAACCAAAGTCTTTTTAGTTCGGGTTCAATGATCATATTTGGAGTGATGATCGGCTCAGGGGATGATGTGGCTGTAAAAAGAAGTCTGTAGCGGTTGATAACAACTTCAAGTCTATCAAAATCTGTAACTCTGACATTCTCTCCCAGCTCGGCGGCCAAAGCTTCCGCATGCTCACGATTGCGAGACAGAAGCAACACGTCAGCTCCTGCCCTGAGAAGATGTTTGGCGGCCAGCTTGCCCATCTCGCCCGAACCAACCACCATGCCGGTCATTCCTGCTATCGAGCCGCCCATAGAGTCGATAGCTTGAGCGACAGCTACTGACGCGATCGAGACAGGTTTGCTTGAAATCTTGGTCACATTACGAACCTCAGCGGCACACTTGATGGCGTAGCTAAGAGCACGATTAAGCTCTCTGCCGGCAGTACCGTTTAGATATGACAGCCTGAAAGCATCCTTTACCTGTCCAGTGATCTGCGCTTCTCCCACTACAAGTGAATCCAGAGAAGAGACTACCGAAAAAAGATGCTCTATCGCATCCTCATCCTCAAGTCTCAAAGCCGTAGTATTCAACTCATCAAAATCAGCCTCGGTTAGTTTGCTCAAAAGCCCTATCACCGCATGCCAGGCGGCATAATTGTCTTTAGTAGCCGCCACTACCTCTATGCGGTTGCAGGTGTTGATCACAAATGCTTCCATTACGATATCCAGATCTGTCAACATGGTCAGGAAGTGTTTTGTGGCATCATCATCTTTGAAAGCTATCTTTTCCCTGCTATCAAGCGAACAAGTCTTATAATTGAAACTTACTACAAGATAATGCATCAAAACTCCCTCTCGATCATAGATCTGGCTATTGACTCAAGTGAGTTTTCTCCGGCATCTCTCATCAGCCCTATAGCCTCTTGTATCAATGCTTTTGCCTCATCTCTAGATCGCTCTATGGCACCATGCTTTTCCATCTTGGCCAATATCCACTCCTCCTTATCAGCAGAGAGTTTCCTGCCGTGCATTGATGCCAGTCTGCTTCTATCTGATTCATCTAAGGCTTCGTATAGATAAATATACGGCAGCGTGGTCTTGCCTTCTACAAAATCATGCATAGCAGGCTTACCCAGCGCAGCGCTATCCTGTGTGATATCAAGTATATCGTCTATCATCTGGAAGGCAAGTCCGAGATTTCTTCCATAAGTGCGGTATATATCAGTGTCTTTATCGGCAAGCATAGCGGCAGCTTCGGCAGAAGCCTGTATGAGGGCTGCTGTTTTTTGGTCTATCATTTCTATATAGGCATCTTTATCGGCATTAAAAGACTCAGCCAATACTATATCTTTACGCTCGCCCAGACTCAGCCTCACAACTGCTTCGGAGATCACTTGGGCAACCCTTGGATCTATTGCAACAAGTTCATAAAATGCCTTGGAGTAGAGTACATCTCCAAACATTATGGCTGTTTTGTTGTCAAACTCAGCGTTAATTGACCGTTTACCTCGACGCACGAAGGCATTATCAAGCACATCATCATGCAAGAGACTTGCAGCATGTATCATCTCTACTATTGCAGCAGTCTTGACAGCCTTCAGATCGTTACCGGCTATTATAAGTATCAGCTTGGCTCTGAGCCTTTTGCCTGCCGGCAATTTATGTAGCAGCATCTGCGCGTCACTGTTGTTCAGGTCCGCGACGAATTGTTCTATCTTGCGCTCAACGGCTTGTATCACTTTGTTGCCTTACTCTTGATTGCTTACTATGTTGCCGACGGTCTCGATAAATATGGAATTTTTGCGGTTGTCCAGATCGGCCCCATCCTCAAAAGGCAAAGTCTTGATCAACCTATCCAACTCATCCTCCAGATCTCTCTCTTCAAGTATCTTTTCAGCCACCGCCAGCCTCTCTACAAGTCTTTCGAGATTGGCATTTACCAGATCCTTGTTGGCATTGTGTATAATATTGAAAAAGTTCTGCGCAGGACTTGTAACCATAAAATCATCATCATCAAATATATTCATCTTGCTTTCCTGTTTGTATCAAAAATTGCAGGGGATATTATACAGAAATCTCCTTTGCCAAGGTATAAAAGGATAGAAATCAAGTATTTGTCTTGACTCAAACGATAACTCCGCCGCCAAGTAGTCTATCATCGTCGTAGAATACAGCAAACTGCCCTTTAGCAAGGCCAAATACCGGCTCTTGGAGCCGGACAAAACCTCTGTCTCCCTGTACGGTGACTTTTGCCGGTACCGCCTGAGTGCGGTAGCGGACTTTGAGGGTGCATTTAAAGTCAGTCAGCTTATCAAAGAGATTTACGCTCTCGAGTCCAAAACTGTCAGCTTCAAGCTCATCTCTTTTGCCCACAGTGATGCGATTGTGCTCCGGATCGAGGGAGAGGACATAGTGGGGATCGTGTGCTCCATTGATTGTAAAACCTCGACGCTTGCCTATGGTGTAGTGTGCATAGCCCTTGTGTCTGCCTACGACATTGCCTGATGTATCGACCACTTCACCGGGCTGATCTACTCTCATATACCTTGATAGAACCTCTGTATAATCATCGTTTTCGACAAAACAGATCTCACTTGACTCTTTTTGGGTGGCAATATCCTGAAGTACCGGGATACGGGATGCCATCTCCTTGACCTCAGATTTGAGCAGATCTCCAAGAGGAAAAATAAGGCGTGGGATAACAGACGGCTCAACTTCGGCCAAAAAATAGCTCTGATCCTTGCTCTTGTCTGCTGCCATATAGATGTATCTGCCGTCACTTTTGAGGTAATGTCCTGTAGACACCTTCTCTATGCCCAATGAGTCGGCATACTCCACCATAGCACCGAATTTTATCGTACGATTGCAGACTACACAGGGATTGGGGGTAAGTCCTTTCTGATAGCTATGCACGAAATACTCCACCACTTCCTGCTGGAACTGATCGCTGATATCGAGAAAATGCACATCAATCCCCAAATGCTCCCCCACACGTTTGGCTTTGGTATAATTGGCTTCGTGATAGGTATCATTATCATGCAGTTTCATATAGACACCTATCACATCATAACCCTGTTTTTGTAGCAGTATAGCTGATACTGTAGAGTCCACGCCGCCGCTTAAACCCAGAAGAACTTTTTGTTTCACGCAAGCTCCCTCTCAACATACACCCACGCTTCATCATCATACTCGACAACCTTGCCCAAAGCTATAGGTTTGCCATCTAAGAGTATCAGCAGCTTTTGACTCAGAGGCTCGTCAAACTCCAACACGTCGCCTTTTGCAAATTCTGCATCTGGCAAAAAAGAGACTCTACACTCAAGGAGCTTCGCCTTTGATCCAATATTATACTTAGGTTCTTCAGTCTGTGACGATACTATATAGAGAGCCTCCTTGTCCCCTATCCTGCCGAGTTTGGCTCTGGCTACGATCCTGTCGCCTCTATATATCCTGAGATTGTATGGGTCAAAGCCCTCTATCAGAGTTCCTCTCTTGATATCTTTAATCTGCTTGGGCTTGATGGAGAGAGGCTTGAGTGACAGCATCGCCCTGCTATTATCGGATCTGCCGAGCGTCTCAATATAGAGATCGTCTGCCTGATGGTTAGACATGAAGCTCCTCCACAAAACGAATCAGGATCTTCTCCTTATCGGCTACTTCCAGATCCTCTGGAACATTTTGTCCGGAACTGACATAACTTACAGGCAACCCTCTCTCCAGCACAAAGCCCAGAGCTTCTCCTATCCTTTTGGTCTCGTCGAACTTGGTCAATATCACGCTGTCTATATCCATAAATGAGAAATGGTCGTATATCGCCACTATATCGTCATATTTGGCGGTAGCCGATATTACCAGAGCCGTCTCGATGGAGTGATTGGGGAGGCTTTTGAGAAACTCGACCGTTTTTATTAGGCGACCTATATCGTATGGGGATATGCCTGCTGTATCTATGAGTACGGTATCTCTGTCACTTAGCTCTTTGAGTGTTTTGCCAAACCCTTCTACTGAGTCAACCTTGATATGATCTATCCCAAGCATAGAAGCATAGTGCTCCATCTGCTCATAGGCTCCTACGCGAAATGTATCAAGATTGATCAGGGCTACCGAGTGAGGATCGTTGCGATCGAGTGCATATCGCGCGGCAAGTTTGGCAATAGTAGTAGTCTTGCCTACCCCTGTAGGACCGATGAGCATCAGGACTCTTTTGCCTTTTTTCTCCGGCATGGTCTTTAGTTGCTCATCCATATCCTCAAGCACATACGACAGTAGCAGAGATTTGTCCTCTGCTACACTCTGGCTCGCAAGCGGCTCAAGAATCCTATCAATCCAGGAGCGGCTAATGCCCTTGGATATCATCATCTCTCTGACTTCATCGATAGCTGGAGAAGTATTTTTGGATGAGATAACAGATTTCATCCTATCCATCTGTTCTCGTAGCTGATTGATCTCTCCTATAAGCTCCTCTTCCTCGTCGATGCCTATGCTGGCCAGATAATTCTCCTGAGGCACAGAGACTACTATATTGGCCCACAGTTTGCCGTTCTCATCGCGCCGCTGAGTAGCCTTGAGCAACTTAAGATCGCTGAAAGCTCCATATTTTTCTCTGGCCAACTCAAATGCTTCTCTTGGCGTGGGGGCCGAGAATTGTTCTTCTACCATATCGTTCCTTTCATCTGTTCAAGGGGCATCACGACCGAATCCCTCTCTCTCCAGTGCGGATGAGGCAGATTGAGTCGTCGTGTCCCTGTTTGCAAGTCGTTATAAAATATCATATCAAGATCGAGCGAGCGCGGTGCATTGGCAAAGCTTCTTTTGCGTCCAAATCTCTTCTCGGTATATAAAATATAGCGCAAAAGCTCAAACGGGTCAAGTGCAGTTCGCACCCATATAAGAGCATTGTAAAAATCTGGCTGATCGGTGTAGCCAAAAGGGGGATTGCGCAGTATCGGGCTGGTCTGGATGATGTAGAGGCGACTTGATCTTTGCCAATATCTCCACAGCCTCTCAAATCGCCCTATACTATCCCCGATATTGCCCCCGATACCGATGAGTGCATCATTGCCGTCTGCGACCGATACAGGAGAGCGATAAGGAAAATGGCGACTATATATCCACTCCATCAACTCCCAACTCCTAATTCCTAATTCTCTACAACACTCTCGCCCGTCCATCCTCCATAACCACCATATCCTCGATCCTGATGCCGAATTTGCCGGGAATATAAATACCAGGCTCAATGGTATAGACCATGCCATCCTTGATCTTTGTGCGGCTGCGGGATGAGATGACGGGGAGCTCATGGATATCCAGCCCTACCCCATGCCCTGTAGAGTGAACAAAGTACTTGCCAAAGCCGGCCTTGTCTATCACGGCTCTTGCTATTGCGTCTATTTCGCCGGCTCTCATACCGCTGCGGGCTTTTGCTATGGCTTTATCATGTGCCTTCAGCACAGTATCGTATGCTTTTTGGATCTTTTTGTCCTTGAAGCTCTGATCATAATCAAACTCAAATCGATTCTTTACTCTTACGGTGCGGGTACGATCCGAGCAGTATCGTTTGTACTTGATCCCGGCATCAAAAAGCAGCAGATCGCCCTTCTTGAGTTTGCGTTTGCCAGGATGGGCATGCGGTTTGGCGGCATTGGGCCCTATAGCAACTATAGGATCGAAGCTAAGCGCCCTGCCCTCATCACCGCTCAAAGCAGCCTGAGCTACCTGAAAAAGTTTTTTCTCGCTTAGCCCCGCACCTGCTACATCGATCAGTGCGGCAAATTCATCAAAAGCTTCTGCTCCTATTTTCGCCGCTTTTGCAAGCAAGCTGATCTCATCATGGCTTTTGATGATCCTCTGCTTTTGAGCCAACAGCAATCTGGCCTTCCATGTAACCTTTGTGCCGGTTTTGATCTTCCCAAAAGTATAAACATCCCACTCTTTGGGATCGTAGTTTATTTTTTTGACGCCTGAAGCGCGTATGATTTTTGCCGCCGTTTTAGCAAGGTCTCTGGCGGTGATGACTTCAGCCCCGTGCACATTGGTTTTGGCATCAACTGTATATCTGCCGTCTGTGATAAAAAATGCTTCTGAGCCAAGCTTGAGAAATATGGCATTGTCACAGCTGTATCCACACGCATAGTAGAGTGCACTCTGGTTACGGTGGATACGATTCATCTGCTACCCCTGCTGGTTTTGTTGTTTGGACGCTGCTATCTCGTTGAGTATCTGTATCAGACCCATCAGACCCAAATGATAGCCAAAAGGCCCCATACCTGCTATTACACTTGCGCATACTTCCCCTGTGAGAGTATGACGACGAAATTCCTCTCTGGCATGGATATTGGTCAAATGCACCTCAATCACAGGAAGCCCTACCGCAGCAATAGCGTCTCTAATGGCAATGGAGGTATGACTGTAAGCGGCAGGATTGATAATAATACCGTCCGCATCCCCCATGCACTCCTGTATGCGATCTACTATCTCCCCTTCGAGGTTGCTTTGGAAAAACTCTATATCTACACCGTTTTCGGTGGCAAAATTCTTCATCTGCTCATGTATCTCCTCAAGCTTCATCGGACCGTAAATGTGCTGCTCTCTGACGCCAAGCATATTGAGATTGGGCCCTTGTATCACTACGATTTTCATTTTGTTTCCTTGTGGTATAATATGTCTTTGTATTCTATTTAAATAGCGTTTAAGGGTCGATTAGATGTCTCTCAAAATCCTCATTGCTGATTATATTTATACACCGGACGGATTTGTTGCAGGTCAAGCCGTAGCATTTGACGAAAAGGTGCTAGCCGTCGGTGATCCTTCAGAGTTGACGCAGATCTATTCAGACGCACAGATCATCCGAACCGATCCGCACACCATCGTCTATCCGGGTTTTATCAACACGCATATTCATCTAGAGTTTTCTGCCAATCGTACAACACTTAGATACGGCGATTTTATGCAATGGCTTGAGAGTGTCATAGAGTACAGGGACGAGCTGGTGCAGCAGTGTGATGACGCTATGATGGAGGATGCGACCCGTCAGATGCTTCGCAGCGGCATTACAAGCTTCGGGGCTGTCAGCAGTTTTGGGACGGAGCTGGAGCTCTGCAGGCGTATACCCCAAAGGGTGACATTTTACAACGAGCTCATAGGCTCATCGGCTGCAACAGCTGATATGCTCTATGGAGATTTTCTTGAGCGGGTCAACAACTCTTTGCACACCAAGCCCAAAGATCGCATTACCCCGGCCATAGCTATTCATGCCCCATACTCAGTACACCCCGTACTTCTATCCAAAGCGATAGCTCTGGCCAAAGAAAGATCAATGCCGCTTTCAACTCATTTCCTTGAATCTCCTGCTGAGCGGGAGTGGCTCGAAAAGCACAGCGGTGGATTTTTGGGATTTTTCCAAAAGTTTTTTAATGCCGACAAGGCAGTAACAAGCATAGAAGAGTTTATGAGCGCATTTGACAACTATCCCGCTCTTTTTGTACACTGCACTCAGGCAAATATCAGGGAGCTTGATCACCTCTCCTCGCACGGGCATTCCATTGCCCACTGCCCCCGATCCAACAGGCTGCTTGACTGCGGTAGGCTTCCGATAGAACATATCACAGCTCCTCTATCGATAGCTACCGATGGTCTTAGCTCTAACTGGTCGCTGAGTCTCTGGGATGAACTCAGAGCTGCACTTATGCTGCACCACAAAGAGCCGCTTCAAAAGATGGCTCAGAGATTTATCCGTGCTATCACCGTCGATGCTGCCAAAGCCATGAGATCAGATGCCGGCAGGATCGAGCCTGGAGCACCTGCTGATATGGCTCTGATAAGCCTGCCTGAGCACATGGAGGATACAGAACAACTCGCGCTCCAGACTATCCTCCATACCAAAGAGGTCTCAAGGTTATTTATCGATGGAGAGGAGATTATCTTACAAAATAGATGATCTAATACTACAGTACTTCGGCTATCCTCTCGGCCGGACGCCCCACGACCGCCTTGTCGCCGTTGATGACTACCGGGCGCTCTATCAGCCTGGGATGAGCAGCCATCGCCTCTACAAGCTTTTGCTCATCGTGCTCATTTTTGAGTCCAAGCTCTCTATATATCGCCTCTTTAGTGCGCATCAGCTCTCTTGCTCCCATTCCCAGCTTGCGCAATACTTCTGCTATCTCTTTGACAGATGGCGGATTGTCAAGATACTTAACGATCTCAAATTCCACCCCTTTGTCTTCAAGATATTTTACTCCTGCGCGTGATTTACTGCATCTTGGATTATGCCATATCTGAACCATATCGCTCTCCATAAAATATTTTTGGGGATTATACAAAAGTATCATTAAGAAGCGGTAGATATAATATTGTACAATGACCCCATAAACGCATGGAGCACATATGATCAAATACCTCAAAAAGCACCCGCTTGCTTCCAGCCTGATAGTAGTCGGGCTCTATGCCGTTTGGTTTATCGCGCCGGCGCTTATCAAAGGCATACCCGCTGACGCCAAAGGGCTTACAGATATAGACGCGGCTCTAAATATGTTTGGCTCTGAGCTGATAACAGCTGTGATCTTGGCGGGGATCATTACTGTGCTTGGCTGGTGGAGAGAGATGGGGTTTACCCGGATGAAGGAAGGCAGCTTCAAGTTTATACTGCCTATTATCCTGCTTATACTGCTCCTTCTTAATATCGCTTGGTTGATAGACCATAGCAACAAATGGTTTTTGGGGTTTGACTCTCCATGGCAGCTTGGCAAAATGATCTTGGTGATCTTGCTGCTTGGATTTGTCGAAGAGGGTGTATTTCGCGGTGTATTTCTATACGGCTTGCTTAGCAGATTTACTCCCTTATGGTCTGTCATTATAGCAGCTGTAACATTTGGCTCGTTTCACTTTTTCAATATCTTTGTAGGTGCCGATCCGCTCGATGCACTTTCGCAGGTCATACATGCCGCTGCGATGGGATTTTTGTACGGAGCACTTCGACTTCGCATAGGAGCTATCTGGCCTTTGATGCTTTTGCACGGGTTTTGGGATTTTTCACTTTTTATTTTATCCACCCTCACTCCATACAAAGAAGAGGCCGTACAAAACGGGGGCCCTGTCATAGGAATTGTCATAGCGCTACCGGCTCTACTTTACGGTATATTTGTCTACTGGAGATACAGCAAGTTGCCATAAGGAGCAGCCAATGAAACCGCACTATCCGTCTACGGATGAAAAATGGCAACTGTATATTTTGTCAGATATCCGGCGGAGTCGTAACGACACCGGGTGTTTTCTGGGAAAACACGGTACTGCGCATCTTGCCGACAACCAATGGCGCCAACACCCAAGCATGATAGAGACCTTTTATCCCATATACCCGGGTTATATATCCTCCAACGAAGGCCCAAGAGCCGCCGACGAGGCTATAGCTGCTCTAGCTAAAAAGCTTGCTTTGGTAAACGTATAAGCAGTTTTATTTGATATCTACCACTACTTCGCCGTTTTGGACGTCAAAAGTAACGTGACTGCCCTCGGTGACTTTGTCCTCAAGGATCAGCTCGGCCAGACGGTCCTCGACCACTTCATAGAGTGCTCTCTTGAGCGGGCGTGCGCCGTATACAGGATCAAATCCTACCTCAGCAATGAATTCCTTGGCAGCTGGAGTTAGCTCTACTTTGATGTCTCTCTCAGCCAGCTTGGCTTCAATATTTCTGAAGAGTATATCGACTATCTTGGTGATAGCATCCTTATCCAAAGGATTGAATATCACTATATCATCGAGACGATTCAGGAACTCGGGTTTAAATCTTAGCCTAAGCTCATCATTGACAGCCTTGCGCCTATCTTCGGGGTCACTAAACTCCATGATCTTGTCACTTGCAATGTTGCTGGTCATGATGATGATGGTATTTTTAAAATCGACTGTGACACCTTTATTGTCAGTGAGTCTTCCATCATCCAGCACCTGCAACAGCGTGTTAAATACATCAGGGTGCGCCTTTTCTATCTCGTCAAAGAGCACTACCGAATATGGCTTACGGCGGACCGCTTCGGTTAGCTGTCCACCCTCTTCGTAGCCGACATATCCCGGAGGCGCGCCCACCAGACGGCTGGCGGCGTGTTTTTCCATGTATTCACTCATGTCGATGCGAATGAGCGCCTTTTCAGAGTCAAAGAGGAACTTCGCCAGCGTCTTGGCCACCTGGGTTTTGCCCACACCGGTGGGTCCAAGGAACATAAAGCTGCCAATGGGGCGGTTAAGATCAGAGAGTCCTGCTTTGTTTCGCTTGATAGCTCTAGCTATCGCATGAAGTGCCTCTTCCTGTCCTACCACTTCGTCTTTGAGTACGTCCTCGATATGGAGGATCTTCTCTTTTTCGCTTTGCAGCATTTTATTAACAGGTATGCCGGTCCAGCGGCTGACGATGCTGGCTATCATCTCTTCATCGACGGAGTTTTTGAGCAGAGTTCCCTCTTTGACCATTTGATTCCATCGATCTTCAAGCTCCTTGAGCTTGCTTTGCTCTGCCGGGATCTGACCGTATTCTATCTCAGCTGCGCGGTTAAAGTCCCCTTCTCTTTTGGCCTGTTCTACCTGTATTTTGAGAGACTCTATATTAGATTTGATCTCGGCTATTTGGTTGAAGATAGACTTCTCCTGCTCAAATTTCTCCTCAAGCATCATCTTCTTCTCTTCCAGATCGGCCAGCTCTTTTTCTATCTCAGAGAGTCTGGCGGCATTTTTTTCGCTCTCTTCCATCTTGAGGGCTTCGCGCTCGACCTGGAGGGTGGCGATCTCTCGTTTGGCTTTGGCCAGTTCGGTCGGCTCGCTTTCGATCTCCATTTTGAGCTCGGCTGCGGCTTCATCTATGAGGTCTATCGCCTTATCCGGCAAAAATCTATCCGTAATATAGCGGTCGCTCAGCTTGGCAGCTGCCACAAGAGCACTGTCAGTAATGATGACATTGTGATGCGCCTCAAGGCGGTCTTTGATACCGCGCAGGATCTGCAGGGCCTCATTGATAGATGGCTCATCGACTTTGACAGGCTGAAAACGGCGCTGAAGTGCCGCATCTTTTTCAAAATACTTGCGATACTCTTTGAGTGTGGTAGCACCTATGGTGTGCAGTTCACCACGTGCAAGTGCGGGCTTGAGGATATTGGCCGCATCCATGCTCCCCTCACTTGCTCCGGCTCCTACGATGGTGTGTATCTCATCAATGAAAAGTATCACATTGGCAGCCTTTTTGACCTCATCGACTACAGCTTTGAGACGATCCTCGAACTCTCCTCTGTATTTAGCTCCGGCAATAAGCCTGCTCATATCCAGAGATATTACTCTCATATTTTGCAGACTGGTTGGCACCTCCTTGTCCACAATACGCTGAGCCAGTCCTTCTACGATGGCAGTTTTACCGGTTCCGGGCTCACCTATCAGTATAGGGTTGTTCTTGGTTTTTCGGATAAGGATCTGCATCATACGATGTATCTCCTCATCTCGCCCAATCACCGGATCAAGCTCACCGTCAAGAGCTTTTTGATTGAGATCGATGCCGTACTGGGCAAGCGCCTCAAGAGTCTCATCAGCACTGGCACTATCTATGGATTTGCCGCCCCTGATAGCCTCAAGAGTCTTTTTGAACTCACTTATATCAATATATTTACCAAGAGTATCTTTGATAAAACTCTCATTGGCATTTGCCAGCAGCCAGGTATCTACTGCAAGGTACTGGTCACCATTGGCGGCCATCACCCCCTCAGCAGCCTGCAGACTTCTTGCAAGATTCTGGGAGAGTTTGATGGTCTCTTTGGTTACGTTCGAAGCTGACGGCAATTTTTGGGCCGCACTCTTGATCTCCAGCTCGATAGCCGCTTTCTCGGCATTCATTTTGTTTAGTGCCTGACCCAGGATCGATTGGGTATTGGTCATTAATCCCCACAACACATGTATGGGATCAACTTCGGGATTTTTATTATGCAGGGCCAGCGAGAGTCCGGATTCGATGGCTCCCTGCATCTGGTTGGTAAGTTTTTCCATTATATTACTCATCTTCTATCCTTCTTCTCTGTTTGATTTGCTGTAGTTTAGCATCTTTATTTGACCAAAGATGCAACACAGGTTGCTTATCGCCACCCTAACAAAGCTACTTTAAGCTTATTTTTCTTATAGTGATGGTTCAAACTCTCGGGGTGCCATGGCAGACATGGCTGAGAAGACCTACAAATGTCTACCCGCTGAACTTGACCCGGATCATACCGGCGTAAGGAAGAGATTTGTAACTTGTATTTTGAGAACATGTTTGCCTTTTTTGGCAGGATGATCGCTACTTCAATTACACTCTTCCCTACAAAATTTATTGTTGAAATTAATTTTAAAGGGAAATATCATGACCAAACCATTTAAAGAGACCATTGCCGCGTCAAATGACAAATTGAGCACAGAACCGCTGCCTGCATCGAAGAAGATCTATGTAGAGGGGACGATCCACAAGAATATCCGTGTACCGATGAGAGAGATCTCTTTGAGTAACGACACAACACTGTGTGTCTATGATACTTCAGGACCGTACACCGATCCGACCGTAGAGATCGATGTAGAGAAGGGGATCCCTGCTATTCGTAAAGCGTGGATCGAGGCAAGAGGGGATGTCGAGGCGTATGAAGGGCGTATTGTCAAGCCTGAAGACAACGGATACAGTACAGAAGAGCAGCTTGATTTTGTCGCTGCAGGTTCTAAAGGGCTCTACCGTACACCGCTTAAGGCCAAAAAAGGCAAAAATGTTTCTCAACTGCACTATGCACGTCAGGGGATCATCACACCGGAGATGGAGTTTGTCGCCATTCGTGAGAACCAGAACCTTGAGATGACAAAGCGTTATTTAAGTGACCCTGAAAGAGAAGCCAGACTCAAAGGGGAGAACTTTGGTGCGAACCTTCCTGAAGAGATCACTCCTGAGTTCGTACGTCAAGAGCTTGCAGCCGGACGTGCGGTCATTCCGTGTAACATCAACCACCCTGAAGCAGAACCGATGATCATCGGACGTAACTTCCTTGTCAAAGTCAATGCGAACATCGGTAACTCTGCAACGACATCGAGCATCGCCGAAGAGGTAGAGAAGATGGTATGGTCAACCAGGTGGGGAGCTGACACTGTGATGGATCTGAGTACAGGAAAGAATATCCACACGACCCGTGACTGGATCTTGCGTAACTCTCCGGTGCCTATCGGGACTGTACCGATCTATCAGGCACTTGAGAAGGTTGACGGGATCGCTGAGAACCTGACATGGGAAGTTTTCCGTGACACACTCATCGAGCAGGCGGAGCAGGGTGTGGACTACTTTACCATCCATGCGGGGCTTTTGCTGCACCATGTACCGATGACGGCAAAACGTGTTACAGGTATCGTCTCCCGTGGCGGTTCCATCATGGTGAAGTGGATGATCCACCACCATAAAGAGAACTTCCTCTACACACACTTTGAAGAGATATGTGAGATTATGAAGGCTTACGACATCACCTTCTCACTGGGTGACGGGCTTAGACCGGGTTCCGTTGCCGATGCGAACGATGAAGCACAGTTCGCGGAGCTCAAAACACTGGGTGAACTGACAAAGATCGCTTGGAAGCATGACGTACAGACACTCATCGAAGGACCGGGGCATGTACCGATGCACCTCATTAAAGAGAATATGCAGATACAGCTGGAGTGGTGTGACGAAGCGCCATTCTATACACTTGGACCCCTGACGACAGATATCGCTCCGGGGTATGACCATATCACATCAGGGATCGGTGCAGCAATGATCGGCTGGTACGGATGTGCGATGCTCTGTTACGTTACACCCAAAGAGCACCTTGGACTGCCAAACCGTGAAGATGTCAAAGAGGGGCTCATTACCTACAAACTCGCAGCGCATGCAGCGGACATTGCCAAAGGTCACCCGGGAGCAAGAGCCAGAGATGACGCGATGAGTCTGGCACGTTTCGAGTTCAGATGGGTAGACCAGTTCAACATCGGACTTGACCCTGAACGTGCACGTGAGTACCATGACGAGACAATGCCGATGGAAGCAGCCAAAGTGGCACACTTCTGTTCCATGTGCGGACCGAAATTCTGTTCTATGAAGATCTCCGCCGAGGTCAGAGAGTATGCAGATGCCCTCGAAACCGACATAGAGACTGCCAAACAGAAAGGAATGGATGAGATGAGCCAGAAGTTCCAGGAGATGGGCGGGGAAGTTTACGTTCCTTCGGAACGAGTGCAGAGTGTAGAGTGATGAGTGGAGAGTGCAGGTAAGCGGTACGGTCGCTCCGCTTTTATATAAAAGCGTTGCAGTGCAACGCATACCGAAACTATTCATTATTCATTGTTAATTATTAATTCAATCCTGAAAGGATTTATGATGAACATCGCCATAGCAGGTGCCGGCTTGGTAGGCAGGGTGGTTGCGCTTAACCTCCTGCGTACCAACCCC
>CAZFNK010000017.1:0-28076 GCA_964520575.1 uncultured Campylobacterales bacterium | reverse complement strand
GGTGCGCGTCGCAGATCGCTTCGAAGCGCTTACGGTCTTTGGCGAGCTCGGGCAGCGCAATATGTACACTAGCGCGCATCGCCGTCCCCAGGTTGGTCGGACAGCTGGTGATAAAACCCAGATGATCGCTGTATGAGAAATCTATCTCTCTACCGATTCCCTCTATGCCTCTGACAAGCCTCTCAAACACCTTGTCTATATCGCCGCCTTGCTGCATCGAAATGATGCGAAACTGATCCTCTTCGTTGACCCACACCAGGAAGGTCTTGTCGTGGTTGTGATATATCCCTCTGCCTGACGGCCAGTTGCGGTTTAATCCTGCTGATTCAAGAAACCTATCCCCCTCTTTGAACAAAAAGTGATCTTTTATGAGGGATTTACGGTTCTCTTGGGTCATACCCTCCAATGAATAATAATTGCCCGCCAGATCCCCCTCCAACTTGCCAAATGCCGTAGATGCCATAGCCTCCACCTCATCGCGCTGTTCTTTGGAGATGGCAGGTCCCAGAGGCATATCAGTGATATTGCGACCTACTCTGATACGGGTTGATAATATAAACTCTCCATCTAGGTCTGGATTGGGGGCGTTGAGCTTGGATGGATCGAGATCGCTTCTATGATGATCATCGGCGCCAAATCCATGATACTCCCGGATAATAGGATCAAACAGCGGCGCAAAAAGCGTATAGGACTCAGCATCGCCCGCATAGACGCCTATGCTGCTGTCAGGATTCTCCACTCCTGAGCGAATAGCCTGCTCTATGGTAAATCCATTGGCAGTCCTCTTGTTCTTAAGCGCATCAAACATCTCAGGTGTCAGATAGCGGCACAGCATAGAGTTGCAATCATTTGAAAATTTTGGGTAATTCATCTTTTCTCCATTTGTTGCTCTAAGTATACTATAAAACATTGTATATATCCCCTCCACAGCAACATTTCGATAAAATACCATCCAAATCAAGGGTCATCCCAGTATTACCTTGAAAACTCATTTGTTTAAAGGAAGAATATGTCCAAGCACTCCGAAGAATGCAAAACCGCCTACATCACCACCCCAATCTACTATGTCAATGATATCCCCCACATAGGGCATGCCTATACTACGGTCATCGCTGATACACTCGCTATCTACTCCCGTATGGTAGGATTGGATACATTTTTCCTTACCGGTACCGATGAGCATGGCCAAAAAATAGAACAAGCCGCCAAAGCTCGAGGCAAAAGCACACAAGAGTATGCAGATGAGATATCGGGACGTTTCAGGACTCTTTGGGATGAGTTTGATATCACATACGACAAATTCATCCGCACTACTGATGATGAGCACAAGATCGGAGTGCAGGCGGCATTTGAGAGAATGTACCAAAAGGGTGATATATACAAAGATGTCTACAAGGGCAACTACTGTATCTCCTGCGAGACATTTTTTACCGAAAATCAACTCGTAGACGGGGAGTTCTGCCCTGAGTGCGGCAAGCCTACCAATATCGTAGAAGAAGAGAGCTACTTTTTCCGCCTAAGCAAATATCAGGACAGACTGCTGGAGTGGTATCGCAGTCATCCTGAGTGCATCCTGCCCAAATCCAAGCGCAATGAAGTGATCAGATTTGTTGAGGGCGGACTGGATGATCTATCTGTCACTCGCACCAGTTTCGACTGGGGCGTCAAGCTGCCCTCAAGTATAAATGATCCCAAGCATGTGATGTATGTGTGGCTCGATGCTCTGATGAACTATCTAACAGCTTTGGGGTACGGTACTGATGAAAAGCTCATGAAATACTGGCCTGCGCGCGTCCACCTCATCGGCAAAGACATCCTGCGATTCCACGCTATTTACTGGCCTGCATTTTTGATGAGTCTGGATATGCCGCTACCCAAGCATGTAGCCGCTCACGGCTGGTGGACTAGAAATGGTGAAAAGATGTCCAAATCCAAAGGCAATGTCGTCAATCCCAAAGAGGTAGCAGATGCCTACGGGCTGGAGAACTTCCGATACTTTATGCTCAGAGAAGTACCTTTTGGCGGCGATGGGGATTTCTCCCAGCGGGCGCTGATGGATCGTATCAATTCTGATCTGGGCAACGATCTGGGCAACCTGCTCAATCGCCTCATTGGCATGAGCGGCAAGTATTTTGACGGCAAGGTCAATGGCGACAAAGTAGAACTATACTACTCCGATGAACTCAAAGAGGTTGGGGATGCCATGAGCAAGCTTGAGCCGTTGCTTTTTGAGATGCAGCTGCACAGATATCTCGAAGAACTGTGGAAACCGCTTGCTGTAGCCAACAAGGCCATAGACACCTACAAGCCGTGGGAACTAATGAAAGAGGATAAAGAGGATGAGGCGATGGCTCTAAACGGACTGATCGCCAATATCCTTGCCCGAGTCTCCATCATGCTCCACCCGGTAATGCCCAAGACCACCGCTCAGATAGCAAAAGCCCTGAACTTTGAGATAGGCAAGGATAGCTACGAGGCACTTGTCAAAGATGGCAAAATGCTGGACGAGTTTGTGATAGAGAAAATCCCGCCGCTTTTCCCCCGTATAGAGGAGCCTTTACTTGAAGAGACAAAACCAGGTCCCAAGCAAAAAGAGCCGCAAGATAAAAATAGCAATACCGAAGGTGTAGCTCTCATATCCATAGACAAGTTTTTTGAAACTGAGCTCAAGATCGGTACCATTGTAGATGCCAATGAAGTAGAAGGCAGCAAAAAACTGCTCCTGCTGCAAGTAGATCTGGGCGAAGAGAAACCAAGACAGATCGTTGCCGGTATCAAAGAGTGGTACACACCAGAAGAACTAATCGGCACCCAGGCATGTGTAGTAGCCAACCTCAAGCCCGCCAAACTGATGGGGCTGCGAAGCGAAGGGATGCTGCTTGCGGCCAAGGATGACAACGGACTAAGCCTGCTTAGACCCGAAACTCCTAAAAAACCGGGTAGCAAAGTAAGTTAAGTGACTATCGAAGATATACTCAATCTCACAGGAGGCACCCTCCAAAACGAGCCTGAGATTCAGGCTATCAAGGGTGCTACCGCCTACCCCTCCAAAGTAGAGCATGGTGATCTCTTTTTCGCTGCAAATAATGGCGATATTGCCTCGGCTATTGAGAACGGCGCATATGCTGTGATCTATCAGGGCCAGATAGAGCCAAGCGATACTGAGATAGCCTGGATCAAAGTCGAAAGTGTACAAAAGGCCGCATTCAAGCTGCTGCGCTATGTGCTGCTCAAAAAAGAGGGTGAATTTTATCTGCTAAGCCCTCATGAGATGAGTATGCTGCGCCAGATACTTACACATAAAGGCAACATAGTATTTTTGGCCGCTGAGTGGAACAAAGCATTTGAACAGATACTCAACTCAAGCAAGTATCTTTTTGTTAGTACAAATGAAAAATTGCTCAGGGACATCAAGCCTGAGTACAAAAAACCGGAGAACGAAGCAGAAGGCTATATCGTAAGCGATACTTTGTTTCGCACTACGTTTCGCGTCGAAAAATACATCTATCAGGACAAAGAGCTTATCCCCTTTCATTTGCCTCATCTGCTAAGGGTTGTGCATTTTTGCCAACAGCATCAGCTTCCATATTCTCTTGACAAACTACGATACACCAAACACTTTCTGCCTGTGTATATAAACGGAAGGTTCGAAGCAGTTCCCAGAGGAGCCAGCGATAGAGTGCTGATATTTGTGGATAATCTCGAGGATATAGTCCAAGCCAGAGAATACATCAGACATCAGAACAGTTGGGTCAAAAGCATAGTACTCACTCCGCCCAAGACCAAGATAGAGAATGTAGAAAGGCCACACTGGTTTGAGACAGCCGAGGAAGCAATAGAGATACTCAAGCGATACCACTTCAATTATGCATTTATATACTCGCTTGACAAAGAAGTACTCAAAAGCTTACGGAACGAACAAGGCAGCAGACTGTTTTGACCTGCTGCCGATATTCAGGCATGCAGTGTGACAATCTTCTTATCCACACCCATTACTGCATCCATATCCCGTCCTTCGTACTCGATATTACTCAGCAAATATCTCAAGGCATTGAGTCTTGCCCTCTTTTTGTCCACAGCATCAAGCTCGCACCATGGAGCCTCAGGCGTACCTGAGAGTCTAAACATCTTGTCTCTTAGCTCTACATATTTGTCATAGTGTTTATGCGACTCATAATCAAGCTTGGATAGTTTCCAGCTTTTGAGAGGGTCGTTCTCTCTGTCTTTGATCCTCTCTGCCTGTGTCTGCTTGTCAATATTGAGGTAGAATTTGAAAAACAGTATTCCGTCATCTACAAGCATCTTCTCTACTTGGTTGACCTGGGCATAAAATTCCTCATGCTGCTGCAGCGTACAAAAGCCAAACACCATCTCTATCCCTGCTCTATTGTACCAGCTGCGATCAAAAAATACCATCTCGCCTTCGTTTGGCATCTTGGCCAGGTGGCGCTGAAAATACCACTGACCCTGCTCCACTTCTGTAGGTTTGGGCAATGCCACGCTCCATGTGTGACGAGGATTGAGGTAGGCATTGAATGCTTTGATAGTAGAGCTTTTGCCGGCAGTATCCATACCTTCAAATATCATCAGAAGTCTTTGGTTGGTATCTATCACCCATTTTTGGAGTTTTACCATTTCATACTGTAGTCTGGTAAATTCTTTGTTGTAAAATTTGGTCTCTATCTTGCCGCTCTTTTTGAATATCTTATCCGGATCATCGGCTGTCAACTCCGGAAGTCTGTCTGACATGATCAGCTTCTGCTTGGGCATAAAAAAATCCTTATGAGTATAGAATATATGGGGGGAAAGAAATCTCAGTAGAAACGCCCGCCGTAGCGGGGAAACTCAAATTACTTTGAGCAGCTGAAGCTTGGAAGTGATGGGCAGGTAGTACCACAACAACCAGAAACAGCAAAAAGAGCTGCAACAACAGCCAAAACCTTAAGCATCTTTTTCATAATTTACCTCCTCATAAGATTGGTATAACCAATTGTACACCCCGGATAATAAAAAAATGCTGATTATTTCGATATTTTATACAAGCATGGAGAAATATGGGAACTATGCGGAATGTTTCCTGTCCAGAAACAGTCTCATGAATTTTCCTATACTCTCTTTCATGTCGTTGCGATCGACAACCATATCTATCAAGCCGTGCTCAAGCAAAAACTCCGACCTCTGGAAGCCCTCAGGCAGATCAACGCCAACAGTTTGCTTGATGACTCTCTGCCCTGCAAAACCTATCAGGGCACCCGGTTCAGCCATAATGATATCTCCCAGCATGGCAAAAGACGCGCTTACGCCCCCCATAGTAGGATCAGTCAGAACAGATATGTATGGCAAACCGGCTGAAGAGAGCCTCCCCAGTGCCGCAGAGGTTTTGGACATCTGCATCAGGCTGTAGGTACTCTCCTGCATACGGGCTCCGCCGCTTGCGGAGACTATCACCAGCCCACTCCTGCTCTCTATGGCACGATTGACGGCCCGGACGATCTTCTCTCCTTCTACAGAACCCAGACTCCCGCCCATGAATGCAAAATCAAACACCACAAGCTCCACAGGCTCTCCGTCAATAGTACAGCTGCCGCTGACTACAGATGATGTTCTGCCAGTCTTTTTTTTACTCTCATCAAGCCTTTTTTTATAGCTTTTTTTGTCTACGAATTTCAAAGGATCAACAGGAATCAGGGAGGCATCATGCTCTTCAAAACTACCCTCATCCGCCAAAGCAGATATCCTCTTATCAGCATCTATACGAAAGTGGTAGGAGCACTTTGGGCAAACATTATTGTGAGCCTCAACCTCCTTGTAATACATTAGCGAGAGACAATCGGGGCATTTGACCCAATGTGCCGGGGCCTCGCCCTCATCCGAGCGCTTGCGGATACCGCTAAAGAGATTGCCAAAATTCATGAAAAGTTCCTTACCGCTTCTCTGAGGAGTTCAAGAGTATTCTTATCGTACGTTACTATAACATAATCTTCTTTTGCTTCCACTTCCATCTCTTCGCAAAACAAAAGCCCGGCAGCAAAATCATACATTCGGTACTCTCCGACATAGAGGAAAAATCGAGCACTCGCTGCGTACACCAGCGAAAGGGCGACTGCGCCGGGTGTGCGAAACTTCTCGCCGTGGCGGCTCAGCGCGCTGACCACATCCGGATGGGCATATGCCCGTTCGAAAATACCGATCTCAGGAGTACCAGGGGGAAGGTAGGAGACAAAATCATTTAAAAAAAGGTTCCCGTGCTGCGCAACAGTGCCGGGGGTCTTGAAAAAGATCTCCCCGGCAGCGAGATTGCACACACACGCAGCAACGGTCTCTCCGTCCGGATCAATCAAAGCTGCTGAAGTGCCGTAATAGGGAAAATCGCTAAGAATATTGCTGCTGCCATCAATCGGGTCGAGGAGGATGGTATGTGTCCCCTTCCCTATCACGCCCGACTCTTCAGAGTGAATCTGACCAAATGATCCAAGATGTTCGACGAAAATTGCCTCAGCTTCCAGATCGATCCCGCTGCTGATGTCGCCGCCAGCTCCCTTGAGACTTTTGTGGCGCTGGGCATTGCTCAGCCCGCCGTGTATGCTGCGTGCTATCGCGCGGTTAGCCTCAAGGCACGCATACAAAAAAGGGTGCATCACTCCCCCAAAAACGAATCAACAATCGCTCGAGCAGCCTCACGTCCATCATAGGCAGCGGTGACAACCAGATCCGCGCCCCGATGACAATCCCCTCCGGCATAGACGCCAGCTCTGGTGGTCTGAAGATTTTCATCTACGACTATTTCTCCCCATTTGCCAGTCTCTATACCATTAGAGGCCAAAAACGGATAATCAACATTGTCAAAACCAAGTGCATATATCACGATATCTGCCTCTACGGTAAACTCACTTCCTGGTATCTCTTCTACTCTCTGCCTGCCACTGCCGTCAGGCTCTCCAAGACGTGTTTTGACTGTCTCTATGCCTATCACTTCATTATTCTCATTTTTTAGTATCTGCCTGGGTGAGACGAAAAATTCGAATTCCACACCTTCCTCTTTGGCATTGAGATACTCCTTGCGGCTTCCCGGCATATTGTGAGCATCACGGCGATAGAGACACGATACCTTTCTGGCACCTTCACGCAAACTTGTGCGGACGCAATCCATAGCAGTGTCACCGCCTCCAATGACCACGACCCTTTTGTCTTTGACATCCACCTCAATCTCTCTTTCTTCTTCGAAAAGTTTCTTTTGGACTGAGACCAAAAACTCCATAGCAAGATAAACACCTTTGGCATCCTCACCGTTGATCCCTGCTTTTCGTCCTTTGGTAGCTCCTATACCTATAAATATGGCATCAAAGTTTTCTGTCAGTTCATCAAAGGCAACATCCTTGCCCACCTCAGTGTTCTGGTGGAAGATCACCCCTGCATCCTGGAGCATTTTTACTCTTCTTTCGATGATGTTTTTGTTGAGCTTAAATCCCGGTATGCCGTAAGTCAGAAGTCCACCGGCACGATTTTGCTTGTCATATATCTCTACATCTACCCCCTCTCTTGCGAGAAAAGTAGCCGCCGACAAACCAGCCGGCCCCGCACCAATAATGGCGACCTTTTTACCTATTTTCTCAGAAGCAAAATCAAGAGTAAATCCCTTCTTGAATCCCTCCTCGCTGATATATGCCTCTACCGATCCTATTGTCACGGCACCGTGCCCGTCATTAAGGGTGCAGGCACCTTCGCACAGTTTGTCATGGGGGCACACACGACCCATAACCTCAGGAAACGGCGAAGAGTCGTTGGAGAGCTTGAATGCAAACTCCAGATCTTTGTCAGCTGTCGCTTTAAGCCAGTGGGGTATGAAATTGTGAAGAGGACAACCGTTGTCACTATGACAGTACGGATCACCGCATTGAACACATCTGTTGGCCTGTCTTTTGGCTCTTTTGGGGCTAAAAACCTCATATATCTCATCGAAATCTTTAATACGGACAACGACATCTCTTTTTCTAGGGTCTTCTCTGTCAAGTTCAAAAAAACCTTGCATCTTATTCTCCCTCCTCGATCTTAAGCGGTATTTTCATATCTTTGGGGCGTACCATCCAGAATTCTCTGATCTTGACCCTGAAATCATTCAATATCTCCTTGGCTTTGGCGCTACCTGTTTCCTGATAATAATCTTTTAGCAGTTTTTTGAGATAGTATCTCTCGATATCTGTATCGTCCGTATCTATACGATGTGCTTCTACAAGCTCTGTGTTTATATTCTCTACAAAATCATGAGCCTCGTCGAGCACAAATGCCACACCACCAGTCATACCGGCACCAAAATTGACTCCGGTTTTGCCAAGTACCACAACTACACCTCCGGTCATATATTCGCATGGATGATCTCCTGTGCCTTCTACGATGGCTATGGCTCCCGAGTTACGCACCGCAAACCGTTCACCCACTTGCCCTGCAATATAGAGCTTGCCGCCCGTAGCACCGTATAGACAGGTATTGCCCCCCAGGGAGAATTTCTCAGATCCGTATTTGGAAGTGATGATGATACGGCCGCCGGCCATACCCTTGCCTATATAGTCATTGCCTGCACCGTTGACTCTAATACATATACCCGGACTCAAAAACGCTCCGAGTGATTGGCCTGTAGTGCCTTCAAGCTCTATATTGATAGTCTTGTCAGCAAGCCCCTTGTCTCCATAGTATTTGGCTATCTCACCGGAGATCAAAGTACCGAAGCTTCTATTTGTATTGCGTATGCTCTTTTTAAGAGTGATACTCTCGGTAGGGTTTTTGATCACTGACTGAAGCTCTTTGAGGATGGCTTTTTCGTATGCATTATCATCAAACGGTTCATTTCTCTCTACCTGCTGAGTATCCGGACCGTCAAGCCTGACAAGAAGCTGCTCGAAGTCAAATTTTTTAGCCAGCGGTGTATCTATCACCTCCAGCAGATCGGTGCGTCCTATGATCTCTTCAAGACTTCTAACGCCCAAAGATGCCAGTATCTCTCTGATATCCTCCGCAAGGAGAGTGAAGTAGTTGATCAGTCTCTCAACAGTACCCTTATAATGCTCTCTAAGTTTTTCCTCCTGGGTAGCGATCCCCACAGTGCATCTATTAAGATGGCATATGCGAAGTATCTTGCACCCGAGTATCGTCAATGCTCCGGTTCCAAACGCATATCGTTCTGCACCAAATATCGCGGCTTTGATCACATCCATACCGCTTTTGAGTCCGCCGTCAGTCTCAAGCAAAACCTTATCCCTGAGACCATTGGCCTTGAGGGCATTATGAGCCTCTATCAGCCCCAGCTCCCACGGGTTTCCTGCATGCTTGATGGATGTCAGAGGAGCCGCGCCGGTACCTCCGTCTGCACCAGAGATGATGATCTTATCGGCATAACATTTTGCTACTCCGGCAGCAATAGTCCCTACGCCTGCTGTAGAGACAAGCTTGACTGCGATTCTGGCATCAGGGTTGACTTGCTTGAGGTCAAAGATAAGCTGAGCCAGATCCTCGATAGAGTATATATCATGGTGAGGAGGAGGCGATATGAGTGTTACGCCCGGGATAGTATGTCTGAGTCTGGCTACAAGAGGGTTGACCTTGTGTCCGGGGAGCTGGCCTCCTTCCCCAGGCTTGGCACCCTGGGCTACTTTGATCTGCAGCTCCTCAGCAGAACGCAGATAGCCTGGTGTCACGCCAAATCTTCCTGATGCCACTTGCTTGATCTTGGAGTTTTTTACAGTGCCAAATCGCGCTTCATCCTCTCCACCTTCGCCAGAGTTGCTCATGCCTCCAAGACGATTCATCGCCTCAGCCATGCTCTCGTGAGCTTCAGGAGAGATGGATCCCAGACTCATAGCAGCGGTAGAGAAGCGCTTGAAAATCTCTTCGATTGGCTCCACTTCATCTATAGGAATAGGCTTTCGATCCTTAAAGACAAAGAAATCCCTGATCAGCTTGGTGCCTCTGTTTTCAAGCATATTCTTGAGCTTTTTGTAGTCCTCTTTTTTGCCGCTTTGAGAAAGTTTGTGGATAGCATGGACCACCTTGGGCGCAAAATCGTGGTATTCGTCCCCCTGTGTATATTTGTAGAAACCTCCGATATGGAGAGGGAAAATGTGATTTTTCATACGGGGACTGTACGCTTCCATATGGGCTTTGGCTATGCGCGCGCCTATCTCTTTGTAGCCAAGACCTTTAAGCAGGGCATTTGAACCACGGAAGCACTCATCAATGATCTCGTCACTCAAACCTATTACATCAAAGAGTTTTGAATTACGGTAGCTTGCTATTGTGGCTATGCCCATTTTGGACATGATCTTGAGCAACCCTGCATTCATAGACTTGCGCAAACGCTTCAGAAGTACTGTGGGATCAAGATTCTTGTGTTCTCTCTCCACTATCTCTACTGCTGTAGCATAGTACAAATACGGGTATATAGCCGCTGCTCCATAGGCTATAAGGGTAGCGGCCTTGTGAGAGTCATAAACTTCCCCGGAAACCGCTACTATACTTATAGCATGGCGCAATTTTGCATCAAGCAAAGCTTCATTGAGTCGCCCTACGGCCATAAGCATAGGTATGGTTCTCATGTGTGCATTGACACCTCTGTCATCAAGTATTATGATGCGAACACCCTCTTTTTTGACATCTGAAAGAACTTTTTTACTCAGATTATCAAGAGCATCCTTAAGTCCCTGCTCATATGTGATGTCATACTTCTTGGAGCGGTAGGTAGGATCGTATTTGGGGTCCTTTGGATCGCCGAACTCCTGCAATACTTTGAATTTATCAAATGACAAGATGGGTGAGACTGTTTTGAGGCGTTTGGCGTGCTCGGCATCCTCGTTGAGTATATTTCTGATCTCGCCAAAGCCGGTATTGAGAGACATTACGGTCTTTTCTCTGATGGGATCAATAGGGGGGTTTGTAACCTGAGCAAATTTTTGTCTGAAAAAGTCCGAGAAACTGCGCTGCTTGTCGGAAAATGCAGCCAGAGGCGTATCGTCCCCCATCGAAGCGGTAGTCTCCTTGCCCTCTTTAATCACAGGCTCTATCACCTGCTCAAGAACTTCAAGAGTGAAGTTAAAATATCTCTGCTTGGCATGCAGCTCCTCTTTGGCAAACCTCTCTACTTCGCTAACAGGCTTGTCGGCATACTCCTGGAGGTAGACCATATGCTCGTTGAGCCATTTGCCGTAAGGCTCTTTGGTCTTAAGATAGTCGTTGATATCGCAATCTTTGAGTACTATACCATACTTCATATCCAGCCCGATCATCTCTCCGGATTGAAGCCTGCCGCGTTCTACTATCTGATCCTCATCTATATCAAGCACGCCATACTCACTGCTAATGAGAAGTCTGTTGTCTTTGGTGATGATATATTTGGCTGGACGCAGACCATTTCTGTCCAACACTACACCTATATGACGGCCGTCAGTCATACTCACAGCAGCCGGCCCGTCCCATGGCTCAAAAGTAGTACTCACATACTCATAAAAGGCTCTAAGCTCGGCATCCATATGGGGAGCGTTTTGCCAAGGAGCCGGTATCACAGAGCGTGCAATTCGGAAAAAGTCCATACCGTTAATGCGCAAAAACTCGATAAAGTTATCAAGGCTCGCACTATCGCTCATACCATCCTGAATAATCGGCAGCAGTCTTTTCATCTCCTTTGCGCTGAAGACTTCGCTTTTGATCGATTCGCTTTTGGCAATAGTATTGAAGCGGTTGGCAGTAACAGAGTTGATCTCCCCGTTGTGGGCTATCATCCTAAACGGCTGAGCAAGCTTCCACTGAGGCAGAGTATTGGTAGAGAATCTCTGATGAAACAGTGCGAAACTGATCTTAAATTCCTTATCATTGAGATCGAGATAAAAGTCCTTTAGATGGGTCGGCATCACAAGCCCCTTATATGATACCACTGCCGATGAGAATGATGGTATATAGAAATGCTTTTGGTCTGCAAGAGCAGTTTCTATCTCTTTTCTGGAGAGATAAATAAGCGCATCAAATCTTCTGCGTCCCATTAAAGAGTTTGGCTCAACAAATATATGATAGATATCCGGCAGGGTCTCTATCGCTTGCTCTCCAAGCGCTTCGGTATTGACAGGGACTTCTCTGGTGTGAATGATATGAAGGTCGTTTTTCTCGCAAATATCCCTAAACACATTCAGGTCAGCCTTTCTGCGGCTAAAGACAACAGCCACAGCATATTTTTGAGGTAGATCTATACCCTTTTTAGATAGCTCCTTTGCATAAAAATCACGAGGTATAGATAGCAGTAAACCGCTGCCGTCTCCTGTTTTGCCGTCAGCGGCTATGGCTCCTCGATGTATCATTCTCGAAAGTGAAGTTATGGCATCTTCGAGATTCTTCCTGGATGGTGTATTGTCGATAGAAGCGAGCAATCCGAAGCCGCAGTTGTCTTTGAAACTGGTAAATAAATCTTGCATAAGCCAACCTTAATCTTTTTTTCAGTAGGGTTCCGAAAATCGAAATGTCCAAGATTTTAACCAAAAAATGGTTAAAATCTAATTAGCAACAAATTCAGGGAATGCCTATGAGAGGCTTTGTGCTCAAACTTAACCGTGCCAAAAACGAGGACATGATAGCTACTGTACTCAGCGAAAATTCCATCGCTTCATATTATAGATTTTACGGCGCAAGACACTCTATACTCCAGCTTGGGCATTTAATAGATTTCGAAGCAGAAGACGGCGATAGCAGATTTATGCCCAGACTCCGCAGCCTGCGCCATATAGGCTTTCCATGGCTGTATGAGCGTAGAAGACTAATGGCCTGGCACGACTGGATCAAGCTTTTTGAGCCGCACTTGCGAGATACGGAAGAGTTGGAGTCATTTTATTATCAGCTTCTCCTGGATGCTGCCAAACACTGGAGCAAACAAAACCCCAAAAGGATCACGATAGAGAGCCATCATGCCCTGCTTCGCCATGAGGGAAGACTCCATGATATAGACAGATGCTATATCTGCGAACAGCCCATAGATCAGACTATCGCTCTCATGCCTACCTATCGCCCCACACACCCGGAGTGCATAGCTCAGTCCCCACGGCCGCGCAAAGATATAGAAATATTTCTGAAAACCGGCAAAAGTACTTTTTTGAGTGATGAGACAGTAGATTATCTGTATGGTATAACTATGAAGGGGATATAGAAAGCAATATGTAACCAAGCGAAACGAAGCCGATCACCCAAAGATGCAGTAAAATCACACGAAAGAAGGGGCGTCGTTGGCAAACAGTATCAGATCCCCTACCCTTGTCTGTTCAGCCAGCATTGTCTCCATCTGCGCTTTGCCCTCAAGTTTTAACAATTTATCTGAATCGACAAATTTTTTAAATATCGGATAATTAAGTTCCCCTGTGACCACAATTAGGTCAAAAATATCATTGGCCTTGCGGGCAACCTGCTCGTTGAGCTCATCGTCTACCTCTATGAGGCCGGGCGTAATGAGTACTTTGCGGCCTTGATATGTAGAAGCAAGATCAAATGAGGCCATCATGCCGTCTATATTGCCGTTGAAGCTGTCATCGAGGATCACTTTGCCTCCAGCATCTATGCGCTGAAGTCTGTGATCTACCGGCTTAAGAGTGGAGAGCTGTTTTTGGATCATCGCATCATCCACGCCCAAGGCTTTGGCCACCTTGATGGCAGCTGCTATGTTTTCGGCGTTAAATACTCCCAGTATAGCCGCCCGATACCTCATGCCATCTATCGTAAATGCTGTGCCCTCAAGCGTGGCCTCGATATCTTCAATATCATCACCGTAGATATGGACCTGGTCAGTTGGCTGGACATTGGCGCTTTTGTGCACCCACGCTTCTTGGAGTCTATTGCTTTGGAGTATCTCCATCTTGGTGTTGCGAATGTTTTCCATAGTTTTGAAGTACTCTATATGCGCCGGACCGATCTTGCCTACAACCGCAAAATGTTCGTTCACCAAGTGGGCTATTTCGGCTATATCACCCTCTCCTCTGGCTCCCATCTCAACCACATACACTTCAGTATCAGGGGGCAGATCGACATTGATATCTTTTATCACGCCGCCAATAGTATTGACCGATCTTGGGGTGGCGTAAGTTTTGTACCTTGCACTCAGGATATGAGCAATGAAGTTTTTGATACTTGTTTTGCCGTAGCTTGCAGTCACACCTACAACTACAAGCTTATCCATATTTTCAAGCTTGGCCTTGGCTTGACGGGCAAAGCCCGCCATCTTGATCTTCTCGATATATACAGTCACACCATGAGCTATCAGGACGGGTATCAAAACCGCCTTATAAGGTGAGGCGAATGCAAAAAGCAAGCCAAACAGCATCAAAACACCAAAAAAGAGCTTCACCCTCTGCGTCCATACAAGAGGCTTGTCAAGCCTTCTATACCACAAATACAAAGCAATCAAATAGACAAAAGCCACAACCCAACCATATGAGCTGACCGAGGAGGCAAGCGCATACAGCGCAAAGGGGATCAGGAAATATACCAGATTCCACCACGGTTTGGTGTGGTGAAAGACTGCTCGTTCCAGCTTATAGCTGTACCACTGCAGAGTAGTAATTGCATAATATCCTATGGCAGCAAGAAATATTAGATAGGCTACGATATTCAAAATCTGCACAAAACAATCCTCATACTTTTTAATTTTTACTTTTTACTTTTTGAATCTCTTCCTCGATCAAAGCAGCGATCTGGCTGCCGTGCTGAAGGAAAAAGAAGTGATCCCCTTCCATGGGCACAAGTCTGCTATTGCCGATAAGCTTGTTGATCTGTGCTCCCGTCCAAAAAGGCGTGGCCGTATCATCCTTGCCCCAGATACATAGCCCTCTGCCATTATACATCTCAAAACGATTGCTAAAATCCTCATCCACTACATTTTTGAATGTCTGATACATCCCTTCGTTCATCTCCTTGGCATCAGCACTTACAAAAAACTTGCGCAGTCTAGTGATGCCAAATGGTTTGAGTATCTTGAAAAGCTTGATCTTAAGGCGTACTTTGAGAGGCTTGGAGACAGGTATGCCGGCTGAAGAGAGAAGCACGAGCAATGGCGGATCAAGCAGCGTAGCCACCTTGCCGCCAAATGAGTGTCCTGCTATAGCGTCCGGTTCCACATCAAGCTGAGTCAAAAAATCAGACACAATAGCAGCATAGTCATCTGTAGTCAAAGCTACATCATTGGGGCTTTTTCCAAATCCCGGCATATCGACATAGATATGTCTAAGATCAGGCAGGTGTTTGGCAAATGCCTGCTGCATGATCTGCTGACTGCTCCCCCAACCGTGCAGAAAAAGTATACTTTTTTTCTGCGAAGGGTTTACAATAGTGTAGTTGATATCAAATCTACCGCCTCTATATCGGCAACTTTTCACAGCCATTTAGGGTCTGATCCTCTGGCTTTTATCAAATCCATATACATCCGAGAAGAACTGCAACCCTCCTTCGCCGGCATATGCTGTCTGATAGACTATATGTACGGGGATTTTTCTTTTGAGATTGATATAGCTTATTTTATTGTTCTTTTTGTGCTTGTTGACTATTTCCATGGAAGTCTGGGCATAACCTGTCGCTACTTTTGCAAGCAATTCATTAGGTTTAGAAAGCCTCATGCAACCATGACTGAATGCTCTACTCTTGCGCTTGAAAAGCGATTTAGTCTGGGTATCATGCATATAGACCGAAAATCTGTTGGGAAACATGAACTTCACAGTACCCAGGGCATTTTTCTTGGATGAGGCCTGCACTATACGGAATGGTATGGGGGTTTTATTGTCTTTTCCTTCATACTTTTTCCAATTGATATTTCTCGGATTTAGCTCAGGAGCATTCTCTTTGAAGCTGGCATATATCTTCATATTGTGGCGCTTGAAGTAGCCTGGATCTTTTTTGACCTTTTTGATCAGGTCTTCTCTGATGATATTCTCTGTCAGGGTCCAGGTCGGATTGAGCACGATATACTTCATAGTGGAGCTAAATATTGGTGTTTGCCATGCAGGCTTGCCCACTATGATAGGAAACTTCATAGTTACGCTGCCCCCTTCAAAAAAGCGAAGCATATACTCCGGTACGTTTAATTCTATATATGTATCCCAGCCGCTTTGAGACATCAACTTGGTACGCTCTATATTGAGCCTTATCTTGCGCATTTTTTCGCTGTTGTCTCCGGGCTTGTAGTATGAAAGAAGTTTTTTGAACTGTGGCGCCCTGGGGATATAGGGAGCTAAGATATCCTCTATGGAGACACCCTTTTTCAGCTTGGTTAGGAGAGTTTTGGCACTCACACTTTGATGCGAAAGATCAAAATATGTCTTGATCCCCTTTGCACTTTTGGCAGCCTGAGAAGCTCTAAAGGCTGGAATATCTATACAACTGTTGGCCAGATTATCAGCATATTTCACCAGCATTTTACTTAGTATAGAGGTGTCGTGATTGGTTTGGTACTGCTGGTAAAGACCTTTCAGGCCGCAATCAGACGCATATTTGTCATCTTTGTATATAGACAAAAAAGCATTGACATCAGATGGTTTCCAGCCGTTTGCATCTTTGATCCCGGGTACGCCTGAGCACCCTGCAAGCAAAAGCACTATTCCCGTGGCCCATAAAAAATTGCACTTCATCTCTCCCCTTCTTGGCAAAACGCCAAAATTTGTGGATATTATATCGAATTTTATTGAATCTTGGCCGCATTAAAGGCTTTGGCACATACTGCTGCGGTACAGAAAGCCCACTGTAAATTATACCCGCCAAGTCTCCCCGTGACATCGAGTACCTCGCCTATCACAAAAAGATTTTTTTGAAGCTTGCTCTCCATAGTATTTGGATCAATGCCCTCTGCCGCAACACCGCCTCTGGTCACTTCGGCTCTGCTGTACCCAAAAGTACCTGCGGGTGCAAATGAGTAGTTGTTGAACTCCTTGAGTCTGAGTATCTCTTCACTTGAGAGTTTATTTGCCGGTTTGTCGCTGATATCAAGATGCTCAAGGAGTGCTTTGCTTAGTCTCCTTGGTATCGGCAGGAGGGTGGAGATCTGCTTTTTGCTTCCCCTTATGGAGCGCCAGTCAAAATCGGGCAAAAATTCAACTACCACTTTGCCTTTTTTCCAATACAACGATAGGTCAAGTACTGCCGGACCACTTATACCCTTGTGAGTCAACAACATCTGCCCTTGAACCTTTTTGTCTTCGATACGAAACGCCACTTTGGTGGAAATACCGCTAAGCGATTTAAGGAAAAACTGCTCAGATTGAAGCGTCAGGCCCACCAGAGCCGGAGAAGGAGTTGTCACAGTATGTCCAAAATTCTCTGCTATCTCATATCCGATTCCCGAAGCGCCAAGCTTCGGATAACTCAATCCTCCCGTTGCTATGACAAGTTTCTCGGCCGTGAATATGCCGCATGTCGTCGATACCGTAAACCGGTCATCACGATATATCGCATCTGTGACTATGCATCCATATCTGCTTTCAAGCTCTTTGGTCTCTTTGAGCAAAATATCCATTATCTGGCTTGAGCTGTGAGAGCAGAAGTATTGATTGTCCTTTTGGTTTATATATTCAAGACCCCTCTGATCAAACCATCCTAGGGTATCATGCTGATCCCATTTGGATAAAACCTGTGATACAAATACGCCGCAACCGAGATAATCCTCAGGAGCAACAAACTCATTGGTCAGATTGCATCTGCCTCCTCCGCTGATAGATATCTTGGCACCTGGCCTATGGTTGCCTTCTATCAAAAGTACGCCATCGGGATTATCTATCATAGCAGCAAGCATCAAGCCCGATGCGCCGCCGCCGAGTATAATTATCTTATAGCTTTTTTGCGGCATCTATAGTCTTTGGAGCTTTTTGAGGCCCTCCTTGACCAGAGTAGCAGTATCGCCGCTAAGGCCGCTTAGGGCTTTTTGGATGGCATCCTTTTTGAAGCCCAGACTCTCAAGGGCCATCACCGCCTCAGCTGCCGATCCGCCTGAAGTACTCTGAACATCGCCGCTATCAACGATAAAATCCGCCAGTTCTACAAGAATACGGCTTGCAGCCTTGGGGCCGATGCCGGGCACTCGCTTGAGCATAGCTACATCTTTGGATGATACCACCTGAGCGAAAGTTGTCGGTGTAAAGGTAGAGCATATAGCCAGAGCTACTTTGGGTCCCACGCCGTTGATCTTGAGCAGTGTATCAAACATTTTTTGTTCATTTCTATCCATAAATCCAAAAAGCATCTGTGCATCCTCTCTGAATATCTGAGTAGTAAAGAGTCTGGCTTCTTTGTCTGTGATCTGATTGGACGTATTGATCGAGATGTGCACCCTGTATATCAAACCCTGCACATTCAGGTGCACCACCGTAGGCTCCTTGTGCTCTACAAGTCCTTCTATACCGACTATCATCGCGTACTCCAAAGTTTTATTTGCAGTAGTATATCAATACTTTTTGGACAAATAGGAAAATATGTCAAATTGTCATATTTATTATATTGATAAGCTATACGGTACAATACGCGTAAATTAAACCTACGGAAGCATATGAGACTAAGAAGCTTTTTTGCCAACAGTACCGGTTACCTTTTATCTCGTGTAGCGGGATTGGTGCGCACCACACTTATAGCTGCCGTACTTGGACAATCGATATATAGCGATATGTTTTGGATAGCGTTTAAACTCCCCAATCTTTTTCGTCGCATATTTGCCGAAGGTGCTTTTGTGCAGGCTTTTCTCCCTTCCTTTGTCGCTTCACGAAACAAGGGCGTATTTGCAATAACGATCTTCCGTAAATTTTTACTTTTTATTGTTATAGCTTCTTTGATCGTAAGTATTTTTCCCGAATTTTTTACCAAACTTCTTGCTGTTGGTTTTGATAAAGATCAGATAGCCGCCACAGCACCGCTGACAGCTATTACCTTCTGGTACCTATCTTTAATATTTATCGTTACATTTTTGGCAACCCTTCTTCAGCACAGAGAACATTTTGCCACTACTGCATTCAGTACTGTACTCCTAAACCTTTCTATGATAGCTGCACTGATCATCTGGAGACACAACGAGCCCAAAACAGTAGCATATGCCCTGGCTATTTCTGTGATAGTAGGCGGATTGCTTCAGGTAGCAGTACATGTTATTAGTATCTATAGATTTAAACTTCATAAACTTCTTGTGGGTGGCTGGAAATACCGCCGCAAAAAAAATATAGAGACAGAAGTTAAAAAATTCAATAAACTCTTCATTCCGGCGGTATGGGGAAGTTCCACTCCGCAAATTAATGCTTTTTTAGACACATTCCTGGCCTCATTTCTGACAGCAGGTTCCATCTCTTCTCTTACCTATGCCAATCTTGTATTTACACTGCCTCTGACTCTTATATCCACAGCTGCAGCTACCACCCTGTTCCCATCCATCACCAAAGATCTCAATAATAATCGTCACGACAAGGCTTACAAAAATCTCTCCAAGGTATTCTGGTACATGGCTTTTGCATTGGGAGTGGCTGTGCTTGGGGGTATAATTTTTTCCGAGCCTATTATATGGCTCTTATTTGAACACGGACGATTCACGCAGCATGACACTATGGTTACCGCAAATGTTTTAATGATGTACATGATAGGACTCTTCCCTTTTGGGATCAATAAGCTTCTATCCTTGTATTTATATGCTTCTCACCGCCAGGCAAAAGCTGCTAAAATTGCCAGCTTGTCGCTACTTGCAAATATAGCCGCAAGTCTGACACTGATCCGACCAATGGGAGTTACGGGGCTGGCACTTGCCGGCAGCATAGGCGGCTGGGTGCTGTTCTTGCTCACTATTAGAGAGATCGGTTGGGATAAAATGAGAGTCATCATTATCAATAAAAAACTTTTTCTATTTATTGCAAGTATGCTTGGTCTGGGGGTTGTTTTTTATTTTGCAAATATATGGATCATTGGTTTGATTAGGCAATAAACCCTCCGAATAAACCTAATTGCCAAGCAGACACAAATACGACAGAGAGTTATTTGTGCTGTTATTAAACACAATTGATGTACAATAAATCATACCAACACAAAGGATAAAGCATGTCAAAAGTAGTAAAAGTGATCGAAGTGCTCGCCCAATCGGAAAAGAGCTGGGAGGATGCGGCAGCCAAGGCTGTCAAAGCAGCAAGCAGATCCATCAAAAACATCAAATCGATCTATATTGTCGATTTTAGCGCCAAGGTTGAAAATGACAAAATTGTCAAATACCGCATCAATGCCAAGATATCGTTCCTAATCGGCAAGAAAAAATAATCATCAAGCCCCGTTCGCACGATTGGGGCCTCCTCTCAAGCACCCTTTGTTATAATCACGAAACTATTTCAATTACAAGGTTCCAATTATGGTGATCTACGACAGCGCGACCAAAACCAAAAGAAAATTCGAACCCATCCATCCGGGCAAAGCCAGCATATACGCCTGCGGACCTACAGTATATGATGATGCGCATCTTGGACATGCCAGAAGCGCTCTAAGCTTTGATCTGCTTGCCCGTACACTTAGAGCACTCGGATATGATGTGACCTTTGCCAAAAACTTCACGGATATCGATGACAAGATCATCAACAAGATGCGGCAAACCGGCAAAAGCATGCAAGAGATCACCGACTACTATATAGACAGATACCTAAATGAAATGGACGCTATCGGTGTCAAACGCGCGGACATCGAACCCAAGGCCACAGAATCACTCGATGCTATCGAAACGATGATTCAGGCATTGATAGACAAAGGCTATGCCTACCGTGTGAGCAGCGGTGATGTTTATTTTGACACCTCCAGGGACGAAAGATACGGTACACTCTCCCACAAAACCGGCGAGGAAGAGACTCAAAGCCGTGTCGAACATGCAGACGAAAAAAAAGACCCCAAAGACTTTGCTCTATGGAAGGCCTGCACAGATGGCGAGAATGTCTGTTTCGATCTGCCGTTCTCCTCCGGACGTCCCGGATGGCACATAGAGTGCTCGGCGATGATAGAGAAACATTTCGAAGGAACAGACGAGTACAGCATTGATATTCACGGCGGAGGTGCCGACCTGCTCTTTCCCCATCATGAGAACGAAGCGGCCCAAAGCCGCTGTGCCACAGGACATGAGCTTGCCAAATACTGGATGCATAACGGCTTTGTGCAAGTGGATGGAGAGAAGATGTCTAAAAGTCTGGGAAACAGCTTTTTTCTCAAAGATGCACTCGCATCCTATGACGGTGAGATACTCAGGTACTATCTGATAGGTGTTCATTACCGAAATGATTTTAATTTCAACGAAACTGATCTGCTTGCTTCCAAAAAGAGGCTTGATAAACTCTACAGACTCAAAAAACGGCTTGTTCCGGCAACTGCAGGCACAGTGGATCAAAAATTCAAATCTGCACTGCTGGAAGCTATGAGCGACGACCTGAATATATCCGAAGCCCTGGCTGTCATAGATGAAATGGTATCAAATGCCAACGAACTACTTGACCAAAATCCCAAGGATAAAAATCTCAAAAGAACCCTCCTTGCCAATATAGAATTTATAGATGAACTGCTTGGTTTTGGCGGCATGGATCCGTATGCATACTTTCAACTGGGCATAGACAACAAAACAAAAGAGAAGATCGAATCACTTATAGATGAACGCCTTCAGGCCAAGAAAAACAGGGACTTTGATCGTGCTGATGCAATCAGAGAGAAGCTTTTGTCCATGGGGATAGCCATCATGGATGCAAGTGATAGAACAGTCTGGGAAAAAATATAATATAGCACCAAGGATGACCAATGAAGAAAATCGAGACAATGCTGACTCTTCAGCAAGAGCTCAATGATGCTACTAACGGCCAAGGCTGGGAACACGGTATCACCAAAAACGGCAAGGCAATAGATTGGCGCAGGTGCATCTGGCTGGAAGCTGCCGAACTTGTAGAGAGCTACCCGTGGAAACACTGGAAAAGCATAGATGCCAATCCAGACTATGCCAATATCAAAATAGAGGCAGTTGATATATGGCATTTTGTGATGAGTGAGGCCCTAAGACGCTATGCCATTGAAGATCTTGGAGACATATCGGCCCTGGCTGAGGATATCACGGCAACTGATGCATACAGAGACTTCGTCTCAGGCAAGAGACCTCAGACAAGTAACTATTATGACGAGATAAAAGAGGTGGAAAAACTGGTAGAGCTTCTGTTTGCCGATGCATCTGTAGAAGAGTGGACGGCTCAGTTTTATCGTGTAGCTCTCATTTCAGGTCTTGATCTTGACGAACTATATAAACTCTATGTAGGCAAGAATATCCTCAATCGTTTCAGGCAGGATCACGGATACAAAGAAGGAAGCTACCAAAAAGTATGGGATGGAAAAGAGGATAATATAGTGATGCAAAGCATCCTGGATTCCAATGAGGACATTATGCCCGATCAACTCTACAACGAGCTCAAAAAAGCCTACCCTTAGAGGCTTTTGCCAAGTTCTACATCTATGGTATTGGAGCCGTTGACTCTCACTTTTTTGGCAATACGTATATTCTTGCCGCCACACTCGCTGCACTTAACCGTACCCACTACATAGTAGCTCCCTTCGGGCACACCGTAAAAAGCAAAATTCCCATCATTGTCAGATGCGGTGAATTTCAGATAATTAAACAATCTTGGATCGGATTTGCCCATCTTGTGGCCAGCAAGATAACTCTCTCTGTACCATTGATTGGAGTAGCTCGTGACAGGATTGAGATAAAGCCTGGTCTGTTGTCCGGCTATGCGGATACCGTTGTAGTTTATATATATCTTTCCTTTGACTGTACTGCTGCCTGTAGTCTTTAGCTTGGCATATTCATCCGCGGGGAACGGTATCCTTTTGACCACTATTTTCTGTGAGCTCACTTCATCACCCACCCCCGAGACATCTACCCTGCCTCTCTTGGCGGTACTACGCTTTTTGCTTGTACCTATTCCGGGCAGCTTTGGAAACTCATAGTGAGTACATCCTGCCAAAAAAAGCACCGCCAGAACAACTGTAAAAATCCGTATTATCCCCGATCGCATCTAATATTCCTTTGTCAATTTGTCAATATTTCTTGGGATAATAGCATATTTCTGCAAATAAATTGTTTTACTGACATTATTGTTTATTTGCCCAGACAAAATTCCCCAAACATACGATCGAGTATCTCCTCATTCTCATAAGGCCTGGTGATCGAGCTGATATGAGCTACAGCATCTTTGATGTGGTAGCCAAATAGCTCAAGCTCGCCCTTTTTGAGTGGATCGAGTGATTCAGAAAGTGCGCTCTTGCATGCCTCTACCGCCTCTATCTGCCTGGCCGAGATGAGCATTACCTCTTCGCCTCTGCTGGTTTTGTCCAAAATATCGGAGAGGTTTTCCAAAAGAGGGTCGATGTTTTCTTTTGTACTAAGTTCGATAAACTCACCAAATCCTAAGAGGCGGCTTTTGTCAATGCTGATATCCAGATCACTCTTGTTGAGCACCATAAGTGCTTCTGTGTCATTATTCTCAGAAGCAAGGATTTTCAAAATACGTTCATCTTCATCATCAAACGGTCGGCTTGCGTCAAAAAGGGCTATGATCACATCCGCATCCTGGATGGACAAAATACTTCGCTCTACGCCGATCTTTTCTATTTCATCTTCCGACTCACGTATCCCTGCAGTATCTATCAGACGGATCGTGTGGGACCCGATCCTGATCTGCTCCTCGATAGTATCTCGAGTAGTGCCTGCTATATCGCTTACGATGGCTCTATCATAATCAAGCAATGCGTTCAATAGAGAGCTCTTGCCCACATTTGGTTTGCCGATGATAGCTACTCTAAATCCTTCGATCAACCCTCTTCTGCGCAGACTTGATGCTACGGTACGCTCTAGCAGGGTTTCAAGCTCCTTTGCCTGTTTTTTTATCTCCATTAGCAACTCATCAGATACATCCTCGGCATAATCGATCATTACTTCAGAATGCGCCAACATCCTAAGCAGCCTCTCTCTGATATCCGCGACAAACTCCCCAAGCCCACCCTTGAGCTGCCTGGCAAGTATCTTGGCGGCATCTGTACTTTTAGCTTCTATCAGTTTGGCTATTGCTTCGGCTTCGCTCAGATCTATCTTGCCGTTCAAAAACGCCCTTTTACTGAATTCGCCCGGCTCTGCAAGCCTGGCACCCTTGGCAATGACAATTGACAGTATCTCATCGGCCACGATCTGCCCGCCATGGCATTGAAACTCCACTATATCCTCACCTGTGAAGCTTTTTGGCGACTGGAAATATATCACTATGGCTCTGTCTATCAACGCACCCGAAATGTCATAAAGAGGAGACAGGTCAGCTTGGCGCGGCACGAAAGAAGCTTGGGGGGCAATATCTCTTGATATCTCGAGTGCCCTAGGGCCGCTGAGGCGCACTATAGCTATCGAACCTACGCCTCCGGCAGTTGCTATGGCGGCTATAGTATCATTCATCAGTTCTTGTTGAATTTATTGATAAGTATATAACGCTCGCCATCTCGTGTGCGCTTAATGGCCACATACTTGTCAGGAAACTCTTCTCTAAGCTGCTCGAGGGCAATTTGGACCAAAATCCCGTCAAGTGGCCTGGTCTTGCCCCATCCTTCCTTGTAGACATGATCAACCACCGGCTGGATGTAGTTGCGGATCATTTCTTGTTGTGATGCCAGAAATTGCGCGATCTCAAGCTTGGTAAAAAGCCCATATTGATTATGCAACCAATTATATAGCAGATACGACAGGGCATTGTATCTGTATCCTTCTTTACCGATCAGCAAAGCGGCATCTTCGCCGTCTATGAAAATGTATGCAGTACCGTCAATCACATCGACCTCTACTACATCAATATCAAAGCACGTAGAATCCATAAGCTCTTTAAGCTCATTCTCAATATTCTTGCCAAGCTCTTTTTCGTCTATATTGTCATTACCGGTTGATTTCTTTTTTGGCTCCCTGACAAATGCTTTTGCCGCACCGTTTGAGCCCTCAAAAAACCCGTTTAGTATCCTGTCTTCGCCGGAAGCGTGTTTGTCACCGATCGATGGTTTTTCAGTAGCGACACTTTCGGTTTCCTGTGTTTTTTCACTCGGACTTGGGATTGAGTCGGACTTGTTGATAGGTTTTGTATCGCTTTTTTTATTGCATGCAGCTACTATGATCGCTTTTTTCGCGCCCAGGCCCAAAAAGCCTGAACTGGGATACTGTACTATTTCGTATTGCAGATCAGCAACTGAGCAATTAAGCTCTTTGGCTGCCATCTCATAGGCACCTTCGAGTGTTTTGGCTTCGATCTTCTTCATAGTCAAATTCCTTTATTCCTCAGCCGTATTCGCCTTCATATTCGCTTTATGTTTTTCATATGCCTTGTTAATGATATACTGCTGAATGATGGAGAGTATATTGTTTGTCAGCCAGTACAGCACGAGGCCCGCAGGGAAGGTTAGGAAGAAAAAGGTCATTATCACAGGGAACCACTGAAAGATCTTCTGCTGCATGGGATCAGTCATTGTATTTGGCTGAATTTTTTGCATCAACCACATTGTCACTCCCATAAGGATCGGCAGAACAAAATATGGATCTTTATCCGCCAGATTGGTGATCCATCCTACCCATGGAGCTCCCTGCAACTCATCGGCATTGAGAAGTACCCGATAAAGGGCAAAAAATACCGGTATCTGCAAAAGCATAGGCAGGCATCCCCCCATAGGGTTGGCTCCATGCTTTTTATACAGGGCCATCGTCTGCTGATTGAGTTTAGCAGGATCATTTTTGTACTTCTCTTTGAGTTCCTTCATCTTGGGCGCGAGTTCTTTCATCTTGTTCATTGACATCATTCCCTTGTATGACAGAGGAAAGAGTATAAGCTTGACAAGGATCGTGAACAATACTATAGCCCATCCCCAATTGCCAACAAAATCATGTATCCATACCATCACCTTAAAAAAGGGTCTGGCAAGAAAAGTAAACCACCCAAACTCGATAGCATCCGTAAGTCTGGGATCCAAAGCCTGTAATGTTCTATACTCTTTTGGACCGATATATCCATGCAGACTGGTCTCTCCCTTGCCTACTGCAAAACCCAGGGGCTTGGCATCTTTTTCGGGAGCTATAATGGCTTTGAAGGGCTTGTCAAAGCGATAGAACATCGAAGCTGCATACCTGTCAAAGGCCGAGAGGATAGTAGCATCATTGACGATCTCTGTTTTGTCCGCTTTGCCGTCTTCGACAGTTGTGATCACACCTTTGCTGTCTCTGATAAGAGCTCCTCTGACGATCATATACATACTATGATCTGCTTCGGGACGGTGTCCGGGGGTAATGAAATATTCTACAGGTTTATCAATTAAGATATCGATATCGTAATGGCCATCAGGATAAAAAGTCAGTTTCTTGGTAAGTGTCACTGAGCCCATTTTCTGTGTCAGGATCAATTCCTGTGGCCCATTGGTGACATCAAGAGTTGATGCGGAAGCGGTATATTTGGTCTTGAACGCCTCAAGATTTATGGCACTATCAGCAAATCTAACCTCGAGAGGCTTGACATATTTGGGATCGAAAAGCTCCAGTGCTTTGCCATCTTCTGTCTGATACTTTTTCTCAAGCAACTTTGTACTGTTGATGCGCCCAAGATTATCGACTGTCATTACAAAATTGGACGCCTTGATAGTAGCTATACTCTCACCTTGTGAGATTTCATTGGCTGCCGGTTTGGATGAGGGAGCATTTTGCGTATCGGCAGAGACTTTTGGGGCCCCATTCCCTCCTTTTACTGTTGGCGCGGCGTTGGAAGCATTGGCTGTCTTGTAGCTTGTATTGCCTTCATTTGGCAGCGGCTTTGCCTTGGGAAACATATAGCTGAAACCAACCAGTATGGCAAATGAGAGCACAAGAGCGAGCATGAGACGTTTGTTGAGATCTTGTTGTTCCAAAATATATACCTTTTAGATATTGCAATATTTGATAAATTCAAGGATAGGATTATACCTATCTTTTGCTTATCAATCCCCCAGAACGCCTAAGGGCATATCTAAATGCTTTGGAGACAGTAGCAAAATTCTCCTCGAGTATTTTTGCCTTTGCGACAAACACAAAACAACCTGCCGTTAGATTATCTATATCATTAAGAAAGTGTGCTCTCAGAAGTCGTTTGGCTCGGTTGCGCTTGACCGCATTGCCGACTTTTTTACCTGCTACGAAACCGACTTTGCGGAGTGTGTCATCCTTGCGGAAAAAAAGGACGAAATAAGGGGTATGCCAGACTTTGTCGGCATTATTATAGACCGCATCGAAGCCTCTGGAGTCTCTGATGCGCTCGAAGTGCTTTATACGGCCAATCGCTTGCGTCCTTTTGCGCGGCGCGCATTGATCACTTTGCGACCATTCTTGGTCTTCATGCGAGTCCTAAAACCGTGTGTGCGTTTGCGGGGTGTATTGTGTGGTTGGTATGTTCTTTTCATCTTGTGATTCCTTGATATATTAAAGCCTGCCGGCAGCTAAATTGGACGCAATATTATCGAAACGGGGCTTAATGTCCAATTATTTGTCATTCAACAATGCTGTTAATACCAACCCGTAGAAATCTTTTTCCCTACTCAATCATAAATTGATCATATTCACAATGTTGTGTATATAGTAGATTTGAAAACTGCGCCTTATAATCTATGGCAAACCTCCTGTGTTTTGAAGGTTGTATGCCTGTACGACAGTATCTTGATCGTTGAGCGCAATATCTTCCTGGTTGATTATATTGTTTTCTACAAGCCTTCTTCTAATCTCAAGCTTTCCATCTTCTGCCTGTTGATAACTGTTCCAAACACCATTTCCAAAATAGACATCCGTTTTACACACATTGGTATCAGAAAAAGTAAATGAGACAAAAATATATAACAACAAGTATACCTTCTTCATCTCCTACTCCTTGTCGTATTTGCTTGTATTGAAATCACAATAAGAACTCATGTTCTTGTCTACTGATGGGGTACTGTAGCTATTCCCACTCAATAGTACATTATATTGATCATAAACTTCTCTTCTTGTTTTTGTATTGAAATATATTTTC
>CAZFNK010000016.1:28658-29750 GCA_964520575.1 uncultured Campylobacterales bacterium | reverse complement strand
AAGAACTTGAAAAAATGGTCGATACGACGGATGAGTGGATCACCAAGCGTACAGGGATAAAGGAGCGGCGTATTGCGGCAGATGATGAGGTCACCAGCGATATGGGGGCCAAAGCTGCTGAGATAGCCATACAAAGAGCCAATATCTCCAAAGACGATATAGATCTTGTAATATGTGCCACCTTGACACCCGATTATTTCACTATGCCTTCAACCGCTACTGTAATATCCGACAAACTTGGTATCAGGGGAGCTCAGGCGTTTGATATATCGGCTGCGTGCAGTGGCTTTGTCTATTCGCTCTCTGTCGCCAAAGCATTTGTCGAATCAGGAATGAAAAAAAATGTTCTTATTGTGGGCGCTGAAAAGCTAAGTACGGTTATTGACTGGACAGATAGGGGTACTTGCATTTTGTTTGGTGATGGAGCAGGTGCAGCGATCATAACAGCCACTGCAAACAAGGATGAGGCGATCATAGATGTCAAAGCCGGAGCAGATGGAGCCTATCGAGATCTGCTCATTACCCCCTCCCCCGGTGCGGTGCATCCTATGAGTCAAGAGGCACTTGATCAGGGGCTCAACTTCCTTAAAATGAAGGGCAATGAGACGTTCAAACTGGCAGTCAAGACATTGACGCAGGACGTCAAGGATATATTGGAAGAAAACGAGATAGATCCCGCCTCCATACCCCATTTTATCCCTCATCAGGCCAACTATCGCATCATCAAAGCCGTCGGCGATGCGCTGGGGATGAGTGAGGAGCAAGTAGTGCTCACCATTCACAAATACGGCAACACTTCTGCCGCTTCGATCCCTATGGCGATCAATGATCTTTATGAAGAGGGCAACCTCAAGCACGGTGAACTGATGCTGCTTGATACTTTTGGCGGCGGACTGACATGGGCGAGCGCCATCCTCCCTTTTGCTGGGGAGAGCCGTTAAGAAAACGACAATAGTTTGTCGTTTTTAGGCTCGCACGGCGCAGCGTTTATGCGGACGAAGTCTGCATAGCTGACGCCAGGAAAATGGCTAACGACTGCCGTTAAGAAAACGACAATAGTTTGTCGTTTTTAGGCTCGCACGGCGCAGCGTT
>CAZFNK010000016.1:0-28558 GCA_964520575.1 uncultured Campylobacterales bacterium | reverse complement strand
TGACGCCAGGAAAATGGCTAACGACTGCCGTTAAGAAAACGACAATAGTTTGTCGGCTGATATTTTGGAGTATTTATGCCCATCCAAACATCCTCTGACCTGCTACTGCGTCTCAAATCTCTCGGCTACGACAACCCGACACGTGATCCGTGGTGGTGGCCTAACTCCGGAGGTTTTGTGACTCTCATCGGCGCGATCCTGACCCAAAACACCACATGGACCAGCGTCGAGAAGTCTCTGAAAAATCTCGCCGACGCATCCCTGCTCGATCCCCAAAGCCTGGCCGGCGCACCCCGAGAATACCTGGAAGAGCTTATCCGCCCCAGCGGCTACTACCGCAACAAAGCCCGCAACCTTCAGGAGATCGCCCGGGCACTCATGGATGACTTTGGGGATTTTGCGACATTCTCCCGTGAAGTGACCCGCGACTGGCTCATGAGCCGACGCGGGGTAGGCCATGAAACGGCTGATGCGATCCTGTGCTACGCCTGCTATCAGGAGGCGATGGTGGTGGACAGCTACACCGCCCGACTGCTGGAGGCTCTTGGGCATGGCCAAAAAGATTATCTCTCAGTACAAAGCTGGATGCTTCAGGGGATCAAGGCCGGATGCCGCTCAGTATTTCCAGAGCTGCCTTTGGCGCAGTGCTACGCCCGCTATCACGGGATGGTGGTGGAGTATTGCAAGGTCAACAGGACGGGGAAGAGGATTGATGTTTCTTCATTGCTCTATTGACATTATGCTGTATATTCATTATAATGCTTTCAGATATGTTTTGAAGGGTAATAATGAAATATGAGTGGAGCTATGAGAAAAACCTTTTGCTGATCGAGACACGTAATGTTTCTTTCGAAGAGGCGATCGAGGCGATCGAGTCAGGAGGTCTTCTTGCTGATCAGGCACACCCCAATCAAGAGAAATATCCCACTCAGCGTATGATGGTAGTTGCTATCCGAGGATATGTGTATCTGCTCCCGTATGTGCCTGGGAGAGACACCTTTTTTCTCAAGACATTGATACCAAGTCGTAAAATGACCAAACTTTTTTTTGAAAGGAGCTGATAATGAAACCTCATGATCCCTTTGCCCCACTTGATGCCGAAGAGGCTGAATTGATCGAAGCGATCGAAAACGATGCTTTTGTCCCGAGTCCTCTCGATCCCGATCGTGCGGCAGCTCTCCAAAATGCCGCCGAAGAGACTCGACGCGCTATCGAGACCAAACGCCAGATCTCCATCAAGATCAGTGAACACGATCTTGACCGTATCCGTCAACGTGCCAATGCAGTGAGCATCCCGTACCAAAACATCATCCAAGCTCTTTTGCGCCGGTATGCTTCGGGAGAGATTCGGTTGGAGATATAGGAAAATCATGAATTTCTATGGCTTGTGGATACCACGTAATGATCCCAAAAAGCTCGATGAGTGTTTAAGTAGCGGGATATGGAGAAAAGAGAGTTATCCCAATGAGGAAAACAAAGAGTACGAACGCAAAAAGATTGCTTCGATGCAAAAAGGAGATGAGGTTTTTCTCTACTATAGCAGTGAAGATGTCACGCTGGGGGATTCTCCGTTTGCCAAATATCTCTCCAAAGAAGTGTATGATTTTGGTAAAAACATCGTCAAAGTCAAATCTGTTGCTACCGGAAGAGTTCAGAGCGTTGATACCGAGAATGTATCGGTCACTGTAGAATGGGACAAGCCATACAAGACGGGTGAATGGTATGTCTATTTTCGTCAGGATGGAGTCTGGAAATTTGACGATACGCAGGATCAGGCTCTCAAAAATACTTTATACAAAATTGTATTTGGAGGAGAGCCCATGGATTATGCCTGGTGGGCTCAAAATATAAATTGGGGGCACAAAATGAAGAGAAAAAATAATAATGAATTCGATGAGATTTGCAGGTGTTTAGATACAAAAATTTCTGAAGCTAAAGATAATATGGTTGAGCTTACAACTGATATAGGAACATCCTTTTATTTCACTAAACATCAAAGTGGAAACTATAGAGCTATTTTTAAAACAGAAAAAGCAAGTTACGAATCACTCACAAAAGAGAATTTAAAGAAATATTTATTTGATGGGTGGACAGGTAATGATAATTTGGGCAGAGAGGATGGACGTATTACATTGTTTAAGGCGCTTTCAGATTATATTTCTAAAAATTGTCTACCAAAAAGTAAAAATTTAAATAATGCACTAGATTTAAATCATTCAAATACAATCCTCTACGGCCCTCCTGGCACAGGAAAAACTTATCGCATCCAGAAAGAAAAAGAAAAATTCACTTATAAAGAGAGTGCGATCAGTGATGAAGAATGGCTCAATGAGATTGTCAAAGATTTGACTTGGTTTGAGGTGACGGTAATGAGTCTGCTTGATCTCGGTGGCAAATCTATTGTCCCCCTCATATCTAAGCATCCTTTTGTTCTCGCCAAAGCTTCGCTGATGAACAAAACCAAAGGCATCCCTCAGCAGATTTGGGCAGCTCTGCAGACACATACTATCATTGAGTCGGAAACTGTTAACTATAAAGCACGTGTTGAGCCGTATGTGTTTGACAAGGTTGAAAACTCGACGTGGATATTTGCTGACGGATACGAAGAGATCATTCCTGAAATCTTGGAGACTTACAATAGATACAAGAATGACAAGCCACAATCGCAGGAACTCCACAACTATGAATTTGTCACTTTTCATCAGAGTTATGGTTACGAAGAATTTGTTGAGGGTATCCGGGCGATACCCGCTGGAGAAGCGGGCAATGAGGATGGTGCGGATATGATCTATAAAGTCACCGATGGCATTTTCAAAAAAATGGTCACCAGAGCCAAAAATGACCCTGAGCACAATTATGCACTTTTTATCGACGAGATAAACCGTGGAAATATCTCCAAAATCTTCGGCGAACTCATTACACTCATAGAAGAGAGTAAACGACTGGGGAATGAGGAGGCGATGGAAGTGACGCTGCCTTACAGCGGTGAGAAATTTGGTGTACCCAATAATCTCTACATTATCGGTACGATGAATACGGCTGATCGGAGCATCGCTCTGATGGATACGGCACTGCGCAGGCGGTTTGAGTTTGTGGAGATGATGCCGGATGCTTCATTGCTGGATGGGATCGAGATAGAAGGGATCAGCATTCGCAGGCTTTTGGAGCAGATGAACCGACGCATTGAATACCTCTATGATAGAGATCACACTATCGGTCATGCATATTTTATGCCTTTGAAAAAAGACCCAAGTTTAAAAGCATTAGGCAATATCTTTAGAAACAAGGTCATCCCGCTATTGCAAGAATACTTCTATGACGATTGGGAAAAAATTCGCCTGATTCTGGCCGACAATCAGGTAAATGAGGAACCCTACCAGTTCATTTCAGTGAAAAAAGAGTATAACCCCCGAGAACTTTTTGGCAGCAGTGAAGTCATAGAGATGGATGATGGAACGGTAGTCTATGAGACCAATGACCAAGCGTTCAACGAGACAGAAAGCTACATAAAGATCTATGAAAAATAAGAGTTTTACGCTTTTAGAGTATAAAGCGATCTATGAAGATACGGAAATATCCGAACCATACAAAGACAAAAATGGCAATCTTGTATTGCCTGCGAAAGCCTTTGCTGCTATAGAGAAGTTCTATTATGCCAACAGCCAGACTCATGCCTACTTCGCACCTGCGAGAAAGTACGGTAAAAAGGCACTGGTGGCGCAAAACTATGTGGGTGTGATCCAGACGAAAGATGGGACGACCGTCGAGATATTGCCAAAGATCACCAATATTGAGGACAATGAATCTAAAAGAGTTTTAGTCAAGATGCTCAAAACCATCAAAAAGTCTCCCTTTAAGCATTTCAATATGGCGCATCTAAGGTCAAACAAAATGCCACTGCTTGAGATATTTATCACCATGTTTCTCGATGAGGTGGAAGCGTTGATTCAAAAAGGGTTGAAGTCCGATTACATTACCCGGGAGGAGAACCTCGGATACCTCAAAGGCAAGCTCAACATCAAAGAGCAGATCACCCGAAATGCCATTCACAAGGAGCGATTTTTTGTCGCGTATGATGAATATCTCAGTGACAGGGTCGAGAACCGGCTTGTCAAAACAGCCTTGAACTATCTGTACAAAAAATCCGCTTCCAACGCCAACAAAAAGAGGATACGGGAGTATCTGTTCGTATTTGACGAGATCGGCATATCGCATACGATCAAACAGGATTTTGCCAGAGTGACACTCGGCAGGCAGATGAGAGATTACGAACGGGTACTGCTCTGGGCGAAAACCTTTTTGCTCGATAGTAGCTACACACCGCACAAGGGCAAAGATATTGCCTTTGCCCTGCTGTTTGATATGAATGTGTTGTTTGAGAGCTATGTGGGTGCCTATCTCAGGCGCAAAGGTTTTCAGATAGCGTTGCAGGACAGTCGGTATCATCTGGCCTACTTGAAAGGCAAAGGGCGATTTCGGCTCAAGCCCGACATTGTGATCCGGGATAAAAACATCATCGCCGATACCAAATGGAAAATCCTCTCAGAGGACAAAGTACATCAGGGAGTCGCACAAGCGGATATGTATCAGCTCTTTGCCTACGGTACCAAGTACCGATCCAAAAGTATGTATCTGATCTATCCGAGGGATGCTGCCATTCGGGGGAACCGATACGATTACTATCTGCCCAAACACAGTGAATCTCTCAAATTGAATGTGGTGTTTTTTGATCTGATGCAAGATCGGTTTTGTCGTATGCCTTGGTATGACACAAACTGATAAATCGCAGAAATATTAAGTTCCAATAATAGAAACTCCATATCTCCTGATCAGTAGATCGGGAACAAGGAAGAATTTGATCCAATACTAAAAATATCTTTTTTGAGATTAAAGAAGAATGCCAGAAACTTTAGCGTATTTGATCAGTTTAAGCTGTTTCAGCTTTTGCGTACTATCCTCACTTTTTGGGGATCAAACAGTTCTATCATCTCTTTTATCATCGGCTCTTCAAGCAGAGTGGAGGGGTCTTTTTCTTTGGAAGCTTCAGGGGTGTTAGCTTGTGCATCGATATCGCCGGAGGACATCTCTACCGATTCTATCGTAGAGCCGCTTTCGGCAAACTCCTCAGGTTTTATCTCAGTGTGTTCAATTTTTTTTTTCGGTTCAGTGGGGATATTTTTGATCTTGGTCTCTATGCCAAATATCTCCTGGACAAACATCTTGATCACACTCCATGCATTGACGAGCCTCTTTTTGTCTTCACCTTCGGCAGTAGAGAGCCACGCGAGGGTATGATCAGAAAAGCTTTCAAATGTGATATTGCGCTCGAAACACTCGCCAAGCTCATAGTCTCTATCATAAAGCTTCTGAATAAGACTGGAGAAACGAATATCGGTATCTTGGTCTGCCTGAGTCTCCTTGTTAGATTGCGTTTTGGCTGCTTGTGCCTGTGTGCTTTCTGACTCTTGAGATATTGATATCTCTTGCGGCTTGGCAGCTTGCAATGGCTCATCATCCGGCTTTTTGGCAGATTGTACAGGCGGCTCTGTCTCGGTTGCTTGATAAGATATGGAAGAATCTGATGTCTTGACCCCTGAGAGCTCTTTTTGGAGAGTATGTATCATACTGTCTATATCGCGGATAGAGAGCGCTTCTATCATCTTAAATAGAGTCAAGGAGAGTACAAATTCTCCGTCACTTCCGATAGAGAGCAGACCCTTGGCATCGGCAAGTATGCGGAAAAATCTATCTATGATGATGGGTGCAAATCTGCTGTCTTTGGATAGTAGCAGCTCCTTGAGATGGAGCGTGAGCTCATCAATGATCATCTCCGCTTCAAATTCCCCGGCTTTGTTTATGAATGCAAGTATCTTTGACTCATCCTTGCGAGAGATGTCATCTAATAGTTCATCCAGCAATGCAGGCTGAATGATACCAAGCATGTTGGTCACCGTATCTACATCGACATGGTTTTTGGAGTACACAATGGCCTGATCAAGAAGAGTAAGCGAATCTCTCAGGCTACCCGCACCGCTGCGGGCAATGATATCCAAAGCATCTTTATCATACTCTATATTCTCAAGCTCCAGAATGTGTTGCATATGACTGAGCACAAGCCTCTGGGGGATTTTCTTGAATCTGAAGTGCTGCGTACGGCTAAGTATAGTGGCGGGAAGCTTGAGCGGATCGGTGGTAGCCAGGATAAATTTGACAAAATCGGGCGGCTCTTCAAGTGTCTTAAGAAGCGCATTGAATGCCTGGGTGGTAAGCATATGTACTTCGTCTATGATAAATATCTTGTATCTGCCCGTGCTTGGTTTGTATTTGGTGTGTTCTATAAGCTCTTTTATATCATCTATGCCTCGGTTGGATGCCGCATCCATCTCGATGATATCCATATGGCGAGATTCATTTGCCATCATGCAGTGGTCGCATTCATTGCATGGTTTGGAAGTGGGGCCCCTCTCACACAGCAAAGCTTTGGCGAATATCCTTGCGGTTGAAGTTTTGCCGCTGCCTCTAAGGCCTGAGAAAAGATAAGCATGCGAGAGGCGATCGCTATCAAGCGCCAGTGACAGGGTCTGCGAGACGGCATCCTGGCCAATTAGATCATCAAAAGTTGACGGGCGATATTTTCTGGCAAGCGCAAGAGACAATTCAATTCCTTTGTGTTTTGGAAGAGTATTATTGTATTCAAATTTTACTTTTAATCGGTATAATTTGGCAAATATAGATTCAGGAGATTTTAATGCAGTGGAAGGGCAGACGCCAAAGTGAGAATGTAGAAGATCGCAGAAGCAGTGGCGCAGGAGGCGGAAGAGGGTTGCCCTCGATCGGAACTATGCTTATGATATGGCCATTGGTCAAACCCCTGCTTCGCAGTAAATTTGGGTTGATGGTGATAGCTGTCGGAGCTTTGGCATATTTCAGCGACTTCAACCCGCTTAGTCTTGTTGGACTCGGAGGCAGACACAGTTCATCTTTGAGTAAAGCTGAAGAGGACAAAGAAGCTGCATTTATGAAGACAGTTCTGGCGGATATCGAAGATGTCTGGACCCAGGAGTTGCCCAGACAGCTTGGGATGCGATACAAAAAGCCGATTTTGGTATTGTATCGTGGAAGTACCCGCAGCGGCTGCGGATATGCAAGCGCACAGATGGGACCGTTCTACTGTCCGACAGATCAAAAAGTATATCTTGATCTAGGTTTTTTTGATGAGCTTGCCCGCAGACATGATGCGCCGGGGGATTTTGCTCAGGCGTATGTGCTGGCTCATGAGATCGGACACCATATCCAAAACATGCAGGGTACACTTGACCAAGTTCAAAAATTGAAGCATCAGGTGCGCAGTGAGGCTCAGGCAAATAAACTACAGGTCAGGGTAGAGCTTCAGGCTGATTGTTATGCCGGTGTATGGGCTCATTTCGCGCAGACACGCTTACATATCTTGCAACAGGGCGATATACAGGAAGCCCTTAATGCAGCTAGCAAAATAGGTGACGATGTGCTCCAGAAGCAGGCTACGGGGCATGTTATGCCTGACGGTTTTACCCATGGCAGCGCCAAGCAGCGCATGGCATGGTTTAAACATGGTTTCCTCAAAGGGGATCTAAGAGCTTGTAATACGTTCAAGTGAAGTTTATTCGGATAGAACTACTTATCTTTGCCTAAGTGGTGCACCCAAATGCACCCTTAGTGATTTGAATATACCAACTTCTAACCCCCATTTCGATAAAATCCTCTCAACAAATCTTCAAGTGAGAGATAATGCAGTACAACCCAAAAGAGATAGAATCAAAATGGCAGAAGATATGGGATACCAAGAGAGTTTTTGAGCCTTTAGACGACCAAAGTCTGCCCAAAAAATATATCCTTAGTATGTTTCCATATCCAAGCGGAAGGATACATATGGGGCATGTGCGCAACTATACTATAGGCGACGCTCTGGCACGCTACTATCGCAAACAGGGCTATAATGTCCTACATCCCATCGGCTGGGACAGCTTCGGTATGCCGGCCGAAAATGCCGCCATCAAGCACAAACTCCACCCTAAGTCCTGGACATATGACAACATCGACTATATGCGCAAGGAACTCTCTGCCCTTGGGCTGTCGTTTTCCAAAGAGAGAGAATTTGCCACCAGCGATCCTCTCTATACCCGATGGGAGCAGCAGTTTATTATCGAGATGTTTGAAAAGGGCATATTGTATCGAGAATCGACCACTGTCAACTGGTGTGAGAGCTGCCATACCGTACTTGCTAATGAGCAAGTTGAGGATGGATGCTGCTGGAGGTGCGATAACCCTGTCGAACAGCGCCAGATGCCCGGATACTATCTTGATATAGTTAAATATGCCGATGAGTTATTAGATGATCTCGATACGCTTGATGGCAAGTGGCCGTCTCAGGTGCTTACCATGCAGCGCAACTGGATAGGCAAGTCAAGGGGACTTGAGTTTAGATTTGAGCTTAGCGACGAGAGCAAAAAAAAGCTTGGAAGAGAATTTGACGGATATGAGGTTTTTACTACCAGACCTGATACGATCTTTGGGGTGACATATTCTGCCTTGGCACCAGAGCATCCTATAGTAAGCTATCTGCTGGAGCATAGCTTGCTTGATGATGAAATCGCCGCCAAAGTGCAAGCCATGGCAAACACAAGCGAGAGAGAGCGCTCCTTGATGGACAAAGAGGGGTATCCTCTCGGTATATATGTGCTCCATCCGATAACAGGTGAGGAGATCCCTGTATGGACTGCCAATTTCGTCCTTGCAAGCTACGGAGGAGGTGCCGTGATGGCGGTGCCTGCGCATGATGAGAGGGACTTTGAATTTGCCTTACAGTATAATCTGCCGATAGTAAAAGTGATAGAGGGCGGCAAGGAGCTGCCATACACCGATGACGGGGTGCTGGTGGATTCTAACGAGTTTAGCGGCATGAAAAGCAAGGAGGCCCGCAAAGCGATCATAGAGTATTTTGAGCGAAACAACCTTGGCAAAGGCACAGTTAATTTCAAGCTTCGCAACTGGGGGGTCAGCCGCCAAAGATACTGGGGTGCACCTATTCCATTTGTCCATTGTCCAAGCTGCGGACTTGTACCTGAAAGAAGCGAAAAACTTCCGGTCACTTTGCCGGATGATGTCGAGATCACAGGAGAGGGTAACCCTCTTGAGACTCACCCGACATGGAAGCACTGCACCTGCCCCAAATGTGGCGGCAAGGCAGTGAGAGAGACCGATACGCTCGATACTTTTGTTCAGTCAAGCTGGTATCAGTTTAGATATGCTGTAGATCCCAAGAAATGGGAGAGTGTGGGAATAGACAAGGAGGCCAGCCAATATTGGCTGCCTGTTGATCAATATATAGGCGGGATAGAGCATGCGATACTTCATTTGCTCTATGCAAGATTTTTTACCAAAGTGCTCAGAGATCTTGGATATCATGACATAGACGAGCCTTTTGAAAGACTTCTGACTCAAGGGATGGTGCTCAAAGATGGAGCCAAGATGTCAAAATCCAAAGGCAATACAGTCGATCCTGATGAGATAGTAGCCAGGTATGGAGCCGATACTGCGAGACTTTTTATCCTTTTTGCCGCTCCGCCACAAAAAGAACTGGAGTGGAACGAAAGTGGTGTAGAGGGGGCTTTTAGGTTCCTCAAAAAGTTATATAGCAGAGCAGATAAGGTGACATCTCACACTTTACCGGAGATTGACCATGAATCATTGGATAAAGGTGAGAAATATGCCAGAACTAAAGTCTATGAAGCGCTTGAAAAGTCAAAAGATGTATATGAGAAGACATTCGCTTTCAACACTCTCATAGCTGCCTGTATGGAGGCGCTGAACGCACTTGACAAGCAGTCTGATGACGATGTTTGGAGTGAGGGGATGTATATCATCCTCCATTTGCTTGAGCCTATCGTGCCCCATATTGCTACACAGATGAGTTATCAGCTCTTTGACGGGCTCAATCTTCAAGAGCCTATAGAGGTCAAAGATGAGGTGTTTGCGCAAGAGAGTATAACTTTGGCGGTGACCATCAACGGCAAACGCCGTACCGAGATTGAAGTGGCACCTGATGCCGACAAAGAGACGATCCTTGCCACAGCCAAAGAGGCCGGAGCCAAATGGCTGGAGGGCATGACGATCGTCAAGGAGATAGTGGTGCCGGGCAAGCTGGTCAATCTCGTGGTCAAGCCAGTTTGAATGAGGAATGAGGAATGGGGAATGAAGAACCAAGACTGGCTGATTTTCTCCATTCCAAACCTCTCTACTACAAGGAGATAGACTACGATCGGATCCATATTGCTTATGAGATCCTCAAACCGCACATTAGGCGCCCCACTACCATCCATATCGTTGGCACGAATGGCAAGGGGAGTACCGGAAGAATCATTGCACATCTGGCGTATGCTTATAGCGCTGAGCGTTCAGCGTTGAGCGTTGAGAATACCTCTCCCAACCACCAGCCATCGACCATCAACCATCGACCACTCTCCGTCGGCCACTACACCTCCCCGCATATCCTCCGTTTCAACGAACGTATCTGGCTTAATGGTTCGGATGCAAGTGATGCGGTGCTTGAGGCTGCGCATGAGCGGCTTTATGGCATATTGGGTCCGGAGATATCTGATAAGCTGAGCTACTTTGAGTACACAACCCTGCTGGCGTTTGTGGTGTTTGAGGATTGTGATCTGGTGGTGCTGGAAGCGGGGCTGGGCGGTGAGTATGATGCGACCAATGTCTGTGACAAGGAGCTTAGTGTCATCACCCCAATTGGGATCGATCATCAAGCCTTCCTTGGTGAGACGATTGAGGAGATTGCCGCGACCAAGCTACGCAGTATTCAGAAAAAAGCATTGATAGCGTCCCAACCATACCCTGAGGTGGTGGAGGTGGCAAAACGGATTGCAAAGGAGAAAAAAACAGAGCTTTTTTTGAGTGAGCAAATAGCAGATAGCAGTGAACAGTTAATGCATCAAAAGGGCCAGGTGATTCATAATTTATCCAACACGCTTCATAGAGACAGGCAAATCACAAATCACCGGAGCTCTGTATGGCCAGATTTTCTCCTCCAAAACGCCCGTGTAGCGATGGCAGCTCTGGAAATTCTGGGTATCCCGTATGATGTGAAGGATCTGGAGAGTCTGGAGCTCTTCGGGCGTTTTTATCCCTGGAGGGAGAATATCCGAATCGATGTGGGGCACAACCCATTGGCGGCGCATGCAATTGTGGAAATAATGGAGCCGGATACTGTGCTGATCTACAACTCGCTTGATGATAAGGATTACGAGGAGGTGCTGCGCATCCTTAAACCAAAGCTCAAAAGAGTGGAAATTATCCGTATAGACTCACAAAGAGCCGCTACGCTTCAAGCTATAGAGAGAGCATTAAAAAACGTAGGGCTTGAGTATAATTATTTTGACAGCACAATTGATCCAGAGGAGCACTATTTGGTATTTGGGTCGTTTTTTGTGGTGGAGGCATTCCTGCAGAATGCAGAGGGTAGAGAGTAGTGGGCAGAAGGTAGAAATGGTTTTGAATATGTTGTATATTTCGGATTTGAATGTAGGGTGCGTTTGCTAACGCACCAATAAAAGGAACACCATGATCTCTCAGGCAAATGTCTATGAATATCTCTTGTTGATGGCGGCATCGATGGGGTCAGGCACCAACGATAACTCCGCTTCACTTCGAAAATTATCGATGCCAGCATCAAAGGGGTCAGGCACCGACGATAACTCCGCTTCACTTCGAAAATCATCGATGCCAGACCCCTATTGCAAGCAGATGATCCTGTGTCGTGATGACAAAGAGGCCGAGACTATAGCTGCACTGGCAAGGCTGGCTGGTCTGGAGCCTTTTGTGTTGCCTGATATCAGGGTAAGTATGGGTGAAGATCTGCGCACCTACGGTGAGGAGATACGGCAGTTTCTGACAGTGCTGGGGTGGTATTATGCAGTGAGCAGTGAGCAGATAGGAGAGAGGAGTGAGCAGAGAGGAGTGAGCAGTGAACAGGCATCAGATGGGTCAGGCACCGACGATAACTCCGCTTCACTTCGAAAATCATCGATGCCAGACCCCTATAAGCTTCTCATTGTTCCGCTGCGTACGGCGATGGTACCGTGGCCAAGAAGAGAGTATTTCGCTCGCAAGACCATAGAGTTTGGTGACACTATAGATATAGATGCTCTCAAGGATGAGCTGTACTACTGGGGATATCATTTTGCCGATATTGCGGTACAGCCAGGAGAAGTATCATCGCGTGGGGATATCATAGATATATATCCCATAGATGCCGATATGCCATACAGGATATCCTTGTTTGATGATGAGGTGGAGTCTATACACACTTATGACCCGTCATCTCAAAAAAGAGATGGCGATGAGCTGGAAGGTTTTGGTTATGGCGCGGCCTTTTTGGCATTGAAGAAGGAACAATACGAGGCCTTGAAGCTTAGATGCGAATTTAGTCCATATGAGAGCTTTGTCAAAGATATTGATTCACTTGGACTTTGGCACTTAGATGAGCTGGGCGAGAATGCGCTGGATAGATTCGATGCTGTGTTGGCGGAAAATATGGATGCAGAATTGGATGAGATATACAGTTATTATGATGGCCGGGGTCAGGCACGGACGATCAATCAGCCCCAAGGAATGGGGCAGACAGATCATCCAAGCCAGACCCCTGGCAATATTGGCACTGACGATAACTCCGCTTCACTTCGAAAATCATCGATGCCAGACCCCTATGTGCCCCGCAAATGCTTTTTGCTTCCTGTCGTGCCGACTGCCAAAGAATGGAGAGACCTCGAAGTAGCAGACCCCAACAAACTCATTCAAGCCCATCCGGACAAGAAGATCACCATAGTTGCCCGAAATGAGAGCGTAGTGCGCGGTTCGTCGCTGCCGTGGCTGGGGTCAGGCACCGACGATAACTCCGCTTCGCTTCGAGAATCATCGGATGCCAGACCCCGATATACTTATGTTTATCAAGATGGTATAGTCAACCTAATGAGCTCTACCGAGCTTATTTTGTCTATCAATAAGCCTATCAAACGTCGCAGAGTCAAAAAGCCTTCGCTGATCCTTGATGAACTGAGTCCGGGGGACTATGTAGTGCACGAAAATCACGGTGTGGGGATATTTAGGGGCATAGTCAAAAGGGAGGTGTTGGGAGCTATAAGTGAGTTTGTCGAAATAGCTTACCAAGGCGGCGATACCTTGCTGATACCGGTATCGTCGCTTGAGACTATTGACAGATACATAGCTGAGGGCGGAAGCGTGCCGGTACTTGATCGCATGGGCAAAGCAAGCTTCAAGCGCCTCAAAGAGAAGGTCAAAGACAAGCTTTTTGCCATAGCATCTCAGATCATCAATCTCTCGGCGCAAAGACACCTCAAAAAAGGAATCATTTTAGCAAGCAGCGAGCAGGTAGCAGGTAGCAGCAAAGAGAGAGAATTGGGTGTGAAGATCGCTGTCGAGCATCAAATTTTTATGTCAAAAGCTGGCTTTGAGTATACCGAAGATCAGATGAGAGCTATAAGGGATATGCTCGATGAGATGGAGAGTGGGAGAATGATGGATAGGCTGCTAAGTGCTGATGTGGGTTTTGGCAAGACTGAGGTGGCGATGAACGGGATATTTATAGCTGTCAAAAACGGCTATCAGGCTATGATGATAGCTCCAACTACGCTTTTAAGCTCTCAGCATTATAGGAGTCTTAGCCAGAGGTTTGATGATTTTGATATAAGCGTAGCTAAACTCGATAGATTTACTTCACCCAAACAAAAAAGGGAGATTTTGGCAGGTTTGGCTGACGGGAGTATAGATGTGGTTGTGGGGACTCATGCTCTTATAGGGGCCAAGTTTGCCAATCTGGCTCTTGTGGTGATAGATGAGGAGCACAAATTTGGCGTGAAGCAAAAAGAAGCTCTCAAAGAGATGGCGATAGATGTCCATGTGCTCAGTATGTCGGCTACTCCGATACCCCGCAGTCTCAATCTGGCATTATCGGAGCTTAAAAGTTTCAGTGAGATACTCACACCCCCGCAGGAGCGCGTAGGGGTACGTACATTTGTCAAAAGCTATGACCCTAAAGTGATCAAAGAAGCCATTAGCAGGGAGCTGCGCCGTGGCGGTCAGGTATTTTATGTATATAACTCTATCGCCGGCATAGAGGCCAAAAGAAAGAAGCTGCATGAAATCCTACCCAAGCTTCGTATAGCAGTACTGCACTCCAAGATCTCTGCCAAAGAGACCGAAGAGGAGATGATGAAGTTTGAAGCAGGTGAATATGATGTACTACTTTCTACCTCTATTGTGGAGTCCGGTATCCATATGCCTCATGCCAACACAATGATAGTTGACGGTGCAGACAGATTTGGGATGGCGGATCTTCACCAGCTGCGGGGCAGGGTAGGGCGTGGAGGCCGTGAAGGGTATTGTTTCTTTTTGGTGGAGGATACCGATGTGCTTACAGATGCCGCCAAACGTCGTCTTTTGGCGCTTGAATCACATAGTGAGCTTGGAAACGGTGCTACGCTGGCTTTTCATGATCTGCAGATCAGAGGCGGCGGCAATATTATAGGTGAAGCCCAAAGCGGGCATATCAAGCAGATAGGCTACTCGTTGTATCTGAGAATGCTTGAAGACGCTATAAGAGAGCTTAGCGGCAAATCACGCGAAGCAGCCCATCAGGTAGAAGTCAAGCTAAACATAAGTGCTTATCTCAATGAAGAACTCATACCCGAAGATCGTTTGCGGCTGGAGCTGTATCGCAGACTCTCACAATGCGAAAGCATAGATGAAGTATATGAGATAGAAGAGGAGATATCTGATCGATTTGGCACCCTTGATACCCTTACAAAACAGTTTATCGATGTGATCTTGATTAAGGTTTTGGCTAAAAATAAAGACATTTCTCATATTTCTTCATATCAAAATAAAATTTTTATAGATTTTTTAGAAAAAGATACAAAAAAAATAATACTTGAAGCAAAAAGCAAAGATGATGACGATATTATCGATGTTTTGTTAAGCTATCTTCGCAAATAATTTTCCTAAAAATCAAGAGTTTCCATTAATTTTTCGTACATTTTTTATTAATTAATATCTAATATTCATTAATTTTAAGTTTATGTTAAAGAATATTAAGTTACGATTTCAGTGTCGGAAACCAAAACAAAGGAAAGACCATGAAAAAGATGTTAAGCGCACTCGCACTTGGCGCCTTGCTTGCCAGCGCTAACGCAATGGCCGGAAAAAATGTCGAGCCGGTAGAGACAGAAGTCGTACCGGTAGTGACACCAAATCCTTTCTATATAGGTATAGGCGGGATATGGAGTGGGAATAGCCGCGACTGTTCATGTGCAGGAGCCGATAACGGTCGCATGAAAGATTCTACTTTTGGAGGAATCGTTCGTATTGGATATGATTTTAATCCATACTTTGGTATTGAGGCACGTGCTCTTCATGCAAATCTTGGCGTAGATTTTGCCAAAACCACTCATTATGGCATATACCTCAAGCCCCAATACCATATTACTGACTTGATCAATGTATATGGCTTGGCCGGATATGGTCATACCGAGGTGGAGTGTACAGCATCTGATACAAATAACAACAACTTCACCAAAAACGGCTTTAGTTTCGGTGCAGGCATAGAGTATGATCTCTCTGGTGACAAGGGAGCACAGGGTGACGAAGAAGAGGGATGGGGTCTGTTTGTTGATTGGCAGAACCTTGCTTATCACGACAGTCCTGCCAGGACAAATGTCAATATAATTTCAGCCGGCGTAACTTACGATTTCTAATCGTTAGAGAGCCCATTATTTCTCCTGTTCTCGTGCAAGGGGGCATTTCTCTCCCCTGTCCTCTTGCACAGACAAAAAGTATAAAAACTATTCCCAAAATGTAATTCTTTAAGCACAAATAAGATATCATCATTCAAAATTATAGTTATAGATTCAGCTTTGTATTTTGGCGCAGAAACAACACCTTGATCTTAGATGGGTGATGATATGATATAAAATGGGGTTTTGTGCTTTGCTATATTGTATTTTGGGCATATTGATTGTATTATTGATTATTTTGTTCCTTTACTATCATTACAGTACTCGACTCTCATTATGTCAAGATAAACTACAAAAAAATATAGATGAAAAAAATTTCCTCATCAAAGAGATGCATCACCGCATCAAGAACAATATGCAGGTAATGATGGGACTGCTTGAAACGCAGTCATTCAAAGTGCACGACCCAAAATACAAACAGATGTTCCAAAACCATGTAGATCGCATAAAGGCAATGAGTTATCTACACCAAAATCTTTATGATGAGAAGTCTCGAGACATGATCGAGATGTCTGAATATTTAGGAGCTATCATTAAAAACCTGCAACTAATGACGTCCAATGAGATACAATTACATATCGACAAATGTGAGTTGGAGATGCATCAAGCGCTGAATGTGGGCTTGATCGTAAATGAGGCTGTTTCAAATGCCGTTAAATATGCTTATGATGATTTTGATGGTACAATTGATGTCACATTGACTCACAAAGACGGAAAGTGTATGCTTCATATACAGGATTTTGGCAAGGGATATGATCCTGACGAGCTTGGAGATGAGACACTTGGTGTCTCTATGATCCATGATATGGCGGCTTTCCTGAATGACAGTTCGGTATCTGTCAACAGTGAGTTTGGTGTCTCCATCGTAGTATCGTTTGCCAAAGGGGAGTAGAACAATGGATTTGCCTTCAAAAGTTATTATAGTTGAAGATGAGCTGATGTCTCAGCGCCATTTGACAGGAATACTTGAGAGCCTGGGAGTCGAAGTGGCCGGATGTTATGATAATGCAGCCGATGCCAGAGCCGCTGTGACTAAAGATTCTTGCGATATGATACTTATGGATATCAATATCAAAGGTGCAGAGGATGGGATACAGCTGTCTCGAAGCCTGTTGCAACAATATAATATACCTATAGTGTTTATTTCTGCCTATAGTGATGGCGAGACCCTTGAAGAGGTGATGGATCTCTCTCCGTACGGTTTCATCACCAAGCCTTTTGGCGCAAAAGACGTAGAAGTGGCCATAGGGATAGCTTATAAACGTTTCAATATAGATAAAAACAAGAAGCCTGCTGATACTCCGGCAAGTTCAGGCCTCAAGGAGTCCTCAAATATAGTGCAGATCAGCCCCGAGTTTTACTTCAATCTCGAAGTTCATACGCTTTATCACAATAATAACCCGGTAAGGCTAAACAAAAAGCAGATCAAGCTTATCGAGACTCTTGCTATCCATTTCAATCAAATAGTTGACTATGATACGATTATTGATGAGGTGTGGCCGGATGGAGTATTTGCAGATTCATCATTGCGTACTCTTGTCTACTCAGTGCGCCAGATACTGCCGGATCTGCCACTTGAGTCATATAGCAAAATGGGGTATGCACTAAAAAGCGGCAAAACAGAGAACTGATTTGCCGGTGTCAAGTCGTTTACCAAAATTCCCAGGTATTCAGACTCATCAGTTTATAATTCTCTCTCTTCTTGTTGCAGCAGGCAAGATCTTCGGTAATATTTACCTTAATTTGTCTTCTATTATTTTGCTATTACTGGCAGCTTTTATCATTGAGCATATTATTTTATTTATAAAAAACAAGAAGATTCCTTATATATCTTTTTCTGTATTATCAACTACTCTGGGGGTAGTGCTGATGTTGGCTTCTACAGAGTGGTGGATATATCTTGTTGTCATTATATTGTCAATCATCCAAAAGCATATGTTGACAGCAGACAATCGACATTTTTTTAACCCCTCAAACTTTGCTTTGATTGCGGCTATATCGTTGTTTTACAGCAAATCTCATATAATAACCGGACAGTTGGGCGATGAGCTGTGGATGAGGGTATTGGTTGTCGTTTTGTCAATCTCTATCTTGACAAGAGTTGATCGGTGGACCATACCTTTGGCTTTTGTTGTATTTTATTTGATATTGGAATATTTCATGGTTGTCGGTTATGATCCCGTGATGACTTTCGAGATGGTATATGAGAGATTTTATGCTGTTTCATTTGTAGTATTTGTAGTATTTATGTTGACTGATCCCAGGACTACCCCTGATATTTGGTGGCAGCAGATCATCTTCGCTTTTTTGATAGCAATTATTGCTGCCGGTCTCGATAGAGAAAACGGTTTTAGAGTACAACATCTCTTTATGGCGTTGTTTGTTATCTCTCCATGGGTGCCGGCGACTAAAAATTCCAAAGTCCTCCCATGGAGCGTAGTAATTTTTATTTTGGCTTTGGGTGTTATAATCTTCATAGAAAACCAGCCCCCCTACTATTTTGAGATGGAAGGGTAAAAAAGTAAAAATTAGAAAACAAGGAAATTTTGCAATGAACAATGAGACAAAGATAAGTATTGGGATTTTAATTGTGGGGTTGATAGGGATTGGGGTTTACTGGTTTTGGCCACAAAACGATCCGGCAAAAACTCAAAAAGTGGTTACCGAGATTAAGGAGCGGATCATTCTTCCTCAATACGATCCCAAGGTTTACAGGCAGACACCCCAAGTGCAACAATACATATCAGACCTCAAGTCAATAATAGCCAATGGGCAGGCAGTTTTACCTTTGCCTGAGAGTGAACTTGACGAAGGGGCTCGCAAGGCTCAGGAGATTTTATTGAACGATCCAAAATTCCTCAAAGATACCAGAGCAGGAGACAAGACCATGCACAATGATATGATGCGTATCCTACCTGCGATCGTGTCATCTCTTGATGAAAAATCAAAAAAGATATGTGCAAAGCATAAATGTTATCAGGCAGAAAAATACAACTTTGTAACAAATGCAACTACCAGGGCTATTGTGGATGTGGAGAGCGGCGAAGTGCTTAAGGTCGATTATTTCCCAAATACCCAGCCCGATATCAGCTATCGTCTCCAGAAGATAGCCGAAGCTATCGCCCTGAATGCACCCGAAGTCAAAAAAGAGCTTGGCCACACTCCGCACAAAAATGAGATCACGATGGCCAATGTGCGAGGCAGCATGAAAGAGTCTCCGTGCGAAAACACTATGCATCTATGCGTAGCTCCTACTTTTGCAGACCAGTACAAAGAGCAGGCTCTTTGGGCGGTCGTGGACTTGACAGATATGCGTCTGGCAGCTGCCAAATGGGCAGGACTTGGCAAGACCACAACCCCTGCCTGTATCTCAGAACGCACTCTTGAAAACAGATATATCATGGAGAACTTCTGCCAGAAAGACAATATACTCAAAAAGAACGGATGGGAGATCACATATCATCTAACAGCCTCAGACGGACTTGAAATAAGAAATGTCAAATTTCACGGCAAACCGGTTTTGCGATCTGCCAAGATAGTGGACTGGCATGTGGCATACAAGCAAAAAAGCGGCGGAGAAGATCTCGATACTGCTGCTCCGACATTTATAGAAGGGCGCAGAGTGGAATATGTCAGAGGGGATGATGGATCATTTATGTTTGGCTACAATGATGCGATGGGGTGTCCCATGTTTTCTACCTCTGTTGTACTGGCATTCAATGGTCCCCAAATCCGTCCGCTGCAAAACAAGAACGGCTTTATGCTGACTCAGGATTTCCGCAATCCCAAATGGCCTATGGCCTGCAATTATCGTTATGAGAACAGGTTTGAGTTTTATGATGACGGGTCTTTCAGGGTAGTGGGGGTCAACAAAGGCAGAGGTTGCGGAGACAATGCTCTGTATCGTCCTGTAATGCGGATCGATCTAGGACATAACTCACAAAAATTTTATTCTCTAAGCGGTGAGGAATGGAAGCTCTGGGAAAAGGAGGGAGTTCTTTGGCAGGCTGAGGGGGCAGATAGGGTTCAGGGTTCAGGGTTTAGGGTTCGGAGTTCGGAGTTCGGAGTTCAGGCAGGAGGCCCTTCAGCAAGCTCAGAGATCGATCAATCAGAAGGCTCAGGGACCGAGCCAGATGCAGGCCAGATCGGCTCTAATCTGACAGATAACAACAAAACAAACCCGGAACTCTATCTATACAAGATAGCCTTCGGCGATAAAAATAGCTCCGGCTACTACATCGAGCCAAACCGTGGACAGTTTGGGGATGGCAGCAGAGGGGATCGTGCCAATCTCTTCGTGACCCGTTTCCATGAATCTGAGGGCGATAAGGATATGCTGACACTGGGGTCTTGCTGTAAGCTTGACGAAGACGGCCCTGAGCGCTTCGTAAGTGGAGAGAATATCAAAAATGAACACTTGGTCATTTGGTATATTCCCCATATACGCAATGACTCCAGAGAAGGACATGAATACTGCTGGGCTGATACTCGGATAGGAGATGACGGAAATGCCTTTGTCAAGATTTGGCCATGTACCGTAGGACCCAAATTTGTCCCTATATCTTCACCAAAATAGATAAAATTCATCTGTTTTTATATTTTTTACGATAAGTTTTGATATTTTTAAGTATAGAAAAAGTTTTCTTCTGTTAATATTATCGCATATCAAACTTTTGTTTGAAAAAAATGTCAAAATCCAAGGACTTTCGTGAAGTGCGGAAGCAGCCGGGAATGACATGCGCAATACGGGGAGAAAACAAATGAAACACACAAAACTCAAAACACTTCTTGTGGCAACCGCTACTATAGGCCTGGTGGTCTCTGCAAGTGCAGATACATTACTCCAGCCAGGCTATGCTGTTCATACTTTTGGGGTATCGCCAGATGCGGGCAACGGTGATGGCAATGCAACACTTAGACTATATGATACAACCGGTCATAATTACAGTGACCGTGAAACGCACTCTTTTCCAATGGGGACACAAGGTGATGCAAGATGGAATATTGATCATATAGGGAATGTTTATGGAATCGCTATCGATAAAGAGCGCAATATATACGTCAGTGCATCTGCCAACTATTCTCCTGGGTATCTTGGTGTAGGCAATAGCGGTAACAGTCTTGTTCCGGTAAAATATGGTGATATTGGTGGAGGTGATAATAACTTGTCTGCTGCCGGAACAATTTATAAAATTGATGCCGAGAGCGGAGAACCAAGTGTTTTTGCCGTTTTGCCTCAAAAAGCGATCAACTTCAAACATCAAGTCTGCGGCAGAAATAACGAAATTAGTCGCACTACAGGTGCCGGTTTGGGAAATATTGCTTATGATAAAGTGCATAAACAATTTTTTGTGTCAAATTTTTATGACGGCAATATCTATCGTATCGACATCAATGGTGTGATTAAAGATCATTTTGATACTGGTTTGGGTGGAATGGGAGATGATGGAAAAGGTTCATCTGCTTATGGTCTTGCGGTTTCCCCCGACGGCAAGAAACTTTATTACGGTACAATAAATGTAAGCGGTAACCAATCAAGATATCAGCCGGAGTTATTTTCTATTGAGATTAAACCTGATGGAGGTCTTGAGAGTACAGCAATCGATCAACATGCCAAACTAACTGATCAGATCCGTTATACACAAGATATAGGTGGCAGTGATTATGATAATGGCTGGGTGGCGTATTCAGATCTTGCATTTACACCGGATAGTGAATTGCTTGTGGGTATCAGAACAGGGTGTAAACAAAATTTTGCCACAAGCTATAACCATGGCGGGGCAGTATATCTTCTGAAGAAAAATAAAGATGATGGAGATAGATACAATATAGCAAGCGATAAAGTACCAGGAACAGGCACAACACAACACACCCCTGAAGGCACAAATGATGCTAATGAGCGTACAGGTCAAAATAGATACGACGCGGGAAGTATTCCTCTTAGAAGCACCACTCAAAACACATTGGCATATGGTCCAGATGATGGCTATGGCGGTGTAGCAGTTTGGCAGGATATTCAAAGTGATACAACTGAATTTTATACTACTTATTCGGATATTACTTCTGAAAATGGTGTTCATGGATTTATGAAATTTAGTTCTGATTTTGATCCCTCGGGAGGTACAATCGCAAATGCAGTTGCATATAAATCCGTCAAATCATCTACAGAAAATGATGGTAATAGTAATTCCAAATACGACTACAAAGGCATCGGCGGGGATGTAGAGGTGCTGAGTGTCGTACCGATGTGTATCGGATCGTATGTATGGGAAGATACTGACAAAGATGGGTATCAGGGCAAAGGTGAGCCCGGTATATGCGGCGCAACGGTACGCTTGATATCTGCTGAAACAAATCAAAGCGTTGTAGATATAAACGGCCATCTGGTAAATGATGTCAACACTTCCTGTGAATCTGACAAAGAAGGTACTTACAAATTCTGTAACCTCCCTGAGGGCAAATATAAAGTCTGTGTAGTAAAAACGCCCAAAGACAAGAAATTTGTCTATACCAAAACACCGATCAACACTTCTGTAGATGACAACGACAGCTTCCTTGATTCCAACTTCGCGGACGGCAACTGCTCAGGCGTGTTTGGTCTGTGGGCCAATACTGAGCCTGATGAAGCGAATAAAGGTGTAGGTGATGATCAGGACAATGGCGCCGAGAAATTGGGCAATATGTCCGTGGACTTCGGGTTTGTCAAGAGGGTGTTTGACCTTGCGATCAAAAAGACTTTGGAAGGTCCCAAGACCAGAACAGCGAGGTCAACTGTGATATTTGATATCACTGTGACAAACCAGGGCAATGTGGACGCAACGCAAGTGCAGGTACAGGACATTATCCCGGACGGATTGAGTTTGCAGGATGGTAACTGGACGCAATCCGGCGAAGTAGCGACGCTAAAAACTCCAATCCCGCTGATAAAGGCAGGCGAAAGCGAAACTGTAAAAATAACTTTCAAAATAAATGAAAATGCAGATGTCAATACTACTATTATCAATATAGCAGAGATAAAATCGGCAGACAACGAATTTGACCTGAACGATACGGATTCAAATCCGGGTGATGGTACTTGCAGCCAAAATGACAAGGATGATGATCCGGACTATGCTCAGGGCGGCTGCGATGATATCGATCCTGCAGCTATCACCATTATCTCTCCTGCAGTAGATGCGGCAAGTGATGATACGCCGAGTGGCGCAGCAGCAGGTACCAAGACTGCACCCAAGAAGGCCGCTTCAGGTACATCTGCAGGTAAGGGGCCATGTCCTTGCGAAATTCAAAGTCAAGACAAGGTTGATTCGATGGGTACTTTTGCTTTGATTTTGATGCTGATCGTGACTTTGTTGTTGGCTGTGCGTTTCTTGCCTGAAGAAGATGCTGTAGCTTGATCGAAGAAGTACTATGAGGCGCTACCTCCCAATTGTGCTTTCAGTAGTATTGGTGGGAGTAGCGGCCTTTTTGGTCGTCTCTGGCAAAAACAAACTCCTCCCCCAAAAAACACTCAGGCAGATAGATATAGGAAAATTTGTCCCTGAAGGAACATGTGCCAAACCTCCTGCATTTTTGCGCCGGCTTCATATACCTCAGCCAGTCATCATAGATCTTTCGCAAAAGCGCTTCAAAGGTGTGGCTCTCCTGTATGGCAAAAAGTTTCAAAAAGTACTTCATCCCAGGCAATGGGAACAGTATGAGCATTTCAGCACCTACACGCTGGATAAGAGAGGCAATATCTATCTAGCCCCCACACCGTTTATATCGATACATCCTACTACATTCAATCTCCAGAAAAAGATATACCGTCTTGATACCAACACAGGCAAAGTCTCCATCTGGATGGAGATGGATGATGTACATCCCAGCGAGCACAACCCTTACGGTATCAATGCCTTGGCTTATGATTGTGACGACAAGAGCTTGTGGGTTTCAGCCATAGATGAATCTGACTACAAGAGCCAAAAAGGGGTGATCTACCATATCGATCCGTCTGCAAAAAAAATATTGCAAAGGGTAAATGGATTTGATGCTCTGACGCTAGCTGTACTGCATGCAGCCAAAGGAAAATACCTCCTTGCAGGATCAGCAAGAGACAACGGACTTTATGCTTTTGCAATCGATAAGGGTAAGTTGTCGGAAACACCCGTGAGACTTCTGGAAATTCCCGATCCCAACGAGCACATACGCAAGATCAAGATCAAAGGCCCCAATCATCTCGAGCTTCAAACCATTCCATTCACATACAGTATGATAGCCCGCACCGCCAAAAAAGACAGAACACACTATGACGCCTTTTGGCATCCTGATACCAAACTATGGGGTGTAAGCATAAAAAGGTAGATAAAAAATTGTACAGATTGGCAATTATTTTTGACACATTAAGGTAACTTTTTATTTTGATTATGATATAATATCTGCGATCAAAAGCCAAACCTATCGTGAGGTAGGGACGGAAAGCTACGGGTCTTTTACCTGGGGAGGAAAGAGAGTCGGGCTGCATCATTGTATATTCCATTTTTAAGGAGGAAAGTAATAAATGAAAGCAGCCGCTCAAACCGTAAGAATTCACTCTTCTGTAAGTAAATTTCTTTTTCTTTTTACTGCTCTTATCGGCTTTAGCATCTTTGCGAATGCTAATGATCAAAGCAGCAAGATCTGCTATGCTGTTCCTGATTCGAAGGATAAGCTGATCTATATCAAACCTGACGGAAATAATTTCCGCACCATTGGAAAACTTGACGTTAAGGACGTTGAAGCTATTGCCCTGAGTCTAGACGGGCGAGTATTGTATGGCGCAAATGCTTCAAAGTTCGGGCGTATTGATACAGCCAATGGACACTTTACAGCTATTGGAAGATTTGGCACCGGACATGGTTCTGATGGTCGGATATCTTTCAGCGATGTTGATAGTTTGGAGTTTGATCCAAGCAATGGCAAGCTGTATGGGGTGACACGAAAAACATCGGGTTATAATGATGTTTTGTTTTTGATCGATCCTGAGACCGGATCGTATATACCTAATGCTTTTGGTTCAGGAAAAGATTATGTAATTATTAGAAGCAAACAAGAGACCGGTATGGATGACATAGATGATATTGCTATTGATTCTTCAGGTCAGATGTATGCCATAGCCAATATCTCTGGCAGAGGCGGAGATCATTTGGTCAAAATAAACAAATATAACGGTGAAGTAGAAGATATTGGGCGACTGATAGACAATAACGGTAATGGGATAAACGATATGGAGGGTCTCACCTTTTATGGAGGTGATATACTTTATGGTACTACCGGTGATGACGGCAATCATGACGATACTATGTGGAGTATTGATAAATACTCAGGTGTAGCTACCAAAATAAAACATTTCCCAAAATATTCTGACTATGAGGCAATCTCGTGTAAAGGCGGCGACAACAATAAAAACAGCATCTATCTTGGAGACAGAGTCTGGTACGACAGCAACAAAAACGGTTTGCAGGATGCAGGCGAGCCCTCTATCGCCGATGTACCCGTTCAGCTATGGGAGGATACTGACGGCAATGGATATATAGATACTAAAGTAGGCGAAGCCTATACTGATTCAAGCGGCAAATACGGTTTTGGCGGTCCAAATAATACCAATATGTTCGGCTCTCATACTATAAAAGCACATAGAAACTATGCTTTGGCTATACCGCTTGGTGCCGAGTCTCTAAGGGGCAAAGATGCAACCTATGTAAACGTGAATGATCCAGATGATGACGCCAGAGACAGTGACGGCGATCCTTCTATTTACAACGGATATTCTACTATTCTTTATAAGACCGGTGCATTGGGTCAAAATAATACGACTCTTGATTTTGGTTTCAAAGACAGCAGCTCAAATAACAATAATACCTCTTATTATATCAGCGGTAGAGTGTGGCATGACAAGTATCACAACCAAAGTCATAAGGTTGATGGTATTCAGGACTCGGGCGAGCCAAGTATCAGCAATGTCTTGATCGGATTGTATGATAAGAATGGAAGGCTGATCAAAACTACTCATACCGACTCAAACGGAAATTATAAATTTTCAAATCTTGCGCGCTCTACCTATCGTGTCAAGGTCATGGATAGCAATTTTGAGTCTGGTGGCGTAATGGACAGCACAAGTTCTTCATCTGATTGGTATGCTACCGAAGAGGATGCCGGCAATGATGACAAAATAGACAGTGACGGAGATCAGGAGTCACATGATGTAACCGTATCTCTATGTTCATGCAAATGCCAAAAACATGTTGATTTCGGATTTTATAAATCGTGTGTAAGTTTCAAAAAAACCGGTCCATCCAGTATGACTGTCGGTGAAGCTTTTGATTATCATTTTAGAGTAGAAAATTGTGGTGATGTAGTACTGCATGGCGGCGCTTCTGTATATGATCCTCTGCTAAATCCTGACGGAAACCATAAAATATGGTGGAGCGTAGTATATGCCGGTGAAGTAAAAGAGTTTGACAGATCATACACTCCCAAATCAAATGATTGTCCAAGTTTGGTAAACCATGCATATGCCATTGGTCACCCTATCAATCCAGAAGACAATTCGGGATTGCCTGGTGTCAGAGAGGATGACAGTTGGACAGTCAAATGTGTCAGCGGGGCTATAGGAGACAGGGTATGGTACGATAGTAATCGCAACGGCATACAAGATTCGGGAGAAAGCGGTGTAGAGGGAGTCAAGGTCAGCTTGCTGGATGGCTCTGGCAATACGATTGCCACAACACATACGAATGCAAACGGTGTTTATATTTTTGAGCATCTTGGTGTGGGCAGTTATAGGATAGCATTTGATCTTGATACCTTGCCTCAAGGTTATTTTGTCTCACCCAAGGATCAAGGCAGCAATGATGCCAAAGACAGTGATGCTGACCCTGACACCGGCAAAACAGATATCATATCTCTTGGAAGCAATCAGACAGACCGAAGATGGGATATGGGTATATATCAAGAGCAGTCCGATGAATGTTTCTTGAATTATAACTGGGATAGCAGTGGCTGGAAGGATGGGGAGAGACACGGCATAATAACATTCTCAAATGGAATGAGAGCCACGATTGATATAGAAAATCAATCTAAAGGAAGCTTTGCCATTCAAGATCTGCATAGCCCATATATTGATAGTGAAGATGGTACGGCACATTTGTTTGGAGGCATCAGTGATCTGGGTGTAATTTTTGATCCAGCTCCAAATACAGGAACGTCACCTGTTATAATTACATTAACTTTCTCTGCACCGGTACGTGACTCTTCATTTTTGATCTCTGATATTGACTCATTTCGTTGCTCAAGTAAATGCACAAAGAATGAAAGGGACGACAAGGTAACAGTTTTAAGTGATGTGGGCGAGCCTGTTTTGACAGTTGTAAATCAGTCCAATCCTACAGTTGTAGCCAGCGGCAATACGGCCCAATACTTAACCCCCAACGACAATTCAGATGACGATGATAGGGGTAGTGTCAAGGTCTATTTGCCAGATGGGACCAGAAAAGTTACAATTATTTATGAGGAAATCAATACAAATGCAGCAGATCATCCGGCTCGTGGTATTGGTTTGTTCGGCAAATTTATCGGCTGCAAAGCAGAAGATAAAAAAGCAAGACTTGGGGATCGTGTCTGGTATGATGTCAACGAAAACGGTATCCAGGATAGTAACGAAGTGGGCGTACCTGATGTGACGGTGACTCTTTTGGACGAAGATGGTAACAGTGTCACTTCAACCCAGACTGACGAGAACGGTAACTATCTTTTTGAGGATCTTCCTGCCGGCAAATATAGGGTCCGATTTGATCTGGATTCTCTGCCAGATGGATATGTCGTATCACCCAAAGATCGGGGCAATGATGATGCCAAAGATAGTGATGCTGATATACAAACAGGAGAAACTGCACTTGTTGAATTAACTCCAGGTGCCAATATTCTTTCTGTCGATATGGGAATTTTCCGTAAAATGATCTGTGAGGCAGGGTTTGAACTATATAAAAACACAAGCAATGGCAATAAAGGTGCACACTTTGTAGATGGGGGTACGACACGTATCGATATTACATCCATATTTGGAAATTCACTTAATTCTCCGGTAAAAGTAACTATCAATGATGCCTTCACATGGGATGGATATACTGGACGCAAAAATGATTCTCAAGGGTATGAGGAGGTGCGAGTTGTATTTGTAGATGATCAAAATAATAAAATAAATACCAGCTATACTCAAGATATAGCCGATCATATAGAATATGGCGACAAAGTTACTGACCTTGGTACAACGGAGCTCTCTAACGGTGCCAAGAAGGTATATGTAGTCCATTATGAAGATCCGGTATATGGAAGTGGACATAAACCGAGTCCTAATTCTGTTTATTTCAAAGGCTTTTGTTTTAAGATTGTTGATGTAAGCAAGCCAAATATTGCACTCGAGAAGACCGGTACGGTCAACAAGGGGGCTGACGGTGTTTTGAACGCCGGAGACACTATTTCGTATCTATTCTCTGTGGTCAATACCGGCAATGTTCCTTTGAGCAATATTGTGATCAACGACAGCAGGATCGGAGCCGTTAATATTCATGTGGATGATCTGCCTCCTGGAGCTCTTGGATTTGCAACCGTTGATTATGTTGTAACTCAGCAGGATATCAATGACGGCAACATCACCAACCAGGCTACTGCAACGGCTAAAGATCCTG
>CAZFNK010000015.1:0-44163 GCA_964520575.1 uncultured Campylobacterales bacterium | reverse complement strand
AGTCGGTCCAGCTCAACCCGGGTCAGGATACCCAGGTGCAAGTACCCGAACTCAATGTCACCGACACAGAGGACGGCAAGCCCGCTACCATCACCATCCAGGACCTCCCCGATAACGCCACCCTCTACTATGACGGTACACCGGTCACCGTCGGTCAGGTGATCAAAGACTACGATCCGACCAAACTCACCGTCGATCCGATTGATGGTGACCAGACGGTCGTGTTCCACTACACTACTACCGACGCAGCCGGTGTAGAGAGTGATCCGGCGACGGTGACGATGCCGTTTAACGGTCTTGGGATCAGCGGAACGCTCTTTGATGACGGCAACGCCAACAACAACGGCAAAGTCGACGGCCAGCCCATCAGCAAACCAAACGGCGAGCAGATCTACGTAACCCTGCTGGATGCCAACGGTACCCCGATTGCCACCAAGCCGCTGAACGATGACGGTACTTATCAGTTCCTTGGAACAGATGGTGTGACGGCCAATACAGAATATCAGTTGGTGATCTCTACTGAGCCCAATGCCACATCGACCAAACTGCCCGATGCCTGGAACAATACCGGAGAAAACATCAACTCTGCCGGTGAAGGAGATGACGGTACGGCAGACGGTGCGATCAAGGTCTCCCTGGGGACAACCGGAATTCCGCAGATTGACTTCGGTATCAACCACAAGCCGGAAGCAGAAGACAAGACCGAGCCTGCTCAGCCCAATCCATCCGGCGATGCACAGTATCCGGTTCCCCCGCTTCCGATCAGCGACAGCGAAGACGGTACCCCCACGACCATTACCATCGAGACCCTGCCCGATCCGTCAACCGGTATCCTCTACTACGACGGTCAGCCCGTTGCAGCAGGCCAAGTGATCGAAAACTACGATCCGGCCAAACTCACCGTCGATCCGGTCGAGGGCAATCCGGTGATGGTCTTTACCTATACCACTACCGATGCTGCAGGCGTCAAGAGTGATCCGGCGACTGTAACGATGCCGTTCCTAGGCGAGATGCATCTGGGCGATACGGTTTGGATGGATGATAACGGCAACGGAGCCCAAGATGAGGGAGAAAAGGGCGTAGCCGGCGTCAAAGTGACACTGCTTGATGAGCAGGGTAACGTGGTCGAGACCACTACGACTGATGCGGACGGTCATTATGAATTTGTCATCAAGGAGCCGGGCAAGTACCAGGTGGAGTTTGATGACGGGTACTACTACACCAAAGATTGTCCTCCCTGTACCGACGACAAAGATTCCAACGTCCATGGGCACAGCAACAAAACCTCTCTGATCGAGATGAACTGGGGTGATAGCGATATGAGCATAGATGCCGGTATCACACCTACTGCGCATATCGGGGATTATTTCTGGATCGATGATAACAAAGACGGCATCCAGGATGACGACGAAGAGGGTGTTGCGGATGCTTTGGTCGAGCTGCTTGATGAGAATGGAGACCCCGTCATAGGTGCAGACGGCAAGCCTGTTACCACCACAACAGACGCCAACGGCAAATACGGATTTGATGTGCCTCCGGGCAAATACAAAGTGAGATTCCATATCCCGCAGAAATATAAAGATGACGGCTATGTCTTTACCGGTGCCGATACCACTTCGGATGCTGCCGACAGCGACGTGGGAGAAGACGGCGTCGTCACCGTCGCTGTGGATGCCAAAGCGGGCGAAAACAAGATCACCCTCGATGCAGGGATCAACTGCGGATGCGACAACATCGAATCTGACAGCGGGGATGCGATGTCTAAACTTTCTTTGGGTATAATGATGATTATGACCATGATAATGGCATTGGTATTTGTACGACGTGAAACAGAAAAAGGGGAGTTTAGATGAAAAAAATCCTGACATTTTTTATAAGCATTTTATTTGTGACTGCTGCTTTGGAGGCTGGGAAAAACACTGAGCCGGCAAGGTCTCCGGTCGCTCCTGTGACCGTGCCGTTTTATATCGGTGTAGGGGGGATTATCGGGATAGTGAGCACAACATGTCCATGTGCCAAAAATCCCGACGCGAAACGATTGTACGATACGAGCAACTTCGGCGGGATACTCCGTATAGGGTATGATTTTAACCCTTATTTTGGTATCGAAGCGCGTTTTTTGCGTTCGCAATTGAGCAAAAACTTCGCGACCACAACCCACTACGGACTATATGCCAAACCGCAGATTCATATCTCTGATGCTGTTAATATCTATGGACTTATAGGCTATGGTCATACTCGTATAGACTGTGATTATAAGAAAAAACCCATCTATGAAGGCAACGGCTGGAGTTTTGGTGGGGGTATGGAGTATGACTTTGCTTCAGGTGACGGTCAGGGCGACCAAGAGACAGGCTGGGGAGCATTCGTAGACTATCAAAACCTGTTGCGTGATGCAGGTACCAACAAAGTACGCTCCAATGTCATAAGCGCAGGGATCACTTACGACTTCTAAACATTGAGCCGATTTGGCTCTTTTTCGGTGCGTTGACAAACGCACCTTTTCAACAAATCTTCATAAATTTTCTAAAACATCATAAAAATATGACAATTTGACATATTTTTTTCTTCTTGCTGTTTTTCATACTACAATGCCATTACAAGTTATCCAGAACTTTTGGATAAAATTCTAACGACAAAGGAAAAGGAAATGACAATGGCAATGGATCCTCAAAAACAAAAAGCTCTCGATATGGCTATTAAACAGATAGACAAGACATTTGGCAAAGGTGCCCTGATGCGCCTGGGAGACAAGGAATTTGAGCCTATAGAGGCTATCAGCACAGGCTCATTGGGGCTGGATATGGCACTGGGGATTGGCGGGATACCCCAGGGGCGAATCGTCGAGGTGTACGGCCCGGAATCTTCGGGGAAAACCACATTGGCACTTCAGACCATCGCTTCGGCTCAGAAGCAGGAGATGGTGTGTGCGTTTATCGATGCCGAACATGCGCTCGATGTCGTGTATGCCAAAAATCTTGGAGTAGATACTGATAATCTGCTGGTAAGCCAGCCCGATTTCGGCGAGCAAGCACTTGATATACTTGAGACTCTGGCTCGTAGCGGGGCGGTTGATCTGATTGTGGTCGATTCGGTAGCGGCTCTAACACCTAAGACAGAGATAGAAGGGGATATGGGCGATACACATGTGGGGCTTCAGGCGCGCCTTATGAGCCAGGCGCTGCGCAAGCTGACTGCCATACTCCACAAGACTAACACCACAGTGATATTTATCAACCAAATCAGGATGAAGATAGGCACTATGGGTTATGGCTCTCCGGAGACCACTACAGGCGGTAATGCTCTGAAATTTTATGCATCAGTCAGGATAGATGTACGCCGTATAGCCACTCTTAAGCAGGGTGAGTCACAGATAGGCAACCGTGTCAAAGCCAAAGTGGTCAAAAACAAGGTTGCTCCTCCGTTCCGCCAGGCAGAGTTTGACATCATGTTCGGTGAGGGGATCAGCTATGAGGGTGAACTCATAGACTATGGTGTCAAGCTCGATATTATCGATAAATCAGGAGCTTGGTTCAGTTATGGGGCCGAGAAACTGGGACAAGGCAAAGAAAATTCCAAAGAGGCGATCAAAGATAATCCTGAAATGAGGGAAGAGATAGAGCAGAAGATCAAAGAAGCTCTCGGGTTTGGAGCGGGATTGACAGTCGATGAAGAAGGATAGATAATTCATAACTCCCTAACTCCATTTTCGATAAAATACGCGCAACAAACAAGAAGGATGTGTAATGATCTTTATCGAGGATGTAGTAGCCAATGAGGTCTTGGATAGTCGAGGGAATCCCACTGTGCGTGTGACGGTAAGCCTAAGTGACGGTACGGTCGAGAGTGCGATCGTACCCAGCGGGGCAAGTACCGGCAAGAGAGAGGCGCTGGAGCTGCGAGATGGCGGGGATCGCTATATGGGCAAAGGTGTACTCAAGGCAGTAGAAAATGTCAACACTGTTTTGGCAGAAGCAGTGATAGGAATGAGTCCGTACAATCAGGCCGATGTGGATCTGACTATGAAGGAAACAGACGGAACTGAGAATTACGGCAATCTCGGGGCCAATGCCGTACTGGGTGTCTCCATGGCCGTCGCACGTGCCGCGGCTGCCAGCCTCAAAATGCCTCTTTATCGGTATCTTGGCGGCGCCAATGCGGTTGTGATGCCGGTCCCTATGCTCAATATTATAAACGGCGGTGAGCATGCCAATAATTCGGTGGATTTTCAAGAATACATGATTATGCCGATCGGTTTCGATCGTTTCAGCGAAGGGCTTCGGGCCGCAGCAGAAGTGTATCATCACCTCAAAAAGATCATCGACGGCATGGGCGAGAGTACCGCCGTAGGCGACGAGGGGGGATTTGCGCCCAATCTTAAATCCAACGAAGAGCCGATCGAGGTGATCATTAAAGCTATCGAGGCAGCCGGCTACAAACCCGGAGAACAGATCGCTATAGCACTTGATGTAGCAGCCAGCGAGCTGATCAATGAGAATGGTAAGTATACCCTCAAATCTGAAAATAGAGAGCTTAGTAGCTCTGAGATGATCGGCTATTACGAGCAGATGGTTGAGAAGTACCCCATCGTATCGATCGAAGATGGACTCAGCGAAGATGACTGGGATGGATGGCAGGAAATGACAGCAAGGCTCGGATCTAAGATACAATTGGTAGGGGATGATATCTTCGTGACCAATCCCGCGATTCTCTCCGAGGGAATTGATCGCGATATCGCCAACTCTATCCTTATCAAACCCAACCAAATAGGTACGGTCAGCGAAACGATGCAGACAGTGCGCCTGGCACAAAGATCAGGATATACCTGTGTAATGAGCCACCGATCGGGCGAGAGTGAGGATGCTTTTATAGCTGATTTTGCGGTGGCTTTGGGTACTGGCCAGATCAAGACAGGCTCAACAGCCAGAAGCGATCGCATAGCCAAGTACAACAGACTCCTTTCCATAGAGTCCGAGTTGGGACAGTTCGAGTATCTCGGTGGAGAACTGTTCGCATAAAGACATGAGCACTGCCAAAAGAGAACAAAACCGTACAGAGTGGCTTGACTTTTCATTGAGGAGTATTATTTTTATCCTGATAGGGGTGACTCTTTTTGTCTGGTATGTGGCCACTTTGCTTTTTGGCGAGAATTCGCTGAGTGTTCTTTATGAACTCAAACAAGAAAAAGAGACTTTACAAAAGCAATCGCAAACTCTCAAGCTCTCCAACCAAAAGCTTCAGAAAAAGTACTTTGAGCTTATACAGCTAAGTGGAGATCAGTCTCTTTATTGATCATAAATGATCACGCCTTTTTGCCGATAAGCTTTATCAGTCCCATAGCGACTATCACCTCTATGAGGCTGGCGAGTATCAGCATATAGTATGTATAAATGTCAATATTTTTGGATTCGTAGCCAATCGTAGCTACCGCTACAAGCAGAGTTAACGGCATAGATAGACCCAAAGACAGAAGCACGGCATCCTTTTTGGTACTTATGTTTCTTAGATGATAGGCTGCAAGCAAGCGTATAGCAAACATAACGACCGTGATCTTCAAGGCTCCCGTCACTACCCCCGGAGCGCTTAGCATCTGAAGGTCAAATGAGCTTCCCACATGCAAGAAAAATATGGGCACAAGAAAACCAAATCCAAGACTTGAAAGTTTCTCCTCAAGATGTTTCTCGTGATGGAAAAACGCAGAGATGGCAACACCTGCGATGAAAGCGCCTAGCGCCAGCTCAAGATGGAGCATCAGCATCACGGCAATGAGTATAAAAAACAATGCCATGGAGAGTCTGATATCTTGATCGGATGAGTCCAGGCGAGGCATAAGTATCAGCTTGATCTCCGGGTACCACCAAAATAGAATATGAAGCAGTCTGTAGAGCAGATATATCCCGACGATAAAAAGTACAAGATAGCCGATCTCTATAGCAAGTTTGGCCCCAAATCCGACAGTGCTGGCGGCATCCAGAACAGTCAGCGCCGCGATACTGATCACCTCTCCAAGCACCCCGACGGTAAATGAGAGCTTGAGCCAGCTGCTATCTTTGCCGTATGTTTTGGAGAGTGAAGCGAGTAGGCCTATGGATATGAGTGGAAGTGAAATGACAGTGATCATATGAAAGTCCAGCAAGATTCCGCCGGCTATAGCAAGGATCCATAGAGTCGCAATAAACAGAAGGGCCTTTTTGATAGTATCAGATGAGCTTGAAGTGATCTCTTTGAGATTTGTCTCAAGGCCTGCAAGAAACATAAGATATAAGAAGCCGATATTTGAGATCAAGTCGAAATATTCATGCTTTCCTATCAGTCCTATATAAGTCAGTAATGATCCTATAAGTATCTCGACCGGCGCAGTAGGCATTCTTAGCAGTTTCGAGATAAAAGGAGTGAGCCAAATGGCCGCAGAAAGAGTCAGAAGCAGTGAGATCTCATTCATAAAAAGACACCTTTATATTCTTCATGGAGAGACTGCTCTGATGATCTGATATATGCTGCTAAGATCGTACGCTCTATAGCGGCCGGGCTCATTTCTTCTCTCTCCGCCGTAGCTGAGTACCAAGCCCTGTTTTTTGGATCGATTTATCCAGCCTACGAACATACCGCTGTGCTCAATGTCTCCATAGCTATGGTTGATATAGTAGAGCCAGTCGCCGGGCTTGAGAGATGCAGGGGGTGCATATGGGCCTCTTTTGCTTTGTTTGTAGACTATTTTTCTTTTGTTTTTGCCATATCCGGCTTTGGTGAATGTGGCGTTAAGCCAATCCCAACATGATCCTCTGATGATCACTCTGCGTATAACCATTTTGTGAGCTGTGAGCAATACCTTTTTGGCAGGCTTGGATGCTTGAGCGAAGGCTCTTTTGATGACAGGAGAATAGTTTCTGTGTGTTTTTGCCGGAGACAGGACCCCCAAACATATAAACAGAAGCATAAGTCTGAGTATCATTACTTTCCTTTGGGGCCAAAAGATTCAGTGTTTAGTACGTAGCCCTGACCCACGATATTACCTATCAGATCCGGATCGGTTTTGGCCCTGAGTCGGTTGATGAATACGCGCAGTCTTTCATCTGTGACCCCATCTTCATCCCAAAGCGTGTTTTTGATATCATCCGGTGTCATAAAGTATCCCGGGCTACCAATAAGAGTGCGGATAAAGAGATTTTCGCGCTTGCTCAATCTGACCATTGAGTGGTCCTTGAACAGTTTGTCGCTTTCAAGATCATAGTGGAATGGCGGAAGCAGGGGAATATCCTGAGATTTCTTGATCTTTTTGGCCAATTCACATATGATTTCCAGCAATTCATCCGGATCAAACGGCTTGATCAGATATTTAGCGACTCCTACATCGATAGCTCCGAGCAGATAATCTTTTTCACTGTATGCACTAAGTATCACTATAGGTAGATTGGGATTACTCTCATGCAATTTGGCACTCATCTTGAGCCCATCCAAATGAGGCATTGTGATATCTGTGATGACGATATCCGGTTTGATGGCTTTGGCCTTTTCGAGTCCCTTTATACCGTCATGGGCCAAAGCAAAACTCTTGAATCTGTCTTTGATGGCTTCTTGCAGGAGATTGGCCAGTGTCGCCTCGTCTTCTACAAGCAGTACAGAGATTTGTTTGAGAATATTTTGGCAGGACATTTACTTTTCCTTGCTTGAGGGGAGAGTGAGGGTAAAGCACACTCCATCATGAGTATTATGATATCCCAGGGAGCCGTTGAGGCTTTTTTCCACTATCAACTTGGACATAAAAAGCCCCAATCCTGTACCTTGACTGGCATGTTTTGTAGTAAAATAAGGTTCAAATATCTTACTCCCTATATCCGCAGATATTCCACCTGCATTATCTTGGACGGATATGATAGCATCATCCCCCTTTTGGACAAGAGAAATATCGATACGACGTCCATTTTCTCGATTGGTTACAAGCGCATCTTTGGCATTTTGGAGCAGATTGATCAGCACCTGAGTCAACTCATTCTGAATTCCTATGATTCTTAGGTCTTCGTCTATTTGGGACTTGACGCGGATAGACTCTTTTTTGAGTACTTTGTCGAGTATGGCAAGTGCATTATCAAGACTGTTGGCTGGGTTAAATACCTCTTTTTCTTTGCCCGGCTTGAAAAAATTCTGGAAATCATCTATCGTTTGAGACATAGTTTGGATGATCTTTTTGGATTCTTGGTGTATAGTGTTTATCTTGTCTAAATCGTGCTCAAGCGCTGCATTTTTGAGATTGTAAAGAGAGAGATTTAGTTCGGTAAGTGGCTGTCTCCACTGGTGGGCTATATTTGCCATCATTTGGCCAAGAGAAGCAAATCTCGACTGCCACAGCAGCATCTCCTGCTTCTCCTGCAACTGCATCTGCAGTTCCACCTCTTTGGTTACATCGTATCTGATAGCTATGAACTCCTCTATCTCTCCATTTTCGTCAAGTATGGGGGTAATGGTGGTATTGACGTAGAAGGTGCTGCCGTCCTTGGCCATATTTTTCACAAGTGAGCTGTATGTCTGCTTGGCAAGTATTGCGCTCCACAACCTCTCAAAAGTCTCAGCAGGCACATCGGGATGGCGCACTATATTATGGTTCCGCCCTATCAACTCTTCGCGCGAATAGCCTGATATACGGCAAAACTCATCATTGACAAATGTGATGATACCGTTGATATCGGTACGGGAGACTATATTGGAGCTCTCTATGGCCTTGATGTACTGTTCATATATCATAGAGATATTCTACCAAAAAAAACAAAGGCAAAACAATTTTGTCTTACTTGCCTTTCTTGATCTTGTGTTTGCACTTAAAGCACTCATAGACATCTCCGCCCTTGAGGTGTTTGATACCCATCAGGTATCCGCACTCGGGGCATTTTTTGTCTACCGGTTCAAAATTGGCTATGAATTTGCATTTGGGATAGTTGTCACATCCATAAAACACCCCTCTGCGACCCTGTCTCTCGATCAGTTTGCCGCCGCACTCCGGGCATGGAACATCGAGCTCTTTTGGGGGGATGAGAGGCTTGGTGTTTTTGCACTTGGGATATGCGCTGCAGGCGAGGAACTTGCCTCTACGGCCGTTTTTGACTACCATTGGACTGCCGCATTTGTCACACACCTCATCGGTTGTTTCGGCTTTTTCTTCTTCTTTGGCATTGGGATCTTTGGTGTATTTGCATTTGGGGAAATTGGAGCAGGCTATGAACTCTCCGTATCTGCCTTTGCGCAGCACCAGCTCGTGACCGCATTGTGGGCATTTTTCTCCGGTAGGAGTCGCAGTCTTGAGGGATTTGATCTCCTTTTTGCCTTTTTCTATCTTCTCCATAAACGGAGCATAGAAGTCTGCAAGCACCTTTTGCCAGTCGGCTTTGTGTTCGGCTATGAGATCAAGCGTCTCCTCCATCTTGGAAGTAAATCCGCTATCAACGATCTCGGGGAAATGTTTTTCCAGCATCTCAATGACGGTAAATGCTATCTCGGTAGGGTGGATGCGTTTTTTCTCGATCTCTATATACTTGCGTGTCTGGAGGATAGTAATAGTGGGAGCATATGTGCTTGGACGGCCGATCCCAAGTGATTCGAGCTTTTTGATAAGGCTTGCTTCGTTGTATCTTGCCGGAGGCTCTGTAAAGTGCTGCTGGGCTCTGATATCATCCAGCGATACTGTCTGGTCCTTTTTTAGTTCAGGAAGCAGTTTGTCCTGTTCGTTATAGCCGGCTACTTTGTAGAAGCCGTCAAAGAGCATTTTGCGTCCGGTGGCCTTAAATACCGACCTCTCCCCGGCGATCATGATGGTCTGAGTCTCAAATTCCGCTTCTGTCATCTGGCAAGCCAGAAAACGGTTGTATATCAGGCGGTATAGCTTGAGCTCGTCTGCTGAGAGGTATTTGGCAGCGAGTTCAGGAGAGAAATCTATCCGCGTGGGGCGTATTGCTTCGTGAGCCTCCTGGGCACCTTTGGATTTGCTGGAGTAGTATTTGGGCTTTGAGGGTAGATACCTCTCTCCGTATTGCTCCTTGATATATTCTCTGGCACCGGATATTGCCTCTTTTGCGAGATTGAGACTGTCTGTTCTCATATATGTGATCAGACCCATTACACCTTGATCGGTCTTGACGCCTTCGTAGAGTTTCTGGGCTACCATCATGGTTTTTTTGGGCGAAAAACCAAGCTGCGTGGAAGCTGTCTGCTGGAGAGTGGATGTCATAAAAGGAGGCGGGTTTTTGCTCTTGCGTCTGGATGTCTCGATGGAGGTGACTTTGAATGACTCCGCATTGGCAGAGTCAACTATCAGCAAAGCCTCATCTTCACTTTTTAGCGTCATTTTCTCTATTTTCTTGCCCTCATAACTGTATATCGCAGCCTCTATGTTTTTCTCAAAAACAGCATCTATGCTCCAGTATTCTTCCGGCTTGAAAGCTTTGATTTCCCGTTCTCTGTCAACGACTATTTTGAGTGCCGCACTCTGAACACGACCGGCAGAAAGTCCTTTTTGGATCTTGCTGGCAAGAAGGGGAGAGAGCTTGTATCCGACAATCCTGTCAAGCAAACGGCGGGTTTGCTGTGCGTCGACGCTGTTCATATCTATAGTGCGCGGGTTTTCAAGTGCATGGGTGATAGCGCTTTTGGTGATCTCGTGAAAGACAATTCGGGGCAAAGACTCCGGTTTTTTCCCTATCGCTTTGGCAATATGATATCCGATCGCTTCACCCTCACGGTCCTCATCTGTCGCTATGTATACAGTGTCTGCTTCTTTGGCAAGCTTCTTGAGCTCTTTGACAGTAGCGGCTGCTTCTTTTGGGATGGAGTATTTGGGGACGAAAGTGCCGTCATCCTCGATGGTGATCCCGAAGGTACTTTTGGGGAGGTCACGGATGTGTCCTTTGGAAGCGACGACTTTGTATCCTTTTCCGAGAAAATTGCTGATAGTTCTGGCTTTTGCCGGAGATTCGACTATGATCAGGTTGCTCATATGCTTACTTTATATATGGGATTAATGATTTGCGGCATTGTAGCGTAAGAATCAGAAATTAGAAATTAGAGATCAAAATTTATAGCACAAAAATCTTATCGCAATGTACGCATATGCGTACATAAAGCGGGATTATTTTTCTTTTAGTATTCTTGGCAGCGTGATGCCGGTTTGGCTTTGGTATTTGCCTTTGCGGTCGGCATAAGTAGTCTCGCACTGCTCATCTCCCTGGAGGAAGAGCACCTGTGCTATCCCCTCGTTGGCGTAGATTTTGGCCGGCAGGGGGGTGGTGTTGGATATCTCTATGGTGATATGCCCTTCAAATCCGGGCTCAAAAGGCGTGACATTGACGATGATACCGCAGCGGGCATAGGTGCTTTTGCCCAGACAGATCGCTAGCGTATCGGAGGGCATCTTGAAGTACTCTACGGTTCTGGCAAGTGCAAATGAGTTTGGGGGGACGATACAGACATCACCTTTGAAATCCACTACATTATTCTCATCGAAATCTTTGGGATCGACCACTTCGGCGTTGATATTGGTAAAGATCTTGAACTCATCAGCTACCCTGATATCGTATCCATAGCTGCTCAAACCGTAGCTTACAATATCTTTAGCAATAAGCTCTTCGCTAAACGGTGAGATCATATCTTGTTCGAGTGACATTTTGCGTATCCATGAATCGGATTTGAGACCCATTTTTGTCCTTTTTTGTCCTTTTTTGGCTGAAAATCGCACCTTTTTGAACGTTTTTGTCCAAAAATTTGATTTTTTGTATCAAGCTGATAGCAAGAGTGTGGTATTATATCCAATTAAATTTTAGGAGAGATGTTATGAAGCTTGATGATATCAAAGAATTAGTCAGGATATTTGGCAAAAGCAAACTTGACAAGATACAGATAAAAATGAAAGAGTTTGAGATAGAGATGGAAAAAGGCGGCACAATCCAGCCGACCCCAACACCGGTAGCTGCCAATACCGCACCTCAGCCTGCCGCCTCTCCTGTCTCGCAGCAGACCTCTCCTGAACTTACCGAAGAAACAACACCCCATATTAGCGGTGACGTAATCACTTCACCCATGGTAGGTACTTTCTATGCGGCTCCCTCTCCAGATTCTCCACCATTTGTCAAGGTAGGTGACACAGTCAAAAAAGGACAGACTCTCTGCATACTTGAAGCGATGAAGATCATGAATGAGCTTGAGGCCGAGTATGACTGCAAGATAATCGATGTGCTTGTGCAGGACGGTGAAGCTGTCGAGTATGACAAGCCGCTGTTTGTCATAGAGAAGTTGTGATCATGGCCAAAATCAAGCGAATACTCATCGCCAACCGTGGAGAGATCGCACTGCGGGCGATACGCACAATCAAAGAGATGGGCAAAGAGGCGGTAGCGGTTTATTCTACCGGTGATAGAGGGGCCGAGTACCTGAAATTTGCCGATGCGGCGATCTGTATCGGCAGCGAGAAGAGTGCCGATAGTTATCTCAATATCCCCGCGATCATCTCTGCAGCAGAGTTAAGTGATTGTGACGCGATATTTCCGGGGTATGGGTTTTTAAGCGAAAACCAGGACTTTGTGGAGATATGCGAACACCACGGTATCAAGTTTATTGGTCCTGGTGTTGCGGTGATGCAGATGATGAGCGACAAATCCAAGGCCAAGCAGGTAATGGCAGAAGCCGGAGTACCGACCATTCCGGGGAGCGACGGGGCGATATCCAATGCCGATGAGGCACGCAAGCTGGCTGACGAGATGGGTTATCCTGTCATACTCAAGGCTGCTGCAGGCGGTGGCGGACGAGGTATGCGTATCGTTGATGCACCAGAGAAGATGGACAATGCCTTTATGGCGTGTGAGGCAGAAGCTGTGAGCGCTTTTGGCGATGGGACTTTGTATATGGAGAAGTTTATCGAAGCGCCCCGTCATGTCGAGGTGCAGGTGATGGGTGATAGTCACGGCAATGCGATTCATCTGGGAGAGAGAGATTGTTCGATGCAGCGGCGACATCAGAAGCTAATAGAGGAGTCTCCTGCCCAGGTACTGGACAGCTCCAGGCGCAAAGAGCTGCATGAAGCCGCAGTCAGGGCCACGAAGCATATCGGATACGAAAATGCCGGAACGTTTGAGTTTTTGGTGGATAAGAATAATGACTTTTACTTTATGGAGATGAACACCCGCCTGCAGGTTGAGCACTGTGTCAGCGAAGAGGTCAGCGGGCTGGATATCATCGAATGGATGATACGAGTAGCCGAGGGAGAGAAGCTTCCATCTCAGGATGAGATAGAGCTCAAAGGCCATGCCATAGAGTGCCGTATCACTGCCGAAGATCCGGTGAGCTTCCTTCCAAGCCCCGGCAAGATCGTCAAGTGGATAGCCCCGGGAGGCAAGGATGTCCGTATCGATACCCATGCGTTCTGCGGCTATACGATCCCGACACACTACGACTCAATGATAGGCAAACTCATTGTCTGGGCGCCGACCAGAGAGCAGGCGATAGCCAAGATGAGAAGGGCATTGGATGAGTTTGAAGTAGAGGGCGTGCGCACTACGATAGAGTTTCACCGCAAAATGATGCGCAATCCGGACTTTGTCTCCAATAATTTCGATACAAAATATCTTGAGGACTATAAAGGGTAGTTCGTATGGCCAGAAGTGTTTTGAGTCAAACACTTTTGACCAAAAAAATCTCAACAATTTTCAAAATAAAATCAAAAAGGTTTCACGATGACCGTTACCCGTTTCGCACCATCTCCCACCGGCTATCTCCACATAGGAGGACTTCGTACGGCTTTATTTTCGTGGCTTGCTGCCAGACACAACGACGGCAAATTTCTTTTGAGGATCGAAGATACTGACCAAAGCCGCAACTCCAAAGAGGCTCTTGAGGCTATCATCAAGGCTTTTGAGTGGGTAGGACTGGACTTCGACGGCGAGGTGGTATATCAATCGCAGCGTTTTGATCTGTACAAAAAATATATTGATCAGCTTCTTGATGAGGGCAAGGCCTACAAATGCTACATGACTCGCGAAGAGCTTGATACTCTGCGCGAAGAGCAGATGGCAAGAGGCGAACGACCCCGATACGACGGCCGCTACCGTGACTTTACCGGCACGCCGCCTGCTGGAGTCGATCCGGTGATCCGCATCAAAGCTCCCCAGGAAGGGGTCATCGCATTTGATGACGGTATCAAAGGCCATATCGAGATAGCTGCAGATGAGGTGGATGATTTTATTATTGCACGCTCAGACGGTACGCCGACGTACAATTTCGTCGTAGCGATCGATGATGCGACGATGGGTCTTACTGATATAATAAGAGGAGATGATCATCTCTACAATACCCCCAAACAACTGGTGGTCTATGAGGCATTTGGATGGAAACCGCCGCGTTTTTATCATGTGGCAATGATCCACAACGAACAAGGAAAGAAGCTTAGCAAACGTGACGGAGCAACCGATGTGATGGAGTACAAAACCCAGGGGTTCCTCCCCGAAGCACTGCTCAATTTCCTTGTGAGGCTGGGCTGGAGCCGCGGCGATCAGGAGATCTTTTCTCTTGAGGAGATGGTGGCACTCTTTGATCCGGCGGACATCAACCGCTCCGCCTCGAGCTACAATCTTGATAAACTTCTTTGGCTTAATGCCCACTATATCAAAAACACTCCCAACGACAAACTCGCCGAACTCCTCAAAGATTTTGGCGTGGATGTCGCAGGGCATGACAAACTGGAGATACTGCTTGATGCGACCAAAGAGCGCGGCAAGACACTGGTCGAGCTGGCAGAACAGATCAAACTGATCCTCAATCCGCCTGTCGAGTATGACGAAAAAGCGGTCAAAAAGGCTTTCAAGGGTGAAGCCAAAGAGATACTCGAAGCTTTTGCCCGGATCTTGGCAGACTGGGACAGGTCTTTGCATTTGCCCAGTGACTATCATCACGTTCTGGAAACTTTTGTCGCTGATAAAGAGATAGGATTTGGCAAGATCGGGATGCCGTTGCGCCTCGCACTTGTGGGCGCGCTGACCGGTCCCGGGGTCGATGAGATGATGGCGATCCTGGGTGTGGAGGAGACGGTAAAGAGAATCGAGCGGGCGATTGCATCTCTCGCATAGAGCAGATACAGAATCTGCCCCTACGCAGGTTTTGCTCGTAAAAACTTCTTCAATCCCCGCTTTGCTTTCCAATCCATCTCATAATGGATATGCTCCAGATACCACAGGAGCTGAGCCGGGGTGATACCCCGTTTGGCGGCTTCGCGCTTTAGAATATATTGGGGAATGCGGACGCGTGTGTGGGAGAAGCGTCTGGCTAGAGTCTTGATGGCTTTGTTGTGGCGATTGTAGCACAAACGGGCAAAGACAAACGGCAAGTCAGTCCTCTTGTGCCATTCTTCGGCCAGATCGATTCCCTCTCCCCCTTCAAGATAATACTTAAGAGCCGCATCGCCTATAAGCACTTTGCCGTGCAGTCTGAGTACTTTGGCCAGTCGGTTGGATGTCTCGGATGCAGGGTCACCCTGATTGCTTCCGGGTAGCAGGAGCACACTGTAAACTTTATTCCTGGCTATGATGCCCAGATCCGTACAGGTGAACTTGGGAGAATTGATGCTGGAAATGAAGGCGGCATTGACCTCGCCTCTTTGTAGAGCTTTGTTGATGCGGGAGGGGACTGCTCTTTTGTATCTAAATGCCATTTTGGCTCCGTTGCTCCTAAGATGCTTTTTGAGAAAGAGTTGAAATGGCAGGAGGTTGAGGTAGGAGATGGATCCAAACAGCACTGATGCTCCTGTTATTTGATAGTTGTTTAAGGGCAATTATATCGAAGCGCAACTATAATCTTTTAATCAAAAATTTATTTGTCGCATTTGTGTGTTTGCTTGGCAATTTGAATTTTTCGGATGGTGATGACTAAACAAAAAGGCGAAATAGTGGTAAAAGTAGAATTTTTAGGACCCATAGGCAAGGAACCGATAGAGGTTGGGGCCTCGTCTCTATCCGAGCTGGCCGATATGCTTAAGGACATAGACGGTATAAGTAAATGGTTGGAGATTTCGGCGGTGGCCATCAACGATACTATGACGTATGATCCAAACGCTCCTCTTAAGGACGGGGACAAGGTATCGATACTGCCTCCGGTGTGCGGAGGGTAATGCGTGTTGAGGCAACACGCAAGTGAAAAGTGAAAATGAACAGTTTTTGGTTTATGATACAGGAGATATGATGGAACTGCATAACGGACCACTGGATGTCAAGGAGATATTTGGCAGATGGTTGGATGAGCATCAGGGTGACAATTTCGGCGCGTTTATCCCGTTTGTGGGGATTGTGCGCGAAGAGAGCGGTATAGAAGCGCTTAGTTTTGATATCTATGAGCCTGTACTGCGCAAATGGTTTGAGGACTGGCAGGACAGAGCCAAACTAAGGGGAGCTTTGGTGAAGTTTGCTCACTCCATAGGCGATGTGCCGGTACATACCTCTTCATACCTCTCAGCTGTTCTCTCCCCTAAGCGCCGCGTGGCGCTGGAGTTGATCGATGAGTTTGTAGAGGATTTCAAGGCCAACGCGCCGATCTGGAAATACGACGTCATTGGTGGCGAGCGTATATATGCCCAGGAGCGCAGCACTCCGATGGACGGTGCAGGTCTTCTGGCTTGATGCTAAAAGAAGTGAATAGTGAATAGTTAATAATGAATAATTTAGGTAAGCATTGCGTTGTTCATTATTAATTATTAACTTGAAAAGGAACTTTTCACATGATGCACTTTGATGAATCTATGAAAATCTTGAATGATGTAAAGATAGAAAAGCCTCGTGCTCATTACAGATATTTGACCGAAGCCGAGGGGTTTGTGTTGGCTGATGACGTGGTGGCTGATAGTAATATGCCCGAGTATCCTACATCGGGCATGGACGGTTATGCTATCAGATACATTGACCAGAAGAAAGGACACATCAGAATCACAGGTGATAATCCGGCAGGTAGTGATACGAGCGATAAAGTGACGGAAGGCACTTGCATCAAAACCTTTACCGGCTCCCTAATGCCGGAAGGTTCCGATACGCTGATACCGATAGAGAATGTCACGGTCGATGGTGAGTATATCGTCATAGACGAGCCGGTATCAGAGGGCTATGCCGTGCGCCCTGTAGCCGAGGCATATGCCAAGGGTGATATACTCATCCCCCGAGGCACCAAGATAGGATTTGCTCAGATTGGGGTGATGGCAGGCCTCAATATCGCCAAACCTATGGTTTTTGACAAACCCAAAGTGGCGATACTCGCTACAGGCAGTGAACTGCTGCAATTGGGGGAGGAGCGCACCAATGATGCTCAGATATACAGCACCAATAACTATACCATAGAAGCTATCGTCAACAGATACGGTGGAGAGGCTATCAGGCTCCATAATGCAGTTGATGATATAGATGGGATCAGGGATGCCATATCAGGTGCCGTAACTCAGAGTGACATAGTGGTCACAACCGGCGGAGTAAGTGTAGGGGATTATGATTTTGTCAAGGATGTAATAGGCGATCTGGGCTTTGATGTATTGTTCCAGGGAGTGCGCATCAAGCCTGGGCAACACATTGTGCTTGCCCGCAAAGAAGACAAGTTTATACTGGCACTTCCCGGATTTGCCTACTCATCTACCGTGACCGCCTTGCTGTATCTGTTGCCTTTGATGGGCAAATTTATGCATACCCAAATTAGGCTGCCGGCAGTTAAAGCCACCCTCAAAGAACCATTCACCAAAAGGGCCAAAAAAGCAGAATTCACTGCCTGCAACATCTCGCTCGAAGACGGTAGATACTTCGTTGACTTCGAGGGCAAGAAGGTGGGTACAAGTGCGATCCTGACCAATATGTTGGGAAGCTCCGCTTTGCTGTACACTTCTGAAGATGAAGGCGACAAAGATGCCGGAGAGATAGTCGATATCCTGTTGTATTAGACAGTGCGGTATGCGCGGTCTAACATAGAATAGACTCTAATAAAGTGCGCCAGTTCCGCTGCTGTTTTGCATCCTTGATCGATAGCTTTTTTGATAAGTTTTCTATCTTTTTTGATATCCATTTCAGTTCCTTTTATTAAAAGTTGTCAAATTATATACTCGATTGCAACAAAATATTAAAAAATATGTCAAATTGTCATACTTTTAAGAAAATAATGTTAGAATACGGGCATAAAAGCAAACAAAAGGATCCGAAATGGTCGATTTCAATAATGTAATAGAGAAGATCAAAGATATCATCTCAACCAAAAAAATCGGCGGCAAGGTGTTTGACAAAGACGTGGCCAATGAGCTTGGTATCCCACAGCCGACTTTTGCTACGATGAAGAGAAGAGGAGCCATACCTTATGAGGAGATTATGGAGTTTTGCGCCCGCAAGAAGATCAGTATCAACTGGCTCTTTTTTGATCAGCCTGCCGAGATGCTGCTTGAAGAGACCAACAAATTTTTCCAGGTTAGATACTTTGCTGATCTGCGCGCAAGTGCAGGAGGAGGTGCAGAGGTATTTGATGAAAACTACGAGATGATCACTCTTGATGCAACGATCATGCAAAATATGGTGGGGCTTGGCAATACCAAACTCGAAGCGATACACGTAGATGGGGAATCTATGGAGCCTACACTCCAAGACGGATCAATAGTATTTATCGACCGTACTCAGACAGATATCGCCAAAGACGGTATATTTGTGGCTGCCACCACGGCAGGACTCTTCATCAAACGCATCCGCCAACGCGCCGATGGGATGGTGGAGCTGATCTCCGATAATCATGCCTATTCGCCCGAGGTGTTGGCTCCGGATGAGGTTTCGATCGTCGGAAAGGTTGTGGGGAATATCGAGAGCCTATAAATTCGCACACTCCACGCACCGTACGCTCTCGGGGCGCACTCTCATCCTCTCAAATCCGATCTCCTCTTCACATTCGATACATATCCCGAACATCTCCGAGTCGATGCGACTTAGTGCATTGCGCAGACGGGTTTGACGCAGGCGGGTCTCCTCAAGGATCCTTTGGGATACCTCCTGTTCTGCCATAGCTTCCATACGGGTGAGTCGCCCCAGGGAGCAATCGGGCGCTACCGGTTTGGCTTTTTCTTCGAGTTGGGATATTTACCCCTCTATGCTCTTTAGCTGTTTTTCAATCTCGTTTTTGATGATGTTTTTTTCTTCTGTTGTCATATATTTTGCCGTTTGGTGTATTGAGCGGTATTATAGCCAAACAATAAGCCCTGAAAGGAGCAGCAATGGACGGATCAAAAAAGGGTGCGAAGGGGTAGAGCCAGTTGACATTGTCACGATCAATTAGTCTGCTAAGCTTCTATCCTATATATGATCTCAGTACGCAGTCCGCGGGTTTGGATCTCTTCGATGCTGAGCCCTTGAACGGGGAGCTTCATGAACCCCTCGATATTTTCGGTACCGGACTGCGCAATAGCTCGAAGCACCAGGCCTCGATATGCCTTGGCCCAGTGGCTGACAACTTTGTCTCCTTTAAGAAATTTCAGTACCGTATAAGGACGGGAAGGCTTGTAAAATCTGTCATAAAATCCGGCACGCAGATCGAGTATATCTTCTCCTTTGAGGTACTCATCCATCAAGGATGTGCCCATTTCTCTGTATAGTTTTTCGACGATCAGTTCCCCTACGGGCTCTCCCTGTTTGAGGCGATATTCAGGGATCAGGTCGTCCGAGCGCAGAAAGCCGAAGAGATTGGAATGGATGATGAGATTTTTGTGCAGATATTCTCTGGCGGATTTGTCAAGACTCGGATAGTCCAGATGATCGAAGGCTACTCCGGTATATCTTTCGACAGCCCTCATGACAGGATCACCCAAAATATTTTTGGAAGCATGATAGAGTATGTCGGATTGCTTTTTGAGGCCAAACATTTTGGAGAGAGCTTTTGTATCGTTTGATCTCAAAATATCTACATATTTGTCAAGTATCTTTTTTCTGATAGGATTTAGTGTTTCAAAAAGAAGCTTTTGGAGTTCAAAAGCACCGGATCCGCCGGCTCTTTTTGTCTCACTGGGGGCCAAAAGTATCTTCATGATGGACTCTTTTTGGCTTGATTATATCAAAACAGTTGCAAAATATCTCTTTGATCACGGTTTCTCATTGACTTCTAAAGTTTATTTGGATAAAATTCCCGTCCATTTCGCTATCGGAATGTGAGCGCTGGTGTAGCTCAGTTGGTAGAGCAGCTGATTTGTAATCAGCAGGTCGCGGGTTCGAGTCCCATCACCAGCTCCATTTATTTATCAGTGTTTGACCGGTATTGACGAAAAGGTGAGATACTCAAGTGGCCAACGAGGGCAGACTGTAAATCTGCTGGTTTTTACCTTCGGAGGTTCGAATCCTCCTCTCACCACCATCGTTTTTGACGCGGGAGTAGCTCAGTTGGCTAGAGCGTCAGCCTTCCAAGCTGAGGGTCGCGGGTTCGAGTCCCGTCTCCCGCTCCATGTACTGGGAGCTGTGTGACCTTTATCTACATTATTAGAGCGGAATCTTCCGTATTTAGATCACCCAGACAATCAAACATGCAAAAAAAAGGATAAATAAACCAAAGCCCAGATAGCTCAGGGGCAGAGCACTTCCTTGGTAAGGAAGAGGTCGGCGGTTCAAATCCGCTTCTGGGCTCCATATATTATGGTTGGAAGCTACAAGGTGTGCGGTATGGACAGGAGTGCGGACACGGTTCGCAGTCTTGTCCATATACGGGCATAGGGTCTAAGCGACGCCGCAAGAGCGGTCCGCAATATACAACAAGCTAGGAGAAAACTATGGCTAAAGAAAAATTTGAACGTACCAAACCACATGTTAACATTGGTACTATCGGTCACGTTGACCACGGTAAAACCACACTGACTGCTGCTATCACTGCTGTACTTGCTACCAAAAACGATACAGCTTTGATGGACTACGATCAGATCGACAACGCTCCCGAAGAGCGCGAGCGCGGTATTACTATCGCTACTTCTCACGTAGAGTACGAGACTGACAATCGCCACTATGCGCACGTTGACTGTCCAGGTCACGCCGACTATGTCAAAAACATGATCACCGGTGCTGCTCAGATGGATGGAGCGATCCTTGTTATCGCTGCTACTGACGGTCCAATGGCTCAGACTCGTGAGCACATCCTTCTTTCTCGCCAGGTAGGCGTGCCTTATATCGTTGTATTCCTCAACAAAGAGGATCAGCTTGATGATGAGGACAAAGAAGAGATGCTTGAGCTTGTAGAGATGGAAGTTCGTGAGCTTCTTAACGAGTATGAGTTTCCAGGAGATGATACTCCTATCGTAGCCGGTTCTGCATTCCAGGCTCTTGAAGAGGCCAAGGCAGGAAAAATAGGTGAGTGGTCTGAGAAGATACTTAAGCTTATGGATGAGGTTGACAACTATATTCCTGAGCCTCAGCGTGAAACAGACAAAGACTTCCTGATGCCTATCGAGGATATCTTCTCTATCCAGGGTCGCGGTACTGTTGTAACCGGTAAGATCGATCGTGGTCAGGTATGTGTAGGTGATGAGATTGAAATTGTAGGTCTTAAGGATACTCAGAAGACTACCGTAACAGGAGTCGAGATGTTCCGTAAAGAGATGGACTGCGGTATAGCAGGTGACAACGCCGGTGTGCTTCTTCGCGGTACTGCCAAAGAGGATGTACAGCGCGGTATGGTACTTTGTAAGCCGGGCTCCATCACACCTCACACAACATTCGAGGCGGAGGTATATGTATTGACCAAAGAGGAAGGTGGACGCCATACACCGTTCTTCAACAATTATCGTCCTCAGTTCTACGTACGTACTACTGATGTGACCGGTTCTGTGACTCTCCCTGAGGGTACCGAGATGGTTATGCCGGGTGATAATGTCAAGATCAATGTAGAGCTTATCGCTCCTATCGCTCTTGAGGAAGGTACACGCTTTGCGATCCGTGAAGGTGGTCGTACAGTAGGTGCCGGAGTTGTAACCAAGGTTATCGCTTAATCAACCCATTGCCTGGAAAGGAGCCTCGGCTCTTTTCCACAGCATAAATTGGAGATATTATGAGAGAAACAGTACATCTTGGGTGTGAGAAGTGTAGCAGACGCAACTATCATACAACCAAGAACAAGAAAAATACTACAGAAAAACTTGCATTGAAAAAATATTGCAAGTGGTGCAAAGAGCATACTGTACACAAAGAGATGAAGCTCTAATATTTGGGTTTCTGTCTCTTGTCTTTTGGCAAGAGAGAATATGATAGGCCAATAGCTCAGTTGGTAGAGCACTGGTCTCCAAAACCAGGTGCCGGGGGTTCGAGTCCCTCTTGGCCTGCCATACAAGAAGGTAAAGATATGGATAAAATAACAAAATTTTTGCGCAGTGCGCGTGCAGAGTTGGATAAGGTTATCTTTCCGACCAAGATACAGGTGCGACAAGCTTTTGTCGCAGTGGCACTTGTAGTTGCTGTTATATCTATATTTTTGGCGCTGGTGGATGTGATTATGTCATCAGTTGTCTCTTCTGCACTGTAAGGTTGAAAAATGGCTTATCAATGGTACGCGATCCAAACATATGCCGGCAGTGAGCGATCTGTCAAAACTGCGATCGAGCGCATGGCTGAGGATTATGGATTGCAAGACAAAATCGAAAAAGTAGTCGTCCCTACCGAAGAGGTGATTGAAGTCAAAAACGGTGAGAAAAAGATCACGGAGAGATCACTTTACTCTGGCTATGTTTTTGCCAGCCTTGATCTTGATAATGATCTTTGGCACAGGATCCAGGGGTTGCCGAAAGTATCTCGTTTCATAGGAGAGCAGAAGACCCCTACGCCGCTTAGTGAGGCGGATATCAAAGTGATCCTTGAGAAGATGGAGAACAAAACAGCTCCAAGACCAAAAGTAGATTTTGAGACCGGTGAAATGGTGCGCATCATTGATGGGCCTTTTGCAAACTTTACGGCCATGGTAGAAGAGTACGATCTTGATCATGGCAAGCTCAAACTGAATGTCTCTATTTTCGGCAGAAATACGCCTGTGGAGATGCTCTATACACAAGTAGAAAAAATAATCTAAAGAAGGAAATAAGTCATGGCAAAGAAAATTGCTGAAAAGTTTAAAATGATGATACCTGCCGGACAAGCAAATCCGTCACCTCCAGTAGGGCCGGCTCTTGGTCAGCGCGGTATCAATATCATGGAGTTTTGTAAGGCCTTCAATGAAGCCACAAAAGACAAGATGGGATTCAAGATCCCTGTTGATGTAACCGTTTATAACGACAGAAGCTTCAGCTTTGAGACCAAGCAGCCGCCAGCAAGCGATCTGATCATGAAGGAAGCAGGCATCAAGAAAGGAAGCGACAACCCACTGCTCAACAAGGTTGCGACGATTACCAAAGAGCAGCTTCTAAAGATTGTGGATCTGAAGATTTCTGACCTCAATACTGACGATAGAGAGCAGGCTGCAAAAATCATAGCAGGTTCATGCAGAAGTATGGGTATAGAAATAACAGACTGAAAATATCTGACCACTTGATCGAAGTGGGAGCAAAAAGCGGAGAAAACAAATGGCAAAAAAAATAAGCAAACGAAAACAAACACTACTTGAAAAAGTAGATACAAATAAAATATACAATATAGATGAGGCGGTAGCTACAGTAAAAAGTCTCAAGTCGGCCAATTTCGACGAGACTGTAGAAGTAGCACTAAACCTGAACGTCGATCCCAGACATGCGGATCAGATGATCAGAGGTTCTGTAGTCCTTCCTAACGGTACCGGTAAAACTGTCAAAGTAGCCGTGTTTGCCAAGGGTGATAAAGTAGATGAGGCCAAAGCCGCTGGAGCCGATCTGGCAGATGCTGATGCTTTGATAGAGCAGATACAGGCAGGCAATATCGACTTTGATACTGTTATTGCTACACCTGATATGATGGGGGTTCTCGGTAAAGTAGCCAGGATCCTCGGGCCAAAAGGTTTGATGCCAAACCCAAAGACCGGTACTGTCACCATGGATATAGCCCAGGCTGTCAAAGACGCAAAAGGTGGGCAGGTGAACTTCCGTGTTGACAAAAAAGGAAATATACATGCCGGTATCGGTAAAGTGAGCTTCTCTGAAGATCAGATCAAGGAGAACTTGATAGCTTTCCTTGAGAAGATCAACAAGGCTAAGCCGGCAAGCGCCAAAGGCAGATATATCAAAAATGCGGCTTTGTCTTTGACCATGAGTCCTTCAGTAACCATGGACAGCAGTGAAGTAATGGAGATCAAATAAGCACCTTGGTGCTTTATCTTAGACTTGAGAAAACAGGGGTGTAAACTTAAACAGGATCGATCCCCTCCAAAGATCGGTCTCTCCACATTGTGGAAGCCCTGTTCGAAGTCGGAAAGGAGTAGAAAATGACCAGAACGGAAAAAGAGCAGCTCGTATCCGAGATGACCGAAGCGTTCAAGGCATCCAATGCCATAGTAGTCTGTGATTACAAAGGCGTTACGCACAAAGAGCTCGAAGAAGTTCGTGCATTGGCAGCTGCCAATGAGGCTTATGTCAAAGTAGTCAAAAACACTTTGGCTACTATCGCACTGAAGAATGCAGGCATCAACGGTCTTGAGCTCAAAGACACCAATCTGCTTGTCTGGGGTGAAGATCAGATCAACACCTGCAAGACTGCAGACAAGGCTGCTGCTGAGCTCAAAGATCGCTTTGTGATCAAAGCCGGTGCGCTTGAAGGTGAAGCCGTTGAGCTCTCAACGATCATGGCGATGGCCAAATTGCCAAGCCGAGATGAGCTTTTGGGTATGTTGCTCAATGTATGGCAAGCACCTATACGCAACTTCACCATCGGCCTGGATGCTCTCAAGCGTAAGCGCGAAGAAGAGGCATAGGATAATTTGGATGCGGCATAGCCCGCTTGGAAAACAAAATTAACAAAAAGGAAATAAAATGGCGATTTCTAAAGAAGATGTTCTTGAATATATCTCCGGTTTGTCTGTGCTCGAGCTTAGCGAGTTGGTAAAAGAGTTTGAAGAGAAATTCGGCGTATCTGCCCAGGCTACTGTTGTAGCTGCTGCAGGCGCCGGTGATGCCGGTGCCGCAGGAGGTGAAGAGCAAACAGAGTTCAATGTGGTTCTCACTTCTGCCGGCGACAAGAAGATCAATGTCATCAAAGTCGTTCGTGCAGTCACTGGTCTTGGACTCAAAGAGGCCAAAGCAGCCACAGAAGAGACTCCAAGTGTGATCAAAGAGGGTGTTTCCAAAGAGGAAGCAGAAGAGATCAAGAAGCAGTTCGAAGAAGCGGGCGCTACTGTCGAGCTCAAATAATCATTTGCGCGGCCGGCTCCGCGCAAAACTATTTATTCCTGTGTGGTACAGGGATGAACTATTCAGAGACATTTCATACCCTCTTGTTAATAGTTTTTTTGTGTATCATCAAACAAAAATACGAAATCCAATGAAGGTTCGCCCATGTTAAACTCCCTACATTCTGGTAATAGACTCCGCGTTGACTTTTCGAAAACTCCAAGAGAGATCGAGATTCCAAATTTGCTTCAGCTTCAGCAAAAAAGCTATGAGAACTTCTTGATGCTCGATAGCAAAAATCGCAGTAACAGTATCATAGAGAAGACATTTCGTTCGGCTTTTCCTATACATGATCAGCAAAACCGCATCACTCTTGAGTATAGAGGGCTTGATATCATCAAACCCAAGTATACTGTTCGTGAATGCATGGAGAGAGGACTTACTTATGCGGTCTCTCTTAAGATCAATATTGCTCTGATCATCTGGAATAGAGATGAAAAAACAGGCGAGAGACTGGACCCCAAAGAGATCAAGGAGCAATCAGTATATGTGCGCGATATCCCGTTGATGACCGATCGAACTTCCTTTATCATCAACGGAGTAGAAAGAGTCATCGTCAACCAACTCCACCGCAGCCCCGGTGTTATCTTCAAAGAGGTGGAGGCAACGACCACCACCAATAAGCTTCTGTACTCTGCCCAGATCATACCGGACAGAGGCAGCTGGCTTTATTTTGAGTATGATGCCAAGGATATACTATATGCCCGTATCAACAAGCGACGCAAAATACCTGTAACTATACTTTTTCGTGCTCTTGAATATAGTAAAGAGGATATACTCAAGCTCTTTTACAAGACCAAAGAGATAGTCATCAAGGACAACCGTTTTCTGGTCAGATATAACCCTTCTGATTTTGGTGCGCGTGCAGAGTACGATATCAAGGATATAGACGGTAATGTCATCGTAGCTTCAGGCAAGCGCCTAACCAAGAAAAAAGCCCAAAAGCTTCTTGAGGATGGTCTGGAGTGGATAGAGTATCCGCTTGAAGTACTTATGGAGAGACACCTGGCTCAGCCGATTATAGATCAGGAGAGCGGCGAGGTGATCTATGATGTTGTTACGCAGTTGGATGAGACAAAGCTAAAAAAGATCATCGATCTTGGTGTAGAAAGCATCGTGATAGCTGATGATCTGGCAGAAGATACTGACAGTTCTATCATCAAAGCTTTTATAGCCGATCAGGAGAGCCTCAGACTTCTAAAGCAGACAGAAGAGATAGAGGATGAGAATGTTCTGGCCGCTATCCGCATCTACAAAGTGATGAGGCCTGGAGAGCCGGTGACACCCGAAGCGGCCAAAAAATTCCTCGAAGGGTTGTTTTTTGATCCTGAGAGATACGATCTGACACGTGTCGGGCGCATGAAGATGAACCATAAGCTAGGGCAGGATGTGCCCGATTATGTGACTGTCTTGACCGCCGAGGATATTATCAATACAGTCAAGTACCTGATAAAAGTCAAAAACGGTCAAGGCCATATCGATGACAGGGATCATCTTGGAAATCGCCGTATCCGTGCTATCGGGGAGCTTCTTGGCAATGAGCTCCATAACGGACTGGCCAAGATGCAAAAAGCGATCAAGGACAAGATGCCTACTATCAGCGGATCACTTGAAGATCTTATGCCTCACGATCTGGTCAACTCCAAGATGATCACCAATTCAATTATGGAGTTCTTCTCAAGTGGTCAGCTGAGTCAGTTCATGGATCAGACCAATCCACTCTCAGAAGTAACCAACAAACGACGTCTGTCTGCTCTTGGAGAAGGCGGCCTGGTCAAGGAGCGTGCAGGTTTTGAGGTGCGTGATGTCCACCCTACCCATTATGGGCGTATCTGTCCCATTGAGACCCCCGAAGGCCAAAATATCGGTCTGATCAATACACTGGCTACATACGCCAAGGTAAACGATCTGGGCTTCATAGAGGCGCCTTACAAGGTGGTCAAAGATCGTCAGGTGACAGACGAAATAGTCTATATCACTGCTACCCAGGAAGAGGACAAGGTGATAGCGCCGGCCTCTACACTGGTGGATGATAGCGGCTATATAGTAGAGGATCTGATAGAGACGCGTCTAAATGGAAACATTGGACTCAATGAATCCTCAAAAGTCGATCTGATAGACATCTCTCCGCTGATGATATCAGGTTCTGCCGCAGCTCTTATTCCGTTTCTGGAGCATGATGATGCCAACCGTGCACTAATGGGGTCAAACATGCAGCGTCAGGCAGTACCTTTGCTTCGTACCGAGGCACCTATGGTTGGTACAGGTATGGAGGCGATTGTCAGTCGCGATGCATGGGAATCTGTAGCCGCCAAAAGAGCCGGTCGCGTAGAGAAAGTTGATGCCAACAACATTTATATCGTTGGCGAAGACGAAGATGGTGTGTTCATCGATAGATATTCTCTTGAGAAAAACATGCGCACCAATCAAAACACGACCTTTACACAGCGCCCTATCGTTTATGAGGGTGATGAGGTCAAAAAAGGTCAGGTGATAGCAGACGGCGCGAGCATGGATCAGGGAGAACTGGCTCTGGGCAAAAATGTCAAAGTAGCCTTCATGCCATGGAACGGATACAACTATGAGGACGCTATCATCATATCCGAGAAGTTGATCCGTGAAGATACATTCACCTCTGTCCATATCTACGAAAAAGAGATAGAAGCACGTGAGCTCAAACATGGTACAGAAGAGATCACAAGAGATATTCCAAATATCAGAGAGGATGAATTGCTTCACCTTGATGAGAGCGGTATCGTCAAGATAGGCACACATGTCAAGCCAGGTATGATACTGGTAGGAAAAGTATCACCAAAAGGGGAGATCAGACCTACGCCCGAAGAGAGACTTTTGCGTGCTATATTTGGTGAAAAGGCAGGTCACGTGGTCAATAAGTCCCTGTATTGTCCTTCATCTATGGAGGGCGTGGTGGTAGATATCAAAATCTTCACCAAAAAAGGGTATGAAAAGGATGCTCGCTCTATCAAGGCATACGAAGAGGAAAAGGCAAACCTTGATAGAGAGCACCATGATCAGCTTTTGATGATAGACAGGGAAGAGATGCTAAGGATCACGGCATTCTTGTCTGAGCAGGAGCTTGAGAAAGACGTAGAGATAAATGACAAAGTCTACAAAGCAAAAAGCAAGCTGGACAAGGATGTGATAGCCGGGATCAACAGATTTATGCTCAGAACAGTGGTCCAGTCATACTCTGAAAAAGTCCAAAAAGAGTATGAAGCACTCAAGAACTACTTCATCTCAGAGAAGAAACGACTCAAAAACGAGCATGAGGAGAAACTTGCCATACTCGAAAAAGACGATATACTCCCAAGCGGTGTGACCAAGCTTGTCAAAGTCTATATCGCCACCAAGCGTAAGCTCAAAGTGGGTGACAAGATGGCCGGTCGCCACGGAAACAAAGGTATTGTCTCCAATATCGTTCCAGAGATTGATATGCCGTATATGGAAGATGGGGAGCCTGTGGATCTGATACTCAATCCTCTTGGTGTCCCGTCTCGTATGAATATCGGCCAGATACTCGAAGTACATTTGGGTCTGATAGGTGCCAAGCTGGGCGAGCAGATACAAGAGATATTTGAGTCCAAGAAAAAAGATTTCGTCAAGGATCTGCGCTCTAAAATGATAGAAATAGCCAATACAGCCAAGCTGATGAAGATCCAGGATGAACTGCCAAAAATGAGCGATGATGAGATCATCAGGTATGCCAGAGACTGGAGTAAGGGTGTGAAATTCTCCGCTTCTGCATTTGAGTCACCAAAAGAGGAGGAATTCGCCAAATTGTTTGAGCTTGCCAAGCTTGATACCGACGGTAAAACTGTTTTGTATGACGGAAAAACGGGCGAGAAGATGACCGAGAGGGTCAATGTAGGATATATGTATATGCTCAAGCTCCATCACCTGGTCGATGAGAAGGTTCATGCCCGATCAACCGGACCATATTCTCTTGTTACCCAGCAGCCTGTCGGCGGAAAGGCACTGTTTGGCGGCCAGAGATTTGGAGAGATGGAAGTTTGGGCACTTGAAGCCTATGGTGCAGCCCATACTCTCAAAGAGATGCTCACTATCAAATCGGACGATGTAGAGGGTAGAGCCAGGGCATACCGTGCCATCACGCGCGGTGAGAGTGTCCCTGAGTCGGGAGTACCTGAGACGTTGTTTGTGTTGACCAAAGAGCTGCAGGCATTGGGTCTGGATGTGGAACTGTATGAAAAAAAGAAAGAAGAAGAGGAGGGTGAGATAAATGAGTAAGAAACTTGAAAACCTGACACCTATAGATATCAACAAAGAAGAGCGCCCTACCGATATAGAAGCATTGCAGCTAAAGGTCGCAAGCCCTGAGAAGATACTATCGTGGAGCTATGGTGAGGTCAAAAAGCCCGAAACCATCAACTATCGCACACTTAAGCCCGAGCGAGATGGACTTTTTTGTGCTAAGATTTTCGGCCCTATCCGAGACTATGAGTGCTTGTGCGGCAAGTATAAAAAAATGCGCTACAAGGGTGTTGTATGTGAGAAATGTGGTGTTGAGGTGACCAGCTCCAAAGTGCGTCGTGACCGTATGGGGCATATAGATCTGGTGGTGCCTGTCGCACACATCTGGTATGTCAATTCACTTCCATCCCGTATCGGTACATTGCTCGGTGTCAAGATGAAAGATCTTGAGCGTGTGCTGTACTATGAGGCGTATATAGTCAAAAATCCCGGAGAAGCCAGCTATGACAGTGAGGGTGGCAATCCTGTACAGAAGTATGATGTTCTAAATGAAGAGCAGTATCAGCAGATCATACAGAGATTCAGTGAGACAGGGTTTGATGCCAGAATGGGCGGAGAGATAATCAAGGAGCTTCTAAGCGAGCTGGATCTGGTAGAAATGCTGGCCCAACTAAAAGAAGAGATCAACTCTACCAAATCAGAAGCCAAACGAAAAACTATTATCAAGCGCCTCAAAGTGATCGAGGCATTTTTGGATTCTGACAACCGTCCGGAGTGGATGATGCTTACATACCTGCCTGTGCTTCCGCCAGACCTCCGCCCGTTGGTGAGTCTGGATGGAGGCAAGTTTGCAGTGTCAGATGTGAACGATCTGTATCGTCGTGTTATTAACCGTAACCAGCGCCTAAAGCGCCTTGTGGAGCTGGATGCTCCCGAGATCATTGTGCGCAACGAAAAGCGAATGCTTCAAGAGTCAGTTGATGCGCTATTTGATAATGGGCGCAGAGCAAATGCAGTCAAGGGTGCCAACAAACGACCTCTAAAGTCCCTTTCTGAGATCATCAAGGGCAAGCAGGGGCGATTTAGGCAAAACCTTCTTGGTAAACGTGTTGATTTCTCGGGTCGTTCTGTTATTGTTGTAGGCCCCGACCTGCGCATGGATCAGTGTGGTCTGCCCAAGAAAATGGCACTTGAGCTCTTCAAGCCGCACCTCATGGCAAAACTTGAGGACAAAGGCTATGCAACAACACTCAAGCAAGCTAAAAAAATGATAGAGCAAAAAACAAATGAAGTATGGGAGTGTCTCGAGGAGATAGTTGACAGCTACCCTGTGCTTCTCAACCGCGCACCTACACTTCACAAACTCTCTATCCAGGCGTTCCACCCCAAATTGATAGAAGGCAAAGCGATTCAGCTCCATCCGCTTGTATGTGCAGCCTTCAACGCCGACTTCGACGGTGACCAGATGGCTGTGCATGTACCTCTTTCATCTGAAGCTGTTGCGGAGGCCAAGATATTGATGCTAAGCTCTATGAATATTTTGCTTCCGGCTTCAGGCAAAGCCATAGCCGTACCTTCGCAGGATATGATTCTGGGTCTGTACTATCTCACACTTGAAAAATCCGATGTGACCGGAGAGCATAAGCTTTTTGCCGATGCCAATGAAGTTTTTATCGCCCATGAGCAGCAGACCCTCGATCTCAATGCGCGTGTGCGTACAGTTATCGATGGAGATATCATCACTACCACTGCGGGCAGACTGATACTTAAGTCTATTATCCCCGACTATGTTCCTCAGAGCCTCTGGAATCAAGTGATGAAGAAAAAAGATATCGTCAATCTGGTCGATTATATCTATAAACACGGCGGGATAGCCCAGACAGCAGAGTTTTTGGATGACCTCAAAGATATGGGATTTAAGTATGCGACTGTTACAGGAGTATCGATCTCTATAGATGATATCAAAGTGCCTGATGACAAAAATGATATCGTAGCTGCAGCCAAGGCTAAAGTGGTTGAGATTCAGCAGCAGGCAGGTGCTGGTCTGTTGACTGAGCAGGAGAGATACAACAAGATTATTGATATTTGGACCGATGCCAATAATACTATTGCAGAGAAACTGATGGATCTTATCGCTAAAGATAAAGATGGCTTCAACTCTGTATATATGATGGCAGACTCGGGTGCGAGAGGTTCGGCCGCACAGATCAGACAACTCTCAGGTATGCGTGGTCTGATGGCCAAATCTGATGGATCTATCATCGAGACGCCCATCACCTCCAACTTCCGTGAAGGTCTGAATGTGCTTGAGTATTTCATCTCCACACACGGAGCACGCAAAGGTCTTGCTGATACCGCTCTTAAGACCGCAAACGCCGGATATCTGACTCGAAAGCTGATAGATGTCGCCCAGAATGTCAAAGTAAGCATGGATGATTGCGGCACTCATGAAGGAGTAGAAGTGGCCGAGATAAGTATCGGTAATGAGCTTATCGAGCCTCTTGCCGATCGTGTTTATGGGCGTGTGGTCGCTGAGGATGTGATCGATTCTGTTACAAACGAGGTGCTCCTTAGCGAAGGGACTCTTATAGACGAGGAGGCCGCACAGCTTATACGGGATTCGGGTGTACGCTCTATAGTCATGAGAGCGCCTGCTACCTGCAAGGCCCCCAAGGGTATTTGTGCCAAATGTTATGGTCTCAATATGGCAGAGAACAGGCTCGTCAAAAAAGGTGAAGCGGTAGGCGTCATTGCAGCTCAGTCTATCGGTGAGCCAGGGACCCAGCTGACGCTTCGCACATTCCACACGGGTGGTACGGCAACGGCAGGCAAAGAAGAACGTCAAGTCGTAGCCTCCAAAGAAGGATTTGTCAGGTATTACAACCTCAATGCCTATCGCAATCAGGCTGGAGCGCTGATAGTAGCCAACCGCCGTAATGCCGGTATTCTGTTGGTCGAACCTAAGATAAAGGCGCTCTTCAAGGGCAAGCTCGCAGTCAATGTGACGCATGATGAGATCATTTTGACACTCAGCGCCAAGGGCGAGGATGATGTCAAGTATATGTTGCGCAAAAGTGATGTGGCCAAGTCAAACGAGCTTGCGGGAGTTGCGGGCAAGATAGAAGGCAAATTCTTCCTGCCTCACTCTGACGGCGAGATCGTAGATGCGAATGAATCCATAGTCGAGGTGATCAAAGAGGGCTGGAGTATCCCGGCCCGCATACCTTTTGCTGCAGAACTGAAGGTTGAAAACGGGGCTCCGGTGGCTCAGCCCGTAGCTGCAGATGCCAAAGGACAGGTCAAATTCTTCAACCTCAAGGGAGACTATCTTGAGCCTGCTGACAATATCAAGAAGGGTAAACCTGTAGAGGAGAAAGGTCTCTTCGCGGTCATTGTGGATGATAACAATCGTGAGGCTGCACGCCATTATATTTCCAGAGGTTCAGTGGTACAGGTGGACAACAATGCTTCTGTCGAGAGAGGAGAGGTGATCTCCGCTCCGGCTGAGCACACTCAGGTCGTGATCGCCGAGTGGGATCCGTACTCCGAGCCAGTCATTGCCGAGCAAGCCGGTACTGTGACATTCGAGGACATCATTCCGGGTACAACAGCCTCTGAGCAGTTCGATGAGGTGACCGGAGATACTCATCTGGAACTCAATGAGTATATTCCTGCTTCGTATAAGCCCACTATAGTGCTTTCGACAGACAACGGAGAGATCATACGCTACCAGCTCGATCCAAAAACCAGTTTGTTTGTTCAGGATGGAGAGAAGGTGGCTATTGCAGATATTTTGGCCAAGAAACCAAAAGCGGCTATCAAATCCAAGGATATCACCGGCGGTCTGCCACGCGTATCAGAGCTGTTTGAAGCACGCCGTCCCAAAGATATAGCTCTTATAGCCAAGATAGACGGAATCGTAAGCATGGGTAAACCTCTACGCGGCAAGGAGCGCATCATTATCACAAGCGACAGCGGTCAGACGACCGAACAGTTTGTCGATAAAGGCAAGATGATCCTCGTGCATGCAGGAGAATATGTTCATGCGGGAGAGCGCTTGACTGACGGTGTGGTATCGAGCCATGATATACTTGAGGCTCTCGGGGAAAAAGCACTGTATGAGTATATAGTATCCGAAGTGCAGCAGGTATATAGACGCCAGGGGGTCAATATCTCTGATAAGCATATCGAAGTGATCGTGTCGCAAATGATGCGCCAGGTAAAGGTGATTGAGAGTGGAGATACCAAGTTCATAGAAGGCGATCTGGTCTCCAAACGTAAGTTCAACGAAGAAAATGAGCGCATAGTGTCTCTGGGCGGTGAGCCTGCCATAGCAGAGCCTATCCTTGTAGGTATCACACGTTCAGCCGTCGGAGCTGACAGTATTATCTCGGCCGCATCATTCCAGGATACGACCAAGGTCCTTACCTCGGCGTCCATTGCCGGTACGGTAGATACACTTGAAGATCTCAAAGAAAACGTTGTCATTGGCCGCCTGATCCCTGTCGGTACAGGAATGCTTGACTTTGACGATGTCAATCTTGTTCCAAACGAGCAATAAGTATTTTTCAGGCAGCCTGTGGCAGCCTGAATACCCATACTTAGCCCCAATACAAGCCAATTTAAAGCTATTTTTACTATAATAACCTCCCTATTTTTCTGTCGATACTCTAAAAAAAGGCTTTAAGGAACCGTTTTTTAGGGTGTTTACCCGATTCAATTCGCTCTGTTTGAGCTCAAATATTACATGAAAGGAAAAAATTTGCCAACAATAAACCAATTGATTCGCAAAGAGCGCAAAAAGGTGATCAAGAAATCAAAATCACCGGCACTCGTCAACTGTCCACAGCGTCGCGGTGTTTGTACCCGTGTATATACAACAACACCGAAGAAACCAAACTCAGCCCTTCGTAAGGTAGCCAAAGTGCGTCTTACCAGCGGTTTTGAGGTGATCTCATACATCGGTGGTGAAGGTCACAACCTTCAAGAACACTCTATTGTGCTTGTCCGCGGCGGTCGTGTCAAAGACCTCCCTGGTGTGAAGTATCATATTGTTCGCGGTGCGCTGGATGCATCAGGAGTAGCCAATCGTAAAGTAGCTCGCTCCAAGTATGGAACCAAAAAGCCCAAGAATTAATCTTGGTGCAGTCAAACAATAATGAGGTTAGCCGATCAGGCTTAGGCAGGTGTTGCCGATAGACCTTCGCGGGTAACACTTGAGTAAATCAAATTAGATTGAAGAGGAAAGAAAATGAGAAGAAGAAGAGCTCCACAGAGACCTGTTCTGCCAGATCCTGTGTACAAGTCAAAAGTAGTTACAAAATTCATCAACGCTATCATGCTTGATGGTAAAAAGAGTATAGCCCAGAAGATCATGTATGATGCTCTGGAGCGAATTGAATCAAAAACAGGCGAAAAGGGCATTGAGATTTTTAATAAAGCGATGGAAAATGTCAAGCCTGTCATGGAAGTCAAAAGTCGCCGTGTAGGTGGTGCGACATATCAGGTGCCTATCGAAGTACGCCCTGTACGACAGCAGTCTCTCGGTATTCGATGGATCATCGAAGCAGCACGCAAGAGAAATGAGCGCACTATGGTAGAGCGTCTTTCCAACGAACTTATGGATGCAGCCGACGAGAAAGGTGCGGCATTCAAAAAGAAAGAAGATACTTACAAAATGGCTGAGGCAAACAAAGCATTTGCCCACTACAGATGGTAACAGGATAGAAAAATGGCAAGATCACATAAACTCGAAGATGTACGAAATATCGGGATCGCTGCGCACATTGATGCTGGAAAGACCACTACAACTGAGCGAATCCTGTTCTATACAGGTGTTGAGCACAAGATCGGTGAGGTTCATGATGGTGCGGCCACTATGGACTGGATGGAGCAGGAGCAGGAGCGCGGTATCACCATTACCTCCGCGGCAACTACATGTGAATGGCTGGGCAAACAGATAAATATCATAGACACTCCGGGTCACGTGGACTTCACTATCGAGGTGGAGCGATCTATGCGTGTGCTCGACGGCGCTGTATCGGTCTTCTGTGCTGTAGGTGGTGTGCAGCCCCAGTCTGAGACAGTCTGGCGCCAGCGTAACCGCTACGGTGTGCCATCTATCGTTTTTGTCAACAAGATGGACAGAACCGGTGCTGATTTCTACGAGGTGGAGCGCCAGATCAGAGAGAGACTCAAAGGCAATCCGGTTCCTATCCAGCTTCCAATCGGCTCAGAGGAGAACTTCGAAGGCGTAGTGGATTTGGTGAAGATGAAAGAGATCGTCTGGGATGCTGAGGCAGCCATGGGGTCGGCTTATCATGAGCAGGATATCCGTGATGAGCTGCAGGCCAAAGCCGAAGAGTATAGAGAGAAAATGATCGAAGAGATATCTTCTTCTGATGCCAACGAAGAGCTGATGGAGAAGTATATGGAGGGCGAGGAGCTCACCAATGAAGAGATCATGGAAGGTATCAAAAAAGCGACTATCAATATGGACATAGTCCCTATGACCTGCGGTACGGCGTTTAAAAACAAAGGTGTCCAGACACTTCTTGATGCTGTTGTTTACTATCTTCCGTCTCCTGTGGATGCCAAAGCTATCAAAGGCACCTTGATGGATGATCCTGATACAGAAGTGACTGTGGAGTCCACTGATGATGGTGAATTTGCTGCTCTGGCATTCAAGATCATGACCGATCCGTTTGTGGGTCAGTTGACCTTCATCCGTGTTTACAGAGGCTCGCTCGAGTCTGGATCGTATGTGCTCAACTCTACCAAAGGCAAAAAAGAGCGAGTTGGTCGTATCATGAAAATGCATGCCATTAAACGCGAAGAGGTCTCTGAGATTTATGCGGGTGAGATAGGTGCGGTAGTAGGTCTAAAAAACACCACCACAGGAGATACTCTCTGTTCCGAGAAAGACAAAGTAGTACTTGAGCGCATGGACTTCCCTGATCCTGTTATCTCTGTCGCTGTCGAGCCCAAAACCAAAGCAGATCAGGAAAAAATGGGTGTAGCCCTGAGCAAGCTCGCCCAAGAAGACCCATCATTCCGCGTACATACAGATGAGGAGACGGGTCAGACCATCATCTCAGGTATGGGAGAGCTTCACCTTGAGATCATTGTGGATCGTATGAAAAGAGAGTTTAAGGTCGAAGCAGAAGTAGGTGCACCGCAGGTCGCTTATCGTGAGACCATCCGCTCCAGCGTAAACAAAGAGTATAAATATGCCAAGCAGTCTGGCGGTCGCGGTCAGTATGGTCATGTATTCCTCAAGATAGAGCCGCTTGAGCCAGGCAGTGGGTATGAGTTTGTCGATGAGATCAAAGGTGGCGTCATCCCCAAAGAATACATCCCTGCAGTTGACAAAGGTATCCAGGAGGCTATGCAGCGCGGTATCCAGGCGGGATATCCTGTCGAAGATGTCAAAGTCACTCTTTATGACGGTAGCTACCATGAAGTTGACTCATCTGAGATGGCATTTAAACTTGCCGGTTCTATGGGATTTAGAGAAGGAGCCAAAGAGGCCAATCCGGTTATTCTGGAGCCTATGATGAAAGTTGAAGTTGAAGTGCCCGAAGAGTATATGGGTGACGTGATCGGTGATATTTCCAAGCGCCGTGGTCAGGTCAACGGTATGGATGAGCGCGGCGGCAACAAAATCGTCGATGCTTATGTGCCTCTGGCAGAGATGTTCGGCTACTCAACAGATCTGCGTTCTATGACCCAGGGCCGCGCGACCTACTCGATGGAGTTTGACCATTATGAGGAAGTGCCGAGTAATGTGGCCAAAGAGATCATAGAAAAGCGTAACAGCTAAATATATTTCTGATTCGCATCCATCTTTGAGTGATGGGTGCAGTCACTTGCTATCAGCAAGCTCCTTTACCCAAACATTCAAATCTGAATACAACTCAAAAATATCTTTATCTGCAAAATTGAATTGACAAGTGTATGTCTGGTCACTTACTTGATGTAAGCTCCTTCTCTTCACAAACTACATTCAACCAAATTTACAACAAACTACCGCAAAATATCACAAAAGAAAAAGTTCTCAATATAACAACCATTTAACTCATACAATCAAGCCTGCAACTTACGTACGCAAAATCTTGAGTGTGGGTATGGAATGAGGAGAGGGGGATTGCCGTGGGCAGAATCAGTTTCTGCCCGCTAAATAATTAGGCGTAAACGCTTGTTTTGCCAAGCTCTTTGGCAATCAGAGCATAAAAGAGAGCTCGATATTTGTTGCGGTTGGAGCTGCCCATAGTCTCACAAGCCTTTTTGATGGCAGCATCTTGTTTGGCAGCATCTGTTACTCCAAGCTTCTTGGCTATGAAGTTTTTCTTGACGGTCTCAAGTTCGCTCTCTTGTGAGCATGAGACGGTTTCAGAGTCTTTTTTATAAATTGAAGGACCAAGGCCGACTGTTACTTTTTCGATCAAATCATCAGACAGCCCTAAGCTAAGCTTTTTGTTCTCCTCTTTGTATTTTGCGATTTTTTCGTCGCGTGCTCCCATTTGTTCTCCTTTTTAATTATGGAATTACAAATTATAGCATTCTCATTCGATCAGGTCAAGCGGATATTTTTTCGATAGATATATGCTTTGGAGGAGAACCAAGTAAAAGCCAGTTGAGATTGAGTCCTTCCTTTTGGGCAAAAAGGGCAAGAGACAGATAAGGTATCTTGCCTCTTTTTTTGATCACAGCAAAATAATCAGGTGTCAGTCCCAATTCTTTGGCTATCTCTTTGTTGAGTATTTTGTTTTTATTGTTTTTCTCTCGAATGACCTCTTCAAGACGCTGCATAATGTTGTTAAACTGAACATTCATCAATGTTTCCTTTTTTTGATTTTTCCAATAGTAGCAAAGATCAGAGAAACAATAAAAAAGTATGTCAAATTGTCATAAAATCAACTAAAATCACGACTATCAATGGTGATAACAGTATGGACATTGCCTCTGGGGTTGAAATCTGCTTCAAGTCTCATCCATTTTGGCTTGAGCTTGGTGTAGAGTGTGTCAAATATCTCGTTGGCGCTATCTTCATGAGATATATATCGATCCATAAAGGTATTGATATAAAGCTTGAGAGCCTTGAGTTCTATGACAAGTTTGTCTGGAGCATATGAAAGCTTGAGTGTGGCAAAATCCGGATATCCTGAGCGTGGACAACGACACATGAATTCGGGCAGCTCTATATCGATGACATAGTTTTTGTCATGTTTGTTGGGCCAATAGTGCTCTTTGAGATCTATATCAAAATCTTTGATCTCTTTTTCTCCGTATTTCATCGTGTATCCTTAGTTGTATTTGTCTATCAGCTCTTCTTCACTCAGCGATTTGGCTATACCAAAGCCCTGCAAATAGTCGATACCCATGGCAATAAGCTTCTCTTTTTGTTTCTGTGTATCCACCCATTTGGCCACAGTTGTAATATGCATCGTTCTGGACATATCTATAAAGGATTTAAGCATAGCAGTACTATTGGGATCATCCAGACGAGTGACATAATCTCTATCAAACTGCACCATATCAAACTTGAAGTGCTTCATATATTCCATCGAAGCATCAGAAGAGCCAAAATTGTCTATACATATCCTCAGTCCTTTGGCCCGAAAAGATTCAAGGGTTTTGAGATACCCTTCGAGGTTGTGGTGGGTTTTTCGCTCGTATAACTCTATGATCAGTCTTGAGGGTTCAAGGCCGCTGTTGTCAATAAGGGTGAAGACCTTATGCCTGAAGTCCTGATCCCTTAGGGAGAACGGTGAAATGTTGAAGCTAAAAGAGATTTCTTTGTCGATAACAGGCAGCAGATCAAGAGCATGGGTAAAAACAGCCAGATCATATCTGCGCCCAAGGCCCAGTCTGTTGACTACAGGTAGGTATGTTCGAGGCAGAAGCTCTCTACCGTTTTTTAGTTTTAGTTTGGCAGAGATCTCATATTCATCGATTGAGTTTTTGTGTATATTTAGAAGCGGGCGAAATGAAAATATGACTCTTTGCTCATTTATCGCTTCGGCGATCGGTTGTTCCAATTCCTCGATATCTTCCTCAAGTGCCGCGGCTTTATAGTTCGCAACTTGCTCAGGATTTTTGTCGGATGATGTCATAACTGCATCATGCAGTCTCAAAATCGCCTTTTCTATATCGTCTTTTGGTGTGGATATGGCGCCAAATCTATAGTCAAGCTCAATATTGTGAATTGATGAGTGATCTTTCACAAAAGAAGAGACTGCCTGAAGCAGCCTCTCTTTATCTGTGTCGCTTCCTATGACAAATTCTGCCCCGTATTTGCGTCCAATAATAGCATTTTCTATATTGTATGCGGACAAAGTGGCATTAAGTTGAAAAACCAGGGAGCGTAGCATAGTGTCCACATCGGTCATTCCGTAGTTTTCATTAATGATACTCAGGTTATCTATGACAATTATAGCCAGTGACTTTGGTTTGTTTTTTTTGTAGTGGTGCAAAAATGCAGGAAAATTGTAACTATGTGTAGTGTGGTCAAGCAGGGTTTTTTGTCCGTCCTCTTCAAGCAGGAAAAATATAAAATATGTGGTGACAAAGACTAGACCGGCTGCAAGAAGTGCTTCCTTGAGACCAAATTGGATAGCCTCATTTTGAAAAAAAGTCCCATAAATCACAAGTCCGATCAGGACCAGAATGGGCAGTCCGGCTCTGAGTGCCAGCTTGAACTTCCTGCCTCTCTCTTCCTGCTCTGAGATCAACATCAGACATCCAGATGCTTGACATCTTTGGCGTGAGTTTCGATGTAGGCACGACGCGGTTCTACCTCATCACCCATAAAGAGCGTGAATGTATCACTTGCCTCATCAAAATCATGGATAGTCACTTGCAGCAGTCGGCGGTTCTCAGGTGTCATCGTGGTTTCCCAGAGTTGTTCGGGGTTCATCTCTCCCAGACCTTTGTAGCGCTGGATATACGCGCCTTTTTTGGCATTGGCCTCTACCTGGGCAAAAAGCTCGAGCAGATCTTTGTCGGCAAACTCATCCGTGATATGATCCTGGATCTTCTGGTAGATATGTATCGCTTCGTTGTAGTGCGGGTTGGTGAAGAGAACCTCATCTACTATCAGCTCTTCGAGTCCGTCGTTTGTCTGCACAAAAAGGTGTATCTGCTCTTCGGTAATATTTTCGCTCAGGATATTGTATCCGAGATCTTTGATATATTTTTTGATGGTTGCGGCGAGCTTTTTGTTGCTGGTGCCTATGATATCAGGGTTTTCTATCATATATCTCAGTACTTCAGGAAGAGCAAAACGTTTCTCTATCTCTTTGAGTGTCATGCGATAGTATGCCACCAGTTTAAATAGATCGACCAGATCAGCCTTGCCCATTGTTTCGCTCTCTATAGCGTCTATGCCGTTTTCGATCAGGAAGTCGTTGAGAGCTCTGTCGTCCTTGAGATATGTTTCGTTTTTGCCTTTTTTGTATCTATAGAGCGGTGGCTGGGCGAGGTATAGATAGCCCTTCTCGATGATAGGACGTAGAAATCGGAAGAAAAATGTCATCAGCAGGGTCTGGATATGACTACCGTCTACGTCGGCATCTGTCATGATTATGATCTTGTGGTAGCGCAGCTTTTCTTCATCAAACTCGTCTCCGATACCGCAACCAAGAGCCGTGATCATGTTTTTAATCTCATCAGATTTAAGGATCTTATCCAGACGGGCTTTTTCGACATTGAGGATCTTTCCTTTGAGTGGCAATATAGCCTGGAAAACACGATCACGTCCCTGCTTGGCCGAGCCGCCGGCAGAGTCACCCTCAACAAGATACAGCTCAGATATCTCAGGATCTCTGCTCTGACAGTCAGCCAGCTTGCCCGGCAGTGTGCCTACGCCCATGGAGTCTTTGCGCTTAACCAGATCCTTGGCTCTCTTGGCAGCATCTCGTCCTTTGGCGGCAAGTATCACATGGGCCATAATCGCTTTGGCCTCTATAGGGTTTTCCTCAAGGTACTTGTTGAAGTTGGCAGTGAAGAATTTCTGCACCAGAGGGCGCACATAGGATGATCCAAGTTTGCCTTTGGTCTGCCCTTCAAACTGCGGCTCAGGCACTCTTACTGACACTACAGCCACAAGACCCTCTTTGGCATCGTCCCCAGTGATTTTGATGTTTTTTTCTTTGGCATTGGCGTTTTTGGAGATGTAGCTTGAGAGTGAGCGTGTAAGTCCTGCACGGAAACCGGCTTCATGCGTACCGCCGTCGGGAGTCTTGATATTGTTGACAAAAGTTACTACTTTGTCGCTGTCAGAATCACAGTACATTATGGCGATATCCATCTCTATATCATCTGCAGTACCTTGGAAGAACTGGGCCTCTGAGAGCGGCTCATGGGTGTTCATATCCTCAACGAACTGCTTGAGCCCTCCCTCAAAATGAAATGTCTCTTTGGTATCGTCTCTTTCATCTCTAAACTCGATCTTGATGCGGGGGTTTAGGTAGGCAAGCTCTTTGAAGCGCTTGGCAAGGATGCTTTTCTGGAACTCTACACTTTCTGTAAATATCTCAGGATCGGGCCAAAACTCTATACGGGTACCTTTTTTGCGGGTTTTGCCTGTGATCTCCAGCGGCCCTGTAGGGATACCTTGTTTGAACGATTGTTCATGGATAGCACCGTCTCTCATGACTGTCAGATGCAGCTCTTTGGAGAGAGCATTGACCACCGATACTCCCACACCATGCAAGCCGCCTGAGACCTTGTATGTGTCCTTGTCGAATTTCCCCCCTGCATGCAATACGGTCAATACAACAGTTGCGGCAGAGATTTTTTCAGTAGGGTGCTCAGCTACAGGGATACCTCTACCGTTGTCCTCTATGATAGCAGAGCCCTCTTTGGTCAGTGTGACTTTGATGGTATCACAGTAGCCTGCCATAGCTTCGTCTATAGAGTTATCCACTACTTCATAAACGAGGTGATGAAGTCCTTTGACTGATGTATCTCCGATATACATTCCCGGACGTTTGCGAACCGCCTCGAGACCTTTTAGTACTTTGATGTTGCCAGCGCCGTATTCAGCCATATGTTTCTCCATTGTTGTACGATAAAATTGGTATTTATTTTATCGAAAACATGCTTTGGGAAGGGAGTGTTATATGCTATGTGTTACGTGTTGTGACTGGATGAATGGTTGAATGGAATTATGTGTTGCATTGGAAATGCGGAGATGTGCATGTGTTCCCCTCTATAGCCGGCTGCCCTGTTGGAGTTTGCGGTTGGGGGTGATGGTGACTGTGTGGGGGTTTTGAGCAAGATCGGCGCGGTATGCGTCAATGCCGTATCTGCCTATCATTGCCGCATTGTCAGAGCAGTACTCCAGAGGTGCTGTATAGAGTGTTTTGTTATATTCAGCACAGAGATCTTCGTAGGCTTTTCGCAGATACAGATTGGCACTTGCGCCCCCTACTATAGCAACATCTTCTATGGGCTCTTTGGCAAAAATCTTTTTGCTTTTTTGGATGAGGTGGGAGCGGACCGCTTTTTGAAATGAGGCGGCAAGGTCGCATTTGTCCTGACGGCTCATTTTTTTGTATCCTCCAAGCTTCTCTATAGTCAGTCTCACGGCATTTTTGAGTCCAGATAGAGAGAATGCCAAGAGTGGTGAATTGCGTAGGGGTATCGGCAGATCAAATCTATCCTCATCCCCCTCAAGGGCCAGCTTTTCGATGATGGGACCTCCGGGGTATCCCAGTCCCATCATCTTAGCGGTTTTGTCAAAGGCTTCACCTACACTGTCATCCATGCTTGTGGCCAGTATCTCCATATCATCAATTGCTCTGACTCTGAGCACCATAGTATGGCCGCCAGAGATGAGTATCACCAACAGAGGCATTCTGGTAGGCTTGTCGATAAATAGCGAATATATATGTCCTTTGAGATGGTGTACGGGGATAAGCGGGATATTTTGGAGAGTGGCGAGGGTCTTGGCCATCATCAACCCCTCATTGAGGGTCACCGCCAAGCCTGGCTGAGTGGTAATAGCAACGGCTTTGAGGTCATTTGTATACTTTTTGATCCCCTCAAGCAGGCTTGGCAAAGCCGTAGCATGCAGGCGGCTTGCCAGTTCCGGCACTACGCCGCCATAGTGGGAGTGCTCTATCTCCTGGGAGATTTTCTTGTGATACAGAAGTTTATGATCAGAAATTCGCGTGATAGCTATAGCGCTGTCGTCGCAGGAGGATTCGATGGAGAGGATCATCAAAGATCTCCTTGGGAGATTTTTGGAGTGAATAGTGAATAGTGAATAGTGAATAGTTTCGGTATGCTTTGCTGTGCAAAGCTTTTATTTTTTAAGCTTGACATAATCTCTCCCATGTGTACAATTACCATCAACCATCAACCATCAACCATCAACCATCAACCATCAGCCATCCAACATCCATCATCAACCATCAGCCATCCAACATCCAACATCCAACATCAACCATCCAACATCAACCATCCAACATCCATCATCCATCATCAGCCATCTACATATCTTCTCACCTCCGCATCGATTGCGATGATCTCGTCGATGCTTGCGGGGTGGGCGTCTTCAAAATGCTTTACCGCATCCAACACCA
>CAZFNK010000014.1:0-45039 GCA_964520575.1 uncultured Campylobacterales bacterium | reverse complement strand
GGGGATGCTCGATCGCGGGATCTATCTGGCCTGTTCGGCCTATGAGACCGGTTTTATTAGTACTGCCATTACTGATGAAATGATAGAGCGCACCATCACAGCAGCTTATGAAGTTATAAGAGAGATATCAGACTGATGAGTACAGAGAATAAGCCAAAGCTCAAGAAAATAGTCGATGCGGCTGACGGTTTGAGCCTGGGGATATCTATCGTAGTAGCGATATTGATGGGTGTAGGACTTGGGATACTGATGCGCAAATTTTTTGGCTACAATTGGCTTTTTTGGCTGGGTGTTTTTTGGGGTGTGGCCGCAGCTATACTCAATGTTTACAAAGCATACAAGACTCAAAAAGCCTCTCTTGATGAGCTCAAGGATGATCCAAGATTCAAAAGACGCACATTTGATGATGAGGATGATGAAGCGTGGTAGGCAAGATACTTGGCGCTCTGTTGGCAGTTGATGCTGTTCTTTTGGCCATATCAGCATTCGCCGGCAAAGGATGGATGATCAATACACAAGTAGCATATATAAGTTCTGCTATTGTGTTGGGCGCATCAATGGTGAGCTATGCAAGAATGGTGCATTCCCGTATAGAGGCAGGCGCAGTACCGGACGATGGCCTGGATACTATCGACAAGCTTGAAGATCCTCACGATCTATATGGTGATGACGGTTCATTAGAAGCTGAGAAAGAGATAAACAGCATCAATGATATCAAAGAGGTTATCAAGGAAGAAAAGAGCAGACCCAAAGTATCTCACCGTTCTCCACTTGAGGTACTTAGAGACTCCAGGGCATCCATGTCTCTATACAGGCTTGGAGCATATGTGTTGCTGGTATTTGGATTTTTCTATCTTAATGGCAACAAACTCTTGCAGCCGTTTCCCTATTTGATAGGTCTTGGCATGCCGGTGTTGGTAGTGGTGGTGATGCTTATGGGGAACAGGGAGGCTGGATGATGCGCTTTTGGCAGATCGACTGGGACAAGCCATTATCTGTTGTGATAGGTCGTATTGTAGTCAGGGTTCTGATCGTGGCTCTTGTCGTGTGGGCTTTGATAAACGGGTATAGATCATATCAGGAGAGCCAAAGAGCCAAGGAGATTGCGCCTGTGCATGCTTTTGCCATATTGTTTCTCGAAGCATTCAAAAACGGTGAGTACTTCAAAGTGCAAGAAAAGCTCGAGCCGGATCTGCAGCATTTTATCAGCATTGATTACCTTGCTGATTTTGCGCAAAAATCAGAACTCAATGCTACAATTAGGGGCAATTGGAACCAGTGGAGCAAGCGTACAGATCGCAACTCCACTATATACATCCTCCATGGGAATATCAGCTACCAAACAGGACGTAAAAATCCTATGAAATGGGAGATCAGACAAACCAAAGCCAATATGAGCGTGATCGACCTGCAGCTTGGCAAAAGAGCACTCAGGCCCCCAAAAGTATCACCGTTTTAGTCTTTTGAGACCTTCTCCATAAGTGTCTTGACCCTCTTCATATCCTCAAACGCCTCTTTTTTGGCCGAAGGGTTGCGCAGCAGATAACTGGGGTGAAATGAAGGTATCAGGATATACTTCCCTCTTTCTATAGCATTGCCTCTGATCTTGCTGATGGGTGTCTCGTCGTTTGTCAGATATCTGTATGCCGTTGCGCCCAGGGTCACTATGATCTTTGGCTTGATTAGTTCGATTTGTTTATATAAATATGGTCGGCAGGTGAAGGCTTCATTTTGGGTTGGTGTTCTGTTTGATGGCGGACGGCATTTGACTATATTGGCTATATAGACGCTTTTGCGAGGTATGAGCAGTACATTTTCTATCATACGAGTCAGCAACTCACCAGACCTACCTACAAACGGTCTGCCCGTACTATCCTCTGTGGCTCCAGGACCCTCTCCGACAAACATCACGGTAGCGTTGGGGTCACCTTCGCCAAAAACGCTTTTGTGTCTGCTTTTGCTGAGCTGACAAAGGTGGCATCCGACTACTATCTGTTTGAGCTTCTCGAGCGAATCAGGCAGCTCTGCTGTATCAGCCTCTATTTCGGACGGCGCGATATCTGTATATTCAAAGCCCAAACTCTTGAGCATATATAGTTGTTGGAGCTTAAGAGCGTTATGGAGATTTTTCATAAAAGAATTATAGTTAAATAGTGCTAAGTATTATATATTATGTGCTGTGATTGCTGTTTTTTACAGAGGTTGGTTTTTGTATTTACCAGAGTGCTGCGACAACCATGTGTTTTGGAGGACAATGCAACAAAGGTTGCTTGTTATTTTTGCTAAAAACGGTACGATAAAGAGACAAAGGAGACAAAATGGATAAAAGTATTTTGCCAAAGATCGCCAAAGACGCGATCATAGAAGAATTCACCGGTCAGAAGCGGATCGATCGAGATGCTTTGGTGCAGGCTCATCCGTGGCTGGCCAAAAAGGGAGCGGTGTTCGTCACCCTCAACGAACATCACCAGTTGCGTGGCTGCATCGGATCGATCATCGCTCATGAGCCGCTGATCGATGATCTGGTGCGCAACGCCAAAGCGGCGGCCTTTGCTGATCCCCGCTTTTCTCCGCTGCGTCCGGAGGAGCTGGAACAGATCGAGATCGAGATATCTCTGCTAACGCCGCCTGAGGAGGTGAAATATACTAATACCGATGATCTGCGCCGGATCATTCGTCCCGGTATCGACGGCGTGATCTTGCAGTTGGACGGCCATCAGGCAACCTATCTGCCCTCAGTCTGGGAGCAGCTGAGTGATTTTGATCTGTTTTTTTCTACTCTGTGTCAAAAAGCAGGGCTAAGCGGCAATTGCCTTGAGAGTCACCCGAGAATATTCAGATATCAGGCAGAGAAAATCGTGTAGGGTGCGTTTGCCAACGCACCAATGAGTGAGCAGGTAGCAGTGAGCAGTTTCGGTATGCTTTTCTTTAAAAAGCTTTTATCGATGGGGACGCGTAGACCAAAAACAGGAGCCAAAAATGAGTGAAAATGGTTTTTCTGATATGTATCGGCAGGATGGGGAGAGGATCGTTTGCATACTTTGCCGTCATTATTGCAAGCTCAAAGATGGGCAAGTGGGCATTTGCGGTGTCAATGCCAACGAAGGGGGAAGGCTGCGCAATCTTGTATATGGCAAGGTAGCAGCTCTTAATATCGATCCGATAGAGAAAAAGCCCCTTTACCACTTTTTGCCGGGGACAACTGCCTTGTCTTTGGGGACTGTGGGGTGCAATTTTCAGTGTCCCTTTTGCCAAAATTGGCAGATCTCCCAGAGTAATGCCATAGAATCATCCCAAAGTGTGACTCCTCAGCAACTGGTCGAAGCGGCAGTAAGGGAAGGATGCAGCACCATAGCCTATACCTACAATGAGCCGACGATCTTCTATCCGTTTGCCAAAGATGTGGCACTATTGGCGCGCCGGCAGGGGGTGAAGAATATTTTTGTCAGCAACGGAATGGAGACGCCCGAAGTGATCGAAGATATGAAGGGGGTGATAGACGGATTTAATATTGATCTAAAAAGTTTCGATCCTGAGTATTATAAGAAGACGCTCAAAGGATCACTCAAAGGGGTGCTTGATACGCTCAAGCGACTCAAAAAGGGTGGATTTTGGGTCGAAGTAACCACCCTGATCGTACCCGGAGACAATGACAGCGATGAGGAGCTAAGACAGATTGCGACCTTTATCTCGGAAGAGCTCGATCCATTCACTCCGTGGCACATCAGCGCCTTTCATCCTGACTACAAAGTGGACGACAAGCTCCCCACTCCCATCGAGACACTCAAAAAAGCCGAAGCCATAGGCAAGAGCGCAGGAGTGAAATATATCTATATGGGCAATGTCTTGACTGATGGTGTCACATATTGCCCGGATTGCCATACCCCACTGATAGAGAGACAGGGGTTTTATGTGACCAAAAATCGCCTCGAAAATGGCAAATGCCCCGTCTGCGGGCGCGGGATTGAAGGGGTGTGGGAGTGAATGAATTAGAAATTAGAAATTAGGAATGAGGAATGAGGAATTGTTGGGTGCGTTTGCCAACGCACCGGATGAGTGAGGAATTAGGAACGAGGTGTTTTTGATGTGACATGTAGGTCGTAATCGTCGATTACGACAATCCCACATGATGCGTCATGGATGATGGTTGTTGTATGGGCAATAGGTGTGGGAAATATCACAGATGAAACAATCGTGGATGAGGATGAAATATCCATCGTCGCAATCAACGATTGCGACCTACGCGATTTGCCTAGTCGTGATCAATTACACGCCGCAGGCGCAAATAACAATATGCCAATAACCAATACAAGGAGACAAGCCATGAAGAGAAGAGCAGGAAATGCCGGTGCATTTTATCCGGCATCGTGTACTGAGATTGAGAAGATGATCGAAACGTTCAGCGCGATCTTCGAAAAAGGGCTCAAGGACCGTTCGGTCTTTTCACTGAAGCCCCGAGCCATCATTGCCCCACATGCGGGCTATATCTACAGTGGCTACACTGCCAATATCGTCCACAGACTGCTTGGCAATGCAGGGTATCAGAGGATAGTTGTGATTGGTCCAAGTCATCATGTCTATTTCGAGGATATCAGCATATCCATGCAGGATCTCTACGAGAGTCCTTGCGGGGATATACCTATCGATACAGATTATGCCTCCAGGCTCCAAAGAGAATTTGGTCTTGGCTTTGTGGATCAAGCTCACAGGCTGGAGCACAGTACTGAGACTCAGATGCCGTTTATCCGACATTATGACAAGAGTGCCAAAGTGGTCGAGTTGATATACGGCCAAGCCGACTATAAGCGCTTATCTCAGATCATAGACTACATTTTATCTGATAGCGACAATGCAGTTGTGATCAGTTCAGACCTGAGTCACTTTTATACCCTTGAACAAGCCAGGAGACTCGATGAGATTTGTTTGGAAGGTATCGATAGGCTTGATAATTCCATACTTGACCGGGGATGCGAAGCATGCGGTATCACAGGGATCAAGGCTATGGTAGAATCAGCACACAGACTTGGGCTGAGCAGCACCCTTCTGGACTACCGCACCAGTGCAGACGCCAGCGGCGATACAGGCAGGGTGGTAGGATATCTAAGCGCGGCATTTGGATGAAATAGTTGATGGTCTATCCGATCTTTTGGGATTTGTAGGATGAGAAGAGGATTACTCCTCTACCTCTACTTCTATCTCCGGTCCTTCCCAGATGCCGTGCTTGGTGCAGTAGCCGTGCGCTACAAGCTTGAGCTTCTTGCCGGTGGGGATGATGGTGAAAGTGGTGGTGTTGTGGGCTTTTGTGTTGCCAAGAGTGCCTGGTACATAAGTGGCGCGAGCCAATAGAGTATCACCGTTAAATAGTGTGACTGACTCGATATAGTGATCGAAATCATCAGGATGAGTATATTCATTGCCCATCTTGACTGTCACCTCAAAAGGCTCACCCGCTTTGGCGGTCTTGGCGCAGTGGATGAAAGGCGAGTGGCGGTCGATGAGGTCTTTTTTGGCCTCTCTGTCGATTTCTGAAATATCGGTATATTTGTTTATCTTTGGCATTTTGAATCCTTTGAATATATTTTGTAGAGTAAGTATAGCACAAAAAGATTACAAAATAGGATAAAATTTATCTGAATTGAAAAATATTAAGAGTTGATTAAGATAGAGCAATTTAGAACTGCTCTTTAATGTGGCTTTTTGCCCATTCTGTGATAGCTTTTCGCTCATTAGGAGTGAGCCTTGCCTCTTTGTGCACCCACAGATACATAGGTATAGGCATAGAGCCGTTAGTGACGGTTTTGACGATGCCTTTGTAGATCTTTTGCTTTTTCTCTTTGCTGTAGGTATTGAAAAGGTCGAAGTTGAGCCATTTGCGCCCATCGGCCACGTGAGCGCGCACTTCAAATGAGATCGGCGCTATATTGCCATACCAGGGGATATTGTCGCGGTTGGAGTGGCAGTCGTAGCACCCCTTTTTTAGCGCGGCCATCACCGGGGCAGGGGCTTCGACCTTGTCGCCTGGTTTGGGGGTTGGCGGGGTGGGGATATCGATATGGATAAGCTGGAGCATCGCGAAGGAGACGATCATCCAGCCTAGAAGTACTTTGAGTGTTTTCATAGAGGTATCCTTGTTGTGTTGATCAGTCGTTCTTTGGGAACGGTGAAAATATGAATGGAACTATACCCGATTTGGCTTAGAGATTTTTGTAGCGATAAGAAAGAGATAGCCTTGACCAAATATGCGGACGCGAAAGCGGTGCTGCTGGAGGTATTTTTTGATCCAGTGGAGGTCTTTGATAAACAGAGAGAGTTCACTGAAGGGGTAGTTGGGAGCTTTGGCTCCCTGTATCATCTCGCCGTCTATCCAGCGGCTGTTTGGCCAGCCGAAAATGATCGCTCCGTCGTCGGTGAGGTAGCGCTGGACCAGATCCATCACCAGCGGTTTGGTCTCGATGCCGGGGCTCTGGAGGGTGCCGATGGAGATAAGCAGATCAAACCGCCCAAGTTTGAGAGAGGCAAGGTCGTTGATGTTGTGGGCATGGAAGGTCGCTTTGGGTATATGCTTTTGTGCGTATGCAATGGCGTCTGCGTCATAGTCGATACTGATCATTTCGGGTATCTCTTTTCCTTTTAGCCTCTCCAGGATCACACGGAACTCATCGCCACGGTAGACCCCAAGATCGAGGATCCTTTTTCGCGCTTCAATCTTCACTTCGTCGAGTGCCTGAAGGTAGTGGTAGAGGAAGTCGGGCTCTTCACGCTTGTCTATGCGGGAGAAAATACCGTCGGGGCGGTATTTGGTCGATGGTCGATGGTTGATGGTTGATGGCTTTTGGTTGATGGGATTTTGATGTTGGATGTTGGATCTTGGATGGATTTTTGTCTGATGGAACGAAGCTTTGCTATCAAGCTTTTGGAAACGCACCTCAACACAGGGCGGTGTGGCGGACCGTGGAGTAAGGAGGCGGCAGCCAAGCAGGTGTGCCAGCGAGCTCCAGCTGTGCCAGCTGTGGTGACGGTAGGTCCGGCCGGCGTGTTCGAACACCTCTCCGGCGTAGCAGCCGGGGCACAGATCGGGATCGGGGACGGTAAAGGTAAGGATCTCGCCGGGGCGCAGCCTTGAGAGTGCCTGCTTTAGATCGGTAAGCAGATCCTGCATGGGGCGGTCGGTATCGATCATATCGGCTCCGGCACGGTATGGGTGCTCATACGGTAGACCCATTGCTGCAATGGCAGGAGCATCTCAAAGTGGGCGAAGTGGCGCTCTATAAGTTTTGGGGAGTAGAACACCTCGTCGATCGGGTGGGTGGTATGGACAAAAAGCCCGCCCAGCCGGGCGAGGTGATCATGGGTCATCTCCGGGTCGAACTCCCGGGGGAGGCGCTTGTAGCGGGGCTTGGGGAGGCGGTAGCCTCTCTTTTTGAGGGTGCTGAGTATGGCATGGAGCTCTTCGCGGTGGGCGTCGTATCTGATGTAGTCACGGTAACGGGCGAGCATGGGGGGCTTGAAGGTGCGGATCCCGGCGGCCAGAAACACCTCATGGGTATCAAAATGCATATAAAAACTGCTGCTGCTCATCCGATGCCCAGCCCCCTGCCAGAAGATCATACCGATGCGCTCCTTGATGGGGCGGACGGGGTGGCGGCGGGCATCACGGTAGATACGAAAAAGGGAGTGGTTGACCTTCGGGACAGCATGGATAGTGGGGACGAGGATCTGAAGGTGTTCACCCATCTCGGTGACATAAGAGGCGGTGGGCTCGAAGATAGCGCGTCGGTAGCGCTCTTTGTTGGCCTCAAACCACTCTTTGTCGTTGTGTAGGATGATCTCGCCCAGGAAGGAGATCGTCTGGAGAGAGAACCCTGCGAACATAGGATCACTTAAACAGGGCCGATCCGATCCGTACCATATTGGAGCCGGACTCTATGGCCAGTTCATAATCCCCGCTCATACCCATGGAACAGATATCAGCACCTTCGCTTTGGAGTCTGTTGAATATTTCATACGTGGTCTCAAAACTTTTACGCACCAGGTTTTGATCCTCAGTGTGCGCACCAATGGTCATAACACCTCTTAGTTTGATGGCAGGGCAGTTATCTGCTATAGTTTTGTAAGTATCAATCGCATCATCCGGATCGACTCCTGATTTGGTCTCTTCTTTGGCAGAGTTGATCTGCAAAAGACACTCCATCACTTCACTTCTGGCTTCGAGGCGCTGATTTAGAGCTTGAGCCAATTCTATAGAGTCAAGTGCCTGAAAGAGCACAGGATGCAGGTCTATGAGGCGGTTGATCTTGTTTTTTTGAAGTGTGCCTATCATATGCCACTCGATAGGTAGATCATCCATCTCTTCTACCCTTTGAGAGAGCTGCTGTACCTGATTCTCGCCAAAGGCTCTTTGTCCCAGATCATAAAGTGCCCTGATATGATCGGTATCGGTATATTTGCCTACGGCTACTATCTTGACTATATGGTGCTCGCTGATCTTTAGTCGGGCACGCTCGATATTCCAAATAACCTGATCGAGCTTGCCCCTGAGAGCTTCTTTGTCGATAGCCATTTTATTCCTTTTGATGTGTAAGTTGAGCTTCGATAAGATCTTCCAAATCTTATTATTAAAAGAATACCAAAATTTCCAATTTCTATTTCTTAATTTCTAATTCCCCATAAGTCTGCCGATATCGTTGTAAAGTCCCAGAAACATTAGCCCAAACAGCAATGCCCAGCCAAACATGGTCAGGTAGTACATAGCCATATCGCCAATAGGTCTTCTGGCAATCATCTCATAGAGATTGAAGGCTATATGCCCACCATCAAGTGCAGGTATGGGCAGCAGATTGAGTACGCCCAGATTGACCGACAGAAGAGCCATGATAAATAGCAGATATGTTATGCCATGCTCTGCAAATTTTCTCATCACGTCAAAGATAGTGATCACGCCGCCCACCTGTTTGGTACTCACTTCTCCTGTACCCATTTTTTTAATCCCTACTGCTATAAGCGTAGCAGCATGAGTAGTCTCTCTCCATGCATAATCCAATATCTCAAGCCCTTTGAATCTTATTGTAGAGTTGATATCTACCTGTGGTGATATGCCTATAATGCGCCGTTTGATCTTTTGCATGTATTCGTTTTGGGCATCTACGATCTTGGTATGAAGCTGCAAAGTCTGTGGCTTGCCTGCCCTATCTATGGTGATGAGTATGGGATCTGGTGAAGACTGTATGAGTTTGCCGATCTGGTACCAGTATCGCACCGGCTTGCCGTCTATGGAGAGGATGCGATCATGCTCTTTGAGGCCGGCTTTTTGTGCGGGAGTATCGGGGGCTACTTTGCCGACTATTGGAGGTAGATAATCTATAGCTATAGGTACCGGAGCTCCCCAAAAGGCAATATGCAGATAGGTAAAAAAAGCCAAAACAAGATTGGCAAAAGGTCCTGCAAGAAGTATAATGATCTTTTGCCATGGGCGTTTGACATCGTAGCTGTCAGGATCGCTGCTTCGCTCCAGAGGATCGGCGTCGTTTTGTCCTTTCATCTTGACATACCCGCCCAGAGGAATAGCGCTAAATGCCCACTCTGTATCGCAACAATGTCTGCGTGCAAGTACCTTGCCAAATCCGATACTGAATCTCTCTATCTTGACACCAAAAAACCTGGCAGCAAGATAATGACCCAACTCATGGAAAAATACCAAAATAGACAAAGCTGCAAACGCTACAAGCAGATAAAATACAAAACTCAAACCATCACCCTTCTAATTTTTTCGCGATTATACCCAAACTATCTCTTTAAAACTTTGATGAGCTTATCAAGCTTTAGGGTATTGATGATATCATCTTTCTCAAGCCATCCTCTTCTGGCTTGATTGATGCCGTATTTCATGTAGTCAAGTTGCTTGGCAGCATGCGCATCTGTTGAGACGGCAAACTTCACGCCAAAGCCTTTGGCATCTTGGATGTGAATATCATCCAGATCCATTCTGCCAGGCTGAGAGTTGATCTCAAGAAATACATTGTGCTGTGCTGAGGCTCGATATATCTGTTGCATATCCATACTCATCGGTGACCTTTTGCTGATCAGTCTGCCAGTGGGGTGGGAGATGATATTGACAAGAGGATTTCGGATCGCTTCCAGCAAACGCGCGGTTTGTTTCTTGGAGGATAGCAAAAAGTGAGAATGTACGCCGGCGATAACTATATCGAGTTTGGAGAGCATATCCTCACTCGCCCCCAAAGAGCCGTCTATGAGTATATCTACTTCCATACCTTTAAGGATGCGAAAATCGCTCCATTGGCTGTTGAGCCTGTCTATCTCGTCAATGTATGCTTTGAATTTGTCTCTATCAAGCCCATGTACAAGTGGCATAGTCGAGCCGTGATCACTAAGGACGATATAACTATAGCCCATATTTCTGGCATGCCGGGCCATGGTTTCTATACTGTCTATACCGTCACTGTATGAGCTGTGCATATGCATATCGCCCATTATATCTTCTGGCAGGATCAGCTGCGGCAGCTTGCCTTTTGCCGCTGCTTCGAGTTCACCTCTGTTCTCTCTGAGCTCCGGCTCTATATACGAGAGTCCAAAGGTTTTATATATGCCTGCTTCATCTTCTCCGGCTATTTTTTTATCTTCTTTGAATATGCCGTATTCGTTGATTTTGAGTTCTTCCTCAACTGCCTTTTTTCTTAGTGTCAGCACATGTGATTTGGAGCCGGTAAAATAGTGCAGTGCCGCTCCGTAATGCTTGGGTTCTACTACGCGCAGATCTATCTGGAGAGCATTTTTAAGTACAATGGTCGATCTGGTATCACCGGCTGTTATGACCTTGGCTATTTGATCGAATTTGACAAAATGATCTATTACTTGTTGAGGATTTTGGGCAGTAGCTAATATATCAAGATCCCCTACGGTATCCTTGCACCTTCTGAAGCTACCTGCTGCCTCCACGCTATGCAGAGTGGGTGCTTTTTGGAGATGGGAAATGATCTGTTTGGCATAAGGTTCTGCTTCGGCATACAGATATCTGATACCCTCCTGCTTGAGCAGATGCAGACCGCTGAGTATCTTCTTTTCTGTTTTGGGTCCGAAGCCGGGCAGTTTGCTGATAGCATGTGATGCGGCGGCATCCTGTAGCATTTGAGGATCTGTGATATGCAGTTTATCGTATAGTATTTTGACCCTCTTGGGACCAAGTCCTTCTATCGAGAGCATTGATCTAAGTCCCGCAGGGAGTTTGTGCCTGAGTTTTTCGAGTTTGTCGAGTTTGCCTGTTTGCACGATCTGCGCGATCTTGGCGGCTATCTCTTTGCCGATGGCCGGCAATTGAGTAAGATCCTCGCCGTTTTGCGCCATAGAGGCTATCGATTTGCTAAAAGACTCTATCACTCGGGCTGCATTTCTGTATGCTCGCACCTTGAAGTGGTTTTCCCCTTCAATTTCAAGCAGATCAGCCAATTCGTCAAATATGGCAGCTATCTCTTTGTTTGTCATACACTTTCCTATCATAGATCTATCGTCAAGCTGACCGGACAATGATCGCTGCCTGTGATATCTTCCATTATATCGCTGTCAATGATACGATCCTCTAAATCGCTTGATACGAAGAAATAGTCTATCCTCCAGCCGACATTTCTCTCTCTGGCTCGCGTGCGCATGGACCACCAGCTGTATCGATTGGCTTCATCACCGTGAACATATCTAAATGTATCTACATAGCCTGCATCTATGAGACGATCAATCCATGCTTTCTCTTCAGGCAGAAAACCTGAAATTTTTCCGTTCTCTTTGGGGCGGGCAAGGTCGATCTCCTGGTGTGCCGTGTTGACATCGCCACAAAATATGATCGATTTGCCTTTGCCTCGCAGTTTTTCTATATAGTCCAAAAACCTGTCATAAAATTCCATTTTGTACTTCAGGCGCTCCTGGGAGCGTTTGCCATTGGGAAAATAAACATTGAAAAACGCTATATCTCCCCAGTGCATCTCATTGATGCGCCCTTCTTGGAGCCTGTCCACTTCATAGCATTTGCCTGTAAAGTCGGGATCTATATCGCTATATAGAGCTACACCGGACTGACCCTTGCGATGTGATGAGCTGATCAGTATGTGTTTATAGGGATGCACAAAAAGAGTATCCGGAATCTGGTCAGCCTCTGCTTTGATTTCCTGGAGTGCGAGTATTTGCGGAGGGTCTTTATCTATCCATTTGAGAGCTTCTTTTTTGGCAATGGAGCGGATACCGTTTACATTCCAGGAGACAAAATTATACCTGCTCACTTGATTTTCCTTTTCATATCAATTCTAAACTTTTTTCTTTCAGTATCATCTTCAATCCGCTGGATAATCTCCTCTCCACCGATATCAAATCCGGATGTGGTCTCAAGGATATTGACCGGGCACACAGTGGTGCAGGTCTGGCACAGTATACACTCGGTAGAGAGCACCCGTTTGCCGTTATATATGTACTCCATCACATCTATATCCATTGGGCAGTTGGTGCTGCAGGAGGCGCACCTGATGCACTCACCTTTGCTGCCGTCGATCTTAAGCATGGAATATTTGGAGCCTATTTTCATCAGTACCGGTATAGGGCATACATATTTGCAAAAGGCTCTGTTGTCCTTGAGAGTAAACGCCAGGATGATGGCCAGTGCATAGTATATGAGATTGCCTGCTATCAGCCACACAAGGGCAGTCCTTCCTGTTTCAGCAGGGTGGTAGCGGTATACAAACCAAAGTATCAGCACAAGGGCAAGTATGATAATAAAGTGTATATATCTCAACCACTCCCATTTGGCACTAAGCCTGCCTCTGGGTTGCTTGTAGGGTAGGATATCCATCACCATAGCTGTCCAGCATCCCCAGCCGCAAAAACCTCGGTTGAAGAGCACAGGGCCGGCGATCTTGGCTATAGCGTAGTGGATAGTAGCACCCGTGAAAACTCCTGCAAGAAGCTGGAAGAAAAACCCCTCTATCTGCATATTTTCCTGAGAAATAAGACCCAAAAATACCAGCATATAACTACCTATCAGCCACAATGAAAGTCTTCTTGCCGATGGCTTTTTGTTCCTTGGCAGCCAGGCGTATAGCCCAAGTCCAACCCCAAGAGCAGTGCCGATATAGCCGAAATTGTATAGATAAAATATATTGTCCTTAGAAAGCCACAATACAAGTGCAATGATCCAAAAAACCACCATCAACGTCAACGGTTTTAGAATTTGTCTGATCTTGTCTATCATATTTTGAGTATAACATAATTCTGTTCCTGTTTGTCAAGAAACTTTTGATAAAGTAAAACCAATGGAAAAACTCAACAAACTCGAAAGACTCAAAGCCGATCTAAAGCCTGCTGACTTTAATCTCTCTGTCGTTAATTGGAGTGATCCAAGCGAAGAGGATAGGTTTTATCTCAAAAACTACGGGATATACAATATCAAGCTGCGTCCTGAAGTCTATATGCTGCGTCTGCGAAGTGACGGCGGCAGAATAGATACCGGAAAGCTCAGCAAGCTTGCAAATTATGCCGCAGAGCATCACCTTGGCCTATTGATAACGGCCAGAGCGCAGATAGAACTGCATGGTATCGTTGCAGATAAGATTTGGGAGGCGTATAACTTCGTGCGCGATCTTGGCTGGGAGATGCGCCAGAGTTTGACTGACAATTTCAGAGCTATTGTGACTGACCCGTATGATGGTTTGAGTCTGGATAGTCATATAGAGTGCATGCCTATAATTGAGCAGATTGTTCAAATGATCATCGGCGATCCGGAATGGATGGGGACGATACCGAGGAAATTTAACACCGCTATCATAGGCACAGAGACTCCGATAGTCAATCCGTGGGGCAACGATCTGTTGCTTGCGTTGGCAAGAAAAAGCGGCAAATTGGGATTTAATGTATATTTAGGAGGCAAAAACAATCAAACAGCCAAGAGTGCTGATATATTTGTCGCTCCCAAGAGTGCAGCCGATCTTTTCATAGCGGTTGCCAAAGTATTTAAAAAACATGGCTTGCGTGGCAGTAGATCCAAAAACAGACTATATTTTCTCATAGAACAAAGCGGCATGGAGCGTGTGCGCAAGATGATTGAGGAGGAGTTTGGCAGCGCACTGGAGGAGGCCGGCGATTTGCTTATGAGAGAGTCTCGTGCCAGGGAATATACACAACTAAAAAGTGGCAAATATGGACAGGTGCTGTATAGGAATGGGGGAGAGATAGATATTGATAGGCTTATTGACATCTTAGGCTATATTAAAGATGGCGAAGAGTTAAGGCTTGGAGCCGATCAAAATATTCATCTAATCAAAAGATATATTTTAGATGGTTCAATCAGCAACAAAAGTAAAATATTGCCGCAGATAACCCTGTGTGCGGGATATAGGTATTGTCCTCTATCCCTTTGGGATATCAAGAGGGATATATCGTTGATGCCTCTTGAGAGGATAAATAGAGTTGGAGTAAATATCGGGTTTAGCGGTTGCCTTAAAGGTTGCGGCAGACATATGCTCAGCGATATAGGCCTGGTAGGACTGCGCACCAATCTCTACGGAGATACTGAAAGGGCCGTAAGGCTCTATATGGGGGCTACTCAGGGGGAGGATGCCAAGAGTGCAAGACTTATCTATTATTCAGTCCCTGAGCGGAAATTTGCAGAGTTGATGGATGTGATACTTGACGAATATGAAGCAAGCAGGCTGGATAGTTTTGAGAAATTTTCAAGGATTATTCTAGATAGGTATAGCGAGGAGTTTTTGCAGCTTTGGTTTTTGCTCAAAGTCTTGCAAGCTGCGGATATGACACTTGCGGATTTTGACAAAGAGTCGGTGGCTTTGGCATATTTGACTGATAGAGGCACCATAGATCAAGGCAAATTAAGCGATAATATAAGGGAGCTTAGTCACAAGGCGTGGGATCGGGGCAAATAATTATTTAAAATTTTAGGGTATTATATATTCAAATCGATCGAGGAGAAGTTATGGAAAAGGATAGAGTCGAAGAGGTGACAAAGGATACTGCTGATACGTTAGAGAATATTAAAGTGAAGGATGAGGAAAAAATATCTCAAACAAACAGGAAGGCCAAGGAGGGCAAAGATAATATCTTGCCAAACAAACATCTGCTGGCCAAGAGCAAGATCGAAGAGGCGGAAGCAAGGATCAAAAGCGCTGACGAAGAGATAGAAGAATGTCTAAGTAAAATAGAAAGTGACCTGGCAGGATTTAAGGGTATAGAGCATAGTTTTGTTGAAAAAACTCTCAAAAACTCTCAAAAGTATTTGAAAGATTTAGGAGTATCCGATAGTGTTATCCAAAGTACCCCTGAGCCCCAGGTTGACTTGAACGACCCAGATCTAAAACCGGTAAATATCAAAAAAATCTCAAGCGGCAAGTTCAAAGGCTTTGCCTGGGGTCTGATAGCAGCATTGGCTGCTATGATTGGATGGTGCTACAGTGCCGTGCAGGCCCTTGGGCTGCCGTTGTTGCCAGAGAAGTTTCCAGACTTGGAGCGAATCAATAAAGTGCTTGAGTGGACTTCTGATAAGCTGGGGCAGGGGGCCAATGTCTCAGTGGGCGCTGCTGTAGTGATAGTAGGATTTTTGGCAATCTGGTTTTTGATCTATTGGCTCGTCAAAACACTAACAGCTTCATCAAATCTGCGTACAGCTGCCCGCATAGAGGAAGATGCGGAGTTTTACTGCAGCAAAAAGGGTGAATGTAAAGAGCAGATGCAAAAGGTCAGAGAACATATAGCTCATGCCAAAAAACTGATCGAGAAATATGATGTATTATTAGCAGAGCAAAATGCTAAACTGCAAAGAGCGCTTTTTGTTGAGGAAGCTGACAAATACGATGCTTTGCATGCCAAGACCCAAACCGAAATCGGCAAGATGAAAAAGCTGGTATCCCAAATAGAAAGATTTCTCAAAACACCGATGGCTGAGCATGGCATACTCTCCAAAGAGGGGGTAGAGATCCTCGAAAAAGCCAACAAGGCAGCCAATGATCATATCATGGAGATGTATAAATAGTCTCTACATCTCCACCTTCATGAAAAAATTCCGCACATACTCATATCCGCTGTAGAGTGTCAATCCTACCGCGATCCAGAGCAGCAAAGAGCCTCCGGGCCAGTGCATGAGCAGAAAGCCAATAGCTATCATCTGCATAACGGTCTTGACTTTACCTGTCCATGAGGCAGCGATGTCGATCCCTTCTGAAACAGCTGAGACGCGCAGTCCTGTGATGAAAAGTTCGCGTGTCAGGATCAGATAAATAGCCCAAGGCGAAGCTGCTCCTTGCATCATCAGGCCCAGGAAACCAGCCAGAGTGAGCATCTTATCAGCCAGTGGATCGAGTATTTTGCCCATGACGGTGATCTGATCGAATGTGCGGGCAATATATCCATCAAAAAAATCGGTAGCGCTTGCTAAAACAAATATAAAAGCGGCAAAATAGTTGAGCCAACTATGGTGAATGCCTGCGAAGATCGCTGCATCCTGATTGACCAGCAGTACATACATCAGCGGTGCCAGCAGGAGACGGATGAAGGCGAGGAGATTGGGGATGTTCAGGTTTTTTTTCACAAGGAGTTTCCTTGTGAAAATAGTGAATAGTAAATAGTGAATAGTGAATAGTTTAGATATGTTTTTTTTCTATAAACTTTTATATTTAAACTTGACATATTTCTCGCTGTCATTATCATTTCTACCTGTTACCTAAACGTCGTTCCGCCGTCGACGACAATCGTCTGGCCGGTGATCCAGCTGGCCTCGTCAGTGCAGAGGAAATATGCAGCGCCTGCGAGGTCCTCGGGTGTACCCATGCGGTTAAGCGCGCTTCTTTTGATAGTCTCAGCTTTGACCTCTTCGTAGTTGGTAAAAGCACGCAGGGCATCAGTCTCGATGGGTCCGCCGCTGACGGCATTAACCCTGATGCCCCATTCGCCAAGCTCAACAGCGGCATAGCGCGCCATGGCCTCAACGGCGGCCTTGTTTGCTCCGTGACCTGCATAGTTTTCGATGTATATGAGATTGCCGGTGGAACTTAGAGTAACGATAGAGCCGCCGCCTACCTCTTTCATCCTCAGTGCAGCTTCCTGCGCGCCTCTGACAAACGCCCCTACCGTGGCTGTCCAGATATTTGTCAATCCTTTGGAGGGGCGCAGTTTCATAAACTTGCCATACCCGCCCACGACAGAGCGGCCGTAGATCATCGCATTGGAAACAAAAAAGTCGATACGATCAAAATCGGCATCGATCGCTTCAAAAAGCGACTTAAATTCATCAAGCTCGAGGATATTTAACTTGTACGGCCTGGCTTTGATACCGTATTTCTCCTCCCATGTATCAGCCAATTTCTGGGCTACTTCGGCATTGGAATTGTAGGTAAATGCTATGTTGACCCCTTCTGAAGCAAACTTTTCGGCTATGGCTTTACCGATCCCTTTGGTGGCTCCTGTGATGACAAGAGTTTTACCTTTGTTGGATGCACGCATTATTTGACTCCTGGTATGGTGTAGTTTTTGAGTGTCTCTTCTATCTTTTTCATATTTTGCTTACTTGGCGCTACAAGCGGCAGTCTGTACTCCATGGTCGGTATCAGTCCTGCTATATACATCGCTGCCTTGATGGGGATGGGGTTGGATTCGCAAAAGAGCACTTTGTTGATCGGATAGAGGGCATCGTTTATAGCTTTGGATGTCTTGAGATCGCCTTCAAGCGCAGCATGCGTAAGACGAGCCTTTTGATCAGGCAGCAGGTTGGCAGTAACTGAAGTGATCCCTTTGCCTCCGCTTGCAAGGATCGGAAAGTCAATCGCATCATCACCGCTGAAGACATATAGATCGGGTACTTTCATCAGCAGTTCCACTGTGCGCTCTATCGAGCCTGTAGCCTCCTTGATCCCCATTATATTGGGCACATCATCAAAAAGCCGTTTGACGGTATCGGGCAATATATCTACACCGGTGCGACCCGGGACATTGTATAACATAAAAGGCACTTCCACTGCAGATGCAATCGCTTTGTAGTGTTGATATAGCCCCTCTTGAGATGGCTTGTTGTAGTATGGGCTGACTGAAAATATTGCATCTACTCCGCAGTTTTGAGCATGTTTGGCTATATCTATCGCTTCATGAGTAGCGTTTGATCCGGCACCAGCAAGTACTTTTGTTTTAGTGCCTTTGCACACCTCTACGGCTATCTCGATGCAGCGTTTGTGTTCATCATGACTGAGAGTAGCGCTCTCGCCGGTGGTGCCCACCGGGCAAACCGCATCGATGCCGTAAGCTATCTGGCGGCGGATCAGATCGGCATAAGTCGCTTCATCAAGCTTATTGTTCCTAAGAGGAGTAATCAGAGCTGTCGTGGCTCCTGTGATGTAGTTGTTCATCAATTTTTCCTTAGTATCACGGTAGTTGCTATAGTGTGATCAAAATACTTGTTGGCAACCTCCTGGATAGTAACGGGTGTTATTTTATCCAAATTTGTCTCATAGTTCAGAAGGGGGTTTATATCACCCCGTATAAGATAGCTGCCGTATATATCAGATAAAGATGAAGAGCTCTCCATCATATGGACAAAATCCCTTCTGGTGTTTATTTTGATCTTCTCAAGCTCTTTGTCGCTTATAGGCTCATTTTTGAGTCTGTTTAGCTGCTCGATTACAACCCTTTCCATATCTTCGGCTTTGACATTGGGATTGCCCATTGCTATAAATAAAAATACCCCGGGGTCTTTTAGCTCCATGTTGTATCCATAGACCTGATGAGCCAATGAGCTTTTTTGGATCAGTTCTTCATGCAACCTGCTGCTTTTGCCGGAGCTTAAAATTTCTGAGATAACCGAAAGTGCCAATTGATCGGGGTGGGCAAAATCCGGTATAGGATAGACGATAGCAAGGCTGTCTGATTCGTTGCCCTCTTTATGAATGATCGCTCGTCTTGAACCGTCTCTGGGAGGTTCCTGGGGCGTATAGGACAGAAGCTGATCATATGGATTTGTATCGGGAGCTTTGATGGGGCCGAAGTGTTTTTTTGCGGATGCAAACACCGTATCCGGATCAATATCTCCGGCTACGACTACAATAGCGTTGTCGGGTCTATAGAATCTGCGGTGAAAAGAGCGAATATCTTCTATGCTCCAGCTAAGTATATCGTTCATAAATCCTATCGGTGTCCAGTGGTAGCTGTGGGCAGTATAGTGCTCATTGAAAAGACGAAAATAGAGATACCCTGCAGGATTATTGTCTGTGCGCCATCTGCGCTCTTCGGCTACTACGGAGCGCTCCTTTTGAAACTCTTCATCAGTTAGGTTGAGGTTGCCCATCAATTCAGCGAAAAGTTCCAAAGATTTATCAAGATTGCGGCCGGCAGATTGGATGAAATACTGGGTATAGTCAAATCCTGTAGAGGCGTTATTGACTCCGCCGTGGCGTTTGACAATCTCGTCAAACTCCCCCTCGGCCAGATTTTTGGTCGATTTGAAATTCATATGCTCAAGCATATGGGCTATGCCGCTCTTGCCCATCATCTCATCTCTTGATCCTGCATTATAAAAAATGTTGGTTGTGATGACTCCTGAATGATTGGACATCGGGATGACGACAACCCGCAGGCCGTTTGTCAGGGTAGTTTCGTGGTGTTGCGGAAGCGTACTCACATCATAGTCCTTGGAAAAATTTGGAGTATTATACCTAAAAGTAGTGAGCAGTTAGCAGATAGCAGTGAGGAGTGAGGAATGAGGAATTGGGAGTTGGGTGATCCGCGTAGGTCGGGATCCCCTGATCCCGACAATCCCGCACGCCACATCATGGATGACGGCTTTGTCATGAAACAATGGGCAACATTACGACAAAATCACCATGGATGCGGATGATATGTCCATCGTCGCAATCAATGATTGCGACCTACACGCATTGGCGATTGCCATGCCATTTTTGTCGCCGGTGACATTCGATACACCCCAGTCAAACCCCATCAACAGAAAGTATTGCGCAGCAATGCATACCAAAACTGTTCACTGCTATCTGCTCACTCATTGGTGCATTGCCAAACGCACCCTACAATTCCTCATTCCTAATTCCCAATGTCCGCTCCGATCGCTTCGGAGATGTGGTTGAAGCCGTCGGCTTTGATGAGCCGGATAAGCCCTTCATTGATATCTTTTACAAGTGATGGACCATGGTAGATCAGACCTGTATATATCTGCACCAGTGAGGCTCCGGCTTTGATCCTGCGGTAAGCTTCTTCTGCGGTGTTGATGCCGCCGACGCTTATGAGTGTGGTTTGCCCGTAGAGCTCTTTGGCTATTTCGGAGAATAGCTCATACGATTTTTCCCTGAGCAGTTCGCCGCTGATACCGCCAAAATCCTTAGCTTCTCGGCTAAGACCATAATCGATGGTGGTGTTGGTGGCTATGATGCCCTCAGCACCTGCCTCTACTGCTGTTTTGCATAGAGATACAGCCTGAGACGCTTCCATATCGGGTGCTATCTTGAGAAGTATCGGTTTGTTGGTGATATTGACGCCTATGCGAAAAACCTCACGGACGAAATTTTCATTTTGCAGGTCTCTTAGCCCAGGAGTATTGGGTGAAGATATATTGATGACGATGTATGTGCCATAGTCCTTGAAAGCCCTGAAAAGCGTCTCATAATCCTTAAGCGCTTCTTTTTCTGGAGTGGTTTTGTTTTTGCCTATGTTTATCCCAATCGGATAATCAAAAAACCTAAGTTTTTTAAGTCGTTTGATCATATGGTATGAGCCTTTGTTGTTAAAGCCCATAGCGTTTTGGATACTATGCTCATCTACGAGGCGAAAAAGGCGTGGCTTGGGATTTCCTGGCTGTGGGCGGGGGGTGACGGTGCCGATCTCGGCAAATCCAAATCCAAGGGCGGGCATAGAAGATACAAAGTCACCATCCTTGTCAAAACCGGCAGCAAGTCCCACCGGATTGGCAAAACGGCGTCCAAATATCTGCTGCCTCAAAACAGGATGATCTACAAAATATCTATCTGTAAGCAAGCGTGCACAAATAGGACATAGGTCCAATATGCGAAGAGAGTAGCCTGCTACATTATGAGCACTCTCCGGGTCGAGCTTGAACATCATCGATTTGAGAGTCTCATATGAGAAAAAAGACATAAGGTATCCTCACGTAAAGTTCGCGAATTATACCCAAAACTTGCTAATCATACACATCGTCCATATTGAAATCATACTCCGGCTCAATGACCTGAACGCTATTGAGATCTTCGGGGTCTACCTGGTGCTCGCTTAGATTGTAGTCTTTTCCTTTCTTGAACTCCTGAGTGCGAGCAAAATTCTCTTCACGTTTTATCTGCTCTTTTAGATGTTTTTCAAGCTGTTTTGTATCCACTGTAACAGAATTATTTTTATCAATTGTATCGTTTGTCTCTCCACCCATCATGGTCATACTCAGAGATGTCAAAGCGAGAAAAATCGATTTTTTCATTACATTGCCTTATAGATGTGATTTGTTTGTCGAATATTATACCTAAGCTAGAGCTATTGTCAAGAGGCACTCAGGACTAATCCACTTTAAGTGCATCCGGATCTTCAAGTTCCATCACCTCCCATGGCAAGCCCTGTCTGTTGAGCTCTTCCATAAATGGATCGGGATCGAATTCTTCCATGTTGTGGACCCCCACTTTGTGCCATTTTTTCTCCAGCATCAGTTTGGCCCCTATCATTGCCGGCACGCCGGTGGTGTAGCTAACTGCCTGGCTTAGTACCTCTTCATAGCATTTTTCATGATCACTTACCTGATAGATATATATGGTGCGCTCTTTGTTATCTTTGATGCCGTGGACTACGATGCCTATGTTTGTCTTGCCCTTGGTGCGCTCTCCCAGACTTGCCGGATCGGGCAATAGAGTTTTGAGAAATTCTATAGGAACTATCTGCTGCCCCTGATGTACGACCGGTTCGATCCCCAGCATACCGACATTTTGGAGTACTTCCATATGTTTCAAATAGCTTTCGCCAAAGGTCATGAAAAAACGTATCCTTTTGAGCCCTTTGATATTTTTGACTAGCGATTCCATCTCTTCGTGGTAGAGCAGATAGCTGTCCCGGGGGCCGATTTGCGGAAAATCCCACACCTGTTTGATCTCCATAGGCTCAGTTTCGATCCACTCTCCATTTTCCCAGTAGCGTCCTTTTGCAGAGACTTCACGCAGATTGATCTCGGGGTTAAAGTTGGTAGCAAAAGGATATCCATGATCTCCGGCGTTGCAGTCAAGTATATCAATCGTCTCAATAGTATCTAGATAATGCTTCTGTGCATATGCGACAAACACATTGGTTACCCCAGGATCAAACCCGCTGCCCAGCAGCCCCATGATACCGGCTTCCCTGAAAGCCTGATCCCTTGCCCATTGTTCTTTGTATTCAAACTTCGCTTCATCAGGGTGCTCGTAGTTGGCAGTGTCGAGATAGTCGACATTGCAGGCAGCGCAAGCATCCATGATGGTCAGGTCCTGATAGGGCAGAGCGACGTTGATGACGATATCGGCATTGACGCTCTCAATCAGCGCGATCAGTTCATCGACGTTGTCAGCATCTACTTGCGCGGTGGCGATCTCAACACCGGTTTTTTGCTTGACATTGGCAGCTATGGCATCACATTTGCTTTTGGTGCGACTGGCAAGGGTGATACGACCGAAAGTGCCGCTATTCATGGCGCATTTGAAAGCTACAACATTGCCGACTCCGCCAGCTCCGATAATGAGGGTATTTGTGGACATTTTGGTTCTCCGGATATGGTTTAGGTGATTGTACCATCAAAAAGCAAAAAAGAATTAGTTATATTTTTTACTATGAATTTAAAGAAAATTGTGATATACTGCCCAATAAGGAAAGAAAAGTGCATATTTCTGTGCGCTTTATATAAGGAAAAACCATGAAAAAGATCCTATTTGCAGTTTTATTGATCGCAGGTCTTGCAAATGCAGCGGATAATGATCTGTATGATAATTCTATTTTGCTAAATATAGGCTACGGTTCAAACGCAACGGAAACGTATACTTATACAGGGGCTGTGTATGGCTTTTGGCTAAACCAAAACCTAAATGCCTCTTATAGCGCGTGGAAAGTAGATGCTCTTCAGTTTGCCGTTGAATATGCCAAGCTCAACACAACAGCAAGGGAGTATGCATTGAGAATAGGCGCCAATGCCGTCTGGTATGTAGAAAATATGAGTGACTGGACGCCCTTTGTCAAAACAGGTCTTGGGCTTCAGTATATAAGCGGTACCGAAGATATAGCTGCCGGCAACTATTTTTTTGGCACATTAGGTGCAGGCATAGAGTATCAGCTGCGCGGAGATACCGCTGTGGTCGGAGAATTTGTCGATCATATATCTTTTGCAGGCGAAAACAATATGAGGCTTTCTGTGGGGCTGAAATACAGCTTTGGACAAAGCTATTAGCAGATAGCAGTGAGCAGATAGCAGTGAGTAGTGAGCAGATAGTAGATAGTAGTGAGTAGATAGCAGATAGCAGTGAGTAGATAGCAGATAGCAGTGAGTAGATAGCAGATAGCAGTGAGTAGTGAGTAGTGAGCAGTGAGTAGTGAGTAGTGAAGAGTTGAGGATACTGCATGGATGATATTTTGACTTCTTTGGCGACGTATGGATATATCATCCTGGCGTGGTATTCGTTTGGTGGCGGGATGCTGGGGCTTATAGGTGCCGGCATACTCTCCTCAATGGGCAAGATGGATATTGCCCTCTCGATCGCGATTGCCACGATCTCCAACTTCATCGGCGATAATGTGCTTTTTTATCTAGCACGGACCAATAAAAAAGAGGCCTTAAAATACTTCAAAAAACACAAGCGAAAGATAGCTTGGACAAATCTGCTGATGCGCAAGTACGGCTGGCTGACTGTTTTTTTGCAAAAATATGTATATGGCGTCAAGACTCTTGTTCCAATCATAATGGGCATGAGCAGATATGATATCAAAAAATTCATACTTCTAAATATCCCTGCATCGATCTTGTGGGGGCTTGTAGTCGGCCTGATCAGTTTTTATTTCTCCGGTGCTGTTCGCAGTTGGGTGGGATGAAAAGGTTAAAAAGTAAAAGTTAGCATCGAGATTATTTGTTGAGAAAATCAGCAACCGTCTTTAGATAGAGCGGGTGGCGGACGATGGCGCTGTGGGTAGTGCCGCGCAGGGCGATTGTCTCCGGCTTTTTGGGGAACACATCGATCAGTCTCTTGCTGCTCTCATAAGGGATCTTCTGGTCGTCTTTGGCCAGGATCACGAGGGTCTTTTCCTCGATCTGTGGTGCGTATTTGAAACTGGGAAATGGGTCTTTGAGCAGGTACTGTACCGGTATCCAGGGATAAGCCTTTTTGGCAGAGAGGGCGATGCCGTCGTAAGGGGTGGTGAGGATGAGCCGGCGGGCGGGGTGCTGCGCAGTAAGGTAGACCGCCATCCCTGTCCCCAGACTGCGACCCATCACATCGATGACCTGATGCTTGTCTTTGATCTGGTCAAAGAGCGCTTCGGCATCTTTGTAAAAGGCTTTTTGCGAGGGGTGTCCTCCGCTGTTGGCAAAGCCGCGGTAGCGCATAAAATAAATGGTGTGGTGCGGCAGGACTCTGGCCAGGCGGCGGGGGTCGTCCCAGTCGCTGGTGGTGTTGCCGGGGAAGTAGAGGAGGGCATTAGGCTGGCCCGGGTTTAGCCGGTCGATCCAGACTTTGGGTTTGTTCTCACCGTAGAGCCAGAACCCATCCAGCGGAGCAGGGTTGGCATCACGGACAAAAAGAAGGTCGCGCTGCTTGAAATACATCCATCCGACAGCTGCAATGTAGAGAGCAAGAACAAGCAGCAGCAGTCGGGTGAGTGCTTTCATAGGGCATCCTTTGTGTTAGGGGTTGAGTCCTTTGACGAACTTCTCGATGCGCCGGATCCCTTCGCGTATCGTGACGATATCGGTGGCAAAGGAGAAGCGGAAATAGCCTTCCGCTCCAAATGCGATTCCGGGCACGACCGCCACACCATATTCCTCGAGAAGATCCTTGGCAAACTGCATTGAATCTTGGGAGACTGCCTTGGTGTTGACAAAGAGGTAAAACGCCCCCTTGGGCCTAATTACACTTAGTCCGTCAATGGCATTTATCAGCTCATACGCCTCCAGTGCTCGGGACTCAAAGGCCTTGCGCATCTGCTCAATCTCGTCATCGACCTCGCCCAGCAAAGCAGGGATGGCGGCTTTTTGGGTGATGGAGTTGATATTGGATGTGCTTTGGGACTGGAGCGAGTTCATTTTTTTGACCAATTCACGGCTGGCGCATGCCAGATACCCAAATCTCCAGCCTGTCATCGCCACGGATTTGCTCAGCCCGTTTACGGTAACTGTCCTTCGATACATATCTTCATCTATCGACGCAGTTGAAGTAAAATTAGTGCCGTCAAATACCAACTTTTCATACATTTCATCGCTGACAACGACTATTTTGGTGCCTCTTAGCACCTTGCCAAGAGCTGTGAGCTCTGCTCTGCTGTAAACTGATCCGGTAGGATTGGAGGGGGAGGTAAGTATAAGCATCTTTGTCTTGGCGGTGATAGCTTTGTCTAGCTGGTCGGCAGTGATCTTGAAGCCGCTTCGATCGTCTGTATCTATGATGACAGGCACCCCTCCGGCATATTTGACGAGTTCTGGATATGTCACCCAGTAGGGAGCAGGGATGATCACCTCATCGCCTTCGTCAATGAGAGCTTGAGTGAGATTGAAGAGTGACTGCTTTGCACCGTTGCTGACTATTATCTGATCGGTAGTATATTCAAGGTTATTTTCTTTTTTGAGTTTAGTCTGTATCGCTTTGAGGAGTTCAGGGATACCCGCTACGGCAGTGTATTTGGTAAACCCCTCTTCAATAGCTTTGATCGCCTCTTCTTTGATCCTCAGGGGAGTATCAAAGTCCGGTTCTCCGGCCGAGAAGCTGAGCACATCCTTGCCTTGGGCCTTGAGCTCTCTTGCCAATGTCGAGACAGCGATGGTCATCGATGGTGATAATGACTGGATTCTTTTGGATAGCATTATGTTACCTTTAATGATATATTGACCGATTATACAATATTGTAGATTGAACTAACCCCAAATGAGATATAATTGCATCAAAAAAAAGAGGACTTTGTGAACAAATCTCAGTTAACAGATATCGTCTCTATACTATTGGTCGCAATAGGCTATATGAGCCCCGAGCCGTACCATACGCCTGTGCTGATGGCCGGACTTTTTGCATTTTCCGGAGCGGTGACCAATCAGCTGGCGATCCATATGCTCTTTCATAGAGTGCCAGGACTCTACGGATCAGGGGTGATAGAGAGAAAATTTGAGACTTTCAAAGACTCGATTCGCAAGATGGTAATGACCCAATTCTTTACCGTAGAGAAGCTCAATGAATTTTTCACAGATGAAGAACAAAAGATAGATCTTGCTCCTTTGGTAGAGTCGGCTGACTTCGATCCTGCGTTTGACGCGCTCAAGTCCTCAGTCATGGAGTCCAAGTTTGGGCAGATGCTGCAGATCTTTGGCGGCGAGGAGGCACTGGAGCCCCTAAGAGAAACGTTTGGGCGCAAGCTCAAAAGCGCAGTGATTGGTATAGTCTCATCTGAAGCATTCAATGCGCAGATCCAGCACTACATCACCCACTCGACACTCAGTCAGGATATGATGGAGCAGATAGAGCGTATAGTCACCCGCCGTCTTGATGAACTGAGTCCCTCGATGGTCAAAGAGCTGGTGTTTGAACTGATACATGAGCATATGGGATGGCTGGTAGTGTGGGGCGGTGTCTTTGGCGGACTGATAGGTCTGGTTTCTTCGTTGATAGTACATTAGGGTACAATTGCTCATGAATTTGACAGATTATCTTGATATATATCAGCTCGCATCCGGCAGGATCGCCGCCCATGAGGAAAATCGTGCTTTTGGGCTGGAGCACGAGAGGCTCTCAAACATAGAGAAGCTTCTAGAATGGAAGCGTAAGCATATCGTATCGCTTAGATCGGATCGTCTAAGCAGCACGATAGGTCGCTATCTTCACCATATAGATATTTTCTCAGGTGTCGCGGCGCTTGTTTTTGGCTTTGCAACCGGTGCGGCGCTACTAAGCTACAGCGGGAGTGAGCCTGTGAATGTGATCTATTTCCTTGCCATTGCCGTGGCTTTGCCGATTTTGACCATGATGCTCGCTTTGATAGCCTTGATGCGCATCGATACTCCCGTGAATACTCTTGTGCACCTATCTCCAGCGTATTGGATAGAAAGGCTGCTGCGTCTTCTGGGGGAAAAGGATGAAAAATACAGCTCAATAGCCAAGCTTGATCCCAGGATCACAAACTATCTTGTGCTCAAACGCTCTCAGATACTTGGGTTAATATTTTCTATAGGAGTGCTGCTTGCTTTGCTGATCTTGGTAGCTACCGGGGATATTGCCTTTGGGTGGAGTACGACTTTGCATATCTTGCCAGAGAGTTTTCACGCATTCCTCGACAAGCTTGCCTTGCCGTGGCGAAGCCTCATCCCTTCGGCTGTGCCGTCATCAGAGCTTGTGGAGCAGAGTCAATACTTCAGACTCGGCGGCCGCATCAGCGGTGATATGATCCAAAACGCCTCGCAGCTTGGGGAATGGTGGAAGTTTCTTGCGATGGCCACTTTGGTTTATGCTGTGGGTTTGCGCTTGATCGTTTGGCTGGTAGTCTCTCTTGGATTTGGCAGGATGCTGGAGAGATCGCTTTTGGCCGAGCCGCATATCGCCATGCTGCTATGGGAGATGGATACTCCTGTGATAACCGGCAGGTCTGAGAACAAAGAAGAGGTCTTTGAGGGCGATGCGGAGCCGTACGGTAGAGCAGTAAGTACTCTTGATGATCGATACGATGCCTCTATAGGGTGGTCGCTTACAAAAGAGAGTATAGCCGCCCTAAATGACGCTCTTAAGGTAAAGGCCTCCAATGGCTACGCAGCAGGCGGAGCCAATACTATAGAAGCAGACAATGATATCATCTCCCGATCAAACGGCAGTGTAGTGCTCTATGTCAAAGCATATGAGCCGCCCATGATGGATTTTATAGATTTTCTAAGCAAGCTCTCAAGGGTAGCAGCGAAGATCACAGTAGCGCCTATCGGCACGCCGGCAGAACGATACAAAGCCGATCTCAAAGATATAGAGATCTGGGGACGCAAGCTTGCCGAAGTGAATGAGACAAAAGTATGGATGTGGAGAGGATAAGTTAGAGAAGTTCTGTATCAAAATGATTTTGCTATAACTCCAATATATCCAATACACTCCTTTTTCTCAATAAACACCTTTCGTTGCTTGCGACCCTTTTTAAAATAAGTTTAATCCATTAGACTTACTGAATTATCTATCGTATAATGCATTATAATTTAGGCAAAGGTATCATACGATGAAAAGCAGATTAGAAAATGCCAAAAGACTTTATGTGCTCAAGCTTCAACAGCAATCGCTTATAGATACGATGCTTCAAACCGTTAAAGAAGATAAATTGTTATCAGATAAGTTTGATGCAATGGTCTCTATAACAGGTATAGGCACACTCACCGCACTTGTATTGCTGCATCTTTTTTTGCGTTATCCTAATGCCAACCAAAGACAGATCGTCTCCTTGGCAGGGTTAGATCCGATTATAAGAGAGTCGGGAAGTTCGGTTAGAGGAAAAGTGAAGATCTCCAAAGCGGGAGATAAAATCTATCGTGCGGCATTGTTTATGCCGGCTATGGTTATAATCAGACATGATAAAAAGTTTAAAATCTACTATGAAAGGCTTAAAAGTAGCGGTAAGCATACGACTGTAGCACAAGTAGCGGTCATGCGAAAACTACTGATTGTGGCACATTCGATCTATAAGAGTGGAGAGTGGTATAGGGGGTAGTATATATCATTATATTTTTTTGGTAGAATTGCTATGTTTTTAGGGTGTTTTTAAGGTAGCGACTGACCCCTTATCTCTTGACCCCTTATCTCTGAGGCAACGACTGAGTTGAGAAATATTTGAGCCGCAGGGTCAAATATTTCTTTCCAATGATTTGTTAGACATTATTTGTAGTATATCTACATTTAGGGTAATTACTACATCCATAAAACTGATTACCTGAATTAGCTCCTTTTTTTGCAGTACGAAGAACTAATTTACTGCCACATTTTGGACAAGTATTTTTTTTCTTATCTTCAATAATATTTTTAACATGTTTTACATGTTCTCTGTGAGTTTTAAATGATTTGGTGAGTCTTCCTGCTTCTATTTGAGATATAATTTTAGAAATTTCATCTTTTGAAATTACTTTTTCTTTTTTTGATTTGATATAATCAATATAGCCAATGCCTTGTCTTACATTTTCAGGCATCTTTGTTTTAAATTTACTATCCCCAGTAAAGACAATTACCGAATATATTTTTTCTGGTTCAATGTCAAGAGCATTTTGAATAGTTTTTATATGTTTATAGTTTTGATGAAGTGGATTTTGAAACTTATTGGTATGTTTATAAATTTTTTGAGTCCAGAACTTTTGTTTTTCATCTCCAAATATCCAACCTTTCATATTTTTGGTTTCTACTACGAAAATACCATATTCTGATACGATAATATGATCTATTTGTGTCGTTCCATCTTCAGTTGGAAGTGTTACGTCTTTTATAAGGTGATATTGATTTTTGTCAAGTTTGAAATTTGTTGCAGTGTTTACAAAAAACTCTCCAATAATACCTTTCCCCCAAGGTGTTTTAAAAAATCCAACAATAAGGATAATGGGCAATAGATACCATAATTCCAAAAGTGGTTCTAAAATTGTTGATACGCTTATCATAATCATATAATCCTTTTTGATGTCTAACTATTTATTAACACGCATTATACATGAAATACATCTGAAATTCAATATTTAATACACATCAAAAAATACACTTTAGTCTGGAAAAATATTTCAAAATGAAATAAAATTGTATTCCTGTTAAAAAAGTAAATATAATATGACAAAACTATTCGTTAGTTTTTATCATATTATGCTTATTAACATACAAAGTGTGTGTTAATTGGAAAATATGGGCAATAACGGACAAAGTGTTCATTGAACAGGAGGTTATTTTATGATGCAAAAAAAGAAGCTTTTGGAGATCGTACGGGATAAAATCAGAGTGAAGCATTACAGTGTTTCGACGGAGAGGACGTATCTTTACTGAAAAGTGTGGAGATGATAATGGTCTATACGCATGTTGTTGTAGAGATGAACCGGGGGAGGGTGATCAGCCCGCTGGATATGGCATAAGATTTGAAATTGTGCATTTTGGGGATTTGGATAAATAATTTTGGCACAGCATTGTTGCGTAGAATATGATATAATCCCCACCAACCCAAAAACTTTGGAGTATGCAATGGACAGTGCGGTGCATGACTATCCCCGTTTTGCTGTGGTGGGGCATCCCAACAAGGGCAAGAGCTCTATCGTCGCTTCGCTATCATGGGATGACAGTGTGCAGATATCCGATACTCCGGGTACGACCATCAAGACCCGCTCCTTCCCGCTCAAAGTGGACGGCAGGGTGCTCTATGAGCTGTACGATACGCCGGGCTTCCAAAGAGCCAGAGAGGTGCTTGAGTGGCTGCGTGCTCAAAATGTGAGCGTAGCCAAGCGTCCCGATGCAGTGAGAGCCTTTGTAAGGGAACATAGGGGTGACCCCAGGTTTGCCGACGAGGTGGAGCTGCTGGGTCCCATCATAGATGGAGCGGTGATTGTGTATGTAGTCGACGGCTCCAAGCCGTATGGAGATGAGTATGAAGCGGAAATGGAGATACTTCGCTGGAGCGGCCAGCCCTCTATGGCGCTTATCAACCAGATAGGTACAACCGACTACACAGATGAGTGGAAAGGGGTGCTGGGGCAGTACTTCAAGCTCATACGCCGGTACGATCCGATGAAGAGAAGTTTCGAGGATCATATATCCTTGCTGGAAGGCATAGCGCATCTAAGAGAGGAATGGATAGGACCTCTTAAGGAGAGCATAGAGGCCTTCAAGAGCTATCGTGAGGGACTTATCGAACAAACCGCCAGGATAGTAGCAGGATTGGCGCACAAGAGTATTGCTCATATAGAGCGGATATCGTGCGGCAATGATTGTGCGGATGATCAGTTGCGATTGAAGCTGGAGAGAAGATACAGGGAAACTGTCCGCGATCTGGAGTCCAAAGCACACCAGGAAATTGCCCGCATCTGGAGTCACGGCAGGCTTGAAGCAGATATGGGGAGTCTGGAGCTTGACGGGATCGATCTATTTTCCCGCCAGAGTGCGTCGATATTTGGTCTAACCCGCAAGGAGATGATATATACCGGTATGGCCGGAGGCGCGGCTGCCGGGGCGGGGGTCGATCTGCTCTTTGCCGGACACACGCTTCTGCTGGGCGGCTTGATAGGTGCAGCCGTGGGAGGAGTGGGCGCTTATATCGGCTTTGATGAGCTCTCAGAGGTCAGGGTACTTGGGGCCAGGCTTGGCAGTCAGCATCTGGAGATAGGGCCGATGGCCAATCGCAATTTTCCGTATATTTTACTCGGACGCGCGCTGTGGTATGCCCAAGAGATAGCTTCCCGCTCGCATGCTCTCAGGGGCAGAGCCGATATGCGCATGGATGAAAGCTTCAGGGAGAGGTGGCTTGATGAGCGTATGCAGAAGGAACTGGAGAAATGGCACAAGAAATTTCGCTCTGATCAAAGCATAGAGCCCCTGGAGTTTGAGGAGTATGTCAAGCTTGTAGAGGGCGCACTCAAAAATATTCTAATTTGACATATTTTTGGGCTCTGTCTCTTTTTTGTGATAGAGTTGCGGTATGTTTCTCCATATAGATATCGATAGCTTTTTTGTCTCAGCCGAGCGCTCTGTCAATCCCGCGCTCAAAGGCATCCCTATGGCCGTAGGCGGACGCAGCAATACCGAGATATTCAGCCGCAAACGCCAGCATATCCGGCTGATGAACGACAACAGCGGGGCATTTGTCACGCCGGTTTTCTATGGCAGTGCCGAGAAACAGTTCAAAGAGAAGTTTGTCGATGTGATAGACGGCAAGGAGAAGATACGCGGCATCATTACCACTTCCAGCTATGAAGCCAGAGCCTGCGGGGTCAAGACAGCTATGCCTATAGCGCAGGCCTTGCGTCTGTGTCCGCAGATGGTGGTGGTGCCTTCACACTATCTGCTTTATCACAAGCTTTCCCACCATATACATAGCTTCATCTCCAAGCTTATCCCCGAAGTTGAACAGTTTAGCATAGATGAGTTTTTCGGATATGTCGGAGGCTGGATCAAGGATCGCAATATCGAGGAGTTTGCCAGAGATCTGCAGGCGCATATACTGGTGGAGTTTGACATCCCCGTTTCCATAGGCATAGCCCGCTCCAAATGGACCGCCAAACTGGCTACCGAGTATGCCAAGCCGTACGGAGTACTGAGAGTCGATGATGTGGAAAGTTTCATTGCGGATAAACCGATCGAGGATTTTCCAGGGATCGGACGGAGGCTTCAGGCAAGACTCAAAGAAAGGGGGATCACTCACCTGGGACAGATCAAACCTGCCCGAGGCCTGTTTGAATCATGGGGCAAAAGCGGCAGAGATCTATACGCCCGCATACTCGGGATCGACGGAGAGGGGATATCTAAGCGTCCTGAACGCAAAAGCATAGGCATCAGCCGAACATTTGACCCTATAGACGATCCTAATGAGGTGCGCCGGCGCATCATGATACTGGCACGACATATCACATACATAGTCCAGAGCATGGGGGTCAATCCCACAGTCTACTATCTCAAGATCAACTATCAATACGGCATCAGAGTAAAAAAGGCACAAAGAGTAGAGCGGCTTTTTAGTGAGATGCTTTATAAGCGCATACTGTCGCAAATGTATGAAGATATAGTCCGCCCCGATCTGACAGCTATCAAACTATCACTTTCAGTCTCCGATTTTACCCTCCAGCACCCCCGCACACTTTCCCTCCTGGATCTGGAGAATGACCAAAAAGTCAGATCGATCAGCGACAAGATACATAAAGTGAGGGAGAGATTTGGGATAGATGTGCTTAGGACCGCCAATGAGTTGTAGCAAAAGGCGTTGCCTTTTTTGAGTGGAGAGTTGAGGGTGGAGAATGGAGAATGTCGGTATGCATTGCTTTGCAATGCTTTTACAAAGGAGTGTTGAGAATGGATTTAATCGGCTGGATATCTTGAATGGTATTCGGGGAATTGAGAATCTATCATGCTGAACTTGATTCAGTAACAGAATGACAGAGGAGTGATTTTGCTCCACAAAACTATCTGTGAACTGTTTCGTCCCTATAGATCTCTATATCCTTGCTCGGATCGATCCAGAGTACTCCGGTGGCTACTATGAGGCTTTTGATGATGTTGTTGGTGAAGGCGCTGTCATTCATCAGGGAGGCTGCCATTTCGTTGGTGATGAGATGATCACGGATGAGTTTGTCAAGTTTGCCGTTGGCTACGATATCATTTTTGGCAAGGATCTTTTTGGCTTTGTTCAGGGATATCATGGCCTGCTGTTTGTCGTCAGCCTGGCTGATATCGTGGATTCTTCTGATGAGTTTGGCTATCCTCTTTATCATTTTCAGATACTGCGCCTTGATATTTTCATTATCGCTAAAAAGGTAGTGTCTGAGGTTGTGCTGCAGTTGTTGAGTCATTTTGACAGCCTCTATGATATTTCTGTTGGCAAGTTTGATATTGTGGAAACTGGTGATATATTCTTCATCGGTAGTTGACTGTGCCTTTATGATAAATGCAGCTATCTCGCCATATATCCCTTTGAGTTTGATATGATAGTCCATATCTATATGCGGGATCGTGCGGCAACAAGGCGGAGAGAGTACATCATCGATATTAAGCCTGGAGTGAAGTTTCTTGGGATCAACTCCAATACCTTTGGCGATGATAGATGTGGAGTTTTCAAGAAGTCTTCTTGATTCATCGAGGGCTGCTTTGAGGGCAGTAACCGGAAATTCCAAAGCAGATTCTGTCAGATATACCGGCTTCTCGACATCTTCTTCTTTTTTGGCTTTGAAAATCTTATTGAGAAGTTTGACCAAAGCATCGACAAAAGGTATGAACAGCACCACACCCATGATCTTGAAAAGCGAATCAAACACTGCGAGTCTGAGGGTATGATTGTCAGGTGCGATGCCAAGAAGATCGCTTAGATAGTTGACAAGAACGATAAAGGGATGAATGATGGCTACGGCGACTATAGCTGTGGTGAGATTGAAAATAAAATGTGCACCTGCAAGTCGTTTGCCGTCTACATTGGAGCTGAGCGATCCTATTATGGCGGTGATCGTGGTACCTATGTTGGCACCTATTGTTAAAGCTATGGCGTTTTCGTAGGTGATCTGTTTGGCTGCAAGTGCGGCTAGCACAAGTATGATAGTGGCATGCGAAGATTGCATTATGACAGTAGCGAGAATCCCGACAAGAATGTAGATCAGTAAACCTTTAAAACCGCCGACAGCGAACGAGGATAGTTCTACACCATTTCTGAATGCCTCAAAACCCTCTTTCATATAATGGATGCCCAAAAAGAGGAATCCAAGACCTGTCAGAACATATCCTATTCCTTTGATCGATTTGGACTTCTGAAAGATCATGATCACCCCAAATACAAGCATAGGCATAGCGTATGCGGATATTTTGACCTTGAGCCCAAAACCCGCCATCAGCCAGGCTCCTGTCGTGGTGCCAATATTGGCCCCCAGTATGATGCCGATACCCTGCGTCAAACCGATCAGTCCGGCACCTATAAATGAGATGGTCAGGACAGAAACCAGGGAGCTTGACTGCATTAGAGCCGTACTGACAAAGCCAAATCCAATGCTCTTGTACAACTTGTCGGTAGAAGCCTTGAGCAGCCTCTCAAGAGTGCCGCCCGAAAATACCCTGAAGCCTTCTTCGAGTGAGAGCATACCAAGCAGAAAAATAGCAACACCGGCGGAGATCTCTTTGAAATCAGGACTCAGATAAAAGCCATATCCAAGAATGATAAAAATGACCGGCAGAAGGATTTTGCGCAACATCTATATGTCTCCGGCATATATTTGGGGGGATACATCTGTAAATATCACCCCGAAACCTTTGTTAAATAGTTCTTGTTGTCTGAGGTGATCATTGACAGTGAAAACCCCACATCTGATACCGGCTTTTTCAAGCGCAAGCACAGGAGTGGTGGACGCAAGAGGCTCATCGATATGATAACCGCACACTCCAAGAGAGAAGAGGTACGGTATCAGATCTGGCGGATGGGTGTATTCGACATTGGCAGCAAGTGAAAGGCCTGGATCGAGATCATGTATTTTTTCGAGATATCTGTGATTGAATGAAGATATCAGCAGAGGGATTTTTTCTTTATATGGCGCTATTGTTTTGAGGATATCACCTATCAGTTTATCGGTATCATATCCGGAAGTGTCCTTGATCTCTATATTTAATGGCATATTATACACCAGGCAGAGCCCAAGTGCCTCCTCAAGTGTCGGTATCTTCTGGGGCTCTATTTCTTTGGGCTTTGTCTTTCCGCCTGCTATGGTGCCGGAAGGATCCTGTACAATAAACCAACTTCCTGCATCAAGGGCTCGAAGTGTCTCAAAATCATAGTCTATGAGATGATGCGGGCGCGGATCGTCCAAGATGTATTCTATATCAGTGGTCCGCTCGAGAGTGTCATCATGCAGTATCATCAGTGCCCCATCCCTGCTGGGCTGCACATCAAGCTCGATAAAATCGAAAATACCCATCGCCGCTTCAAATGCCGCAAGTGTGTTTTCGGGCCTGATTGAGCGGTAGCCCCTGTGAGCACCAAAAAGATACGATTTTTTGAGCTTTTTGTAAAAATCCATACTGAAGATTATGAAAAAAACGATTAATTGCTTCTGAATCGCAATAATTATCATGTATTTAAAAGATATTTCAGATTTTTACTACTATACTTTGATATGCTTGTAACCAATCGGTTATCAAGTTGGTGTACCATTTTACGGTATAACATATTCATTCAAAAGGAGAAAAAATGAAAAATGTACTTCTCGCAAGTATAGCAGCTGCTGCTTTAACAAGCGGAGTGGTAACGGCGCAGGAGATACTGCGTATTATCACATGGAAAGGTTATACGCCCAAAGCACTCGTGGACAAATTTGAGAAAGAGACCGGCATCAAGCTCAAGATCACTTATTCCAATAACGAAGAGATGGTCGCCAAGCTAAGAGCAACTCGCGGTGGGGGATTTGATCTTGCTCAGCCCAGCCAGGACAGGATCAGTTTTGTGCAGAAGAAATTTCCTATCTATCAGCCTATAGACTACTCCAAGATCGATACCAAGCAGATCATCCCATCTATGCTTGAGGCGGTCAAGAAAAACTCAGGCGTGGACGGCAAGGGATATGCCGTGCCTTTCTGCTACGGTACTACCGGAATGATAGTCAACAAAAAGCTTGCTCCAGATGCCAAGGACTGGTCAGATCTATGGAATTCCAAATATGCAGGCCATATCTCATATAGACTCAAAAGGCCTCTGTTGATCGCAGCTGCCTTTGGTATGGGTGAAAATCCTTTTGCTCTGTACGGTGACATACAAGCCTATAAAAAACTTATGGCAAAAGTGGAGAAGAAACTGATAGAGAACAAAAAGCTGGTCAAAAACTATTGGACAAGTGCCGATACCCAAAAAGCCAATATGAGAAGCGGTGATGTATGGGTGGAGAGCGGCTGGGACGGTATAGGATGGCAACTACACAAAGAAAATCCTGATATTGACTTCATAGCTCCAAAAAGCGGAGCTCTTGGCTGGATAGATACATATGCTATCCCTGCCAAATCCAAAAATGTAGAAGGAGCGTATAAATTCATCAACTTTATGCTCAGGCCCGAAAACGCTGCATACTTTACCAATAAAGAGGGATACGGTACGGCAAGTCTCGGAGCCGATAAGCTCCTCAAACCTGAGATCAAAGACAACTTCAGCCGATCATTTACCAAGGCAGATATAGACAACATCAAATGGCATCCTCCAGTTCCCGCAGGATTTGAAGCGATAGAAGCCAAGGTGCTTGAGCGCATCAAGGCAGCTGAAGCCAAGTAACTCTTTTGCATCGGAGGAATTCCTCCGATGTGCATTCTCCAGGGCTTTTTGAGCTTTGGATAATGCAAAAGGAGAGATCGTGGGCAAGATACTTGAGATGAAAGGGTTGACCAAAAGGTTTGGTGATTTTGTAGCTGTTGACAATGTCGATCTTGAGATAGAGGAGGGGGAATTTGTCTCAGTACTTGGCCCCTCAGGTTGCGGCAAAACCACTCTTTTGCGGATGATAGCGGGGTTTTTTGAGGAGAGCGAAGGCTCGATCAAGATCAGAGGAGAGTACATGGAGGGGGTACCTCCCGAGGAGAGACCTGTCAATATAGTCTTTCAGTCTCTTGCGCTTTTTCCTATGATGAATGTATATGAGAATGTCGCCTTTGGGCTTAGGCGTCAGAAACTTGATAAACAAGAGGTAAATGAGCGCGTGGTCTCCATGTTGGAGCGGGTGGGCCTGACAGGTTATGAGAAGAAAAAAATCTCTGAGCTCTCGGGTGGACAGAAGCAGCGCGTGGCGATAGCCAGAAGTCTGGTGATGAAACCCTCCATACTGCTTCTTGATGAGCCCCTCAGCGCACTGGATCGCAAACTCAGAGAGCATATGAAAGTGGAACTCAAAGAACTTCAAAAAGAGATAGGAACCACATTTATATACATCACTCACGACCAATCCGAAGCGCTTGTAATGAGTGATCGCGTGGCTGTGATGAACGAAGGCAGGCTCGAACAGGTCGATACACCTAGAAACCTCTATCATTATCCACAAACCGCATTTGTCGCCGGTTTTGTCGGTGAGAATAATCGATTTGCCATAGCTGACAAGGATGATAATACTATCACTACAGAAGCGGGCTGGAGGCTCGAGAGACCGGGACTTGATTTTGTGCCTGATGTGATGTTTATGCGTCCTGAAGCCTTTGTGGTCGATCCGGGTGATGATCTGGAGGGGATCATGCGTTTTGAAGCGGATATCCACACTATTCTTTTCGACGGTGCCAATACGAAGATGTCGGTGGATCTTGATAGTGGCGATACGATACTGATCTCTCTGCCCCAAAATGCCAAATTTCAAAAACTTAAAGAGGGCGACAGGGTCAAAGTGGGTGTCGCATACGAAAATATCAAATGCTATAAGGATAGATAATGCAGGGCAAAAGAAACAAGGCATTTTACTTTGTGCTGCTTCCGGTTTTGGCATGGCTTCTGGCTTTGATATTCATCCCCCATATAGAGTTGTTGGTTAATTCATTCAAAGTCGATGGGCAGGAGTCGTGGACGCTTCAGAACTATACCGATTTTTTCACCAACAAAATCTACTGGCTGACATTTGTTAAAACTGTCAGCTATGCCATAGGTGTGACGATACTGGCTTTTATCGTAGCATTTCCTATAGCGTTCTATCTGACCAAAGTGGTATCCAAGCGTTATGTAGGGCCGTTGACGATGCTCCTTCTCGTGCCTCTTTGGGTAGGGGAACTGATCACCATTTATGGTTGGATGATCATACTCGGTGATCACGGCATCATCAACCAATTTCTGATCTCCATTGGTCTGATAGATAAGCCATTGTCTTTGCTATATAATGACTTTAGTATGATACTGGGACTGCTTTATATGTCTGTGCTCTTTATGATCGTGCCTATCATGTCCACACTCGAATCTTTGGATGATGCGATGATAGAGGCCGCCAGCGATCTGGGGGCAAGCAAGTGGACGATCATCCGCCGCATAGTGATACCGTACTCAATACCCGGCATTTTGTCCGGCTCCATCATTGTCTTCATGCTTGTTATCGGTGATTATCTGGCCCCCAATATACTTGGCGGCAAAAGCTCTCTTTGGTTCACTGAGCAGATATACAATCAGTTCCTATCCACATTCAATTGGAACGAGGGGGCGGCGTTTGGGTTTTTGCTGCTACTTATATCCTCATTCATAGTCTGGATAGCACTCAAGGCATCGGGACAGAAGCTTGAAAGGGTGGGATCATGATACGCTCATTACCAAATTCAAAACTATACCAAAACATCTACAGGTTCTATGTGACCATCTTTTTCTTATTTCTGGTGCTGCCTTTATTGGTGATCTCTATCCTTGCATTTAATGACTCAAATTTCATCTCTTTGCCCTGGAATGGCTTTACGCTTGACTGGTTTTTTGCTTCTACCGATGATCGAACCGGTCTTTTTGCCGACGAGGATCTGCTCAGAAGCATTTGGATCAGTCTGCTGACTGCTTTTATGATGGCTCTGCTCTCTCTTGGAGTTGGGACTGCTGCGGCACTTCTTTTTGTGCAGGAGGAGTTCAGGGGCAAGAGCTTTTTGTATTTTTTGGCCATTGCTCCTCTTGTTATTCCCGGAGTAATTCTTGGTATCTCCATCATCCTGACTTCTACGGCAGTTGCCGGAAGTATCGAGAAGATGACCGGCTGGGATCCTGAGTTTTTGAGCCCGGGCTTTTGGCTTGTAGTGCTTGGGCAGTTCAGTTTTGGGGCTACATATGTGATGCTGATAGTCTCAGCAAGGCTCAAAAAATTCGATCACAGATTAGAAGAAGCTGCCCTCAGTCTCAAAGCCACCAAGCTCGAAGCTATCAGATATATCACGATTCCTTTTTTGCGCCCGGCTCTTATTAGCGGTTTTGCTGTGGCATTTTTGATAAGCTTCTCCAACTTCAATACCACGATCTTCCTGATAGGGTCAGATCCTACTCTGCCGGTGGAGCTTTTCACTCGTATCAAGTTCAGCTCTACTCCTGTGCTAAATGCGGTCAGTTTCTTGATCGTTGTGGTGATTACCACTATTGCTTTGATCAACCTATATCTTGATCGTAAGAAATAGCATGAAGATCATACATCTCTCGGATACCCATCTGCTGGATCATTCCAGCAACAAGCTCTACGGCATCAAGCCTGCAAAAAGACTCAAGAGAGCTTTTGAGAGCATCATGAGTTTTCATTCGGATGCACTCTTTGTAACTATTACGGGAGACTTGAGTCAGAGTGGTTGCGAGGATTCATACCGGACTCTCAAGAAATTGTCAGGCAAACTGATAATGCCGCTTTTTCCAATACTTGGCAACCATGATGTCCGTGCCGTCTTTTCAAGAGTATTTCCCCAGTTTGTCAATGACGGCTTTGTGCAGTATGTCCGTGAGTTTGAGGGGAGAGTATTTATCTTTGTCGATACTCTTGTGGAGAGAGAGGAGTACGGAGCCTTGTGTGATCAGAGGTTGCAGTGGCTTGGTGAGCAGCTTGAAAAATACAGCGACAAAGCTGTATATATCTTCATGCATCACCATCCCTTGGCAAGCGGTTTGATGCGTATGGACTCAGTAGCAAATTTTCGCAGTTTGGAGGAGTTTTGGAGGCAGCTTGAGAGTTATCCAAATATCAGACATATATTTTTCGGCCATATTCACCATCCTATGTATGCTACCAAGAACGGAATCGGACTCAGCTCTACGCGAAGCACTGCCTTTCAGGTACCTTATCGCACCGATATGCCTGAAGAGTATGTAAGCAAGCTCATTCAGCCTGCCTATTCAGTGATCAAGATAGATGATGCTGGAGTGAGCTCCCATCTGTACGAGTACCTGATAGAGGGCAAGTTCTCTTAAGAAGACTAATCCTTTATAAACGCCAGCTCTATCCTGTCTCCTGCTTTGATCGGCTGTTCAAACCAGGGAAGCTTGATATCGAGAAACGGTACAGCATCTATGCGGGTGCGCATCACCTCCCGGCCATTGAGAAGAGTCAGAAGTGTACCTTTGACGGCATGTTTGAAGCGCAGAGTAGTCAGCCTCTCAAGCGGCGCATCTATATCAATCATATTAGGACTAAGCCATGCTATACTTTCATCCGCTTCTATTGTGATGGTTCGGGGAACTGCCTCTTCATTTATCGATTTGCGTAGCTCTCTGGCGGCAGCCCTTCCCTCAAAATAGCATTTAAAAGCCGCCAGGGCACCTCTGAGGGCATTGCCTGCTACGAAAAATCTCGGATCGTCGCTCTGGTATCTCTGGCTTACATAGGCTGAGTTGTTGCGTGTATCAAATCTCTCAAAAGTCTCCTGCATGATTGAACTCTCAGGTGTGAAAAGACCGGAGAATATCACCCCATCACACTCAATGAATTCTGTTTTGCCATCTTTATGAACCGTAATCCCTTCTATTTGTTTGTCTTTGCCTTCTATGATGATATGTTCTGCGCCTGCTATTACTGGAGTCTTAAGTAGGTATTCGGACGCTATCTTGAGTGGGGCGAACATATTGATACGCTCTTCTTCCTCAATCATGGCGGCTACTTCGATCCCCGCGTGGCGGCAAGTTATCAGAGCCGAGAAGCTTACAGCCTCTGTGCCTATTATCGCTGCCTTCTCGAAAGGCTTGCGATCCTTGAGGTAAACAAATCTCTGTAATGCCCCTGTGGTGATGATATTTGGGCTTCGAATCCCTGAGACCAGACGGGCGGGGCGGGGAGTTTCTCTGGCTCCAAGGGCAAGAAGCGTGCGGGATGGCTTGTATCTTTTGAGTCCGTAGGGCGTGCTGAATGTCAATATATCCCCATCGATGGATATCAGGGTGTGTTTTGTCATGATATTTACACCCGCATCCAAAACATCATTGACCAGCTTGTGTGCATAGTCAGGACCGCTCATAGGACGTTTGAATTCGGCTATGCCAAATCCGCCGTGAGCGCAGTGTCTGGGCATGCCCCCCGCAGTCTCTTCTCTCTCAAAGACCACAAGATCACCAATACCAAGCCTGGAGAGCTCTATTGCGGCACTCAGCCCCGTAGGTCCGGCACCCACTATGGCCACCTCTATACTGATAGGATCGATAGTTGTTCGAGGGATGTATGCTTTAGCCATTTGCACCCCCTTGTTCTTCTTCGATGATCTGGGCGACATCGGCAGCGCAGTTGAATCCCTGACATCTGCCCATACCTGCTCTTGTACGGCGCTTGAGACCTCCCCAGGTTCCAGCACCGCTCTTGCCTCTAAGCGCTTTCCTAATCTCCCTTTCAGTTACCCTCTCACAGTGACACACTATCCTTCCATATCCGTCTCTTTGGTAGTCTCTTTCATCAAACTCGATGATATTGGGAGTTTCTACTATTGGTATAGTGGCTTCACGAACCTTGCTGTATTTTCTATCATGCAGTTTCCAGATATGATTAGCAATTCCCAAAGATGCAGTCAGCCCTGTAGATCTGATGCCGCCTACGGTGATCCAATTTTTTTCATCATTGATCATTATTCTGTATTTGGGTTCGTCCGAAGCAGGTCTCAGACCGGCAAAAGTAGCCGTGATATTGTGATCTTTTAGTTTGGGGACTATCTCATATGCCTTTTGCAGAAGCATCTGGAGAGTATCATCGACCGTGCTGCTATCAGTCCTACTCTCCTGATCCTCTGCGGTGGGACCTACGAGTATATTGCCAAAAGCTGTCGGTGTGACCACTACACCCTTGGTGATCTTGGTAGGTACTGGGAGGATGATCGTGTTTATCAGTTCATATGCTGTCTTGTCAAAAATTACAAACTGTCCTTTGCGAGGAATGATATTAAAATCCTCAGCCCCTTTGATCCTATCTACCACGTCTCCATACAGCCCGGCAGCGTTGATGATGGTTCTAGCACGCAGTTTGCCTCGGCTTGTTTCGAGTTCCCAGTATTCTCCGGTATGTGTGCCGCCTGTGACTTTGTGGGAAAAAGCGGTTTTGCCTCCGGCAGCAATGCCTTGTTTGAGATACACAAGGGGGGCACGCCATGGATCGATAAGCGATTCACCATGTACCAGTATCGCACCTTTTGCACCGGGCGAAAGATTCGGTTCTTTGCTGTGGAGTTGAGCGCCATCAAGCATATCGAGTTCTTTTATACCGTTGCGAAAACCTTTGGCCTGTATCCCTTCGAGTTTCTCAAGCTGCTCATCGTTCCATGCAACTACTACTGCACCGGTATTAAGAAAGCTAAGACCAAGATCGTCCTTGATCCTCATATACTCTTCATATCCACTTTTGATGCACTCAAGCTCCAAGCTCCCTTCGGGTGCATCAAAACCTGTATGAAGTATTGCACTGTTTCCTTTGCTGGCACCCTCAAGGATATCATTCTCACCTTCTATTAGCAGGGTTTTCGCGCCGCCAAGCGCAAACTTGCGAAAAATCCCGCAACCGACCACACCCCCTCCCACAACTGCCACATCAAATACCTCGTCGGTATCAAATGAAAGCGCCTTTGGGGCCAAAAGATTATTTAGATCGATATTTTTCAAGACCTGCTCCGTATATAATAGTATTATTTTACCCTTATTGGCTTTATGTGGCAGTTTTGAGGCGCAGTTTTGCCTCTTTTGCCATAGTTTTTTGGGTATCTTCGTCCCAACTCAGCTCTTTGGCCATTGTCTGGGCAACTATATCTATCAAATCAATCCCCTTTTGCCTCTCAAGCAATGCCGCATTGCTTCTACGCACCAAAAAATCGAGTGGTTTTTTGACAAACTCATTCTTGATGGTGTATCTGATCTCGGCCTTTGTAACATAGAGTCCATCCAATAGAGGCAAAAGATCATCTGCACTATTTGCATATCTGGCGATATCCGGAGCCCGATCGCCATAGTGAGAATAGAGATAATCTGCAATATCATTTAGCTTTTTATCTCTTTGCAACCCTTTCATTATCAAATCTTTGGGCTTTCTGCTTCCAACGACTTTGTAGTCTGATGTTACACAGGCTCTTACTGTTTTTTCTCTTCCTGCTTTGTTTATCACCATATCTACGGCTTTTTCAGCCATTGCACGGTATGCTGTCCATTTGCCGCCGGCGACTGTCAGGAGCCCCGAAGGCGAAAGATCATATCGAGACTCTCTGACAAGATCGGAGGTCTTATCATGCTTATATCCAAGCACCAACGGCCTGAGGCCGGAAAAAACAGAGAGGATATCATCACGCGAGGCTTTGGTGGAAAAGTATTTGTTGTAGTGATCGAGCAAGAAATTTATCTCATCCTCTCTGACTTTGGGATGATCCGATAAAGCTGCGGGCTTGTCCGTGGTGCCTATCATGCAGTAACCGCCGTAGGGCAAAGCAAAAAGAAGCCTTCCGTCGCTGGTTTTGGGTATCATCACACCCTGGGCACTTGGCAAGAAGCGGGGAGGGAGGACTATATGTATGCCGCTGCTGATCTCTATCAAGGGGGAGGCTTCGGGGTTATCCAACCTGCGTATCTCATCTACAAAAGGCCCTGCGGCATTGATCACAGTTTTGGCATGGTGTATGGCTTTGGTATTAGAAATTTTATCTGTGATCTCAACACCCTCGATATCCCCGGCATCATTTTTGATAAACCGCGTTAGTTCGCTATAATTGTGAACCTCAGCCCCGACTTCTGCTGCACTTTGAAGCAGGGCTATCACCATTCGGGCGTCATTGAATGCACCATCATAATAGCTTACCGCACCTTTGAGCTTGGCCGGATTGACAGCACTTGATCTTCTAAGTGTTTCCTTTGGACCAAGGAGCCTGCTTTTGCCCAGTCGTTTGTGTCCACTGAGCATATCATACAAGAAAAGCCCGGCATAAATATAGAGCATATCATGCCATTTGTATATAGGGGTAATGAGTTCAATGGGGTGAGCCAGATGGGGGGCATTGTCCAAAAAAATCTTCCTCTCGGCAAGACCTTCTTTTACAAGACGCCACTGCTCCTTGTCTATATGTTTGATCGCTGCTTCGAGATATCGGACACCGCCATGGACAAGCTTGGTACTGCGGCTACTTGTCCCCTCCGCAAAATCATTTTGCTCAAAAAGCTTGACACTTAAGCCTCTCAAGGCAGCATCGAGTGCTATACCTGCAC
>CAZFNK010000013.1:0-46102 GCA_964520575.1 uncultured Campylobacterales bacterium | reverse complement strand
CCTGTACGCTTGGTGATCCACTCATCCGTCGTATCGACCATTTTTTCAAGTTCTTGATTGGTAAGTATCTTTTGTGGGACATAAGCTCCTATGGAGCGGAAAGCAGCATAAACAGAAGACATAAAACTCCTTCATAACCCGATCTTGGGCAATATGAGCAAAATTGTATCACAAAAGGGCTTGCAAGCCTGCCCAGAATTACTCGGAATTATTAGTGATCAAAAGATCCTCTATCTTTTTGTTTACATCTGACTGCGTAAATCTGATAGCTTGAAATATAGCATTTTTGACAGCCTTTGAGTTGCTGCTGCCATGGGATATAATAGCACAACCATCAATACCAAGCAATGGTGCTCCGCCGTATTCGGCATAGTCTATCTCTTTTTTGAGATTGGCAAATACTTTGCGCTTCATAAGCAATGCTCCGATTTTGGCGGGCAAAGATTTCCTGATATGCTGCTTCATCAAAGAAAGAATAGCCTCTGCCACACCCTCACTGGTCTTTAGAAGTACATTGCCCGTAAATCCGTCAGTCACAACCACATCGATCGAACCGTTGAATATATCTCTGCCTTCTATATTGCCTTTGAAGTTGTCAAGATTTTGAAGCATTGGGAACGCTTCTTTGGTGAGCTCATTACCTTTGCTGTCCTCTTCGCCGTTTGCAAGCAGTCCAATCCTGGGATTTTCTATGCCTAAAACCTCAAGAGCATACGCCTCACCCATAGCTCCAAACTCATATAAATTCTGCGCTTTACAGTCCACAACTGCCCCTACATCCAGCACAAGAGTTTTTTTGCCCAAATCGGTCGGCATAAGGGTAGCCAGTGCCGGCTTGGAGATATGAGGAAGTCTCCCTATACGCAGAGTAGCAAGTGTCATCGTAGCACCACTGTGACCTGCCGAAACAACTCCGTCAGCCTTGCCGTCCCTGACAAGCTCAACTGCCTTATAGATAGAAGAATCTTTGCGCTTGAGGGCATTGGTAGCCTGCTCACTCATTTCTACCACATCATCAGCATCGACTATATCTATCTTGTCCTGATAATACAAAGGCAAATAAGAGAGTATCTCATCTCGTTTGCCTACAAGTATAGGAGTAAAACGGCGCTCTTCAAGAGCATGCACGCATCCTTCGATGATGGGCTCAGGACCAAAATCCCCACCCATAGCATCTATAGCAATGCGGACATTTCTGTTGGTATGAAGCATTAGGCTTTGTATTTGCCTGTGGTCATATTCATATGGTGAGGCATACGCCATGTACCGTCAGCATCTTTGATAGGACGCGGCAATGTAAGTTTATAATGTGTTCTGCGTTTTGCGGCTCTGGTTTTACTGGTTCGTCTCTTAGGTACTGCCATTTGTATTTCCTTTTGTTAAAATTCAATTTCAAGAATCTTATCATCAGATGCACAGGATGTGCAAAAATGATAAACATGAGAGAATGATTCTTTCTCACTCTCAAAGATATAGGAGATGTCTGCGACACCATCCAAAAACTCGATTATATCCAAATCATCTTTATTTTGCGAAATCTCATCGACCAAATTGAGGATCAGTTCCTCATTTATAGGTTGCCTGTAGAGATTTCCACACCTGTCACATAGGAGTTCGATATCTCCTGTCATGCGAGCTCTCAACTCAACAAGATGGTGATCTTTTTTCTCCAGTTCACCATCCAGTCTCAGATCTCCATCCCTCAGAGAAAACGGTTTGGGCACAGAGGAAATCCTGTCAAACTGTATCTTCACAGCTAATTAGCTTATCTCTCTTTGGGCAAAGAAAAAGGCTATCTCTATTTTTGCATTTTCAAGCGAATCACTGCCGTGCACAGCATTTGCGTCGATATTCTCGGCAAAATCTGCTCTGATAGTACCGGGCTTGGCCTCCTGAGGATTTGTAGCACCCATCAGCTCTCGGTTTTTGGCCACGGCATTTTCACCTTCAAGTACCGTGACCACTACAGGACCTGAGACCATGAAGTCCACAAGATCCTTGAAAAATGGTCTCTCTGAATGTACAGCATAAAATGCCTCGGCATCGGTGCGACTGAGCTGTATCTTTTTGGTCGCTGCAATTCTAAGTCCCGCATCTTCAAAGCGACTGAGGATCTTGCCGATCACATTTTTGGCCACCGCATCCGGCTTGATGATAGATAGTGTTTGTTCCATTGTTTTTCCTGATTATATTTGATTAGTCCCCGTCCAAGCAACAATTTCACGGGCAACAAATGGACGGAAGTTTATCGAAATGTTTGTTAAATACGAATTAAGAAAGGAAGATAGCAGGAAACGGCAGCAGATGCCGCCGAAAAGAGATGATCAGTCTTCGATGACAGGAGTACCTTTTTCGCCTCTGTTCTCAGAGCAAGGCTGACCTTCCACACAGTCATCCCACTGGATACAACCCTCAGTAGGACAAGCCTCGGCGCAGGCAGGCACGTCATGATATCCTACACACTCTACACACTTGTCGGCATATACATAGTATATATCCTCACCTGTTGGGTTATCATCATCGTCAACAATAGCTTCAACCGGACACTCATCTATACAAGCAGCGCAACTGATGCAGCTATCAGTAATAATTACAGCCATTTTGTTCTCCTTTTCATTTGGTATGTCGCACTATATCACAAGGTTTTTAAACCTTACTTTAATCATAGCAATTAATTTAAAAAATTATAAGCCGAGGTATGATTTTATCTCATTTACTTTGTCTGTTTCTTCCCATGTAAAGCCCTGATCCTCTCTTCCAAAATGACCATAGGCTGCGGTTTTGAGGTAAATGGGTCTTAGAAGATCCAGCTCCTTGATGATCCCTGCAGGCGTAAGATCAAAAAGCTCTTTGATACTAGCTTCTATCTGTTTTTCATCCACAACCGCCGTACCGTGCGCATCTACCATGATAGATACAGGCTCCACCACACCTATGGCATAAGCTATCTGTATCGTCATGCGTTCGGCTGCACCGGCCGCCACAAGGTTTTTGGCAACATATCTTGCCGCATAGGCAGCTGATCTATCCACCTTGCTGGGATCTTTGCCCGAAAACGCACCTCCGCCATGGGGACAAGAGCCTCCATAGGTATCTACTATGATCTTGCGGCCCGTCAATCCCGCATCCCCCTGCGGTCCGCCTATTACAAAACGCCCTGTTGGATTGATATGATAGACGATATCTTTGGCCCTCAGCTGAGCAGGTACAACCTCATCTACCACCTCCGCCATGATATCTTTGTGCAGTGTCTCCTGATCAATATCGGGACTGTGCTGAGTAGAGATCACTATGGCTGTAACTTCTACAGGTTTATCATCCACATAGCGCACACTCACCTGGGCTTTGCCATCTGGTCTAAGATATGGCAAAGTACCGTTTTTGCGCACTTGGGCAAGTTTGGCGGTCAACCTGTGCGCCAGGGATATAGGCAGGGGCATCAGCTCCGGTGTCTCTTTGCACGCATAACCAAACATCAATCCCTGATCACCGGCACCTTGAGCTCCAGAGCTCTGATCGACCCCCTGATTGATATCAGGGCTCTGCTCGCCCACACCGTTTAGAACTCCGGCGCTTCTATAGTCAAAGCCAAAATTTGCATCGGTATATCCGATCTGGCGCACCACATCCCTGGCGATATCCTGCATTGGTGCATAGGTGGTGGTCTTGAGCTCGCCGGCGATCACACAAAAACCGTTGCTGAGAAGCGTCTCGCATGCTACACGGGCTTTTGAGTCCCTCTCAATGATATAGTCAAGTATAGCGTCACTGATCTGGTCGGCCATTTTGTCAGGATGACCTTCGGTGACAGATTCGCTGGTAAATATATACTCTTTTGGCATATTGCTAATATCCTTTAAAATATTTGATTTTCTATGGTTTTGGCGAGTTGCTCAGGCAAGAGTCCAAGAGATTCTTCCATGAGTCTTGTATTGCCGTGTCTGATGAATTCATCCGGATATTCAAACGTATGGACCTTGACATCACTAATACCCATTTTAGCCAGAGCTTCCATCAGCGCAGAGCCCACTCCCCCCATGGCGGCACTATCGCTAAAGACAAACCACCGTCTGTGTGTCATAGCAAGCTCACCAAGCAATGCCTCATCAAGAGGCTTGACAAAACGAAGATCTACCACCGTAGGATCGCTCCGCATCAATTCTGCGGTCTGTATGGCTCTGCCTACACCATTGCCGTACCCTATCAAGGCTATATCCCTTCCATGATGGATGATCTCCCCTTTGCCAAGTTTATAATCGGACACATCTTCATCTGCTGCGATGAATGCCCCTCTTGGATACCGGAAAGCAAAGGGTCTATCAAAATCAGCCGCAAACTCCATGATCTTTTGCATGCTTGTGCGATTGTACGGTGCTGCTACGGTGATATTGGGTATAGCTCTAAGGTATGAGATATCAAATGCGCCCTGATGCGTCTCGCCATCTTCACCCACAATGCCGGCTCTATCCATCGCGAATGTCACGCCAACATTCATCAGGGCTATATCGTGTATCACCTGATCATATCCGCGCTGCAGGAATGTAGAATAAATAGTACAGAACGGCTTAAAGCCCTCTTTGGCCAGAGGCCCCATGGATGTCACGGCATGCTGCTCAGCTATAGCTACATCCCAGAAGCGGTCAGGGTACGCATCTATCAAAACTCCCATTCCGGTACCGCTTGGCATGGCTGCCGTAACTCCCACTATCTTGGGATCTTTTTGGGCCATCTCAAGAAGCTTGTCTGAAAATATCTTGGTAGCAGGTATGGTGCCTCCTTTTCTGATAGACTCACCATTGCTTACGTCAAATGCACCCACTCCGTGCCATTTCTCTTTGGACTTTTCAGAACCTTCGGCTATCTCGTATCCTTTGCCCTTGGTAGTATGAGCATGGACTATGACAGGCCTACCCATTCCTTTGGCTATCTTAAGCGTCTCTTTGATGGATTCTATATCATGCCCGTCTATGGGACCGATATATTTGACCCCAAGCTCTTCAAACAAAAGTCCGGGAGTCAAGATACGCAGTGACTCGTCAATCCTTTTGAGCACATAGGCTGTCCCGTCGGCGGATATGGAGCGGAGACCGTCTTTGACAACCTTTTTGATTTTGCTGTAAACCGGTCCAGACATGGTACGAGACAGATAACGGCTTACAGCTCCAATTGGCGTAGAGATGCTCATTTCATTGTCATTGAGTATTATCACTACAGGCAACTGCCTCTCTCCGAGTTCATTGAGTGCTTCATAGACCATCCCTGCACTCATGCTCCCGTCTCCGATAAATGCTACAGGCACACGGTCTTTTTCTCCTTTGAGTGCAAACGCTTTGGCCGCCCCTACAGCAAGAGATATCGAAGTAGAGCTGTGGCCCGCCTTGTAGTAGTCATACGGTGATTCATCAGGATCAGTGTATCCGCACATGCCGCCAAACTGACGGAGTGTATCAAACTCATCCCATCTGCCGGTGATCAGCTTATGCGCATATGCCTGATGAGAAACATCAAATATGAAAGGATCCCTGTCGGCATCAAATACCGCATGCATAGCGATAATAAGCTCAGTAGCACCAAGATTCGAGCTTAGATGTCCGCCGTTTTTGCTAACTACCTCTAGTATCCGTTCTCTTATTTTTTCGGCAAGCTCTTTCTGCTCATCCAATGTCATGCTTTTAACATCTATTTTCATTTATCCACCCGTTTTATCGCTATATCAACTATCTCTTCAAGGGCTCTTTTGAGGCTTTTGTGCGTCATCTTGTCACCCTCCTTTTGGGCTACGGTCTTGTAGATATCCTTGTCAGTCTCATCCACAAGCTTTTTTAATGTGTTAATCATAATCATTTTTTCTTTGAAGCGGCTAAAATCATCCAATCTAACGGGTCCTAGTTTGTTTTGATCGATCTTGGAGATCAGTTTGGCGCTTTTCATTTCAATGCCCCCTCAAGCACCTCAAACAGTCTGTCATTTTGCTCCTTTGTGCCTATGGTGATGCGAATGGCATTGAGGCCGTATGATGCCAGATCGCGCACAATCACCCCCTGTCTGAGAAGTTTGTCGGCAATATCACTCGAATCAAATCTGTCTCCAAAAAGATAGGTGATGAAATTGGTATAACTGTCGATATACTCTATCCTGTGATCTTCGGCAAATTTCTCATATCGCACTATCTGCTCCCGATTCAGCTTGATAGAGCGTTCAACAAAACCAATATCTTCGTTGGCTGCTATAGCGGCAGCAAGAGAGAGTGTAGTGATATTGAAAGGCGGGCGCATCTTGTATAGAGCTTTTATGATCCGGGTATCAGCGATACCGTACCCCGCTCTCATGCCTCCGAGTCCATATGCCTTTGAGAAAGTCCCCAAGTATATCACATTTGGGTATTTAAGTATATCTTTCGGCTCGATCAAATAGGCTGGATCCTTGGCTGCTGCATACTCCATATAAGCTCCGTCTATCACGACTAAAGTATCGGGATCCGCGGCTTCTATGACGGCAAACACATCCTCTTTGCTCATTGCATCGCCGGTAGGATTATTTGGGGTGCAGATATAGACTATCTCAGGGCTATGTTCATTCATCGCGGAGATAAATTCATCGACTCTATGTTCATAGCTTGGTGTACGAAGCACTCTGGCTCCGACTTGTTTGGCATATATCTCATACATCGCAAATGTCACTTGGCTCATCAGTACGCTGCTGCTTTCATTTAATCTGGCGCGGGATATAAACTCAAGAATCTGATCGCTCCCTGCTCCGATAATAATATTGTCACTATCTATATCAAATCTTTTTGACAAGGAGCCTTTGAGTTCATACATGCTGTCATCAGGATAGAGGTGCGCTTTGTCGGCATTGGATCTGATCACTTCCGCTACAGTCGGATTGGTGCCTATGGGATTTTCATTGGATGCCAGCTTGATCACATCTTCGGGCTTGACCCCAAACTCGCGCACAACCAATTCTATAGGTTTGCCTGCCTCATAGACTTTGATATCATCTAAAAATCTGTTGAATTTCATACTCTCCTCTCCACTTCTAACTGCTCCTTGAGCCTGTCGAAGGGCTCACGCTCGTAGCTTTAAAAAATATAGGCATTTTTAGACATCATCCGCCTCTTTGACATATGATCCGAGGAATTTGATAGACTCTTTATGCTTGTCAAATATCCTTCTGATCTTGACATCATCCTTATGGCCGTCAAACTCAATAAAAAAGATCGAAACTCCCTCGACGATATGGGATTTGATCTTGGTCAGATCGATCTGCTCATCTCTAAAATCAAGCAGGAAATCGACCAGTGCGCCCGGGCGGTTGGGAAGCCTGACCAAGATAGTGGTCTTGTCATTGCCGCTTGGAGCATTCTCAAAATCACTTATCACAAAAAATCTGGTTTTGTTGTTCCCCTTGTCCTCTATATTGTTGTAAAGCACAGGCAGATCATACATTTTGGACGCTACTTCTGCGCATATGGCGGCTGCCTCCGGATCGGAAGCAGCCAATCTTGCCGCCTTTGCGGTTGACTCGACAGGTATCTGTTCCACCTCATCAAGCCCAAAATCTTCCAAAAACTGTCTACATTGGCCAAAAGCTATATCTTTGGAGTAAATACGCTTGATATCTTTGGTACTTTCAGCCTTGGTCGCAAAGACATGGTGTATATCTATCATGATCTCAGCTATTATCTTGAGGCCGTAGTCACTCAGGCATGATATCGTATCGCTTACTATGCCATTGAAACTATTCTCGATAGGCACCACCCCGAATTTGGCCTGCCCTCTGTCAACCTCTCTAAACACACCCTTGATGCTTCCTATAGGTATATAGCTGCCCAGAGCGCCAAATCGATTCTCTGCCGCCTGATGAGTAAAACTGGCATCGGGGCCAAGGAATGCTATTTTCTCCGGCAACTCAAAGTTTCTCGCTACGGCAAATATCTCAAGATAGAGAGCCTCTATAGCTCTATCACTCAAAATACCGCCGTTCTCTTTGTTTTTTTGTTTAAGTCTCTCAAGTATCTCCTGCTCTCTTTCGGGACGGTAAATAGGAGTACCTGTTTTATTTTTGAGATTTCCAACCTCTCGTACCAAAGCCATCCGCTGGTTATACAGGTCAAGAAGTTTATCATCTATCTCATCAATAGAATTGCGCAGTTGCTCAAGTTGCATATTTTATCCTTTGGAGTTTTCTTCAAGATAGGTCTTTTCGAGTCGAATCTGATCATCGAAATTCTCTCTATCTCGTATCATCCTTGGCTTCCCGTCCTCTATAGCCACTTCTGCTGCTCTTCCTCTGGTGTTGTAATTGCTTGCCATCGTAAAACCGTAAGCTCCTGCAGTCTGTATGGCTAGCAGGTCATTGTGCTTTGTCTGAGGGAGGGGATAGTCTTTGGCAAGCCAATCGCCGCTCTCACAAATGGGACCGACGATATCGGCAGGTGTCTTGTCTTCTGTATTTTCTCCAAGATACTCTATCATGTGGCTGGCATGATAGAGCGTAGGACGCATCAGATCGTTCATTGCCGCATCGACTATCACAAATCTCTTTTGTCCGTTGTGCTTTTCGTACAACACTCTAGTCAGCAACACTCCGGCTTCTGCTGTGAGGTATCTGCCGGGCTCGCACATGATCGTCAGATCCATTCCTTTGATCGATTTGATGATCATATCAGCGTATTCTTCTACATTTATCGGTGTTTCGTCATTATATACCACACCAAGACCTCCGCCGACATCAAAAAATTTGATATCTATATCAATAGCCTTCAAAGACTTGGTCAGATCAGCTACTATTTGCACAGCTTCAGCTATAGGTGAAAGCTCAGTAAGTTGTGACCCGATATGAAAATGTATCCCCACCGGATCAAGATGCTCAGAGTTTTTGGCATAGATATACATTCTTTTGGCTATATCTATATCTACACCAAACTTGTTCTCATGCAGTCCTGTAGAGATATACGGATGAGTCTGGGCGTCTACATTTGGATTGACCCGCACCGATATGCGCGCCTCTACTCCCATCTGGCGGGCGATAACCTCGACCCTTTTCATCTCCGCTTCACTCTCAAGATTGATCAGTAATATCCCCTCGCGAAGCGCTTCTTCTATCTCATCATCCCTTTTGCCGACGCCAGAAAAGACTATCTTGTATCTCTCGATCCCCGCCGTCAAAGCCCTGCGAACCTCACCTATACTTACACAGTCAGCCCCTGAGCCGAGTCTGGCAAAATTGGCAATCGTAGATAAATTTGAATTGGCCTTGACCGCATAAAGTATCAAAGATTTGTGCCCGGCAAACGCATCTTTGAGACTCTCGTATCTCTTAGCCATAGCGTCAAAATCATATATATAAAGCGGAGTACCGTATCTCTGTGCCAAAGCTTGATAATCAACCTGCATTTTTATCTGTCCATAAATAAAATTGGTTGATTTTAGCGAAAAACGGGTTAAAGCGCGCCGCCTTTGCGCGAAAAATGTGTGCGTACTTCATCGAAAGGTTTTTCTGTCAAAGCAACAGCAGCTTTGGCGGCATGAATTATGATATCATCGATATTCTTTTCTTCTTCGGGGTCAAACGGATGCAATACATAGTCGATCACTTGGCTTTTGTGCTCAGGCTTGCCTACCCCGATCCTGATGCGATAATAGTCCCTACCTATAAGCGCATCGATAGATTTTAGGCCGTTGTGTCCACCGTCTCCTCCGCCTTGTTTGAACCGCACCGCACCAAAAGGCAGATCTATATCGTCGTGAATTACAATAATATCTTCGGTATCTATCTTGAAAAACTGCTTGACAGCAAATACGCTTTTGCCTGAATTGTTCATAAATGTAGTGGGTTTGAGAAAAAAGAGATTGCCCTGACGATAAAGCTTGCCATAAAAAGAGTTTTTGGAGATATCCCTTGCATTCAGGTCGGATACGAGACGGTCGATGACCCTCCAGCCTATGTTGTGGCGGGTCATCTCGTAGGTTGGACCGGGATTGCCAAGACCTACAAATAGTGTCATTAGCGCGCTTTGATCACACCACAGACAGAGACATGAGGACGATCCATCATGCGACAACCTTCCGGTACTTCAATGTCGCGCACAAGAATAGACTCATCACGATCAAGATCACTTACATCGAGGGTGAAGTTATGGGGTATATCCTCGATAGCACCTCTGACTTTGAGTCGCCTTTTGGTAATAACCAGGACACCTTTGTTCTTTAAACCCTTTGGAGTACCTACAGTACGAACCGGTACGAGATAATCGGTCACCTGACCCGGTACTGCTACAAGCAGATCGACATGGGTGATATCGCCTGTAACAGGATGGAGCTGATACTCCTGCACTACTACATTAAGTTCTTTATCGCCTACCTTAATAGGGAAAGCAAGTGTCTCTTTGTTGCGCACGGTTCTAATAAACTCACCTTGCTTAAAGGCCGCGTGGATATTGTCCACACCTTTGGCATAGATGTTAGCTATTAGATAACCATCTCGTTTGAGCTTTTTTGCATTGCTCTTACCGATACTCTCTCTAATGATTCCTTCTAACATAACTGTCCTTTTTTGAAATTGGGACGGGATTATACCATGCGTATGCTAAAAGTTGGCGCTTACTCTTCCTCATCTCTAATATCAAATGCATCCAATTGTGTAGCATCATTGACCTGGGATTTGGAGAGCCCTTTGCCAATACCCTGGAGCTTGAGTTTGAGATCCGATGGACTTGTGGCATACTCCAAGGCTGTATCTTCGGTAATCACATGTCTTTCTATCAGATCCAACAGATGCTGATCAAAAGTCTGTGATCCATATATCTCCTTGCCCTCTGCTATGGCATCGGGTATCTCCATATCTCTGCCTTCGGCTATCATTTCGACGATCCTTGAGGTACGCACCAACACCTCTGCCACAGCGGTTCTCCCGCCTGAGACAGTTGGAGCAAGGCGCTGGGAAATGACACCGGCCAATACTGAGGAGAGTGCTCCTCTGACACGATTTTGCTCCTCTTTGGCAAACATGCCTATGATCCTGCCTATTGTCTCTTTGGCATCAAGCGTGTGAAGTGTGGAAAATACCAAGTGACCTGTATTGGCCGCATGCAAAGCAAGATCTATCGTCTCAAGGTCACGGATCTCACCTACAAGTATAATATCAGGGTCTTCACGCAAAGCCGCACGGAGAGCATCGCCGAAAGAGTTGGTATCTTGACCTACTCCTCGCTGATTTATCAGGGCTTTTTTATCTTTGTGGACGAATTCTATAGGATCCTCAAGGGTAATGATATGTTTTGCCTGTGAGTTGTTTATCTTGTCAATAATAGCCGCAAGTGTGGTTGATTTGCCGCTTCCTGTCACACCGGTAACCAGCACCAGGCCTCTTGGAATATCGGCAAAAGAACCTATCACCTCCGGTAGTTGCAGATCCTCAAGAGTAGGGATATCCACAGGAATGATACGGAACACCGCACTGAGACCATCCATCTGATAAAAAATATTGACACGGAATCTGCTTTTTTCATCCAGCACATAAGTAAAGTCCAAAGAACGCTCTTTTTTAAGACTATTGTACTGGGATTCCAAAGTGATCTCGCGTGCCAGTTGGTCTATCTGTTCGTGACTGAGCTTATCATCACCCAGCTTGCGCAGCACACCATGTACTCTTACGCGTACATGAGAGCCGGCTTTGATGTGGAGGTCACTTCCGCTGTTGGCGATCAGGCTATTGAGGTATAGTTTTAGGCGCTTTTCCATATCTTACTCCAAAGTCGCAAGCATTTGCTTAAAAGATTCTTCAAAAGCCGTAAGGCCGTCTGCAAGAAGCTTGCCATAGACACCATCTATGTCTATACCTGCTTGCTTCAATCTATCAAAATATTCTTCTATTTCATCAAGCGAAGGGAGATGCGAGTGATTGGGGATCTGATTTTCCAGAGCAGCCTCGATGGTCGCAAGGGGTGCTGTGTTGACAGCATGTGGTGCACAAAGCTTCTGAATATAGTAATCTGCCGGCAGATCATCACCTTTGACACCTGTACTGGCAAAAAGGGTCTGGATGCTTGGAGTATGATTTTTTTCGATCATATAGTATATCTGTGCGGCGTTCATGATTCCTGTTTTGGCAGGGGGCAGTCCTTTGGACATGAGCTCCTGATCAAGCAGACGATCAAAGCGGCTGACAAAGATAGATATGACAGCCTCCACCCTCTGGCCTCCTGTATTTTCAAATTCATCTATGCCCGCTTTCATCACTTTCAGGCATCTTTTGGCCTGATTGGGAGAAAATACAAGAGTCGCATTGACACTGATACCGTCACTCAGAAGCTCTCTCATTACAGGGTAGCCTGCTTCCGTAGCAGGAACCTTGATCATCACATTTGGTTCGTTGATTGCTTTGAACAATCTTCGCGCCTCTGCAAGTGTAGCCTCCGTATCATCAGATAAAAATGGATCGACTTCTATGCTGATAAATCCTTCGTCACCACGATCATAACAGACTCTGAGGGCTCTTGCTGCTGTTTTGATATCCTCAATCGCAAGTGCTTCATATTTCTCTTTTGGGCCAAGGCCCGCCAGTGCCAAAAGTTGCTCCTTGTATGCCGGTGAACCGGATATGGCATTTGCAAATATAGACGGGTTGCTCGTAGCTCCGTTAATGATCCCATCCTCAATCAGTCGAGGAAATTCATTTGCCAAAAAATCACGCTCAACAAAATCAAGCCAAAGAGAATATCCCATATCATTGCTTTTCATTCTTTATACTCCCACTTATAGTCTCTCCAAAGATCCTCTGTTTCCTGCTTATTTACAGCACTAGCCATTTCGTCCAAAAAACGATCTCTGGGGACAAGTACAGCACCCATGCGGACCAAATGCTCTGTTTCGACTTGGCAGTCTATCAAATCATAACTTTTTGCGGCTAAAACATCACTTAGTGCTGCCAAAGATATCTTGGATGCATTGGGACGAAGAGAGAACATAGATTCTCCAAAAAAAGCCTTGCCGATAGCCACGCCATAGAGTCCCCCCACCAATCGACCGTCCATATAAGTCTCCACACTATGTGCATACCCCATCTCGTGCAGTTTTGTGTATGCTTCTATCATATCCTTGTGCAGCCATGTACCCTTTTGTCCGGGTCGCGGTATCCGGCCGCATTGGCGGATAACCTCTGCAAAATTATGATCGAAACGCACCTCATACTCACTATTGCGCAAAACTCTGCGAAATGATCTGGAGATCTTGATATCCTCCGGATAGAGTACGAGTCTGGGATCAGGTGACCACCATAGTATAGGATCATCTCTGTTGTACCAGGGAAATATCCCAACAGAATAGGCCCCAAGAAGTCTTTGGGGAGTCAGATCCCCGCCCCATGCCAGAAGCCCTTCTGTTGAAGCGTATCTGGGATCAGGGAACTGACGGGGATTATCGCTCAGAGGATATATGGGGTGCTCAGAGGGGCTCATGATGATCTGTACTCAAACTCCAATTTGCCATCAACGAAATCTACCTTGACCTTGCCGCCTGTTTTGAGCTCGCCGAAAAGTATCTCATCTGTTAGAGGTTCTTTGACCAGGTCATCTATCACTCTGGCTATATGTCGAGCTCCGTAGCGTTCATCATAGCCCTCTTTGGCTATGTATTTTTTGGCGTCTTTGCTTAGTTTGACGGTGATATTTTTGGCTTCAAGCTGCTTGTTTAGTCTGCCTAGCTCTATATTCACTATCTGCACAAGAGATTCTTGAGATAGTGGAGCAAACTCTATTGTTGCACTCAAGCGGTTGCGGAATTCGGGAGTAAAAAAGTCTTTGAGAGCTCTTTCGGTCTTTTGAGAGCTCTCTTTGGCAAATCCCATTACATTAGCCTCTTTGGTACCTATATTGGAGGTCATGATGAGTATGACATTTTTAAAATCACTCACTGCGCCGTTATTGTCTGTCAGCTTGGCTCCATCCATTACCTGTAGAAGGATATTCATGATATCTGGATGGGCCTTTTCTATCTCATCAAGCAGGAGTACGGTATGAGGATGCTTGGTGATCATCTCCGTCAGCAGTCCACCCTGCTCAAATCCTACATATCCTGGAGGTGCCCCTATCAGCCGGCTGACAGCATGTGGCTCCATATACTCGCTCATATCAAGTCTCTCAAAATGAATATTCATAGTCTCTGCCAGGGCCGTTGCAAGTGCGGTCTTGCCCACCCCTGTGGGACCTACAAAAAGAAAACTGCCTACGGGCGCATCAGGGCGATTGAGTCCGGCATATGAACGTTTGATCGATCGCACCAGTGCCCTTATTGCCTCATCTTGCCCTATGATCTTCTCTCCCAGATCTCTCTCAAGTGTAGAGAGCATAGCGGTATCGTCTGTATCGATAGAGCTATCAGGGAGCTTAAGCATCCGGGCTACACTTTTGGCTATATCCTTGCTTGTGATCTCCATATGTTTTTTGCCGTGCAGCATAAAATGAGCACCCACCTCATCAATAATATCCATAGCCTTATCGGGCAAAAATCTATCGTGGATATATTTGACACTCAGATCTATAGCACTTTGCAAAGCCTTGTCGCTGAAGGCTATTTCATGATACTCTTCGTACTTGTGCTGGATCCCCTTGAGTATCTTGTATGTATCTTCTTCGCTTGGCTCAGGCACATCTACCTTGGCAAACCGTCTTGATAATGCCTTGTCTTTGTTGAAGAAATTGCGGTATTCGGTATAAGTCGTAGCTCCTATACATCTGATATCACCGCGGGCAAGAGCCGGTTTGAGGATATTGCTCGCATCCATGCTGCCTCCGCCTGTACTGCCAGCCCCTACAAGTGTATGGATCTCATCGATGAAAATGATCACATCAGGCATCGATTTGAGCTCATCTATCACACCCTTTAATCTTTTCTCAAAATCGCCTCTGAACTTGGTTCCAGCCACCAAAGCTCCCATCTCAAGTGCATATATCCGAGCATCTTGAAGTACTTCTGGTACGGATCCTTCTGAAATGCTCAGCGCCAGTCCTTCAGCTATGGCGGTCTTGCCGACTCCAGGCTCGCCCACAAGGAGGGGGTTGTTCTTTTTGCGCCTGCAAAGGGTTTGCATCACTCGCTCTATCTCTTCACTTCTGCCAATGACCGGATCTATCTTGCCGTTTTGAGCCAGACTCACCAGCTCTATGGTGAATTTATCAAGATTGGGGTGTGGACTTTTTTCTTCCTTTTTCTCAGGGCTTGTTTCATGGAGAGGATGAGAGATTACTTCCAAAATATCCACACGCTCTATCCCCGATTTTTGCAACAGGTAAGCAACATAGCTGTCATTTGGGCTTTGTGCGCTTAGAGCCGCGAGCATATCCCCTATGGTCGCTTCCTTTTGGCTTGATGCATGCAAATGATTCATCATCTCACTTATCACCTGGGAAAGTGTGACCGTTTCTATGGGATCGACCGCTTCTGGGAGTGTGGGCACAGTGTGCTCCATATGGGCGATCACTTCCGCGCTCAATTCCGCCGGATCCGCTCCAAGAGCTGATATGATCTCTTCCCCTTCGGCGCTGTGAAGTATAGACCAGAAAATATGTTCTACCGTCAGATACTCATGATGTTTTTCTCTGGCATATTCCACCGCCTGGGCAAATACACCGTTTAGTTCTATACTTATCATTGCTTCATCTCCTACTCGTCTTTCTCATATGTCGCCATCAGCGGAAATTTGTTTTGTCTGGCAAGTGTCCTCACCTGCTCTACTTTGGTCTTGGCTATCTCGAGTGTATATACACCGCATATGCCTCTGCCCTTTTTGTGCACATCGAGCATGATCTGCTCACTTTCAAGTTCGCTCTTGTGAAAAACAGTCATCAAAACATGCACTACAAACTCCATAGTAGTATAATCATCGTTGTGCAATACCACTCTGTACATTGGTGGCTCGTCAAGCTCTATATGACTCTCGACCTCTTCCTGAATCCTTGGCAATATCAATCCTTAGCAATATTTCTATTCTAATAAAATTATACACCAAAAGAATAAACAGACAAATTTTTGGCTCGCAGTTGGTATAATACAAAATCAAAAAAGGAGACTCATGCAACATCTCATAGATACCGACGATCTAAGTGACAAGGATATATCAGATATCATCGAAGATGCCCGCAGCTTTAAACTCCGCAGACCCCCTGCACTGCTGCGGGACAAGCTGATAATAACACTCTTTTTTGAGGCTTCCACCAGAACCAGAAGCTCCTTTGAGGTAGCTGCCAAACGGCTGGGTGCATCTGTAGTGCATCTTGATCCCTCCAGATCATCCGCAAAAAAGGGGGAAACACTCGAGGATACTTTTGCCAACCTCAGCGCCATGGAACCCGATGGCGTAATTATCCGCCATAGCAAGAATGATACGCCCAAAATACTGGCGGAAATGGAAAGTACTCCTGTTATCAATGCAGGTGCGGGCAACTACGCGCACCCTACACAGGCTTTGCTGGATTATTTCACACTTTTGGAATACTTTGACGGAGATATCAAGGGCAAGAAGATAGCGATTGTCGGCGATATAGCCAACTCCAGAGTCGCCAACAGCGGCATCAGGCTTTTTAGGCGAATGGGTATAGATATCACTCTGGTAGCTCCCGATCCCTTCATGCCCGATACTGATCTGCCAAAAACTGACAGAATAGAGGATGTTATAGACAGTGTGGATGTGATCATGAGTCTGCGGGCACAGCTGGAACGACATGCCAAACCGATATTTGACGACTATGCCGAATATGCTAGACACTACTGTATCACAGAAGAGCTTCTTGGTGAAAGATCGATCATGGTGATGCATCCTGGACCTGTGATGCGCAATATCGACATCAGCGATGGGATACTTGATGATCCCAGATCACTCGTACTCGATCAGGTCAATAACGGCGTCTTTGTCAGGATGGCGATTCTTAAGCATCTGATGCTGGATAATTTTAGTGAGTGATTCGTTCGGTGCGTATCTTCCATCTATATTTGGTATCGCTGCCTACAGGTGCGAAATAGAGATCACCGGAATATCTCCAGGCATCAAGTATAATACCGCGAGATAGAGGGATATTTGCTTTTGACGGAAGGACCGCTACAGCATTGTGTTCTCTCCAATAATCCCCGATATTTGCCCCAATTGGCAAGAGTCTCAGAGTCTTTGGGTTTATGGTTGATAGATGGCTCATCAGATCATCCGCCCACTGATAGCATAGACCCCTTTTCTTGAGTCCTGCATTGACCAGAAAATTGTGAACCCACGGAGAGGTCTGGACTTTATACTTCCTGGCAAGTGTCTGACTGTATATGATTGCTTCATGTGCAAGTCTGGATGCCTCATGATGACTTACAGAGCTATCCATTTGCACGATCATTGAGTACAATCGCCGCTCTTTTGCTGATATGTCAGATGGCAGCCTGGGAGCGCAGCCGCCTATCCAAAATAGAGCGAGCAACAACCATGTATACCTCAATATACCATCCCTTCTGCAGCAAATATATTTGGATAGAAAAATACTATATACACCATCCCAAGCACCAGCAAAAGTATAGAGTATGTCCACAACCACACCGAGCGGGATGCGATATATCCGGCAATGGCTCCTACCACAAGTCCCCCTATATGCGCACTCATATCGATGCCTGGTATGCTAAATCCCAGCACGAGGTTGAGCACCAGCACACCGCCAAACTCCTTGATAAAAGCATTGAATCTCTCGCCAAGATGCTTCCTGTGAGCCAGAGCATAGCCCGCAATTGCTCCAAATATCCCAAATATCGCCCCGCTGGCTCCCACAGACAGACCATCAGGATGGACGGTGACAGATGCGATCCCTCCTGCTATTCCCGAAACAAAATATATGATCAAATAATCCCGCCACCCAAAAAGCTCCTCTGCTATCTTGCCTACTATATAGAGCGAAATCATATTGAGCAGGATGTGCGTCACTCCACCGTGGAGGAACATGCCGCTGATCAGCCTCCACCACTCCCCTTTGGCAGCTATAAGCAATCCAAAAACCGCTCCGTCATTTGCAAGAGTCTGAGAAGAGAACGGATCAGCCTGCAAGGCTGTCAAGAAAAAGATAATCAGATTTAGCCCGACCAGCGCCAAAGTCGCAGGGTAGCTCTCAAGGGCTCTTAGCATCTCATATGATCGCTTCTGGGAATATTACACCGTCAATAGAAAATCTCGCTATTCGCTCTATCTCTTTTTCGCTCTCGATCAGCACCAGCACCTGCGCATCGAAAAGATAGTTTTGGGCAATCGGCTGTATCTCCATCGCTTCTTCTTGCTGACAGACCATATAGGATGCTTCCAATTCGTTGGCAAAGAGCGCATCCTTGATACTTCCAAGTGTCACAGCAAAAGGTATCGACTCTGCCTGGCAGTGCTGAGCCAACTTGATCGACTCTGTCAGAGGTTCGAGCAGAGCTATTTCATTTTCTTTAAGATTTTTTATATCCTTTAGGGAAAAGGCTCTTTTGAATACCTCAGACTGTATCCATGGATGGCCAAATATTCTCATTATTTGCTCCTTATCGCTTCAGCTCGGCAAACACTCTTTGGAACAGTAGTGTTTCTTGTTTACTATTATAGCATCTTTGAGGGTAACATATGTGCCGCACGAAGCACACTCTACGAGAGTATCCCCATCAGGCTTTTTCTGCCTGGGCTCGCTCTTATCAAGTATTGGCACCTTGCCGCCAAATGCTCTATAGATCGCTACTGCGATCACGCCAAAGATAATCAATTTCAACAACATTTCTCTACTTTATCCATACGAAGTTTCTTTTTTTCCATTGCACTATAACATAGTTTGGCTGACTATTCAAGCTTTCAAGCTCATCTGCAGCACGGCTCCCTTTGTAAAATAGATACTGTGTATTCTCATCCTTAAGGTGATCGGTCAGCCTAAGCAGCGTCCCCGTATCTGTCACTGCACGGGAACTGATCAGCGCAAAAGGATCATGCTCCAGCTCTTCGACCCTCATTTTGGCTACCTGGACATTGCTTAGCTCCAGTTCCATAGCGGCATATTTCAAAAAAGCAGCTCTTTTGCCCAAGGGCTCACACAACACCGCTTCACTCTCACCCCAGGCAACAGCCAGCACCAATCCCGGAAACCCGGCTCCTGTTCCCACATCCAAAAAACTTTGAGGTTGAGGCACAAATGTCAGAGGATAGAGTGCATCGACTATATTGTCATATATAGCAGGAGGTGTTTTGGCGCCTGTAAGATTGTGTGTACCGTTCCACTCTTGTAGCAATTCGGTAAACTTCTCCAGCCTCTCGACGCCCGCACGATCAAGCACGATATCGGCATCGTGCAGTTTTGTTTTGAGATCTGGTTGCATTATCGGCCATGTCCTTTGAATATATTATCAACACCTCTCAACCCTCCACTCTCAACTCTCAACTACAACAGGTGTCCCATCTTCTCTCTCTTGACTTTCAGGTAGTTGGCATTGTGCCGATTGGGCTCTATGATCAACGGTACCCGTTCGATTATCTCTACACCTTCGAGTGATTCTAGTTTGTTTGGGTTGTTAGTCAATAGTTTGATCTTTTTGATACCCATGTGATCCAAAATAAACTCCACAACATCATAAGTCCTCTCATCAGCCGCAAATCCCAGCTGATGATTTGCCTCTACCGTATCAAAACCCTGATCCTGAAGTGCATAGGCGTTGACCTTGTTTAGCAGGCCGATATTGCGTCCTTCTTGACGGTGATATATCACCATACCGCCCTCATGGGCAATGGTATCGAGTGCCGCATTGAGCTGCTCACCGCAATCACACTTGAGTGAGCCCAGAGTATCCCCGGTCAGACATTCGGAGTGTACTCGTACAAGAGGGATATCGGGCAAAGGATCGGTAAAAATAGCAAGATGCTCCTGCTCGCCTTCTTTGAAAGCCTGTATTTTGAATGTGCCGTGAACGGTCGGCAATGTTGCTGTTTTGGATAGTGTGATATTTTTCATGGGCGAATTATACTGTAAGAATTAGGAATTAGGAATTAGGAATTAGGATTTTTGGGTAAAATGTTGGAAAAATATTAATGAAGGCAGCAAATGTTCACCCGTTTCAGACGCAGACGCATCAACCCGGTCCTTCGGGACCTGCTTGAAGAGACACATCTTAGTGTCAATGACTTTATCTATCCACTTTTTATCCGCAGCGGCAAAAATATCAAAGACGAAGTAGAATCGATGCCGGGAGTTTATCAGATGAGTATCGACCAGGCGGTCAAAGAGTGTGATGAGCTTAAAAATCTGGGACTTAGAGCGATCATCCTCTTTGGTATTCCTGACACCAAAGACTCGGTAGGCAGCGAAGCTATGTGTGAACACGGCATTATAGCCGAAGCAGTCAGAGCTATCAAATCAGCTCACCCGGATATATTTCTCATCACCGATCTGTGCTTTTGCGAATACACCGACCACGGGCATTGCGGTGTGCTCGATCCCATACTTCAGACGGTTGATAATGATATTACCCTTGACAATCTGGCCAAACAGGCAGTGGTGCATGCCAGATCTGGTGTCGATATGATAGCTCCCAGCGGCATGATGGACGGCATGATACAGGCTATCCGCGGAGGGCTCGATGAAGCCGGATACATCAACACCCCCATCATGAGCTACTCTACCAAATTCGCATCAGCATACTATGGGCCGTTCCGTGATGTGGCAGAATCAGCCCCCAGTTTCGGAGATCGTCGCAGCTACCAAATGAATCCCGCCAACCGCCGAGAGGCGATAGCCGAAAGTGTGACCGATGAAGCAGAAGGTGCTGACATCCTTATGGTCAAGCCGGCTTTGGCATACATGGACATCATTCGAGATGTGCGTGAAAATACTACATTACCTCTGGCAGTATATAATGTCTCAGGCGAGTACTCAATGCTCAAGATGGCCGCACGTGCCGGTGTGATCGACTATGAAAAAGTCATGATGGAGACGCTGCTTGGCTTCAAACGCGCCGGAGCGGATATCATCATTACATATCATGCGAAAGAGGCAGCGAAGTTGCTAAAAAAATAACTATACAGACAAATAATTTTGTATGTCTAAAGTTTTCTACTAATCTTTATGTCATTAAACTTGCTCCGTTGTATAGGCTGCCATTACATAATCCTTATTATTTTTTTATATTTATATGCATAATAACATGTTTTATTTTTTGTCAATTACACATTTGAGATTATTTATACTTATACATACTCTATAAAATGGCATATTGCAGTATGTATACCCAAGCTGTATACAGAATGTGAGAGAAAAATGCTTATCTGCCTGATCATTAGCTTCCTTTTTTGTTATAATTACATTGAGTCATATCCCATAAAAAGGCAAAAAATGGAAGCTGGGCAATATGTTGACAAAGTACTGAGTGACATCAAAACCTGCTCTCCCGGGCAGGTGGAGTTCTATCAGGCCGCCGAAGAGGTGTTGGGATCACTGCTGCCTCTTTTGGAGGAGGAGCACAAATACATCGATCACGACATACTCCATAGAATAGTTATACCTGAGCGAACGATCATTTTTCGGGTAGTATGGATAGATGATGCCGGCAAGCCGCGCACCAACCTTGGCTACAGGGTACAATTCAACTCCGCCCTTGGACCATACAAAGGTGGTCTGCGATACCACCCAAGCGTCAATCTCGGCATAGTCAAATTCCTTGGCTTTGAGCAGATATTCAAAAACGCTCTAACCAACCTCTCCATAGGTGGGGCCAAGGGTGGGAGCAACTTCGACCCCAAAGGCAAAAGCGATAATGAGGTGATGCGATTTTCACAGGCATTTATGAATGAGCTCTACAGACATATAGGACACTCCAGAGATGTACCTGCCGGTGATATAGGCGTAGGTGCGCGAGAGATAGGGTATCTCTTTGGAGAGTACAAAAAACTTACGGGGCATTTCGATGGAGTACTTACCGGCAAAAGTCTCAACTGGGGAGGGTCATACACACGCAAGGAGGCCACAGGCTACGGCTCTGTATATTTCGCAGAGCATATGCTGCAAAAACACGATATGGAGATCAAAGACAAGATCTGTACAGTATCGGGCTCCGGGAATGTGGCGATATACACAATGGAGAAACTCAAAAGCATGGGCGCCATACCTGTGGCATGTTCTGATTCCAAAGGTACTATCCACCATGCAGGCGGTATCAATATCGAAACTCTCAAAGCGATCAAAGAGGTCAACAGGGGCTCACTCGAAGAGTATGCCAGACTCCACAGTGATGCCACATATATACCGCTTCACAATTATCCTGAGGGCGGACATGCTATATGGACCATACCTTGCGATATAGCATTTCCAAGCGCTACACAAAACGAGCTCAATCTTATAGATGCAAAAAATCTGGTCAAAAACGGATGCAAACTGGTAAATGAAGGGGCAAATATGCCCACCACACCCGATGCTATCAAGTATCTCAGGCAAAACGGTATTCTGTTTGGTCCCGCCAAAGCTGCCAATGCCGGAGGGGTAGCTGTCAGTCAGCTCGAAATGGCTCAAAATGCCGGAATGGTGCACTGGAGTTTTGCCGAGGTCGATAACAGGCTGTTTGAGATCATGAAGAATATATTTGATACAGTATATAGCACTGCAGAAGCATTCAGCCAACCCGGCGATCTAGTGTGCGGAGCCAATATCGCAGGCTTCAAAAAAGTAGCTGATGCGATGATAGATCAGGGGGCTGTATAGCTTTTGACATATATTATGGTAAAATACTCTCTTTTATTTTTTCGTATCATTGATCAAGTGATGCGAAATGGAGAGCATTATGAGACACTTTCTGACACTCAGAGACTTTAGTCGTGATGAACTGCTTGAGATGATAGAGCTCTCGCGCAAGATCAAGGCACAAACCAAGCAGAGGTCTTTTGTGCCGTACCTGGAGCATCAGACTTTGGGTATGATATTTGAGAAGAGTTCTACAAGGACCCGTGTAAGTTTCGAGACAGGTATCTACCAGCTTGGCGGAGTGGGGCTTTTTCTCTCCGCCAACGATCTGCAGCTTGGGCGCGGAGAGCCTCTCAAGGATACTGCCAGAGTGATCAGCCGCATGGTCGATATGGTGATGATCCGTACATATGAGCAAAACAAGATAGAGGAATTTGCTCGCTACTCTAAAGTGCCTGTCATCAACGGATTGACAGACAGATATCATCCCGTGCAGCTGATGGCAGATTATCTGACTATGGTCGAATATGGCAAAGATAACGATCCTGCGGTAGCATATGTGGGGGATGGGAACAATATGGCGCACAGCTGGCTTTATCTGGCAGCCATCATGGGCTTTGAGCTGCGCATAGCTACTCCAATAGGATATGAGTGTGATCAGGATATCATCGATACAGCTATGGATCTGGCACAAAAAAGCGGAGCCAAACTAACAATAGGCAACGATCCTCTCAAAGCGGTCAATGGAGCCGATGTCGTCACTACCGATACATGGGTTTCCATGGGACAGGAAGATGAAAAAGAAAAACGGATCCAGGATTTTGCCGGTTATCAGGTCGACGAGGCTATGATGAGCAAAGCCAAGGATGATGCTATATTTCTCCATTGCCTTCCGGCATACAGAGGATATGAGGTGAGCGAAGAGACATTTGAGAAGTATGCTGATGTGATCTTTGATGAAGCAGAAAACCGCCTACATGCCCAAAAAGGGATCATGGTTTGGCTGGACAATCATCGTAATTGAGCGAATAGTTAACAGTGAATAACGAATAATGAGAGTGTTAGTAGAGTATGCGAATTTTGAATAGTGATTTTGCCTGGCAAAATCTACCAAAACTATTCACTATTCACTATTCACTCCCCAAAGGAGTCCTTTTGAGCACAATTGATCTTGAAAAATTCAGCAAGTATTCCAAACCCGGCCCCAGATATACCAGCTATCCTACGGCGCTGGAGTTTAGTGAAGCGTTTGATTATGACGGCTATATAAAGTACCTTGAAGGCGGCAGCAATCAGCTTTCTATCTACATCCATCTGCCTTTTTGCCGTAGTGCATGTTATTTTTGCGGTTGCAACGTAGTCTATACATCCAAAGAAGATAAACTCAGCCGCTATGTGGAATATCTCAAGCGTGAAATTGACATACTTGCCAAGCATCTTGACACTTCCCGCAAGGTGATACAGTTTCATTTTGGCGGTGGTACGCCTACATACTACAAGGCATTTGAGCTGGATGAGATCATCTCCTATGTCAAGCAGGCTTTCCCTAATTGGAGCAAGGATGCCGAGGTAAGCGTAGAGATAGATCCGAGGTATTTCAACGAAGATCAGATGAAAGTGTTCCAAAAACACGGTTTTAATCGTATCAGTTTCGGTGTACAGGACTTTGATCCTAAAGTACAGGAGACCATACATCGCATACAGCCCTACGAGCAGACCAAAGCGGCAGTCGATCTGGCGCGAAATTATGGGATAGAGAGTATCAATATGGATTTGATTTACGGTTTACCTTATCAGACGCTTGAGAGTTTCAAATCCACATTGGAACAGGCTTGGAGTATTGAGCCTGATCGTTTGGCGGTATTTAACTATGCACATGTACCGTGGATGAAAAAAACCATGAGAAAGTTTGATGAGACTACTATCCCCGAGCCGTCGGTCAAGCTGCAGATATTTCAGCATACCATAGACTATTTGACCGACAAGGGGTATAAGATGGTGGGCATGGATCACTTCGCCAAACCCGAAGATGAGCTTTTTGCCGCCATTGCCAAAGGGGAGCTTCATCGCAATTTTCAGGGCTACACTACTAAAGGCGGAGCCAATCTGATTGGCATAGGGTTGACCAGTATCGGTGAAGGGGAGCGATACTATGCCCAAAACACCAAGGATATGAAAGCCTATGAAGCAGCTATAGATGCGGGCAGACTGCCGTTTGAGCGCGGTGTCGATCTAAGCAATGATGATGTGATACGCAAATCGGTCATTATGGAACTGATGGCCAATTTCGCTATAGATATCAAACGGGTGGAGCAGGAGCACGGTATCGTTTTTGCCGACTATTTCGCCGATGCGCTTGAGGCGTTGCAGGAGTTTGCCAAAGAAGACCTCATCACCATCACCGATGAGCGCATCACCGTAAGCCCCACCGGTACGCTGCTGATACGCAATATCGCAATGCCGTTTGATGCCTATATGGCCAAATACGCCGGCAGCAAAAAGAGCTTTAGCAAAACGGTGTAATCGGGAATGAGGAGACAGGAATGAGGAATGAGGAACCGATGATCGAAAGGTTATCGCATGCGTAAACCTTTCGATTACACCGCCATCAGCGATGAGTGCATCAAGTGTGGCAAATGTGTCCCAGTCTGCACCATCCATCAGGTCAATGCCGATGAAGTCACCTCTCCAAGGGGATTTATCGATCTACTTGGTGCTCACGCCAGAGGGGAGCTGGAGCTTGACCAGACGGCCAAAGATATATTTGAGAGTTGCTTTTTGTGCACGGCGTGCACCGATGTCTGCCCAAATGATCTGCCCACTGACATGGTGATCGAAGAGGTGCGCCGCGAGATAGGTGACAAATACGGGATCGCGTGGTTCAAGCGGCTCTTTTTTACCCTCCTTCGCCATCGCCGGCTGATGGATCTGATGATGAAACTGGGATATACGTTCAAGACTTGCGGCTTTGCTGATGAACCAAAAAAAGGCGGGATGATTCCACGATTTAGGATGCCTATCATCAAGAGCGGCCGCCTGCTGCCAAGCCTCTCCAAAACCAGTTTCCTCAACAAATACCCCGAAGAGACCGACAACGGCGGACACAAGCGTGTCGCGATCTTCATCGGGTGTTTGGCCAACTACAACTACACTACCGTAGGCGACAGCCTCATGGAGATCCTCGCCGAATTGGGGATCGATGCGTTCATCCCCAAACAGCAGATGTGCTGCTCGGCCCCGGCCTACTTTACGGGGGATTTTTATACGGTTGAGACACTAACCAAACAAAATATCGAATACTTTGAGACTTTTTTCGATGAGATTGACGCGATGATCGTCCCGGAGGCCACCTGCTCGGCGATGATCAGCCACGATTGGGAGGTGTTCTTCCGCAATCAGGGGATGGAGGAATGGGCCGAGCGCGCCCGCAAACTCAATGAGAAGATCTACATGGCAACCGAGTGGCTGGAGCACCACACCGATCTGGCTGAGCGTCTGGCCGCAAAGGGCGTACAAATGCCCCAGACCGTCACCTACCACGACGCCTGTCATGCGGGCAAGGTACAGGGGATCCGGGAAGAACCCCGCAACCTGCTGAAGCAAAACCACAAGATGGTGGAGATGAGCGATCCGGATCGCTGCTGCGGATTTGGGGGTGTGACGATGCAAACCGAGAAATATCATCTGGCTGAAGCGGCCGGCAAACCCAAAGCAGCCATGATCGCCGAGACCGGCGCCCAAGTAGTCAGCGCCGAATGCAGCGCCTGCCGCATGCAGATCTCCAACTCTCTCCATCAGGCTGATATCGATGTTGTGGTCAAAAATCCGATCGAACTGATTGCTGAGGCGCTCAAGCACTAATCATTCAACACAATCGAAAAGACATTTTCCCCGGTTTGCTTATCGTAAGCATAACGAAAGTCATACCCCAGTTTCTCGGCTATGCTGTGGACGATGTAAAGCCCCAGTCCAAATCCGTGATTCCGTTTCTCTTCTTGAGAAAAAGGCTCGATGTAAAATTCAAAATCCTCTTTGAGCGGTTCGCCTTTGGATCTGACTTCCAGCTTGTTTCCTACAGTGCGTAGAGTCACATGTTTATCAGGACTGTATTTGATCCCGTTGTCCATCAGGTTTTTCAGAGCAAGCGCCAGCAGCTTGACGTCTGTGTATATTGGACGATCATCTACAATGATATCGTAGTGGGACTTGTCAGTCAGCAATATACTCTCAGTACGCCTTGTTATATCCTGCAAAAACACATCCTCCTTGCTGGGCTTGAAGTTGTGCATAGTGATACGTTCTATATCGGCCAGATCGGAGATTAGCTCATTCATCCTCTCAAAAGCTTTGATCAGGAAACCCTTGGCTGTCTCATTATCGATTGTTTCAGATATGATGCGGCCTTTGGTAATAGGGGTCTTGAGCTCATGCATGATATTGCGCATAAAGAGGTTCTTGGAGCTCATCAACTGATGAATATGTCCTATTGCCTTATCAAAGCTTTGGGCAATCTTGCCTATCTCATCATGGCTGTCATAGGCGATCTTGACATCCAGATCTCCGGCGGCAAACTGTTCAATCTGTCTATGAAGTTTTTTGAGCGGATAGAGTTTTTTCAGAACCATATAATATAGTGCTAACAAAAGAAAGAACAATACCCCTCCTACCAGGGTAACGATATCCATCATTTGACTGCGCTCCTGGTCGTCCATCAGCATCATACGATATCCGGGCATATCGACATAGATATAGTAAGTTTTTTGTAAAGGGATATCAAAAAGGCTGTTTAGCCATGAACCTGCACCTTTGAGAGTAAAAACCCTAACATCCGGTGCATCAGGTTCACCTACGATCATCACCGTCTCACCCTTCTTTTCGATCAGTGGACGAATCTGGTCTGGGGATACCGGCTGGAGGTGGAATTTGTGAAGAAACTTATCAATCTTGTTTTGAGGTGGATCTTTGAGAAGATTAGTTGCCAAAGACTCGGCCAAAAATTTATAACGGGTGATCTCAACATCTTGATCTTTTCTTAGGCTGCTAGAGATAAAATACACAAGTGTTGCCGCCAAGATCGCCAAAGCGACCGTAAAGAGGATATGGATAAACGTAGTGACCGAGATATGTTTCAAACAATACCTTTAGACATGATCTGTAAGCAAATAGCCCACCCCGCGAACCGGCTTGATATAGACATGATCAGGATCGATCTCAGCTATTTTGTGCCGTATTCTGCTGATGATCACATCTATGTTTTTGATCGAGCTCTCATCATCTATATGTTCACTCTCATACAGGAGCTGTTCACGGGAGACAGATCCGTTCTTGTGCTGTATCAGCATAGAGAGCACATCAAACTCAGCAGCAGTCAGATCGAGCGGCCTACCCTTGAACTGTATCACGCGTCCCTGGGGATCGACATTAAAGATCGCTTCATCATCCGCTTTGCTCTCTTTTGATGCTCCTGTTCTGCGAAGTATGGTCTTGATGCGCGTGACCAGCTCTCTTGGATCATAGGGTTTTGGCATATAATCATCAGCTCCTCTCTCCAGCCCTATCACCTTGTCGGTTATATCATCTCTGGCCGAAGAGATGATAATGGGCACATCAGACTCTGCCCTGATCTTCTCTATCACCTCAAGTCCGTCCATGCCCGGCAGTGTCAGATCGAGTATCACCAGATCAATGTCGTTTTGTGTCAACAGCGAGAGTCCCAGATAGGGATCTTCAGCACTGATGACTTTCATATCATATTTCTCAAGATAGTTTGTCAGGATCATTGAGAGTTCAGGATCGTCTTCGATGATCAGTATCTGCATAATCACTCCAAAATAGATAAAATGCGTTAATAATTTAACGGTATCATACCACGGATAGTATAACAAACTTCCAAAAACCGTACTACTCTCAAGGAATATAAATGGAACGATACAAAGTAGTCATTTACCAAGAGGGGATGCTAGGATCCTTGTTGCTCGGCCAATCTAAGATCAATCCTGTCCGTTTTACTGAATTTCTAAATGCCAACGCACGTGAAGGGTGGAAAGTGGTCACAATGGAGAAAGATATCAGAAGAATGCTGCTTTTTTGGAAACGAGAAGGGTATGTAGTCATACTCAAACGCGATAATACACAATAATATCAACAAAGGATTATAGATGAAAGCAATGAAACTGGCAAGTATAGTAACCGGCGTGATACTTGTAGCATATGCCGTATTTGCGCTTGTTTGGCTCTGGGGAGAAAGTATCTCATGGGAGACATTCGTCAAGACAAGTATCACAGCGGGCGTGATAGTAGTCGCTGTACTTGGTGTAGCTCTACTCTATAGAGAATACATAGAAGAAAAAAGCATGAAAGAGGAGAAATATCTCGATTAATCCTGCTCTTGCTGCATTTTTTGGGTTTGGTTGTATTCTATATATATCTTGGTCGTAGCGAACAAAAACGTAGTGATCGCCGGACCCAGTATCATGCCCCAAAAACCGTAACTCCCCATCCCCGCTAAGATCGAGAAGAATATCACAAACTCATTTATATTGGTGGCATTCTCCAGCAGATCCTCTTTCATCACTTTGATAATGATCGGCTTGACAAACGTATCTGCAATGATGGATATAACGATAACAGAATAAAGAGCTATAATAAGCGCTGTGTTGGTGTCCATCTCACTCCAGGCATACAAGGATACAGGCACCCATACTATGGCACCGCCCACGATAGGTATAAGAGATGCGAAGCCATATATCACCCCAAAGACCAACCCGTTAAACCCAAAATAGCTGATAAATATACCAAACAAAAACCCTTCAAAGATAGCTGTAACGATAATAGAGTAAAAAACAACCTCCATAGTGGAAGCAGTATCGCTGATCATCTGCTCACTTTTGGCTTTGGAGACAGGTATTAATGATTGCAAAAGATCGAAGAATTGCTCACTGTAGTAGTTGATCACCGCATAAAATGTGATCACCAGCCCAACTTCTTTTAGAAAGCCAAGCCCTGCTCCTCCCATTTTGGTGACATATACCGTAGCGTCTTTGATATAGCCTGCGATCTTGTCTCCTTGGAGATACTCATTGGCCCAGTTGGATACATAAGGTATATCCGCGGTAAATTCTTTGATCTTAGCTACGATATGGTGTATTGTAGCTTGATCGAAATGACTCAGATATGCCACACCTGTAGTGGCTATATATATGATTGGTGCCACCATCAAAATAAACAAAAGCAAAACCATCACAAAAGTGGAGAGTTTCCTTGATCTAAGCTTTTTAGTCATATATGTAGTCAGATTGGATGTGGCCATTACAAGCAGTATAGCTACACTTATAGACAAAAGAAAAGGCTGATATATGCTAAATGCTGCCCACAACGCGATCCCAAAAAGGATCATTATGATACTGTTTGATCTATTCAAAAAGTCCTCCTTGGTCCACGACTTTCGACGGCGGGGTTAGACGAAAAAGAGTATATGTCTTTTCGGTCGCGATGCGCCCGCGTGCGGTACGCTCTATATAGCCGTTTGCCACAAGATACGGCTCCAGCACATCCTCGATAGTCCCTTCATCTTCGCTTAGTGAAGCGCCTATCGTGCTCAACCCCATCGGCTTTCCTTTGGCGCTGACAAGCAACTCAAGCAGCCTGATATCCTGCTCATCGAATCCTATATCATTGACGCCAAGCTCATCAAGTGCATATTTGGTTCTTTCCAGCGTGATTCTCTTCTCATCCGCCACCTCGGCAAAATCTCTCACTCTTCTAAGCAGTCTCAGGGCTATACGGGGTGTACCGCGGCTGCGCCTTGCTATCTCCCTGGCAGCATCACCGTCACAAGGTTTATCAAGTTTATAGGCCGCCTGCTCTACTATCTTGCCAAGTTCATCAGGAGTATAGAACTGCATACGAAAGTGCATCCCGAAACGCTCCCTGAGAGGATTGGAGAGCATACCTGCCCTGGTGGTAGCTCCTATGAGTGTAAATCTCGGCAGATCTATCTTGACCGTCTGGGCCGCGGGACCTGAGCCGATGATGATATCGAGTCTGAAATCTTCCATTGCAGGATAGAGTATCTCCTCTATCGCAGGACTCATACGGTGTATCTCGTCGATAAAGAGGATATCCCCCTCCTCTATATTGGTCAACAAGGCTGCCAAATCACCTGATTTCTCAATCATAGGAGCGGCAGTGGTTTTGATATTTGATCCCATTTCTGAAGAAATAATATTGGCCAGGGTGGTTTTGCCAAGCCCCGGAGGACCGAAAAAAAGTATATGATCAAGTGCTTCGGCTCTTTTTTTGCTTGCCTCTATGAATATCTTGAGGTTTTTTTTGATCTTTTCTTGTCCTATATACTCATCCCAGGAAGCAGGACGCAAGGATATCTCATAGCTGCTCTCACCATCAAATTTCTCGATCTTGACCATTCGCTCCATCAGTAAGTATGCTCCTTGTCTGGAAATTCTCTGCCTTTGACTTCATTGCGAAACTGCTTGAGACTATTACGTATCAAAGATGCGCCATCAAGATATCGTTTGACAAATTTGGGCTTAAAGGCCTCGAAAAATCCAAACATGTCGCTCCATACCAACACCTGACCGTCAGTAACATTGCCCGCACCGATGCCGATCGTAGGGATCAAAAGGCTCTCGGTGATCTGTTGGGCCACCTCAGGCTTCATCCCCTCCAGCACTATTGCAAACGCACCCGCTTCTTCAAGAGCTTTGGCGTCCTTTATGAGTCTGTCGATCTCCTCGGGACTTTTGCCTTTGATGTGATATCCCCCCTCAGCTCTGACAGACTGGGGCATCAGCCCTATATGCGCTACCACAGCAATCCCGTGCTCACTGAGGTATCGTACAGTATCAGCTCTCTCTTTGCCCCCTTCGATCTTGACAGCCTGAGCACAGGTCTCCTGATAGACTCTCGTAGCATTTGCCAGGGCCTGGCTCTTGTCCATATATGAGCCAAACGGCATATCAAATACGATCAAAGGCAGCTTGGCGCCGTTGCAGACTGCCTGGGTATGATATATCATCTGATCCATCGTCGCACTCAGAGTATCGGTTTTGCCGAGAAAGCTCATATTGAGACTATCACCTACCAATATCATCTCCACTTCACCGTCAAACAGCTGAGCAAAAAGCGCATCGTACGCCGTGATCATCACTATCGGCTCTTTGCCTTTAAGGGCCCGAATAGTATTGACATTTACCTTTTTTTCTATACGAGGGGTCTGGATACTCATATTTTCCTCATTTGCAAACTAAAATCTTCTCATTTTATCAAAAAAAAGTATAATACCACAAATTAATAGTCAAGTTGAAAGATGATGAAAAAACTCGTAGCATATATCACTACCGGATATCCGGATAAATATTTCACTGTCGATCTCGCTCTGGCTCTCAAAGATGCGGGAGTAGATACGCTTGAGCTGGGCATACCTTTTTCCGACCCTGTAGCCGACGGTCCAGTGATAGAGAGGGCCAATCTCCTCTCCTTACAAAACGGCTTCAAAATGGAAGATCTGTTTGAGGTCTCCAGAGAGATAGGACCCATGATAGATACACTCTGGATGGGATATTTCAACCCATTCTACCACAAGGGATTCGATCTATTTATAGAGAAAGCAAAAGCTGCGAGCATCAACGGATTCATTATCCCCGATCTTCCATATGAAGAGGCTCTATCATACAAACAAGATATGGCCCAAAAAGGACTGAGTCTGATAGATTTCATAGCCCCTACGGATACATCTGAACGGATTGCAAAGATCAGCAAGAGTGCGGAGAAATTCATATATCTTGTCGCCTATGCAGGTATCACAGGCAGCGAGCAGAGCGAGGATCTATCCAATGTCATTGAGCAGATAAGGGCTCATACTGATACTCCTGTGTATGTAGGATTTGGTGTTAATGAGCATACAGCCCAAGAAAAGGCAAAGAATGTAGATGGCGTGATAGTGGGATCGGCATTTGTCAAGGTGCTGCTTGATGACCTTATAAGTCCCGTGGCCAAGATAGCCAAAATAACAGAAATGGCTCAAGAGATCAAAGCCAAAATCAATCAATAAGGTAACAAATGCAGTATTTTGTCTGGAATATTGATCCGGTGATCTTTCAGTTCGGGCCGCTTCAACTGAAATGGTACGGGCTGTTGTTTGTAGGATCGTTTTTTGCCGGCATGTGGCTTACCAAATGGATTTTTGAAAGAGAAGGTTATCCAGTAGACAAGCTTGACAGTCTCCTGTTGTGGGCGTTGTTTGGTACCGTTGTCGGTGCCAGATTGATGCACTGTTTTGCCTACGAACCGGACTACTATCTCTCTCACCCTGTCGAGATACTCAAAGTCTGGCGCGGCGGATTGGCCAGCCATGGAGGTATGCTGGGAATGATGGCTGTATTGTATGTCTTTGCCAAACAAAACAAACTCTCGTATATGTGGCTTCTTTCAAGATTGGCTATCCCGGGCATGATAGTTGCCTTGTCTGTCAGGATAGGGAACTTTTTCAACTCAGAGATACTCGGTTTGCCGACAAGTGTGCCTTGGGCTGTAGTCTTCAGTCGTATCGATAATATCCCGAGACATCCTGTGCAGTTGTATGAGGCTATTAGCTATCTTGTCATTTTTTTGATACTTCTTTTTATATATATCAGGAGCAAGCCGGATTTTGCTACCCGTATTCTGCCGGGGATATTTGCGTTTTTACTTTTTGGGATGCGTTTTATACTTGAATATTTCAAAACAAGACAGGCTGACTATATGACTTCTTTGCCGTTTACCACTGGGCAATTGCTGAGTATTCCTCTGATCATACTGGGTATTGTGTGGATTTTGTGGGCCCTGAGAGTCAAAGGAGAGTAATGACTCTTGGCATTGATATAGGCTCAACAACGGTCAAATATGTAGTTTGCGACGCAAACTACGATATACTTGCCAAAGCCTATACCCCACATGATACCAGACAGGCTGAAACTCTTTTGTCCCTGCTTGATGATCTCCAAAAGAATCAAGCTGATGTTTTTGATTCGATCAACAAAGCCTATATCACAGGTTCAGGTGCCGCCCGTATAGCGCCCGCCATCAATGCCCGTTTTGTCCAGGAAGTCAATGCGGTAGTGCTCGCGGTAGAGCATCTGCATCCAGATGTCAGATCGGTTGTCGAACTGGGCGGACAGGATGCCAAGATCATCCATATCAAAGAAAAAGAAGACGGCACACGTAACATACTTGCATCCATGAATGACAAATGTGCATCAGGAACAGGGGCCACGATAGAGAAGTGCACCCTCAAGGTGGGTCTGGAGCAAAAAGAACTCTCAAAGATAGAATACAACGATGACGCACTTCACCATGTAGCTGCCAAGTGTGGGGTTTTTGCCGAGACTGATGTAGTCAACCTCGTCAAAAGCTCGGTCCCCAAAGATGAGATCATGAATTCTCTGGGTGATGCTATCGTGATGCAGAATCTTACAGTGCTCACCAGAGGCAATACTCTGATGCCAAACGTTCTGCTGCTTGGAGGCCCCAACACATATCTGCCGTTTCTTCAGGACGCCTGGCGCAAAAGAATCGTCGAGCTTTGGAATGAGAGGGGTGTCAAGTACGACATAGAAGACATCGAAAGTCTTATCAGTGTACCTGAGAACTCTCTCTATTATGCCGCACTGGGCGCAGTGATATTTGGAGAGGGAGAATCTACGAATCAAGAGAGATTCGAAGGGCTGAATGGACTTGCTCGTCTGATTTCAAGCGGCATAAGCGATGACAATCAATACAAAGACACATCTCTGGTAAAAAATCATCATGAGCTGCAAGAATTCAAATCCAGATACACTATACCGAAATTCATTCCTCAAAAATCAATTGAACCGACCCCATGTTATCTCGGTATAGACGGCGGCTCCACAAGCTCCAAAGCCGTACTAATCGATGAGCAGGGCGAACTCCTTCTCAAAGTATATCAACTCTCAGAAGGCAACCCTATACAGGACACTATCGATCTTCTTTCTCAGATACGAGACTTTGATCCAAATGGTTATTATCATATCAAGGGTCTTGGGGTCACAGGGTATGCTGCTGATGTCCTTGAGGGTGCCCTGAAGGCAGATGCCAACATAGTAGAGACCATAGCGCATATGAAAAGTGCTCAGGAACTTTTCGGAGAAAGCGTGGATGTGATATGTGATGTCGGAGGACAGGATATCAAAGTACTCTTTCTTGAAAATGGTATGATGAAAAATTTCCGCCTCTCCAACCAATGCAGCGCTGGCAACGGTATGCTGCTTCAGTCAATGGCCAAACAGTTCGGTGTCAAGCTCGAGGACTTTGCCGATGTGGCTTTTGGTGCTTCAGAAGCTCCCAAATTCAACTATGGGTGTGCTGTCTTTCTCGATACAGACCGAGTAACATTCCAAAAAGAGGGTTACCCCAAGGAAGCAATTTTCGCCGGCATGGCAAAAGTGCTACCTAAAAATATCTGGCAATATGTAGTCCAGGCCCCTTCTCTTTCTGTTCTTGGGAGACATTTTGTCCTCCAGGGCGGTACCCAGTACAACCAGGCAGCACTCAAAGCCCAGGTGGACTATATCAAAGCCGAGGTGCCCGATGCTGTAGTAGATGTCCATCCGCACTGCGGTGAAGCAGGAGCCATAGGGGCTGCTCTTGAAGCGAGAGATAGAGTAGAAAGGAGCGGTATCAGCACTTTTATCGGGCTTGCAGAGGCGCTGCAGTTGACATACACAACCCGCACGGATGAGACGAGCAGATGCCACTTCTGTCCCAACGATTGCTCAAGAACTTTTATCGACACAAAAACACCATCATCAGACACAGTCCGATACATTGCCGGTTTTGCCTGCGAAAAAGGTACGGTAGAATCCCGCGAAGAACTGCTTGAACTGCGCAAAAACCATAAAAACCTGCAAAAAAGTGTACCGAATCTTGTACATGAAGAGTCTATGCTGCTTTTTGATGCCAGATATCATCTGCCTCCCAAACCTGACAAAAATACCAAAATAAGCGTGGAAAAAGTCAAAAATACCCTATGGGGGTACGGTCCGGCGATACGCAAAAGATACGAAAGAAGATTCATATTTAGTTCCGGTCAAGACCGAGCCAGAAGACGCAAGCTCACCATAGCTATCCCCAAAGCACTCAATATCTATTCATTCGCACCGTTTCTGCGTACCTATCTCGAAGCTCTCGATATCGATCCCAAAAGGATCGTTTTTTCCGATTTTTCAAACGAAGAGATGTTTTTGGAAGGTGCCAAATACGGTTCCGTAGATGCCTGCTATCCTGCCAAAGTAGCCCAGGCTCATGTTCACAGTCTGCTATTTGACAAAAAATTTGTCCGCAAAAACATAGATATAGTATGGTTCCCCGCCATATCCACCGTTCGTAGCTTTCTAAGTTATACAAGTGCTGACAGGGCTTGTCCTGTTGTTATAGGGACACCCAGAGTAGTTTACAGCGCCTTTACCAAAGAGAGGGATCTGTTTTCTATTGCAGGTGTGGAGTATATTGATGATGCGATTGACACAGGTGATGTCAAGATGTTGACAAAACAGCTTTATGAAACCTGGGAAGACAGGCTCGGCATAACCGAAGATGAGAACAGATGGGCAGTTGAGCAGGGGATCAAGGCTCTGGATGCAAGCAGAAAAAAATTAGAGGACAAAGGCTTGGAGATACTGCAGGCCGCAGAAAGGTCTGGGGAGGTAGTGCTTCTGCTCCTTGGACGACCGTACCATAGTGATCCCGGACTCAATCATGATGTTTTGGATCAATTCCAGTCACTTGGATTCAAAGTCTTATCAATGAACTCTATCCCTAAAGATCCGGAATTTTTGGATAAGATCTTCGGTGAAGATATTGCCAGGGGATTGATAAAGGATTATTTTGATATCAGAGATGTATGGCCTGAGAACTTCTCGGCCAACTCAGCCCAAAAAGTATGGGCCGCCAAGGTAGCGGCTCGTCACCCCAATATCGCTGCGATAGACCTTAGCAGCTTCAAGTGTGGACATGATGCACCGACTTATGGTATCATTGACAAGATACTTGGTGCCAGCCGTACCCCTCATCTGACTCTACACGATATAGATGCCAACAAGCCCACGGGAACTATCAATATCAGGGTCAAGACTTTTGCATATGCGCTCGAACAATATGCCGTGAGCCTGAAAGGAAATATATGAGCCAAGCATGCAGTGCTTACCAAAGCACACCTACAGACAGCCCCTTGCAATATCTCCATCAAGATGCTATTCAATGGGCAGAAGGTCAGTACGATATAGATTATGCGTCCAAAGAGGAGAGCATAGTGCTTTTTGGGGGACTCACACCTCTGAAAGATTATCTGCTGTGGGCGGCACTCCAAAGTTTTGAAGGCAATTATGTAGTACTCCCCACGCCTGACAATGAGGCCTTTGGGCTTGGCAAAATGTATGGCAACAGAGGCCAGTGCAACCCTACATATTTCACTTCAGGCAACTTGATCAAATATCTTCAAAGCCTTCACAAAAACGGCATGAGCAGGGAGGAAATTGTAAGAAAATATGTTTTTGCTACTGCCAGCAGTTGCGGACCTTGCAGATTTGGAATGTATGTAACTGATTATCGCAAGGCTCTGGAGGCTGCCGGATTTGGCGGGCTGCGCATAGAGACTTTTGAGCAGCAAAAGGGCATAGGACAGATAGATGACAATATAGAGCAAGTGTCGCCGTTTTCTCCTAAATTTTTCATCAAAGCTACCAAAGCAGTTTCCATAGGAGATATTATTGATCTCATGGGATACCAGATGAGACCCTATGAGGTGGAGGAGGGCTCGGTGGACAATGCTATCTCCCAGGCAAAAAAGATCATCTCTGATGCATTAATCAACAACAAAAACCTCACTTTTGCATTGTGGAAGTGCCGGAAAATATTCAAATCAGTCAAGCTTGACAAATCCAGAGTCAAACCCAAGGTCATGGTAATTGGTGAGTTTTGGGCTGCTATGACTGAAGGAGACGGCAATTATCACCTGCATAGATTTTTGGAATCCGAAGGCGCAGAGGTGATACCGCAACTACTGATCAACAGATTTCTGCTCAGCCTTTGGGAAGCCAAGCATGCCGTCAAGAAAAGGATGAACCTGCCGGACTCAAATCGCCCTTTTGTCGATCTAAGCCATGCGAAAGATCTACTGACAGTCAAGGCAGGCAACATAGCAGTCAAAACATTTTTCTCCATATATGCCAAAACCATAGGTCTGCAAAATTATAAACTACCCGATATGGACAAGCTGTATGAGATATCCAAAGATTACTACCCTGTAGAAGCTGATGGAGGCGAAGGACATCTTGAGGTAGCACACGTGATCGAAGCGGTGGAGGAGAATCTGGCTCACTTGGTCATATCGGTCAAGCCTTTTGGCTGCATGCCTTCATCGGCAGTCTCTGACGGGATACAAAGCCTTGTCACGGCGAGATATCCCCAGGCAAACTTTCTTGCCATTGAGACATCTGGCGAGGGAGCTGCCAACTTTTACAGCAGAGTCCAGATGGCACTGTTCAAAGCCAAAGAAGCGGTCAAAACACAAAAATTCCTAACTCCTCATTAATAAAACGCATCCTACTCTACGATCTTGGATACCTCCAGCTCCACTATCGCTTTGGCACCATGTGATTTAAGTCTGGGGATGATGTCTCTGAGGCTCTTTTTGGGCACTACTGCCTGTATATCGACCCAGTCGCCTTTGGCCAGATGAGATATAGTAGGATTTTCACTCGGAAGGATATCGAGTATCGCCTCAAGCTCGTTTTCCGGTGCATTAAGAGTCAGATAGCTCATCGGTACAGCATCTATCACGGAGCTCAGCATCATCGTGATACGGTCTATCTTGGCTCTTTTTTCAGGGTCGTTGTATGCTTCCTTGTTGGCTATGAAGCGCGTTGTGGTCTCCAGTACTGTATCTATGATCTTGAGATTGTTGGCTCGCAAAGATGAGCCTGTTTCGGTGATCTCAACGATAGCATCGGCCAAATCTGGTACTTTCACCTCAGTTGTCCCCCAGCTGAACTCCACATTGGCTTTTACTCCGTTTCGCTCCAGATAGTCTTTGGTGAGATTGACCACCTCGGTAGCGATAGTTTTGCCCTCCAGATCTTTGACGCTTTGGTAGAGTGAGTCCTCCTTGACTGCCAACACCCACTTGACCGTTCCAAAGCTCTGTTTGGCGTATTCGAGTTCGCATACTTCTACCACATCGGCTCTTTGCTCCTGTATCCAGTCCAGACCCGTCAGCCCACAGTCAAGCTGCCCACCCTGCACATACCGCGCCATCTCCTGCGCGCGGATCAGCATGCATGAAAGCTCAGGATCATCCACAGTGGGGTAGTAGTTGCGTGAACGAACCTTGATGTCATATCCGGCTTCTTTAAATATCGCCAGAGTCGATTCCTGGAGACTCCCTTTTGGGATACCGAGTTTGAGTACCATGTTTTTTTCCTTCGAAATTGTTTGTTGTACGGGATTATACCCCAAACCCCTTGACAAACTAATCTAAACGTGATATTATCCACTTCCCTTGCATGCAAGGGGTCAGACCCGCAAACGATTCATCTGCGCCATTCAGGTAATGGCCAGACAAATCATTATAGGTCAGACCCCTGTATGGGGGTGACCTGGTTTCGACTGGAATAGTCGGGGCTATGTGCATGTCGGACTGGGCAATTCCGTTACGCGGCCCAACGCGAATAAACGCAAACAACACAGATTACCGTCCAGCTCTCGCTGTAGCGTAGAGTTAACCACTTTTGGACCGTTCCGCCGGTGAAGGCTATCATAGCCGGATTTGGAGCGTCACCTGTGATAGCTATATCTGCCTGGCGCCATCCTGGCAGACGAATCTTTGGCTGGTCCGGTGTAGTTTTGGGTGTTGTACCAAACCGGATGAGACCAAACAACACCGTCTAAGCATGTAGAGTCATAGTCCTATCTATTTCAGGACAGGGGTTCGATTCCCCTCACCTCCACCATTAGCTACATTTCGTAACAATTCATCACATATCATAAAAAATCACAAATCTTTGTAAACCCCTTAAATACGGGCTTTCTGGCATATCAAGCCATCTCACAAAAAATCATCACACTTCACTACACCTCACATCAAGTGGTACACGCAATGGTACATTTTTGGTACACTGTTGCAAAGAGCCAATACAAAGGATGTACCACTATGTTTTTATCAGATACCAAGGTAAGAGCTGCCAAGCCAAGTACTAAAACGATTACTCTAAATGACGGAGGAGGACTCCAACTAGAGGTCAAGCCTACAGGCTCCAAACTCTGGAGATACCGATGTACCATCAATGGTACACGCACACGCCTAAGTATTGGAGAATACCCCTCCATAGGTTTAAAAGCAGCAAGACTCAAAAGAGATGCACTCAAAGAACAGATAGCCCAAGGAGAAGATCCTCGTATCAAAGAAGAGCCAACAGATGAACCACTTGCTAAAACTTTTGCTCAGATGGTGGATCTCTATCTCGATCACTACAGAGAAGATCGTAATGTAAAGTACTGGGAGGGAGTAGAGAGCCTTTTTACCAGAGATGCCAACCCAGTCATAGGAGAATACCCTATCAACCAAATACAAGCCAAACAGATCATCCCTATAGTCCAATCTGTTCAAGCTAGAGGTGCGTTAGAATCTGGCAAGAGGCTTTTCACTCAAATAAGCAAGGTTTTCAAGTTTGCTGTATCGCATGGAGAAGCAGAGAGAAACCCTTGTGCAGACATCGACAGGAGTATGATACTCCAGAAACCAACAGGCAGGAAATACCCTACTATCACAGATCCAGAGGAGATTGGTAAACTCATGAAAGCGATCAATCACTATACAGGGTGGATCATGGTACGCCTTGGGCTTTTATTTTTGGCTTACTCTACTGCCCGTCCTGGTAATGTGCGTTTGGCAGAGTGGGAGGAAATAGACTGGGATAACAAACTCTGGATTATCCCTGGGGAGAAAATGAAAACAGGAAGTACCCACATCATCCCTCTCTCAGACCAACTACTAGAGATCCTCAACCTTGCCAAACACTACAGACAAGGTGGCAGCTACATCTTCTACTCCAACAGAAACATAAATGCCCCTATGAGCGATGTCACACTTGGTAAAGCCCTCCGCACCACCATAGGCTACAGCAATGACCGCATCGTACCCCACGGCTTCCGTGCCATGTTCTCCACCATAGCCCATGAAAAGAGCAGTTTTAGCTCAGAAATCATAGAGGTACAGTTAGCCCACAAGATAGGCTCTAGGGTAGCCCAAGCTTATAATAGGGCTCAGTATTTGGATCAGAGGAAAGAGCTTGTTCAGTGGTGGGGTGAATGGTTGGATGAGAGAAACTATCCCAAATCAACTTCACTTGCAGGTCGTCCATGATGTTGCAAAAACTCTGATAAAAGAATCTGTGCCTGATCTTTTGTAAGTCGAGAAACCCGTTTTAAACCAAAATCGATGATTTTAGTTTCTTTGTTAACATTAAGTGAAAACACCTTTTGTTTGTTTGGTATAAAAAATTGTTTTTTTAATGGTTGTTCAGTAGCAGGATTGCTTACTATATCTTTCCAAAGATTAAATGTTTTATTAATCTTTGAATATATTTTTTTATACCTAATAGCGATACCTTTTAAATTGTGTCTTTTTTCTTCTTCGTTCAAATCAATAAGAATCTTACCTTCATCATTAAAGACACACAAATCTAATATATCTAGTTCTACTTTATATGCTTGTGAAAAATGAATATACAAAGGTTCTTCTGAGTTATAATATTTTAAGGGATTTTCAGACTTTTTTGAGGTAATTTCAATTAAATTGACAAAACAACGATAATCATCAAAAGCCCTTTTACCATCTTCTCTAATCATCAAATCACAAGGTTGAGCTAATAAAATATATTTTTTAGTACCTTTTTCAAATATATCACCCGATTTTAAAGGACATAAATATTTATTAATTTTATCATCATACAATTCATGGTTCATAAGCTCTTTTGTTTCACTCGTTGGCTTTACTTTTTGCTCTCCAATACCTTTTATTTCTCGCATCTTTTCTATTTCTGGCTGAATAGTAGTATCTATAAAAATTTTGCTTCTAAATGCCTTTATATGTCTATTTTTATGTAGCCTATATAAAATATCAGGTTCCCAATCACCCTCATTCATGGACTTATCTAAAACTATATACTCTAAATCAACTATGTCAAGATTTGAAATATCATCTTGTACATATGTTGTTGCTTCAACAATAGATTCTTTAACTTTTTCTTTAAAGCTCAAAAGAGTTGGTATAAGAGCTGTTGTTCGAAGCGATACAATAAAAGTATTTGCTTCATGTTGTTTTGAAATAACTAGAAACTTATCTGAATCTATGCTTTCTTCTGTAGCTAATTGTTGTCTATTTGAATACTCCTCAGCAGGTGTAACAGTATGAGTAAAGAGTCCACATAATAAATTTTCTTGTGGTATATCAGCAGTAGTTAATAGCTCTTTTATTGCTTCAATTCCTGCTGTTTCTCTTCCTGTTCCCCAATCTTTATCAAATAAAAATAAAATTTTATTATCTTGTAGTTCTGCTAAAATATCTTCTTTTACTTCTTGCCACTCTTGTGGTTTTTTTTTATTAATAATATCATCATTAAACAACTCTTCTATTAAAGATAGTGCTTGTTTATCCCAAACTAAACTAGCATTTATATCCAACAATATTCTCTTTTGATCATCAGCTTCTAAATCTTCCCAAATATCTCGTAATGTCTCTTTATCAATATCTTCATCAGATACCAATTCTTTATTATTACCTTTAAATATTTTTTGTAATTTTTCTGTTTCAATAGAAGAGAATTGTACTAAAACTTGCTCGATACTTATTTCACCCATTCCTTCGTAACCATCATCAATATGATAAACTTTTGAAATCCCCATTTTCTCTAAAATAGCACTAACATTCTCTTGCGGACTACTCATTAATTACCCCTGTAAGATCAAGTTGAAACTTATAATATCTATCTTGTTCGTTCTTTTCAGGTAAAAGTTGTATTGAACAGTTATCATACTCTAAAAGTTGCTTGATGATATAGAGTCCTAAACCTCTACCTTTTATTTTATTTACTTTATCATATTTTGCTGTTACAAAAGGATCAAATAAATTATATTCAACAGAAGGATCTACACCTTTTCCTGTATCCCAAATTTGTACTTTTGCATTTTCAGACAACTCTAAATATATCTTTTTGTCTATTCCTGTCTCTTTTTTTAACCAGTAGACACTATTATTAATCAAATTATCAAAAATCTGTATTAACTTACCTTTGTTAATAGTTAGATTGAGTTTAAACACTTGACTCTGTAAAAGCAACTCTATCTTATCTTGTTTAAGTCTTTCATTTTGATAAGAGATAAACTCTTCTAAAAATGATTTCAACTCTAAGTTATCTTTTTTATCTCGAACATATTTTAAAGCTGGATCAAGAAAAGAGACCTGTTTTCGCAAAGCAGTAGCTGTTGAGATAACATACTCATTATAAGTTAAGAGTGGTATATCTTGTTTAGGTATTCTGGTTTTAATATCTTTTGACCTTAAAAGTAAGGTATCAGTTATATTATAGATCTCGTGAGAAAGTGTCTCTGCTGTTAACCCAAGTAGAGCCAATTCTAAAGCATCATGTAATTGTTCAGTTTTACTCTCTATTCTATCTTCTATAACTTGTGCAAACTTGTCTAATTTATCAAACTCTACTATTTGCTTATCTAATTTTGGTAACAACTCTTCCGAAATTTTAATAACTTTCTCTAAACTTTGAATAGTTAAATCTAAATTATCTATCTCTGTTTTAGTAATAGGTTCATTACGTTTTTGTTGTTCTTTTACTTTGGAAACCGCTACTTTTGCTGTCTCTATACTATTTAATGTTTCTTTTTTATAGCTAACTATCTCTTCTTTTTGTTGTCTTAATTTTGAAGTTTGCTTGTTAACAGTTTCTTTTACACTCTTTATATCCCCTAACTCCATAGAAGAATATTTAGCTCTCTCTTCTTTGCGATAATCACCCCATTTTCGACCAAAAAAGTTATTTGTTTTATCTGTAAAATCAATAAATTCTGTTAATAACAAAACAAAATTTCTATAGTATGGAGTATCTTTAAATTTTTCTCTAGCTGTAGTCTCTTCTAATTTACTTTTTGCTTTGCACTGATTGCTATATATCCATGTGTATTATCTTGTCTAAGACTATAATATGTTCCCGAGGTTGAACCTGAACCTATTTTTAACCAATCACCTGGCGTTCTTACTCCAAAACCATCTCTAAAAACTCGTATTCCATCAAGTGCTTTTACTAACTTTTTATACTCTTCTGATTTAAGTTCTAATTCATTTTTATCTCGAAAATCAAAGTAATCTATTTCTCCTTCAAACTTGCCAGGGTTAGCAGGTTCTTCTTTGTCAAAGAGTGTATTTTCAAGCATTTCAACTCCATCTAAATCTTTCAATACTCTCTCTGAGCTATACTCTAGTAGCCAAGTAGAATTTTCACTTATATCTTTCATTTTATATTGTTCAAATGATTCGAACTTTTTTAAATACTCTATAAATTGACTATAATGCAACTCTGTATCAAATATTTTTCTCTCTTCAGGAGATAATTTTGACTTAAACCAATTCTTACTTATTTTTGCATTGACACTAAGTTTATTTCCATCATAATTTAAAGTGTATTGTATATGTGCAGTTTTTCTTAAATGTTCAGGAATGGTTAATAAGTCTATTTTTTTACCATTAATTTCTAAAAAGACAATAAATTTTCTAATTTTTTCATAAGGGGAAATCATTGTGGAAAATTCATTTTTTAATCTATTTTGAGCTTCTTCCCCTATCCAAACCAAAGGAGACTTTAACTCTTCAACTTTTAGTCTTGTACCTCTTTTATCTTTTTCTATCTCATTCAGGGAGATATCTATTTCATCTAACTTATCAGCTTTTTCAAACTCACTCCAGTTAAGTTTAAAAGCATAAGCTTGACTGTTTTCTGCTTTTGTTTCTATCTCTAAAATATTACCTAGTTTTTGAATACCTAATCTACCTAATCCCTTGTCTCCTAAAGGTGTTCGTCCTTTTTTTGTTAAAATATTGTTCTCTTTTTGATTTAGTTTTCTTCTATTCGAAATATGTAGCCAACCTGAGATAATATCATCTTTTGACATACCAATACCATCATCTTCAATAGTGATTTCACCTAGAAAATTATTATTTTTATCTTGATACTCTTCTTTTGTAGGAACTTTTATTTTGATTTTTACATAAGAAGCATCTGCATCATAACTATTCTTAACTAACTCAATAAGTGCTTGCACTTCATCTGTGATTAAACTCTCGCCCAATTGTGATATGACAGAGGGGTGAATTTTAATATGTTCAGTTTCTTCTTTTATCTGTGCCACAGAGATTATCCTTTTTTAAATACTAAAATTGTTTCTTTTGAAATTGTTTTTGAACTTTGATTTTTCATTGCCATTCTCTTATTTGGTATTTTACGCTCTATCTTACTTAGCAAGGAAATTTTTTTTGCTTTCAATAATTCTATAAGTATCTCATCAAGCTCAATTCTAATTCCTCCGACAGTTCTATTTCCTAAAGTCCAAATAAGATAACCTGGTGAATTTAAATTTTCCAAAATAGGTTCAAGTGTTTGATTTAAATCATAAAAAAATGAAGTGATTTTATCAATAAATCGTCTCGGCTGAGTTTCAAACATTGCAACATATTTTTTATATGTAGGTGAAATTTCAATCAAATAATTAACAATCTCACTATCATTATAGTTTTTCCCACCTAAACTCATTCGATCTATAGCAGACAATGTTTCAAGATATTTTGAAGTAACTTTTTTATCTATATCTGATAATTCTATCCATTGTAATGGAAGATAAGAGTATTGTCCATATGTTACTGTTGTATGGTTATCGCCATATGGAGGAGAAGTTAGAACAAGGTCATATTTAGTATTAATTGGTAATTTATCTCTTGCATCACCCAAAACTAAGTTGATATCTTTTGAATACACTCCCTTATTTAAAAGATTATTTTTTTCTAAATGTGTGCGAGTTTCAGTAAAACTTTTTAGATTTTCGTTTATTGTGAGTTTAAACATAGTAATTGCATCTATTATTCTATTATTACGTTGTTCTTCTTCTCTAATGTGAAGCTTATAAGTAGTTGTTCTTGAATTACTAGCTAATCTAATTGTTTCAGCAAAAGCAACCCAAAAAAATCTTCTTGCCCAGAGAGACTTCTCTTTTAATATAGCTCTTCTTATACGCGATAAATCTATTTGTACATCTTTTCTA
>CAZFNK010000012.1:42009-53119 GCA_964520575.1 uncultured Campylobacterales bacterium | reverse complement strand
CTGCACCAAAAGCTCAAAAACTCCGACACACTCCGCCTGCGATACACTTCACAGAGAACAACCAGACGAGAGCCCATACACGCTCTAAGCGATTTTTGACTAAAATAATGCACTTTTATTGCATAGGAATTCAGATGCTTACAAAAAATAAAAAAATAGTCGCGATCGGTTTTGCAGCCAGTGTGATGGCCGGCCTTGCCATATCCTCATCGTCTCTTGGAGCCAGGGAAAACACCCCTTCTGAGAGCAGAGAGAGCAAACTGCAGGCGTACCTGAAATTTACCAAGATCATCAACCTAATAGAAGAGCAGTATGTTGACGAGGTCAATACTTCTGTCCTGATCAATAAAGCACTTAAGGGTCTTATGAGCAATCTTGACGCTCACTCCACATATATGGACGCCAAGGCATTCAAAGATCTTACTATGCAGACCAAAGGTGAGTTTGGCGGACTTGGCATAGTCGTTGGGATGAAAAAAGGAGCCCTAACCGTCATTGCTCCCATAGATGATACCCCTGCCAAAAAAGCCGGAGTCAAAGCCGGGGATATCATCCTCAAGATTGATGATAAGGTAACGCTTGGAATGACCATAGATGAAGCGGTCAAACTAATGCGCGGCAAGCCCAAGACATCTACAGTGCTTACCATAGTCAGAAAAGGCGAAAGCAAACCTCTAAAGATCAAAATTATTCGTGATATCATCAAGATCAAGTCGGTCAAAGCCAAGACTATAGAGAATCAGGACGGAGTACTCTATATTCATATCAGTTCTTTCGACGCCAAAGTAGTCAAAAGCGTCAAAAAAGCGCTGGCAGAACACCCAAATACCAAGGGTATCATCTTTGACCTGCGCAACAACCCTGGAGGCTTGCTCGATCAAGCTACCAAGCTGCTTGATATGTTTATAGACAAAGGGGTCCTTGTAAGCCAAAAAGGAAGAAACAAGCAAGAAAATATAGAGTTTAAAGCTCATGCAGAAGGGACTGACACCAAAACTCCGATAGTGGTGCTTGTCAACGGAGGTAGTGCAAGTGCAAGCGAGATCGTAAGCGGCGCTCTGCAGGATGACAGAAGGGCTGTGCTTGTAGGTGAAAAAACTTTTGGCAAAGGTTCAGTACAGGTGGTTATTCCTATGGGCAAAGAAGAAGGTCTCAAACTTACTATCGCCAGATACTATCTCCCAAGCGGCAGAACTATCCAAAACAAAGGCGTAACGCCGGATGTAGTAGTCCACGCAGGCAAAGTAAGCCGCAATGATGAAGAGTCATTCTCTCTCAAAGAAAAAGACCTCAAAAAGCACCTCCAAGACGAACTGGACAAAATAGATAACAACACCAGCATCACAACAGTAGATAAAAATGCTACCAGGAACGATTCAAATACTTCTGATATCAAAAACGATGAAGAAAAAAGGCTCATAACAGAAGAGAAGCTATATGATGATGCTCAGCTCAAGAGTGCCGTGGATATCCTCAAGGTGCTCATGATAACCGAGGGAGAGAAATGACAAAGACAAATCTGCTATATGAAGGTAAAGCCAAAAAGATATGGGAGACAGATGATCCCGATCTGCTGATATCAGAGTTTAAGGACTCTTTGACAGCCTTTAACGGCGAGAAAAAATCGAGTGAAGAGGGAAAAGGAAGTCTTAATAACGCCATATCAAGTGAGCTTTTTCGATACCTCTCTGACAAAGGCATTCCTACACATTTTGTTGATATGCTGGATGAGAACCATATGTTGCACAAGAAAGCCGAAGTGATCCTCATAGAGGTCATAGTGCGCAACATAGCTACAGGAAGCCTCAGCCGCAATCTCGGCATAGAGGATGGCAAGGTACTTCCTTTTGCTCTCGTGGAATTTGACTACAAAAACGATGAGCTGGGTGATCCCAAACTCAATGATCAGCATTGCCTGATCCTGGAGCTGGTCAAAGACCAAAGCGAGCTTGAATATATCAGATATATGGCTCGCAGGATCAATACTATTCTTGGCAAATTCTACTCCGAGCTTGGAATTAGACTGGTCGATTTTAAGCTGGAGTTTGGAAGAGACAAAGATGACAATATCATTTTGATAGACGAACTCAGCCCCGACAACTTCCGCCTATGGGATGCCAAAACCAATGAGAAGCTGGATAAAGATCGTTTCAGACAGGGGCTCGGCGGACTGACTGAGGCATATGCAGAGGTGCTCAAACGCATCAAAAACAGATAAGGAATATCATGAAAGCTATCGTAAACGTATATCTCAAAGAAGGGGTGCTCGACCCACAGGGCAAAGCAACCCATCACGCTCTGGATTCTCTTGGTTTTGCAGGAGTCAAGGATGTTCGCATAGGCAAGCAGATAGTGCTTGAGCTTGATGCCGAAAATAAAGACAAGGCCAAAAAAGAGGTTACAGAAATGGCAGAAACGCTATTGGCAAATACCGTCATAGAAGATTACACTATTGAGATACTCTAATGAAAAAGCTCTCAGTCTCTATCATTCAATTTCCCGGAACAAATTGTGAGTATGATACGGTATATGCTTTTAAGCGGCTTGGACACGATACGCAGATAGTATGGCACAAGGAGGACAAACTCCCTGACAAAACTGATCTCGTGGTCATTCCCGGCGGTTTTAGCTACGGTGATTATCTCCGCTCCGGATCAATAGCGAGATTTTCACCCGTTATGGATGCTGTGAGTAAATACGCCGATAACGGAGGTTATGTGCTGGGGATATGCAACGGTTTTCAGGTACTTACTGAAGCTGGCTTGCTGCCTGGAGCATTAAAACGCAACAATAATCTCCATTTCATCTCAAAGCACCAGACACTCAAGGTGGTCGATACCGATAATGCCTTCTTGAATCGTCTTGAGCCTGGAGAAGTGCTCAATATTCCCGTAGCCCATGCTGACGGGAATTATTTTATAGATGAAAAAGGGCTGAAGGAGTTGGAGGAAAACGGCCAGATCCTCCTTCGGTACAGCGACAAAAACGGCGATCCTGTAGTCCTTAACGGATCTGTAGGACAGATAGCCGGAATTTGCAACAAAAGAAAAAATGTCTTTGGTCTCATGCCTCACCCGGAACGAGCCATGGAATCGATACTTGGTTCAGCTGACGGGGCCAGGATGCTGGAGGGTTTTTCTTACGCATGATGGGATCTGCCTGCCCAAGAAAGCTTGTATGGATCATCGCACTGATGCTCCCATATGTCTTTCTTCAGGCGGCTAGCTACAGCTATAGCTATATTCCCAAAAAGATATACTCCTCCCAGATCTTTCCTGTCACTATCCTGGCCAGCGGGATCCCAAGCGGCGAAAAAGTATCTTTTATATTTGATGACTCAGAAGGCTTGAGGCCCATAGAGTCCAAGCCTGTCAAACAAGCCAATGGCAATGATGTTTTCTACACTTTCTATTTCCGAGCCAAAGGAGATGATGATATAGTCATACCCAAGCTCATCATCCATGACGGTAATGATACCCAGATGCTTCCACGCAGGCAACTCCACATATATCAACTCGATACATCAAAACACCAAAACTTCTGTGGATTGATAGCCAGCGACTGTTCGCTGCTCTCTTCTCAAGTCTCGATGTTTGACCAGAACAACACTTTGGTATCCATCAAATTCAAGGCTCACGAGGCAAACCCTGAAGCCATAAAGATACCTCTTGCCGGTGAGCAGGGAGTTGAAAAGATCGAGCGCAAGCACTCTTTGGTCAATGTGGAATATTATTTCGTGATACCTTCAAAGTATAAAGATTTTAATCTTAGCTACTATAATACTGTTCAACGCAGATTTGTCACCATAAAAATCAAAACAGACTATCATGACCGGCCGGTTGCTGCCCAGGTAGAGCTCAATCCCAAGGCAAGCTGGTTTGAAAACCTCAAAAAGTACGGCTCAGTAGCGCTTGCACTGTTTTTTGGGATAATGTTCTGGTGGCGTCGAGACTGGCTGTATTTGATCATATTTCTCTCCTTGCTTTTTTTGCTGTATCTGATATACAAGCCTGAAGCTACACTATGCATCAGAGAAGGCGCGCCGCTTTATATTCTTCCTACCCACAACAGTCGCATAAGCACCAATATAGGCAAAAAGATGCATATCTACTCGTTGGGTCAACACGAACACTACTACAAGATCAACTACCGAAACGGTATCATAGGATGGATAAATGAAGAAGATCTTTGCAAAGATTAGATTTTACTGGGGAGCATTGGTTATATCTATGATTGTAGGAGCAGGAATGATCCCTCTAATATATTTTTTTCCAAAACAAAAAGGGACCATCATGCACAGGCTCAACCGTGCTATCTTGTTTTTACTCGGAGCAAAGATAGAAAAGTTTGGAGAGAGAGATCCAGATGCCAATCTTTTTGTTTTCAATCACCAGGGTATAATTGATATCATTACGATGGAAGCGATCGAAAATACCCATTTTAGCTGGATAGCCAAAAAAGAGCTATTTGAGACACCCTGGTTTGGACACCTGCTGAGACTTGGGGATATGATCTCTGTCGACAGAGAAAACAAAGCCGGACTTATCAAACTGCTCAAAGATGCGCAAAGCAGCCTTGAAAAAGGAAGAGCCGTAGCCATATTTCCAGAAGGTACACGCGCCAAAGGGCAAAAACTCCTCCCTTTCAAGGCCGGCACCAAAATAATGGCCTCAAAACTCAAGATGAGAGTGCAGCCGGTGGTGATCACGGGCAGCAAATGGCTGCTCAACGAGCATAACCGCACAGCTCACAATTCTACTGTCAGAGTAACTTATCTGCCTGCCTTTGATGCTGCCGATGCACCTAAAGATTGGTATGATAGACTCCATGCTGATATGCAGCATGCAATCGACAGAGAGTCTGAAGAGTTTGGTCGAGAGAGATAGATATGCACCATATCTCCCAAGCACTTCTCATTATGAAAGCAGATTCAAAGGAGCATAATTGCCCCCAGTCAGCACTTCCGGATTCTCTATACCGTATATTTTGTATAGAGTGGCTGCTATGCTTAACGGCTCAAACCAGTATGTTCCGTTTTTGGGTTTCAGCCATATGCGGTTGCTGCCCGCATTGTCCACCACAGTCTCACCCACAACTCCCCTATGTGAAAAATATCTTTTACCGCCGAGGATATAAAGATTTTGCAGATTTCCGTGATCCCAACCATTGGCGGAGTTTAGGTTAACATTGCGACCAAATTCCCCAAAAACCATTATATTGATCGTATCATCTTTACCAATGGCTTTGAGATGTGCCATAGCAGACTTCAGGGAGTGAAACAGATGCTCCATCCTCCTGACATAGTCTCTAGCTTCGTTATGATCATCCCAGCCACCCAATCCTCCAGTACCGAGTGTCACTATCTTGGTATCAGGATTTTTATCAAGAAGCTTTATAGCGGCTTTGATTTTTGGAGAAAAATCATTCTCCGGATATGCATTGGCACCAAGATCGGGAACAGACGCATCTTTTACGCTGTTTATGAAGCGGGACAAGCTTCCTCTTCGCTCAAAGGCACTCTTTATTTTCCCTGCCTGATTATGAGCTTGGGCTATGCTGTCCATATTTTTGCTGAATTTAGGCTCATACCCCTCTACGCATTGATCATTTTCTTCTTCTTTGTCACTACAATATAGCCACCGGTTCAGATCTCTCTCGTATGGATTGTCAAAATCATCGTTTATGCCCACAGGTTTGAGATATCCTGCAAGAGGAATATTGCTCTCCTGATAAAATACCGATTCGCCCTCCATTGTTACAAACGGCATAAGCGTATTGGCATTTATAGCTCCTCTTGAGTTCAGTATTGTGGCTATATTGGCTATTATGCCCCCACCGTCAGTATCGAAGTTTCCTTTTTGGTTCTGATCAGTGCAGACTCCGTGGGCTTTATTGCCGGCATCTTCTCTCTTTTGGGAATAGCAGGTTCTGTATAGTGTCATATCTCCGGAAGCCAGAAGCTCCTCCATATGGGAACCTCCTGCCTCCTGCCAACATCCGTGTGATGTTTTTGTGATAGAGGCATTACCCCTGAAGTAATCTTTGTATTTGTTCTGAGAGTAGCGATCTATCTCATCTATATTTGTGACATTTCCGCTCAACTGACTTGCGCCACCATATAGAAAAATGATAATAGTCTGAGCAGCATTATCAGCAAAAACGCTGTTTGAAAACTCAATTTTCGACAGGTCAAGTTTCGCTCCCTGCACAAACGAAGGCATAAGCATAGCCGATGATGCAGCGAGTGACAGTCTGATAAAATCTCTTCTTTCCATTTTATTTCACCTCTCTTTGTCTATATGTCTCATCAAGTCTTGAGATATAATCAAGCACCACAGATGCTATGTTTCTTCTGTGTTCTTCACGGTATCTGGATTGTCTATCCGGATCATCATTGGCATAAAATACATTGAAACTCCACCTAAACACAAAATTGCCGTCTTCGTCTTTTTTTATCATATGATCTTTGAACATGGCATGTTCGCGATTGTCTGCCTTTCTTCCTATAGTTGATTCAAAGAGATAATCTACAAAAGACCTCAAAGTAGCCATATGGTCATCTTCATCATGTGCAAAATTAAAAGCAGCTACAAATTCAGGCTGCCAGCCGTCATGTCCCCATGAGTCCATATCGTTATCGTATCTGCTTGTTGTGTATTTGGTCAAAACCCTTTCGCGGATAAACTTGTGATATTGTGCGAACGAAAGGCTATCTAGCGGCACCCTTTCTATTTTTCCAAGTTTGTATTTCATGCTTGCCTGGTGCATATCCTCAAGCCTTAATTTGAGCTCATAGAATGTACTTCTGCGATGCCTATAGTGTATCTTGCGAGTCAAAGAAAAAAATGTCTCTTCGGCACTTTGGGGCCTGCTGTTATGTAGTAGATACTCTTTTGAAAACACTATCTGTAGCAGTATATCCTGCCATGTCTCAGGGTGACTGGAGACAATAGTGCCTGCGATGCCCGCTTTTTGGGTATCACTTTTTTCAGGGAAGAAGAAATCCACAAGTCTTCTTGTTGTTCCGGATATAAATCGATCCGATTTGACAAGCTCCCTGTAGTAGTCTTCGCCGGTGATCACTTTTTCTCCGCCAAAATAGCTGGTAAGAACTTTCAGTTCATGCGTGTTTTGATTCAGTCCTATCTCCAGGGTATCACTGTCGGTATTGAGTTTCCAGTTTTTTAGCGCTTTGCCTGCCAGAGGCACATGGGAATCCATCGTATCAAGTAGATATATCTCGAGCATCTCCCGGCCGTTATCCTCCGGACTTCTGAATCTTCTCCAATTATCCTCACTCATCATGTGCACATATGTGATAAAGCGCATACCGTTCTCGTTTTCCAACATAGAAACAAGGCGATTATATACTCCTGAGACATTGGGTGTGTGTGTAGACTCAAGCTCATATGCCGGAGAAAACATAATAGTTTGGGTCAAAATATAAGCTATCCAATTGTGCAGAAAGTAGCTATCAAGATCTTTCATGGCATAAAATCTGCTAAGTATAGCTATGGTTTGAGGGGTATACCATTCACTTTTATACTGCCTAAAAACAGTATCATCAAGTATGTACTCTTCAAGCCATCCTTTATCAGTCTTGTCGCTGTTTAGATCACTGCGCAGATCATCTATGAAACCTCCCGATGATATCTTGGCTTTGACCACACGCAAAGGGTAACCAAAAAAGAGTGTATTTAACAATTTATTGGCTACCAAAAGCTTTTTTGGCTCGCTCATTGCATCAAACTCGCTGCTTGAGAGCTGTTCAAGCTTATATTTTGATGGTTCCATATTTTTATGATAAAAATACAAACCTCTATGATTGTATCCGTATTTCCCACTGTCGCTCGAATTATCCGAGGAATTGTTCTCCACCACAGGCTTATTGTCCGACGGCGGATTACTGTCTCCTCCCCCACAGTTGGCCAAGACAAAGACACTGAGTAGTACAATGATATTGATCAGTGATTTTCTATATCCAATTCTAAGCATATTTACCTTCCACATAAAAATCCAAAATAAATAAAGAAGTAAAGAAAATCAGAAAGAGACGATAAGCATCTTAGCGGGTATATATACGATAGGTACATAGGTTGCAACCTGGCGATCTTTTTTTCAAAGACCCATGGCTTTCTGTCCCTACTTCACAGCAAGTTTAGCTTCCACCTCACAGCCATTCTACTGGAAAACAGTTTAAATCAATATAAAATTGTATAATACACATGGAGATCATCAAAACTCTGATCAAACATATATTTGAAGGTTTTTTATGAGAATACGGGTCTATTACGAAGATACAGATGCGGGCGGGATTGTATATCACACCAACTATATCAAATACTGTGAGCGGGCGCGCTCAGAGATATTGTTTACACAGGGAATGACACCGCTAGATAATCAGACAGGATTGATCGTGCGCGATCTCAAAGCGACTTTTCATGACAGTGCGGTACTTGGTGACATACTGGAGGTCACCACGGAAGTGATCGAAATAAAAAAGGTCACTATGCGACTGCGGCAGTGCATCTATCGGAACAACAAGTTGCTTTTTGAGATGGAGATCTATCTGGCAAATATAGTAGACGGTCGCCCCGGGCGTATCGGTGAGGAGTTGGTAGCGCTACTATCACAGAATACAGGTTAATAAAACATTTGTCATAGGAGCAAAAATTGAAAAAGCTGTCTTGACCGCTCCTAAAGTGCCAGTACCGCTACCTTTATATGGATTTGATCCGACTGAAACCGCTATACCATGGAAACTGCTCTTGGAGCACGGTTACGATATTACTTTTGCGACTCCAAACGGAAAAAGAGCGCCGCGTGTGATGAAATAATGCTGACAGGCAAGCATCTGGGACTGCTAAAACCATTGCTGATGGCAAGAAAAGATGCCATTGAGGCTTACTATCAAATGATTGAAAGCAACTCTTTCAAAAGGCCAATACCTTATCGGGAAGTAGTCACTGAGGATTTCAAAGGCATTTTCTTGCCCGGAGGACACCATAAAGGGGTAAAAGAATATCTGGAATCGGATATTTTACAAGATATTATTTCTGATTTTTTTGAACAAAACAAAAAAATTGCTGCCGTTTGCCATGGCGTACTGTTGACCGCCCGTTCGACAGGAAAAAACGGAAGATCGGTTTTATATGATTATAAAACAACATCTCTACTTAAATCACAGGAGCTTCTGGCATATTACCTTACCGCACTTTGGCTTGGTGACTATTATTTGACATATCCGGAAACAACAGTTGAAAATGAGGTGCTTTCTTATCTGCACAACTCCTCTCAGTTTTATCATGGACCGATTCCTGTTTTTAGGGACTCTTTAGGTGATACACGACACAGCTTTGTTGTTAAAGACAGAAATTATGTATCAGCCAGATGGCCGGGTGATATTTATGGTTTGAGCTTGAAATTTATTGAGGTACTCGACAAAACAAATTAGACTACAAACATTATTTCTCATTATAATAAAGTAATGTTTTAGTAATATCTTTTTGTCATAATTTCGACATCCTTTAAATAAACTAGGAGGGAATCATGAAAAAGATAACTTGGGTATCCACGACTGTCTCATTGGCTCTTGCTGCCGTTTTGAGCGGCTGTGGGTCAAGCAATACGACCGAAAATGCAAATGCCAATGACGAGGTGGCCGTAGAGGCCGAGTCCGTTTCCATCAGCGGAAAAGCGATCGATCCATACATTGCAGGTGCCAATGTCTGTCTCGATCTTAACGACAACGGCGTCTGTGATCATGGGGTCGATGCCAACGGTACGACCGATGCCAACGGTACATATAGTATCCAGGTCGATCCAGCCATCCGTGAAGCGCATCATGAGATCCTTGTATCCGGCGGGACCGACACAGCCACAAATAAGCCTTTTGAGGGAACAGTAAGTGCCATTGACAGTGGAGAGGGCAATGTAACCGTCTCCCCGCTGACTACATTGGTCGCGGCCCGTTATCATCGCATATCAGAAGCCAATACGACAGAGGATATCGAACAGGCAATCGACGAAGTGGCCCAATACCTGGATCTGAACCGCTCCCAGGTAACTGCCGATATCGTCGCACTGGCCGAAGCCAACGACACTCGGCCACTGAGAGTTGCCCTGGCACTCGAGGCAGCTGCTGAGGTGCATGCTGCTGCCAATGAGGCCAATGCAACCCGCCCCTTTTTCCATCAGCTTGCCCTCCATGCCGGCGAAGGCCGTCCCTGGGTTAATGTCATAGACCAAAACACCTCCCAGAATGTGGTACGGCCGATTCTTGATTTTAACGGTACACAAGATGGACAGAATGCGGCCAACGCAGGCACAACTGCAGGAAATAACGCTGTCAACGCCGGAGCTCAAGCTGGACAAAATGCTGCCAACGCAGGCACAACCGCAGGAAATAATGCCGCTAATGCCGGAGCTCAAGCTGGTTCAGATGCCGCAAACGCTGGTGCCCAAGCTGGAAATGATGCTGCTGACGCTGGCGCTCAAGCCGGGCAAGACGCTGCCAATACCAAGCGGCCTTTGCAGCAAAGAGACGATTTTGTTTCTGCCATTGCAGCATTTACCCATAATCTTGTGCGAACACATACACAACATGGCAGGAACAATGCTGCAAACACTGGCGTTCAGGCTGGTTCAGATGCCGCAAACGCTGGTGTTCAAGCTGGAAATGATGCCGCCAATGCTGGCTCTCAAGCTGGAAGCGATGCGGCCCAAGCCGGAACAGACGCGGGTCAATCAGCCGCCGATACCGGTACTCAGGCAGGCTCAGATGCTGCCGATCAAGGTACAGAGGCAGGCTCAGATGCTGCAGACACTGGTTCTCAAGCTGGAAGCGATGCGGCTCAAGCTGGAACAGGTGCGGGTCAATCAGCTGCTGATGCTGGCTCTCAGGCTGGTAGTGACGCTGCAAACACTGGTATAGCTGCAGGAAATGATGCTGCTAATACAGGTGTACAAGCTGGTAATAATGCCGCTAACACTGGTGTTCGAGCTGGTAATGATGCTGCAAACACAGGTATAGCTACAGGAAATGATGCTGCCAATACTGGCGTTCAGGCAGGCTCAGATGCTGCAGACACTGGTTCTCAAGCTGGAAGCG
>CAZFNK010000012.1:0-41909 GCA_964520575.1 uncultured Campylobacterales bacterium | reverse complement strand
ATGCGGCCCAAGCCGGAACAGATGCAGGCAATAATGCCGCTAACACTGGCGTTCAAGCAGGCTCAGATGCTGCAGACACTGGTTCTCAAGCTGGAAGCGATGCGGCCCAAGCCGGAACAGATGCAGGCAATAATGCCGCTAACACTGGCGTTCAGGCAGGCTCAGATGCTGCAGACACTGGTATAGCTGTAGGAAATGATGCTGCCAATACTGGCATTCAGGCTGGGAATGACGCTGCCGATGCCCTCAGAAGCGGTCTTGGCTTGTAAAACATTATCTCCATATAGCAGCAGCACAAAAGTGTGCTGCTGACTTGTCTCTCCTATCCCCCGAACAACTTCCCAAAAAACCCTTTTTTCTTCCCTGAGAGTTTATCCACCAGGCCGTAATAGTATGCCGGATCCTTGAGACCGATTTCAGGATATTTAAGCGATTCATCCGGCATCACAACGATAGTAAAAGGCACGGAGCGCACATTGAAAGCACCGGCAAGTTTAGGGTTTCTGCCCGTATTGCAAGTAGCTACGACCACACCGTTCTCTTCGCCGTATTTTTCAAGTCCAGACTCTATAATCCCCAGCAAGACCTGGCAGGGTGCACAAGTATCGCTGTAAAAGTCTATAAAGACAGGCTTGTCGCTACCTTTGATGATATTTTGGTAGTTTTGGTCAGTTAGTTCCATAATACTTAAATACTATGAAGCAAAGCAGGGAGAACACCCTACTTTACCATCTCAGCAAGCTCCTCCTCGGATATCTTGTCGAAGTTGAGATATTTATATACCGAATCTTTGTTCTCTTCTGTGATTTTCTTGGAAACGATATCAAGATACTCCTCTTTGGTAGGTATCTTGCCTAGAAGCGCTGCTACAGCGGCTACTTCTGCGGAACCCAGATAGACTTGGGCCCCTTTTCCCATGCGATTGTCAAAGTTTCTGGTACTTGTAGAGAACACAGTAGCATTATCTGCAACCCTTGCCTGGTTACCCATACAAAGCGAGCATCCGGGTATCTCAGTCCTTGCACCGGCTGCTCCGAAAATAGCGTAGTAGCCCTCTTCTATCAGTTCTCTTTCATCCATCTTAGTAGGCGGCGCTATCCACAGCTTGGCTTTTGCTGTACCCTCACCTTTGAGCACCTCGCCAAGAGCACGGAATAGTCCGATATTGGTCATACAGCTGCCCACAAATACTTCATCTATTTTGTGAGGTCTGTTGGGATCTGCAAGTATCTCCGAAAGTGTGGCTACATCATCAGGATCATTTGGACATGCAAGTATAGGCTCTGTGATCTCATTTAGATCTATCTCTATGATCGCTGCATATTTGGCATCTTTGTCCGCCTCCAAAAGCACAGGATTTTTGAGCCATTCGCGCATCTTGTCCGCACGTCTCTTGAGGGTCTCTTTGTCCTCGTATCCCTGCTCTATAAGCTCTTCGATAAGCTTGATATTGGATTCTAGATACTCGATAACAGGCTCTTTGTTTAGCTTGACGGTACACGCCGCCGCACTTCTCTCGGCAGATGCATCACTTAGCTCAAATGCCTGCTCACATTTGAGATCCTCAAGCCCCTCTATCTCAAGTATCCGCCCTGCAAATACGTTTTTCTTCCCTTTTTTCTCTACTGTCAGGAGTCCCTCTTTTATCGCTTGATACGGAATGGCATTGACCAGATCACGCAAGGTGATGCCTGGTTGCATTTCGCCCTTGAAGCGTACCAGCACTGATTCCGGCATAGTCAGAGGCATCATGCCTGTCACAGCCGCAAATGCCACAAGTCCGGAGCCGGCCGGAAATGATATACCGATGGGGAAACGTGTATGAGAGTCCCCTCCCGTACCTACAGTATCAGGAAGCACCATGCGATTGAGCCAGCTGTGAATGACCCCGTCCCCGGGTCTTAGTATAAATCCTTTACGCTCAGTCCAGAATTTGGGCAGGGTATGCTGGAGCTCTATATCTGCAGGCTTAGGGTATGCGGCGGTATGACAGAAGCTTTGCAATACAAAATCCGCTCCAAAATTGAGTGCTGCGAGCTCTTTGATCTCATCTCTTGTCATTGGTCCGGTGGTGTCCTGACTTCCCACCGTAGCCGTGACAGGTTCTACATACATTCCGGGCCTTACTCCTTCCATTCCGGCAGCCTTGCCGACCATTTTCTGGGCCAATGTATACCCGCTGCCGTCATCCTCCGGCTGCTCAGGACGCAGGAATATATCATCCACACCGAGCCCAAGCGCTTCACGGGCTTTGGTGGTCAATCCTTTGCCTATGATCAGGGGTATACGCCCGCCGGCCCTAACTTCATCCGGCAGAGTGTTTGGTTGAAGCTTGAACTCGCTTACTACTACACCATCCTTGTATATTTTCCCCTCGTAAGGTTTTATGGTGATCACATCGCCCGTTTCAAGTTTGTCAACCGGTGCCTCTATAGGAAGAGCGCCGCTGTCTTCTGCGGTATTGAAAAATATAGGAGCGATAATAGAGCCTATTACTACACCGCCGGTACGCTTGTTGGGCACACCTGGGATATCCTCGCCCATATGCCATTGGACAGAGTTGATGCCCGATTTTCTCGAAGAGCCTGTACCTACCACATCGCCTACATAGGCCAATGGATGACCCTTTTCTTTGAGTTTGGCCATCGTCTCAAGCGGCTTTTCCATACGTGATACCAGGAATGAGTTGGCATGCAACGGTATATCTGCTCTGGTAAATGCCTCTGAAGCCGGAGATAGATCATCAGTGTTTGTCTCGCCAGGAACCTTATACACTGTTACCGTGATCTCTTCTGCTAATGGGGGACGGTTGGTGAACCACTCCGCATTTGCCCAGCTCTCTATCACATCTTTGGCATATTTGTTGCCATCGTCCATCAGTTTCTTAACAGTTTCAAAATCACCATAGATAAGAATAGTATTTTTTAACTGCTCAGCAGCTTCCTTTGCGATAAGCTCATTGTTGCTTTTGAGAGCTTCGATAAGCGGACCGACATTGTATCCACCCAACATCATGCCAAGGATCTTGACTGCTTCAACAGGATCAATAACCTCAGATTTTGCCTTTCCCTGAACGATATCGTTGAGAAAAGCTGCTTTTACATAAGCCGCATCATCTACACCGGCGGGGATACGATTTTTCAGCAGCTCAAGCAGATAGTCCGGCTCCTTGACCGGAGACTCTTTGAGTAGCTCCACCAGCTCAGCTGTCTGCCTGGCATCCAAAGGTAGAGGCGGGACGCCGAGCTTGGCGCGCTCTTGTGTATGCGCTTTGTAATCTTCCAATAGTGACATGAATCTCTCCTGATTTTGTAATAGATAAATCTTAACAAAAGATTGATTGAATAGGAGTGAATTCTACGAAGGGATATCGCAATGCCAAATCTGTGTATCGGATGGTTACAATATCTCTCTTTGGCCCTTTGCATTTGGTGGTGAGAGCACACCCATTTTTTCAAGCTGCTCTATCAGATTGGCTGATCTGTTGTAGCCTATCTGAAGCTTTCTTTGTAGATATGAGATAGAGGTCTTCTTGTCGCTTAGAATTACCTCTTTGGCCTGCTCATACAATGGGTCGAGTGTGATATCGCCATCCTCGCCGCCGGCATCCCCGCCTCCTCCTGAAGCGACCAGATAGCTCTCGTCATACTCCGGAGCCCTTTGGGCTTTGATGTACTCCACTATGGTATCTATCTCATCTTCGGTACTCCATGGAGCATGGATACGCACCAGACCCACAGAACCGGGAGGAGTAAACAGTCCGTCGCCTCGACCAAGCAGGCTCTCGGCCCCCATCTGATCAAGTATTACCTTGGAGTCTATCCTTTGCCCTACTCTGTAGCTGAGTCTTGACGGAAGATTTGCTTTGATAAGCCCGGTGACCACATCAACACTTGGGCGCTGAGTGGCCACTATCAGATGTATGCCGCAAGCTCTGGACTTCTGTGCCAGGCGGGCTATGCTTAGCTCGACATCTTTGCCGCCGTTCATCATCAAATCGGCAAGCTCGTCTATGATCACCACTATATATGGAAAAGGCTCATCACTCTTCTCCCGCTCCATCTTGGCATTATAGGTCTCAATATTTTTCGTGCGGGCCTTGGCCATTAGCTTGTACCGTCTCTCCATTTCGCCTACCATATTGGCAAGAGCTGCTATGGCTTTGTTTGGCTCAGTGATGACCGGAGTGATCAGATGGGGTATATCCTCATACATCGAAAACTCCAGCATCTTGGGATCTATCAGCATCAGCTTGAGCTGATCGGGATCATTCCTATATAGCAACGAAAGGATCATCGCATTAATCCCTACTGATTTTCCCGAACCGGTCGTACCGGCCACAAGCAGGTGCGGGAGTTTCTTGATGTCTGTAACAAAAGGGTTGCCCACTATATCCTTACCCAGTGCCACAGTAAGAGGAGAGCCGGAGTCTCTAAACACTTCACTCTCAAGTATCTCCCGCAGATATATGGTCTCTACATCGGCATTGGGTATCTCGATGCCAACCACATCGCGGCCTGGTATCGGGGCCTGGATCCTGATAGTTTTGGCGCTCAAAGCCATCGCCAGATCGTCCTGGAGACCCAGTATTTTGGATATTTTGACATTGGGAGCAGGCTTGAACTCAAAAGTAGTTACCAGCGGACCGCTGTATGTCCTGATCACATCACCGTCGATCTTGAATTGTTGCAGTTTACTCAGCAGATCCTCTATCTTGCGGTCTATTTCGGCTTCATTTATCCTCTTTTTGACCTTGGGTGCTTTTTGTAAGAAATCTATTTTGGGCAGTTTGAAATTTTTGGGCTTTGATACTTTCCCTTTCTCTATATCTGCCAGGAGTTTGGAATTTTCCTCGAGCTCTTCAACTATCTCTACACCGCTGTTTGGAGCGGCTTTTTTGGAGGAGCTTTTTTGTGCTTTGGGTTTGGGCGCAGACTTACTCTCATCTTTTTCAAAATCAAAAAGCTCCTCGTCATCTATCTCCGTATATTCTTCAATACTCTCTTCTTCGTCAGCTTCATCTACGAAATGATCCTTGACCTCTATGGGGTCTAGCTCCATATTGAGTATCCTCTCCATCTCATCTTTTCGATCCGCATCGAAAGGGTTATGAAATATCGATCTGATGCGACTGTAAACAGAGTTGATGGATACTATTTTGCGTTTTTGTTTTTTCTTCCTTGGGGCGGTATCGGGACCTGCTACACCCTCACGTTTCCAAAAAGCCATCTTCTCCAGCCAGGGACCAAAATCATAATCATCATCTACTATCAAAACAAAGGCCAGCAATGATGTCATAAGCCAAAAAAGCCACAAACCCGCTTTGCCTATAAAGGGAAGCAAAGTATTGTATATGGCCTGGCCGATAAGGCCGCTTGATTCCGCGCCAAGCAAGAGAGGCTGAAGAATGATAAGAGAGACAAAAAGCACCAGCCATCCGGCATAAAAATCGATCCTTTTGAGCAGGTACGGATATCTATAGAGTCTATACAGCGGATAAAAAAGCAAAAAAAGATTGATATACGCCAGATAGCCAAACCATCGAAGATTCCCTTCCCCAAAAAGCTTGCCTATATTTCCGGACAGCGACGTATCGTGGAAGAGTGTAGAAAAGCCTCCATAAAAAAATACTATGCTAATAATGATAATAAGACTCCGCACTAAACGCTCCTTGTTTGAAGGTTATATTATAACATATTAAAATAAGAATAACGCATCAAAAGACGATAAAAATGGGGTTTTTGTAATAAAATTGTTATTTTTTGATACACATCATAAGAAAAACACATTAAAATATTCCGTTTTTTGCATATATAATAGTTGGAAATGTTATTATTGTAACACAAACTAAAGGAGTAACAATATGAAAAAAGCTGAATTCATCTCAAAAGTGGCTTTCAAAAGCAACCTCTCAAAAAAGGATACCGAAGCGGTCATAGATGCCGCCATAGAGACTATCACCGAAGCTTTGAAGGCTCGTGATTCTGTAGGTTTTCTTGGTTTTGGATCGTTCTCTGCTACAAAAAAGAATGAAAGGGATATCACCATACCCGGTACTACCAAAAAAGTGCGCGTACCTGCCAAATACAGCGTCCGTTTCAAGCCTGGCAAACTCCTCAAAGAAGCTATACAATAACTGTTTACCGCATTTTAAGCTCACCCCGAGTACAATTCCCTCACCCATAAGCCTCGGTGGTGGAATTGGTAGACACGCTAGACTCAAAATCTGGTGGGCTTTGCCCGTGTCGGTTCGACTCCGACCCGAGGTACCACACAGTATAAGCGGGCGTAGCTCAGGGGTAGAGCATCACCTTGCCAAGGTGAGGGCCGAGGGTTCGAATCCCTTCGCCCGCTCCATTTATTCAAATCAAAATTTAAACTCTCAAAGCAAATTTAGCCTTACTTATTATATTTTATTATATTTTAGGAATGATACAGTTTTGGAGTAATAGACAATACCCCCTCGCGGGGGGAGTGAGAATTAGAGGTTTTTTTCGGCGTCTTTGGCGCTCTTGCCAAAGGCCAGTAGAGCCAAACCGTCAAAGAACAGACTTACGCCCACAAACAGACCTACCAAAAACATTGACCCCAATGGCCAACTAAGCACCAGGTAAGTGCCCAGAGCTATGGACAAGACCGCATTTAGAAGAGATACCCACCACCACTTGGCAGGCTTGAGCTCAAAGGCCAGAGAAAAAGAAGCAAATGCATCCATGTAGAAATATATGGCCAAGATGATCCCAAGTGCGGCCACACCTGCTACAGGGTTGAAGATCACGAATGCTCCAGTCAACAGGAGGATGAAAGCCTTCAGCCATCCAAGCCAGTCAGATCTGTTGGTCTGCCATGTATGCATACCAATTATTATACTGCTAAAGAGCAGAAGCCATCCGTAAAATATCGCCGTAGTCAACGACATGATACCGGGCCATATAACCCCCAATAAACCTGTAATAACAAAGATAACTCCATAAATAGTGGAGTACTTACTGAACTTGTTCAGCAACTCTTTGTCGTTTGAAAAAACACTAAATCGTACCATTTTTGATCCTTTATGCGTGATATGCCTATCAAAACGATAAGCACCAAAGGAATCATATAGCTTTTTTCAAACCATCGATGCTACACAGGTAGCACAAATACAACAATATGATTATTTTATTTGCCGGCAAAAAGATTTGCCAATATTCAAAGCAAGAATAGATCCGGCAGACTAATATGTTGGAGAATTGCTTGGCAGGATAAACAAACTGGCGGAGACGGAGGGATTCGAACCCTCGATACCCGTTAGGATATGCACCCTTAGCAGGGGTGTGGTTTCAGCCAACTCACCCACGTCTCCAAATGGTGGATGGCATTATAAGAAAGGGTCGTTGAAAAAGGGCTTAATCTTTCAGGAGCAAAAAGAACAATCTTTGCTAGAATTGCATCAAAAAAGAGGAATGACTATATGCAAAAATACACTCCGCTCATCATCTTGGCAATGTTTTTAGCCGCTGCGGTCGTAATCATTGCCGGACTAAACAAAGCAGACAGTCTTGCTCACCCCAAAAAAGTAGAAAAAGCAAAATAGTTTGGGGCATGCTTTGAGTCCGTTATGATGGAGAAAAGCATCACAAAGCAATCTAAAGCAAAAACTCCTAACTCCTAATTCCTAATTCCCCAAGTATCCTGCCTACTTTGTCGATAGGATTTGGGTCATTGTATATAGGGCGGCCAATCACCGGAAAATCTACCAGTTCTTTGGCAGCAATTTTGAGAGTTGCGACCCTTTGCTGATCGCCGGCATCTTCTCCAAATGGCCGTATACCGGGACACAATGTCAGAAAACTCTGATCGGTAGCCTCCTTGACCCCCCTGCTCTCAAACGCGCTGCACACTACACCGTCAAGTCCATTCTCGTAGCTCATACGGGCAAACTCCTGAGCTTTGGCTTCTATACTCTGGCCATAAATTGCTTGAAATTCCGCCTCATCAAACGATGTCAAGGCAGTCACTGCCAACACAAGCGGCCTGCTCTCTTGCTGCCCCAATCTCTCCATCACTGCTCTCATCGCTGCTTTACCAGCACTTGCATGTATATTGAACATATCTATACCCATAGTCGCGATCTCCTCGGCAGCATCTGCCATAGTATTTGGGATATCGTAGAGCTTGAGATCGAGAAATATCTTGAAATTGGGATTGATCTGCCTGAGAGTATCGACAAAAGCTCGTCCGTCTCGTATAAATGACCGGAATCCCACCTTCATCCACAGATCATCATAGATCGCCAACTCTTCAGCGAGTTTCATATTGGCTGCCGCAGTCGGCAGATCGAGAGCGACACACAGTTGCACTGGCTTCTCCTTGAGGATATTTGGCTATAATTCTATCCAAAAAACAAGAAGGACTAAGAATGTTTGGAAAAAATTTAAAAGAATACAATCTCTCCCCAGAAGAGCTCGACAAACTGCAATACGCCATCATAGATACCAATAAAGGCAAGATAACACTAAAACTCTATCCCAAAGATGCGCCCAACACTGTAGCCAACTTCGCTCATCTATCAAACAGCAGCTTTTATGATGGACTCAAATTTCACCGTGTGATCCCCGGATTTATGGCCCAAGGGGGATGCCCACACTCCAAGGACAATCCTGCCATGGCAGGCACAGGCGGTCCAGGCTGGGCCATCAAATGCGAGACTGACAACGGCATCAAGCACAAAAGAGGCGCTCTTTCTATGGCACATGCCGGCAAGGACACTGGCGGCAGTCAGTTTTTTATCACATTTGTCGATACTCCTCATCTCGACGGAGTACACACTGTTTTTGGGGGGATAGAAGAGGATGACATAGAAAGCTTCAGAGTGCTTGACAGCATCCGTCAGAATGATGAGATCAACTCAATTCGTGTAGTTGAAAGCCTCTAAAATCCAAAGAGACTCGAATGATGCCCAAAATCCTTAAAATCATTCGAGAGATCACCGTCTTTGTATTTATAGTATGGATAGGAAGTACGGCTATCAGTTATTTCAGGGCTCCCAAGCTTGAGAGCACCGCTCTTCCCCACATCACCGGTACACTGATAGATGGAAGCTATTTTGACAGTGAGAAATTAATGGGCAAGCCCCTGATGATCGAATTTTGGGGCACATGGTGTCCTGTTTGCAAACAACAAGCACCCAATGTCAGCTCCGTAGCAAAAAGATACAATGTACTAACCATAGCGGTCAACAGTCGAAGCGATGAGGATATCAAAAAATGGCTCAAAGAGCACAATGCAAGCTATCCTGTACTCAATGACCCCTCAGGCAAATGGGCTGCCCGCTTCAAAGTCCCTGCATATCCGACAACCTTCTTTTATGACAGCAACGGAGAGCTAAAGTTTACTGAGGTTGGCTATACAACAACCGCCGGAATGATGGCAAGATTGAAAATAGCAGAGTAAAAAACTATGAAACAGACAGACAAAAGCTCCAAGATCAACTCCCAACTACTCTACACTCTTCCTTCACCATGCTGGCTGCTTGAAGAGGAACTGCTGGAGACAAACCTCAAGATACTAAAAGATATCAAAGATCGCACAGGAGTTAAAATCCTTTTGGCACTTAAAGGATTTGCATTTTGGAGGGAATCTGATATTATCAAATATTATCTTGACGGTATTTGTGCCAGCGGACTCAATGAAGCAAGGCTTGGAAGTGAGGAATTTGGAGGGGAAGTGCACACATACTCTCCGGCATATAATGTAAACGAGATAGAACAGATTGCAGAATTATCCCATCATATGGTATTTAACTCTCCAAGTCAGATACAAATGTTTGCGTCCATGGTCAAAAAATACAATCCCCGCCTTTCGCTTGGACTTCGCGTCAATCCCGAGTATTCGGCAGCACCTACTGAGCTATATAATCCTTGCGCGCCCTACTCCAGACTCGGCACACTATCAAAAAATATCAACAATGAGATATTAGAAAATATCGAGGGACTCCATTTTCACGCGCTTTGTGAGCAGGACGCAAATGCGCTTGAACAGGTGATTTTGGTCTTTGAGGAGAAGTTCGGCGACTACCTTCAGCATCTAAAATGGGTCAATTTCGGCGGAGGACATCACATCACTCGTGCTGATTATGACCGGGGCAAACTGATTGGGATCCTGAATGATTTTCGTGCCCGCCACCCCCATCTGGAGATCTATCTTGAACCTGGCGAAGCGGTCGGCTGGGAAACAGGCGTACTGGTGGCCACCGTGCTGGATATCGTCCACAACGGCATCGATATCGCTATCCTTGACACTTCCGCCGAAGCCCATATGCCAGATACTATCATTATGCCCTATCGTGCGAAAGTGCGCGGCGCCGGTCAACCAGGGGGCAAACCATACACCTACAGGCTTGCCGGCAATACCTGTCTGGCCGGAGATATCATGGGGGATTACAGTTTCGATGAACCTTTGAAGATCGGCGATAAAGTAATCTTCGAAGATCAGATGCATTATACCATGGTCAAAGCCACTACATTCAATGGTATTAGATTACCATCTATTGCAGTACTTAGAAAGAACGGAAGCGTAGAAGTCCTTAGAGAGTTTGTTTATAAAGATTTCAAGGACCGATTAGGCTGATAGAGATATGGCACTCACAAACCGCCCCTTGGTTCCGCCCTCTTTTCGGTATGAGAAAAATTTGTCATTATCACACGATGTACAGTATGGGCTGATCTCAATATTTCTCTCAAGAACTCCTGCATCACGAAGCTGCAAGGAGTTGACAAGCTTCAGATCAAGCAGATATTTTCCATCTTTCTTATCCTCCACAGTGCCGCTATAGGAGATAAAATGCTCAGCTACATCTGTTCCTACTTCATAGCAACACCCCCTTATCGATGGCCCTATACCTACAAGGATGTCGGCAGGATCGCTGCCGTAAGACTCTTCCATTTTCCGCACGGTTTTGGTCGCTATATTCAGGCGACTGCCCTGCCAGCCTGCATGCACAGCTCCAACAGCCTGCCTGATGGGGTCATATAGCAATATAGGCACGCAATCAGCTGTCAAAATAGTAAGCGCTACATTTGGCACATTTGTTATCATCGCATCAACTCTGAGTGTCTCATCCAAGCTCTTCCACCCTCTGCTTTCATGGCTGCTGGCTTCATATATCTTATCGCCGTGCACCTGAAGCGCGGAGACAAATCGCGTCTCTTCTCCAAAGTACTCTTGTAAAAGCCGGCGATTATGCTCTATATGCAGCAGATTCTCTCCGGTATGATAAGCCATCGAAAACTGGGCCGGCTCGCCTGTATTACGTGCAGAAACAGCATGCCTCACTCCACTCTTTTGCGCAAGATTATCAAAAATATACAAATCCAATCTGCTCTCCTGTGCTTTTTGATATAATACCGAAAAAATATCATAAATGGACCATCAAAAGGCGACATATGGATATAGAGGGCATAGTAGAGTATTTCAAGAAATTGCCGCGCAATTTCAACTATTTACTACTTATCCAGGCGCTGCCTCTGCTTGTGATATCGTCCACTCTTGTCAAAGAGATCGATCCTGCACTCTTCCAAAAACAGATGATATACTATATAGTTGGCGCCCTTGCTCTGGTTATTGCTGCTTTTATACCTTGGAAAATGATACTTTGGTGGATAGCCCCTTTGAGTTATATTATCAATACCCTGATGCTGATCGCAGTCAAATTCTACGGCGTGACCATACTCGGTGCCAAGCGCTGGATACACATACCGGGCACTCCCTTTACAGTACAGCCCTCAGAGTTTATTAAGATCAGCGTGATTTTGATGTTGGCCTATCTCATTGGGCGCAACCCTCCGCCAAAAGAGGGCTACGGGCTCAAAGATTTTGTCAAGTTATCTATAGTGATCCTGATCCCGTTTGTGCTCATAGTGCAAGAGCCTGATCTGGGTACCGGACTGGTACTGCTGATGACTGGATATGGTATTATTTTTATAGCGGGTATCAACTGGAAACTTATAGTCAGTCTAATGATTTTTCTTGCCGGGACAGCTCCGCTGATCTATCAGTATGGATTGCATGATTATCAGAAAAAAAGGATCCATGACTTCATCGGCAAACCAAGTTATCATGTACAGCAAGCCCTTATAGCTATCGGCTCAGGCGGCATTAAGGGGAAGGCCAAAGACGAAGCGACACAGACTCAGCTCAAGTTCCTTCCCATATCTTCAAGCGACTTTATCTTTGCCTATCTTGGCGAACGGATGGGTTTTGTCGGTATGCTTGCAGTCATAATCACCTACATACTGCTTATTGTTCATCTCATGCGTATTTCTCATATATATGGAGACGACTATTTCATACGCAGTGTCGCCTCTGGATTGGCTTTTTTGTTCTTTATATATATGGGCGTCAATATGTACATGATCATAGGTATGGCTCCGGTGGTGGGTGTGCCGCTTCCTATGTTCAGTCACGGGGGGACATCTTTTATCATTTTTGCTATCTTTTTTGGAATACTGCTAAATCTCATTGCGTTTAAAAGGTATTTTCTGTATAATTCGGACGCAAAAATAACCATGATGGAAAGAGATGCCGCCAACAAGGCTATCAAAGCACCTCCTGCACGAAGACGCAAAAAGCCGTCAAGCTCATTGGGTTCTTAGCTCAGCTGGTTAGAGCACTCGGCTCATAACCGAGTGGTCCGGGGTTCGAGTCCCCGAGAACCCACCACTCTTTTTTATAAAATCACAGATTGCTACTTATTCTCAATCTTTCAAACAGATATAAACAGAGTAATTTTACGATCTGATTATGGCATAAATATAGCAAAAATCGTAGACAAAAAGTATTGCCAAAAAGCTCAAATTATGGTATTCTACTCCTATCTGTTGACTACGAGGAAGTTATGGAATCTTTGGCTGTTTTATCTCATGAAGCAGAAAGTACTATTATATGAAATTATTGGAAAATTTTCTGACTAGCGGACATACTTTTAGTGAAGATGAGTATGAGCTAAAAACAAGATTTGTATTACTAAATACTGTAGTTGCTGTAGTAGCAACTACAATAGCTTTTTTGACAATCATTCAATGGAATAGTGTTCCTCAGGTCAAAATTAATCTTTTGCATATTTTTTCATCATTAATTGCACTACTTATTATGAGAATTAGTAAAAAGACATATTTATTTGCCGCATATCTAATTATTGTGTCATCTATAATTGTTTTGTCGATTTGGATTATCAAAACTCCCGAAATATATATTAGAATCTTTTGGCTTGTAATTCTAATTGCCTTCGCATTTTTGGTAGACGGAAAAAGAGGCGGCTATTTTGTTTCAATAATAAGTATTATTGAAATTTTATTTTATTTGTTTAATATTGTTCCCGGGATCAGTAAACATATATTTTCTCTAATCATCATTTTGGTTTCTTTGATGGCTTTTATGTTTGCGGTGTATGAGCATAGAGCACAAAAGATTTATTCTTATATAAAAAAACTGAACAACACCCTCGAAGAAAGAGTTAAACAAGAAACACAAAAACTTAAAGAACAAAAAAATGCCTACCGCAAACTTGCTTACTACGATACTCTCACGGCTCTTCCCAATAGAACTCTTTTTTATGAGCATCTCGGTGCTGCTATCAGCAAAGCCAAGCGCAACGATACCAAGCTGGCCCTCATGTTCATAGATCTTGACAACTTCAAGGAGATCAACGATCTGCTTGGACACCAGATAGGAGATGAAGTGCTGCTTGTGCTCTCCGGAAGACTCCAAAAAAACATCAGAGAGTCGGATATCCTGGCAAGACTCGGTGGCGATGAGTTTACGCTGATACTTGAAGGTATCAGCGATATTTCAGATGCTGGTACTATAGCGCAAAACCTCAGAAAGATAGTCTCAGAACCATTCTCTATAAACGAATACGAAATTCATATGACCATCAGCATAGGCATAAGCATCTTCCCGGATGACAGCGACAGTGCCGATGGACTTATCAAATGCGCCGATACGGCAATGTACAATGCCAAGCATGACGGACGCAATCTCTCACACTTCTACAAACCCAAAATGACCGAAAAGCTCATAGAGAGAATGACTACAGAGACATACATACGCAGAGGTATAGAAAGAGATGAGTTTGTAGTCTATTACCAACCTGTTGTCAACACAAAAGATGCGAGTTTGATCGGGCTTGAAGCATTGGTACGCTGGCAGCACCCCGAAAAAGGACTTCTTCTTCCTGGAGATTTTATACCGATCGCTGAAATGAGCTCTCTCATAGTGCCTCTGGGAGAGAAGATACTTAACAGTGTAGTACAGGATATCAAGAGATGGCATGCAGATGGTTTTGATCCAGAATTTATCTCTGTCAATCTATCCGTCAAGCAACTGTCCCATAGAGGACTTTTGAAAATTTTGCAAAAGATCGTGGATTCTGTAGATTTCAGGAGGGACTGGCTCGAGCTTGAGATCACAGAGAGTTATACTTTCCAAAAACCCAAACAAGCTATAAGGGTTTTGAATACTATCAGAGATATAGGTATACATCTGGCCATAGATGACTTTGGTACCGGATACTCATCATTGTCATATCTCAAAAAGCTCCCTATTGGCAAGGTCAAGATCGATCGCTCTTTTGTAGAAGATTTGCCGGAGGACAAAGAGGACAGAATATTGGTGCAGACCATCATAGCGATGGCCCAAAATCTAGGACTTAGAGTCGTAGCCGAAGGCATCGAGACAGATGCTCAAAAAGCTTTTCTTGAAGAAGCCGGATGTCATATGATGCAGGGATTTCTTTTTGAGAAACCGATCTCGGCAGATCAGGTCCAGTCTATTTACAATACAAAGGGTGATAATGGATAGAGAGTTTCATAAACTTATCAGAGACCGTAAAGAAATATCTGTAAGGTATGATTCAAAAACATTGGCGATTTGGGGATACGGTAACCCCCAGAGCTGCCCTTGTTTAAATAGTTCATTGCTACAAGAATTTCACAATCTACACTTGGAAATACAGGATTATTTTAGACACAACAACATGAAGCCAAAAATTCCTATTCGTTTTTTTGTCTATGCTTCTCAGATACCTGATATTTATAGCTATGGAGGAAGCCTTGATACACTATATGATATGATAAAGAACAATAGAAAAGATAAATTAAAAGAGTGTGCTTCGATTGCCTTGAAAGTCATGCATGGTAATTTTGTAGGCTATGATTTGCCCATTCATACAATTACCTTTGTGGAGGGTGATGCTATTGGAGGAGGTTTTGAGGCTGCACTTTCTACTCAGGCTATTGTATCTGAAGAGCAAGGATTCTTTGGACTTCAACAAATGAGATTTAATGTCTTTTCAGGTTTAGGATATGGATTTTTGGTCAGAAAAGCAGGTCTTAGCCAATCTGAAAAAATAATTTCTAGTGCGGAAATATATACGGCCAAACAATTATATGACATGGGTCTAATTCAAAAGTTGGCAACAAAGGGTGAAGGGAAAAAGGTTATCGACAAATATATGAGACAGTACAATCGCTCTTTTAATGCTATGCAGGCTATGCATAAGGCAAAGCTCCACTATACATCATACTATTATAGCGAGCTGGAATATATGGCTAATTTATGGATAGAAACGCTTGTTTCTCTTGATCCTACAGAGCTGGCTATTTTGAACAAAATTGCCGAGACCCAAAAGGAACAATTCAATAAGGCCATAAAAAGGTTACGTACCAAGCAAGACCGCCGTTTCGACTCAGGTCCCAGGGATTTTCCGATCACTGATAGTGAAGGTAATATCATAGAAAAAGATCGCCGTCACAATCCAGATCCGCGCAAGAGCGGCAAATAGCTATCGATACTTCTTGGGGTATTCGTACAGGATCTGCCTGCCCTGCTCCAGGTTATTATCTTCAAACTCTATCCCCACAACTGCTGCAGTAGGAAGATTATAAATGGACATATCACTCAATCTATCATTTAGTGAAGTCAGTCCAGGATTGTGGCCCACTATCATTAGACTATTGCACCTGATGAGATACTCATCGATCAGATACTTAAGTGCCATAGCAGAGGCCTCGTATATCCTCTCGTCATATATCAGTTCACCCCCTATAGCCTTATGATATATCTCAGCTGTGGTTTTGGCTCTGAGAGCGGGACTGGAGACTATGATCTGGGGCAAAACCCCCTTGGAGCGAAGAAGCTTGGCCATCATGGGTGCATCACGAAGCCCTCTTTTATTCAGTGGGCGCTCAAAATCACTCTGACTCGGATCATCCCAGCTTGATTTGGCGTGACGGGCTATGTATAGGGTTTTAGACATTAGAGAATATCTCTTAGCATAATGGCATAATGCATCACTACAAGATTGAGGAAAAATATCAGCATAGATGAGATACGTGAACCCAGGTGCTCCAGCGGTGTGCGTTCTCTGTCGTTAGTGCGGTAGGCTATCACGAAGTGTATCACTGTAGGAACAGCAAGCGTAGTGACAAATATCACCTTTTTTTGCAATGCTGATGATATCTCACTGCCGTTTGGGTGCATCAATAGATCAAAAAGGCCGTAGTTTAGCCCCAATATGCCACCGGTTACCAGCAATATCACAAAAACAATAGCTTCATACCAGCCAAATATAGGGCCCACCCGCGGATATACCTGCTTTTGCGCCTCCTTGTCTCTGAGAGTAACTCCCAGCACAAACATAAACACTGACCCCCCTATCCACGAGATAGCGGCAATTAGGTGTATATGAAACGCCCATTCATTCAACATGCTCATCGGTAGACTCCGATGAGCATGAGTAAATAGCGAATAGTAAATAGTGAATAATTTGGATTGAAACTGTGAACTCTCATTTTATCTTTTACCTTTTACTTGTTACTTCAAATTATCAGCTGTCAATTTTGAGTACCGCCATAAACGCCTCTTGGGGCACCTGCACTTTGCCTATGGCTTTCATCCTCTTTTTGCCCGCTTTTTGTTTCTCGAGAAGTTTTCGCTTCCGAGTAATGTCGCCCCCATAACACTTGGCAGTTACGTTTTTGCCCATAGATTTGACATTGGAGCGGGCTATAATGGTATTGCCGATACTTGCCTGGATGGCCACCTCGAAAAGCTGCCTTGGGATGAGTTCTTTGAGCTGCTGGACAAATGCCAGCCCTCTTGTGCGGGCTTTGGATTCAGGCACGATAATACTAAGCGCGTCAACTACCTCTCCGGCTACCCTGATATCGAGTTTAACCAGTTTGCCGGGCCTAAAACCTGTCGGCTCATAGTCAAAACTCGCATACCCTTTGGTAACGGATTTGAGCTTGTCATAAAAGTCCATTACTATCTCATTCATCGGTATATCATACTCCAGCAGCACCCTGTTCTCATTGAGATAGTCCATCCTTACCTGCACTCCTCTGCGGTCATTGAGCAGCTTGATGAGGTTGCCTACATAGTCGTTGGGTGTAAGTATCGTAGCTTTGACATAAGGTTCAAAAATAGTATCTATCTTTTGAGCCTCGGGCAATTCGCTGGGATTTTGTATCTCTATCCTCTCGCCGTTGGTTTTGAGCACTTCATATACTACAGTAGGTGCTGTAGCTATCAGATCAAGACCAAACTCTCTCTCAAGTCTCTCTTTGACTACCTCCATATGCAGCATCCCTAAAAACCCCGTGCGAAATCCGCTCCCAAGTGCCAATGAGCTCTCAGGCTCAAACGTCAGAGCGCTGTCGTTGAGCTTGAGTTTGTTCAGGGCATCTCGCAGATCCTCAAATTTGTCCGTCTCTATAGGATAAAGTCCCGCAAAGACAAACGGCTTGGCAGGCTCAAAGCCCGGTATCGCCTCTTTGGCCGGATTTTTGGCATCTGTGATGGTATCTCCCACTTTGATGCCGTCCACGGTCTTAAGCCCCATTACGACTATACCTATCTCACCTGTGGCTATCTCGGCAGTCTTGATCGGAGCGATAGGATTGGGGTACATTAGATCAAGCACCTGATGATCCTCGTTGGTCCCCATTACTTTGACTATATCACCTTTGCGGATAGTACCGTCAAAAACTCTCACAAGCGCCAAAGCTCCAAGATAATTGTCAAACCAACTATCATATATCAAAGCCTTGGTGGGTTTATCGGGGTCGCCTTTTGGGGGCGGTACGCGATCTACAATCGTATCGATGAGTTCTTTGACCCCCTGCCCTGTTTTGGCGGATATGAGATTGTGCTCGGTACAGTCAAGCCCTATGGCCTCCTCTACCTCTATCAACACTCTGTCAGGATCAGCAGCTGGAAGGTCTATCTTATTGACTACAGGAAGCAACTCCAGATCATTCTCGAGTGCAATATAGACATTGGCTATCGTCTGGGCTTCCACTCCCTGGGCGGCATCAACTATCAGCAGAGCTCCGTCACTTGATGCCAGTGATCTGCTCACTTCGTATGAAAAATCAACATGGCCCGGAGTGTCTATAAGGTTGAGGATATAGTGCTCGCCGTCTTTGATATAATCAAGTCTGACAGATTGGGCCTTGATGGTGATGCCCCGCTCTTTTTCTATATCCATAGTGTCCATCACCTGGGCCGACATCTGGCGCTCTGACACTGCACCGCACTCCTGTATGATGCGATCGGCCAAAGTAGATTTGCCGTGATCTATGTGGGCAATGATGGAAAAATTGCGTATATGCGACTGTGGGACCATATCAATTTGTCTCAAACAGTGAATTAACACTTTCGTTGTTGACAACTCGCCTGATCACCTCTCCAAGCATTGGGGCTACTGATAGCATTTTCACTTTTTTGCAGCTTTTTGTCATAGGGATCGTATTTGAGACTACCAACTCATCAAGCGCGCCTTTTTCGATACGTTCCAATGCCGGACCAGATAGCACAGGATGGGTACAGCACGCCATTACAGATGAAGCTCCAAGATCCTTGAGGGCTGAGGCTGCCTTGACCATTGTACCGGCAGTATCAACCATATCATCGATCATAATGATGTCTTTGCCTTTGACATCTCCTATGATATTCATCACTTCACTCTCGTTGGCTTTTTCGCGCCTTTTGTCCACGATCACCATATCCAGTCCGAGCTTTTTGGCAAAATATCTTGCTCTGGCTACCCCTCCAATATCGGGTGAGGCTATGACAGGGTTGTCAAATTTTTTGGCCTTGATATAATCTATAAATAGAATTGCTCCATACAGGTTATCCACGGGAATATCAAAAAAGCCCTGTATCTGAGAAGCATGCAGATCAACAGTCACCATTCGGGTAATACCGGCCGTCTCCATCAGATTGGCTACCAGCTTGGCTGATATGGGTACCCTCGGGGCAGCCTTGCGATCTTGTCTAGCATATCCGTAGTACGGCACTACAGCTGTGATGGATTTGGCGGATGAACGCTTGAGAGCATCTGTCATGATGAGCAGTTCCATCAGATTGGCATTGGCCGGAGCCGATGTAGGCTGGACTATGAATACATCCTTGCCACGCACACTTTCGGCTATCTGCACACTGATCTCCCCATCGGAAAAACGGCTGATCTTGGCTTCGGATAGAGGCACCTCGAGATATCTTGCTATCTCTTCGGCAAGCTCAGGGTTGGATGTACCTGAAAAGAGCATATAGTTACTCATGATAAGACCCTTGCGATAAAGTAGGCGTATTTTACTCTAATCTTGGTAAAGATGAATTAAAGCTCAAAAAGTTTACACTTTGGCCTACAAAACAGGAAGGGTCATGATACGAAAGACGCTCAAAGGACCAAAAGGCAAAACAGCCGACAAGATCAATGCATTTCTTGAGAAATACAAGCTGCCAAAGGGGTATTTCGGAACCAACAGGCGCAGTATTGTCCGCGGTATTGCCGTAGGATGGTTCTGGGGTTCGATCCCCATGCCGATGCAAATGGCAGGAATAATGGCCACCACGCCGTTTTTTAAGTTCAATGTCCCAATCGCCATAGCAGTAGTATGGCTGAGCAACCCCATTACGTATCCTTTTATCTTTTATGGAGAATATCTAATCGGCAACCTTCTACTTGGACGAGAAGCAATAGAAGGTATTGAGCTTACTATACAATGGTTCCAAAGCCACTGGAGCCAGATAGCTACATCGATGTATGTGGGAGCATTTTTTGTAGGGACTGTGGTCAATTTTGCGGTCTACCTCCTGGTTAACTGGCTATGGGTCCGTTCAGTCAAATTCGAAAAGCACCACAAAGAGGCCAAGAGAAGAAAAGAAAAACAAAAGGAGTAAAATATGCCAAACAGAGAAGATGCTCTGAATCTGCTAAAAAAATACAACACCAACCCTGCTCTTGCGGAACACGGATTGCAGGTAGAAGCCTGCATGAGATATTTTGCCCGAAAATACGGTGAAGATGAGGAAAAATGGGGCATAGTGGGTCTCCTGCACGATCTAGACTATGAGAAGTATCCGGATGAGCACTGCTACAAAGCTGCCGAGATCATGAGAGAGCACGGCTATGATGAGGAGATTATCCGAGCTATGATGAGTCATGGATACGGCATCGTCACCGATATCGAACCCAAAAGCCTCATGGAGAAAACCCTCTATGCTGTTGACGAACTGAGCGGACTGGTAAATGCCTGCATACTGGTACGCCCATCCAAATCAGCCGATGATCTTACTGTCAAATCGGTCAAGAAAAAATTCAAGCAAAAATCATTTGCCGCCGGAGTCAACAGGGACGTGGTCAGCAAGGGGGCTGATATGCTGGGGGTGGAGCTTGGTGAACTCATGGGTGAAGTGATCGAAGCCATGAGAGAATACGAAAAATCCAAGCAGCAATAACTACTCAAACTCCTTCTCTCTGTTTGCAAGATAATTTGCTACCCCTTCAGCGATTCCTTTGGCCAGCAGGTCCTGATAGCGAGGGTTGAACAGCCTTTTACGCTCTGTGGGATTTGATATGTAACCGGTCTCTACAAGTACAGCCGGCATCTCTGCTCCTACCAGTACCCAGAAGGGAGCCGGCCTCACCCCTCCGTCAGCCACGCCGCTGTATTTGCTACGCAAATTCCCAAGTATATGTCGCTGTATATCTATGGCTAACTTATTTGAAAGTACGATCTTGGGGCCTGTCATGACGGCATTGAGTATAACATTTTTACTCAACTTGTCGCTGCGTCTTAAAACGACACTGTTCTCTCTGGCCGCTACTCTTTTAGCTCTTGCGCTTCTTGTAGTCTGCAAGAAATAAGTTTCTACACCATGACGATATCGCTTCCTGGGATTGGATAAAGAATTTGCATGAATTGATACAAAGACATCTCCTCTCTTGCGATTGGCAAATCTCGTTCGGTTTCGAAGTCTAACAAACCTATCCGCGCTGCGGGTCATGATCACTCGAAACCCCATACGCTGTAGATGCTTGCGTACTCTTCGGGCTATCTGAAGTACGACATCCTTTTCTCTGCGATGACCGGCGATGGCACCGGCATCATGGCCACCATGTCCAGGGTCAATAATAATGGTATATCTGCGAGTAGTTCTTGCGATTCTTTTTTTTACTGGTTTGGTCTTTTTTATATTGGATTTGCCAATTTTTCGATCAGTTTTGTGTATAAGCGGCGGTTTTTTTGCAACAGTCCCCACATCTGCAAACAATGCGCCTACACCCTTTTGCTTTTTTTTGCCTTTTGGGAGTGTGATATTGTAGAGCCTTGCCCCTTTGCGACCGTGAATCATCCTGTATTTTTTGGCCGTCTCTATCACTATGCGCACGGTATGTGGATGGTATTGGGATATTCTGATGGCTTTTACAGCGTCATGATGCAGCCCCAAAGGCACGCGCCTGGAGCCCAATCTAGTATCTTTCAAGTCAAAAACATATCGCACCGAGCCCGGTCTGATCAATATAAATGTACGGAACGATTCTGGATCTACAGGACTTGAAAACTCAAGATAGAGCCTGTCATTTTTGATCGTAGCTTTTTGAAGTATATTGTCTGCTTGCATAACACCCCATGCAAACAGCAGCAAGAGTAAAATACGTGCAAGTACTCTCACCTGCTACTCTCCCTCCATCAGTTTTTCCATCAATTCATGAACACTTATGATCTCATTGAGCCTATATCCGTTGGAGCCGGTAAAAAATAGTCCAGTCTCCTCCATCCCTTCATATGCATCACTCAAACGATCGGCAATACAGTATCCTACGGCTTTGGCCTCCTCGCCTCTGTGGCAAGGGGCCACACAGTTGGAAATGCAGGCTATCTTGGGGGCTGTGCCTTCAGCGATAGCTTCCTGCAAATGGGTCTGTACACTTCTGGCAGGATAGCCTACAGGAGACTTGACAAGCTTGATACGATCCTCTGTAGAGTCCAGGATCACCTGCTTGAAAGTATCGCTTGCGTCGCACTCGTGCGTGCCGATGAAGCGAGTACCCATTTGTACTCCCGCTGCACCCAGCTCCATCATCCGTACTATATCGTCATGATCCCAGACTCCACCGGCTGCAATAACTGGTATATCGCCCCATTTTTTTGCCTCTTCCACTACTGGAGGGAGGATATTTTCGAGTTGATTTTCGGGCAAAAAACACTCTTCGTACTTAAACCCCTGGTGCCCCCCGCTGAGAGGTCCTTCTACTATCACGGCATCCGGCAGCCTGCCGTGGGTTTTTTCCCACCTGCGACAAAGAATCCTTAAAGCCTTGGCAGTTGAGACGATAGGCACAAGCGCTACATCAGGAAAATCCTTAGCAGCATCAGGAAGTGTCAGAGGCAGTCCGGCTCCGGTGATGATCATATCCGCTCCAGCTTCGCAAGCATCTCTCACTACACGATCGTAATCATTGATAGCATACAGGATATTACAGGCCAGAGGTGCATCTCCGCATATCTTGCGGGCATTCTCAAAGATCTTGTGAAGTGCTTTGGCAGAATAGAAATTCTTAGCCTCATACGGGCGCCCCTCGCCCATCAGCTTTTCTGCGTATGCTCTGTTCTCATACACACCGGTACCTACCGAACTGATCACACCAAGTCCCCCTTCAGCAGATACCGTACCAGCCAGCCTGTCCCAAGAGATACCAAGTCCCATGCCACCTTGAATAATAGGTTTTTCTATAGTATAGTTCCCGATCTTCAGAGCTTTGAATTCCATTGTCTCAACCCACCTTTACTTTTGCGAATTTACGTTTGCCCACCTGAAGTATATACTCTCCTGATGAGAGATTAAGTTTCTCGTCATTTATCTTTTTTTGATCTATGCTCACCGCATTTTGCTTGATATCTCTTCTAGCCTGGGATGTGGACGGCTCAAGCCCCGCATCTACAAGAGCTTTACATATCCATATACCCTCTTCCATGTTAAACTGCGGTATATCTTCAGGAAGTTTATTGGCGGCAAACACATTGTCAAACTCCTGTTTGGCGCTCTTGGCCGCATCCTCATCATGGAATCGGGCCGTGATCTCATAGGCCAGCATCTCTTTGACTTTTTTTGGATGGATTGAGCCGTCATTTACACCTACTTGAAGCTCCTCTATCTCTGTAAGTGATCTATCGCTTAAGAGTTCATAGTACCTCCACATCAACTTATCACTGATCGACATCACTTTGGCGTAAATGGTTTTGGCATCTTCAGATATGCCTATATAGTTGCCAAGACTTTTGCTCATCTTTTGAATACCGTCGAGCCCTTCGAGGATCGGCATCATCAAAACTGCCTGTTCTTTGCCCACACCGTATGCTCTTTGCAAGTGGCGACCCATAAGGAGATTGAATTTCTGATCGGTTCCACCCAGCTCTATATCGCACTTCATAGCCACACTGTCATATCCTTGAAGCAAAGGATAGAGGAATTCAGAAATAGCTATGCTTTTGCCTGCCTTGTATCGTTTCTCGAAATCATCCCTTTCCAGCATTCTCGCGACATTATATTGAGTAGTGAGCTGTATCAGGCCATCAGCACCCAAAGCATCAAGCCATGTGGAGTTGAACATCAGCTCTGTTTTGTCAGGATCGAGTATCTTGAAAGCCTGCTCCTGATAAGTCTTGGCATTGGCTCGGACCGCTTCTCTATCAAGCACCTTCCGTGTCTCATTCTTGCCGGTAGGATCGCCTATCATAGCTGTAAAATCACCAATAAGAAGCTGAATGATCGCACCGTGCTTTTGAAAAGTGCGGAGTTTTTGAAGTATCACAGTATGGCCAAGATGCAGATCAGGAGCAGTAGGATCAAGTCCGAGTTTGACCAGATACTTCTCGCCTGAATTATAATAGCGGGTAATAAGATTTTCTATCTTTTCCATATCTATGATCTCAGCCACTCCTCGTTCTATCTCTGCCAAAGCCTTAGCTATGCCCATTTGTTTCTATCCTCGCTTTTTATTTCTCATATGCATCGTTCAAGGCGACTACATCAATTATCTTATATTTGTCCGACAGCTCTTGGCGTATCCGATCAGCATCCAGCGTCTCGCTCTCCACTTCAAGTTTGCAGAATTCTGCGCTTTCGCTGCTCTGGATCCCAAGCTCAATACTGTTCACATCCAGGCCCATCTTGCTGATCTTTGTCATCAGATCGGCCAATACTCCTCTTTGATTCTGAAGGCTGATGATAAGTCTGTATCTTGCAGAACTCTTATAGTTCCAAGATACATACAGCATAGGATCACCTCGTTTGATCTTCTCGTATGCCTTCATGCACAATTTGTGGTGTATAATAGCTTTGTTATCCTTATAAAAGGCAACGATTTCGTCCCCCATTTTTGGATGGCAGCAGTAGTCAAACTCCACACCGCTTAAAGTTTTGTTTGTAAAGAACAAAAAGTGGTCTATCTTTCTTATTTGCGGCTTTTTATAGCCCCGCTTGAGAAGCTCCCAGAACCTCACCTCCTTTATATTGGCAGATTTGGCTATTTTGGATATTTTCTCTTTGAGATTGTCGAGTCTCACGGCTGCTCTGTATATAGAGCTCTCCGCATCGGCCAACTTGGCAATAGTGCGTATCTCATCACTTTTTCGGCCAAAGATTGTAGCTAGGATATTATAGGCATACATCTCATCAACTTCTCTGATCCAGTGACGACACTTGCTCCTGATCCCCTCTTTTGCACGAGATGTTTTGACAGTATCGACCCAAGAGCAATGCAAACGCGGCACTCCATCGGTAATGATACGGACTATATCTCCGTTTTTGAGTATAGTCAGCAGGGAGGCTTTCTCTTTATTGATCATGGCTCCTGTGGCCGTATCACCAATCTCCGAATGCACCATATATGCAAAATCTAGAGCCACAGAGTCTTTGGGGAGGGTAAAATAATCACCGTCAGGAGAAAAAACAGTGATATCTTCACTATAGAGATCACCTTTGGCAAGCTCATAAAACTCCTCTATCGATTCATTCTGATAGTGCAGACTTTTTAGCCAGTCAAGCTTGATCTTGTCATCTATTCCCTCTTTGTATTTCCAGTGTGCGGCTACTCCATACTCCGCCAACTGATGCATTTGTCTTGTGCGTATCTGGGCCTCCACTATTCCTTCTTCGCCAAAAAGCGTGGTATGGATGGTCTGATAGCCGTTCTCTTTGGGGAGGGCTATATAGTCTTTGAATCGGGATATCAACGGAGTGTATTTAAGATGTAGCGCCCCAAGTATTTCATAACACTCCAGCGGCTCTTTGGGAATGATCCTTATAGCCAGCAGATCGAGCACCTCCTCGATAGAGATGCCTTTTCGATGCATTTTCAGATAGATAGAGTAGTAATGCTTGACACGCCCCACTATCTCGAAGTCCTCCCAATGGTATCCTGCTTTGTGAAGAGTATTTTTAACGCTCTCAATAAAAGCATTTAGTTTGAAATGGAGATTTTGGTCGTTGGATCGTATATAGTCGTCTATTTTTTTATAGTCATCAGGATATATATATTTAAAACTTAGGTCTTCAAGGTGGTTTTTGATCTTGGCGATACCGAGGCGATGCGCTATAGGCGCATAAACCACAAGGGTCTCCTCAGATATGCGAAGCTGCTTGTCTCTTGGGAGCGCATCAAGTGTAAGCATATTGTGAAATCTGTCACAAAGTTTGATGATCAGTACACGCACATCCTCGATAGATGCTACCAACATCTTACGGAAACTCAGTGCCGAAGTTATCAGCCTCTCATTTGAGTAAGAAGGTGCAAGATTCTCATCCCGGATCTCCACTATTTTGGTCAGGCCTGATACGATATGCTCGACATCCTGTCCAAATCTTGCTCTGATATCATCGATTGTACTTGGAGTATCCTCTACCACATCATGCAACAATGCGGATACAACCATTACAGGATCACTACTTATAGAGGCTGTGATGGCCGCTACAAGGATAGGATGTATTACATACGGTTCACCGCTTCTGCGAGTTTGGCCGCTGTGAGCCTCTATGGCATATTCAAGAGCCGCAGAGATCTCATTATCTATTTGGATCTGACGAGACAGTATCTGCCTTGCGTCATCTATACTGCGGACACTTTTTATGAGCTCGAGAAACTCATTCAAGGGCTACTGCTCTCGCGAAACTGTCAGCTTGCCCTCAGCGATCTCAAAAAGTGCTATGTCAGTAGGCTGATGTTCTTTGATATCCATATCCACAAGCGGTGCAGCCCCACTGTTGAGCTCTTCTGCTCTCTTCCCAATCGCTTTGGCAAGCAGATATCTGTCATGATCAACTTTCTCAAGCGCTATAGCTGTAATTTGTTCTATTCTCATATGATTTCCTTCTTATATATTATTCTACCACAGAACAGTTACTTCTATCACCCTGCACTATAGCAAGGAGATTGCCCTGTTCGAACATATTGCAGACTACTATAGGGAGGCTATTGTCTTTGGCCAGAGCTATAGCGGTATCATCCATCACCTTGATATGATCACTCAATGCCCGGTCATAACTCAGAGTCTCAAGCTTGACCGCATCAGGGTATCTTGATGGATCTTTGTCATAAACGCCGTTGACCTTGGTGGCCTTGATAAGCATATCGGCTTCGATCTCATTGGCACGCAAAGTCGCTGCCGTATCGGTGGTAAAATAAGGATTGCCCGTGCCTCCCGCAAATATCACAACTCTGCCTTTCTCAAGATGCCTGCGAGCTCGGCGCACGATAAAGGATTCTCCGATCTCATGCATATCTATAGCTGATTGCAACCTCGCCTCAAGACCAATGTGCTCCAGGGCTTCCTGAATAGCTACACCGTTTATGACTGTCGCCAGCATCCCCATATAGTCACCGCTTGTTCGCTTGATGATCCCGTCCTGTGCGGCAGTCACACCGCGAATAATATTGCCGCCTCCTACCACAATGGCGACTTCCACACCGTTATCAACCAGACTTTTGATCTCATTGCCGATATAATTGAGGATTTTGGTATCTATACCATAACCCTCCGCACCTGCCAAAGCCTCACCGGAAAACTTCACCAAAACACGTTTCGCCATCAATGCACCTTTAATTTTGACGCGATTATAGCCAAATGGTGGTTAGAGGGGATTTAAAACAACAATATCGGCTGCACAGAAATGAGTATCGGATATATTTGACATTTGTCATACATTTTTATAGTACAATTACATTCAAATAGTCAAATCAGGATTTATTATGAACAAACAACGATTGGAACAATTCCTTAACTACACGGTAGAAAACGGCGGTAGCGACTTGCATCTAAAGGCAGGTTCGGCACCTCATGTTCGTATCAACGGGGAGCTCTTTCCTATCCAAAGCGAAGTACTCAGCAATGCTGATGTAGAGAATCTGGCCAGAGCAATCCTCCCCCCTGAAATCTACGAAAAACTCATGGAAGAAAAGGAGATAGATCATTTCTATCTGCTTGATAACAGAACACGCTTCAGAGTCAATCTCTTCTATCAGATCAATGGGTTGAGTATAGCTATGAGGGCTATACCTGTAGAGATACCGACAATTAGAGAGTTGAGACTTCCAGAAAGCATAGCTGAATTTGCTGACCAAAAAGAAGGCTTGATCCTCATGACAGGACCTACAGGCAGCGGCAAATCAACTACCGTAGCTTCGTTGATAGACTTAATGAACAAAAAATACAGACGCCACATCATTACTATAGAGGACCCGATAGAGTTTGTTTTCAGGGAAGACAAATCGATCATAAGCCAGAGGGCAATAGGAGAAAATTCACGCTCATTCAAGCATGCTCTTACAGCTGCCTTCAGAGAAGATTTTGATGTACTGTTTATCGGTGAGATAAGAGACTACGAGACCATGGAGATAGCATTACATGCAGCAAATACCGGTCATCTTGTTCTTTCCACTCTTCACACAAAAGGAAGTGCCGAGACTATCGGCAGAATAGTAAATATGTTCCCTGCCGATAGCCAGCAACAGGTAAGAAGCACCCTATCTGAGATTCTGATAGGAATAATCTCTCAAAGACTTGTGGCAACCAGACAAAATAGACTTATACCCGCAGTAGAGATAATGAAAAATACAGCCCGCATATCCGAGATCATCAGCCAAGGGCGTGACAGCGAAATCATAGAAGCCATATCAAAAGGCTCCAACTCTTATGGCATGCAAACTCTTGACCAGGCTTTGGCCGAATATTTCAGAAGTGGGCAGATTACAAGTGAGACAATGCTCCAGAATGCAAGCAATCCTTCCGATCTTAAACTGATGACAGAGGGAATAGTCGCCTAGAGCCGGATCAGCCTGAGCGGGTTGATGTATTTAGAGTTCTGTGTAGCTTGGAATATAAGCTTTCTTTTGATGCGTCCGATAATCACCCCTTTTTTGACCCTGCTTCCTACGTGAATTAGAGGGGAGATACGATCAAGTGCGGCATATATGGTGTGCAAGCGATTGCCGTGCTCTACTATCACCACTTTACCCAGCATACTGTTCTGACCGATGTATACCACTTTGCCATTGAGAACATTTCTTACTTTGGCGCCCTGTACAGGCGATCTTAATACTATGTTGTCATTGAAGATCTTGATCTTGTAGATAGGATCTATATATGAACCGAACTTTTTGACCACCCTGGCTCTAGCCAAAGGGGAAATGGTTTTGGCCCCACGGTATGCCTGTATGTTTTTCGCCTGATAGGAGCTGCCGTATTGTTTGACATTAGTAGGCGTATTTGCAGTTGAAAAATTGATATCTGAAACTTTTCCCTCCCGAAGAGTTCTACTCTGCTTCTCCTTGCGTTGTGCTATTCTGCGTTTGAGTTCGGCTTTTCTGGCTTCCTCGGCACGCTTTGCCTCCATGATCTCACTTTGGCGCAGAATGTTTAGTTTGGCTAATGTCTGGCGCAGCGCTTTTTGTCTTTGCATTATACTTTTGAGTTTGGCGCGGTATTCTTCTTCCTTCCTTGCAAGTTTCGCCAAAAGCTGCTTTTTCTCTTTTTTCTTCCGATCATACAAATCTCTTTTGGCTCGGAGTGAGCTGATGCTTTTCCTGATCCTGTTTTGTTTGCTGAGCAATTTTTTTTTGGTATTATTGGAGATATCGATCTCGTTTTTCAGTTTTGCAAGTTCTTGCGCATTTTTCTTCTTGAGCGCTTCATAGACCTCGTGACCTATGATAGAGTTGACTGTAGTGCCGCCCTGATTTTTCATTGCCAGCGTAAGCGAAAACTGCTCTGTCAAAAGACGCACAAAAGCATCATGTCTGGTATCTATGGTTTTGTTTAATTTGTTTATTTTGCTTCCGTATTCAGAGATAGACTGTTGCGCTTTATTGTATTGGATTTCACTCTTTTTGAGTTCATTTTTGAGTCGTCTTAGCACTTTGTTGATAGCTATACTCTCAAGAGTGGTTCTCTCTATCGTTTTAGCTATTTTCTCAAGCTGCTGATTCATCTCTTTTTGCATGGAAGATGTCTCTTGCAATATCGATTTGGAATTTTCTATTTTTTCAAGGGTATTAAAAAGTTTTTTGGCTTTTCCTTTGGACTTTTTCGCAGGCTTTTCCCATAGTTTTTTGTAGGATCTTTTTTTGGTGTTTGTTTTTTTCTTATCCCAGAGCTCGTGAATATTTGTAGCTCCATGCGTTATTCCGGCACTAAAGATAAACATAAAAATGATCAAAGCGAATTTCTTCATATATCGCGGTTCTCCTTGACACCTCTGGCTACCACTACTACAGATACCACTACTATCGTCAAAGCGATACCGCCAAGGATCGCTATATCCTTAAGCTCAAAAAACAACGCCTGCTTTCTTACAAGCAGATCGATGCCGCTTTTTGCCACCCAGACATACCTCAAAAAAGCGAAGGTTCCTATGGTTGCCAGTGTGGCTATGACAGCATCTGTTAATGCTATGCGAAATAACACACCGCTTCTTAGCATTGCCGAAGCACCCAGTATCTCCATTACTTGCATCCTCTCTCTGTGCTCCAGCTGCCATATCTCCATCTGTTTGACCACCAAAAAAAGGCTTGTAAAAACTATGAAACCTACAAATGTCCAAAGGGCCACCTTGATCATCATATACAGGTTATAGTTGGCATTATGCGCCTGTCCAAACGTCTCCACCCTTGTTATATTGTCATGTGAAAGAAGTGACTTTTTGATCTTTTCTATATCCCGATTGCCCAAATATCTATCCAGATGCAAGGTATAGAACTGAGGAAGAGCTTTAATGATCTCATCTGTCGAAATATTTGGTATCCCTTTTGCTACCTGCTTGACTATGGGAGTCTTTTCCACCTTCTCCACTGTTGAGATGTGCCTGTTTATAGACCTGAAATCATCTATGCCCATCTCCTTTTTTGCAACGGCGAGTATCGAATATGATTCTTTGAGGTTGTCCCCATAGCTTGCTGTTACTCGATTGAAGACCAGAAATGACTCTATCCCCAGTAATATAGCCAGAAGGGGCAGTATGAACATAATATGATTTTTAATGGACTTCATGCAAACCCCCGTTTTCAATAATAAAATGGCGATAAGGGATATTAAATATCGTAGGTATCCGGTGTGTAACCACAAGCACAGTGGCCTCAAGCTGGTCACATGCATTCTCGAGCAGATCCCATATGACATTTGATGAGTATTCATCAAGGTTTCCGGTAGGCTCATCTGCCAGGATCAAAAAAGGAGTCTTCGAAAGTGCTCTGGCCACACCGACTCTTTGCTGCTCTCCACCGCTTAGTTGTAGCGGATACATGTCGCCCTTGCCCTCGAGTTTGACATGCTTGAGCAGCCTTTGCGCCTGGGTTTGCTGCATATCTACATTGTATCCGGCGATGATCAACGGCAAAACAATGTTTTTGGCAACAGTCCACTCATTTATGAGTTTATAATCCTGGAAGATTATCCCAAGGTGGGTGCGCAGTTTCTGAAGCTTCTTCTTGCTTACATTGGTCATATCCAGGCCGCCGACAAGCAGGTTGCCTTTGGCGGGGGCCAGTTGACCGTAAAAAGATTTGAGCAGAGTCGATTTACCGCTTCCGCTTGGACCGGTAATAAAAACAAATTCCCCTTTTCTGATCTTGAAGCTGGCGTTCTTGATGATCTCTTTTTTGCCTCCATCATATGCCAGAGTCAAGTGGCTTGCGCTGATCACGTTAGACATATATGTACTCCCCGATAATTTGATGTGCCTTATAATTGCTGCTTGTTTTGACAGGCGGCTGCGGATAGTATGAAGCATTGACCCTATCTATCATTATCAGCTTATGTTCAGGTCGATCGAAGCTGCCAAACGAGCATTCGATCAACGCCCCTGCGCCTTGATTTATCTCATATCGCTTGCCAAAATGGACGAAATGATCATCCTTTACAATACTCTTAAGAGGCAGTCTCCACAGATCGTCACTTTGTTTTATCTTGCCGTCAAAATCAAAAATATAGTCCTTTTGGCGCTGAACACTTATCTCATAAGAAAAAAGAGTCAGATTGTATATATCTTTATCCTGCCGCTGCCATCTCTCTTCATATTTGCTCCTAATGACAGCTTCGCTATTTTTGCGGACCTCAAAATGCGCTCTGTGAAAAGTACTGAAGACCTCCAGTGCATATCTATAATATTTGTCACTGTCGGTTCGAAGCTCAAGAGCACCCCCCTGATCCAGGACTCTGAGCGCCTCATCAACAAAATTGCGGCTGATCACTCTTCGATGAGGCTTTTTATCCCAGGGTACCGGGAAATGGACATATATCATTTTGGCTGCATTTGAGGGCAACATTTCCAACAGCAGTCTTGCGTCATAATTGACCACCCAGATATTGTCTATACCCTGCAAATTGATCTGCTTGAGCACCTGCTGGGCCGAGGGAGTATGAATCTCAATACCGATATGAAGTATATATGGATTGGCTTTTGCCTGATACAGCAGATGTCTGCCGCTGCCAAATCCCACCTCGACAGCTATTTTGCGCCCGCCGAAATCTATATTTTCAAAATCACCGATACTTTTATTGTACTCTTCGGCCAGAGAAGGCTTGGATGTAGAAAGCGAGATATTCTCATGCATGATCTCAAGATCGGCTTTTTGCGCAAGAAGCCTCAATGCTCTTTTAATCTTGTTTGCATCCAAAGGCCTTGTAGATTTCTCGGCTTTTATCAAATACTCACCGTCTCTTTTATGTAATTCCAACGCGAATCTCTCCCCTTCTAATACTAAGCCCAATAGCTCTTTATTTGATTCTTTTCCGCTATTTGGAGCTTTTGACACGGCACGAAAGCTGAGCAGATCACCCTTCGATACCAACTCATCGAGTTTGTTGCCGGCAAAAGGCTTGACTTTGATATGCGGCATAAACTACTTGACGAGTATCAAAGCTTCATTGCTGGGCATAGAAAGTACCCCCGAGCTGCTTTTGGCTATCACACGATAGGCATATCTGTGACCTTTTGCTGGAGAGGCATCGATATATTCCGGCATCAACCTGCCCGATACACTGGCCAGATAGTGCCACTCTTTTTTCTTGGCCAGGCGTCTTTGGATGATATATCCCGAGATACGCGGATTGGGGTGAGGCTTCCACAGCACTTTTACTACGCCGGATGCTCTGAGATAGACCTTGACAAACTCCACAGGTTTATAGGCTGATGATGTTTTGACTCTAATAATCTTGCCGTGAGGTGATTCATGTATCAGATCAAAGGTTGTAAATGTGTACATATACTTTGTATTAGGCTTAATGGTCCTGTCTATATAGTGAGTAGCATATCTGCTGCCCAAAGAAGCTATGCGGGTAAATTTTTGATTCTTAAAATCACCCGGGATAGCTCTGTAAACATTTATGCCCTTGACTCGCTTATCTTTGATTGCCGGCCACTCAAACCCTACGCTACTTTTCTCTACCAGCACGTTTACTTGCTGGATAGTAGGCAGAGTCTTGTCTGTTCCTATTGTCAACAAGCCGTTGATCCTGTTGCAGCCGCTAACAAAAAGCACTATTGTCAAAACGCTTGCGAATAATATCGGGGCTGATCGCTTCATCTATCACCTCCTTATCAAATCTTCTATAAACATATTCTCTCATATCCTCAAAAAGAGGAGCTGTGATCTCCAGTTTTTCGCCACTTCCGGGGTGCTCCATATAGAGCATGTATGCATGCAGATAAATACGAGAGATTTTACCCTCTTTGCTCTTAAAACCATATAATCCATCGCCGAGTATATGTCTGCCGATAGCCCCCAGATGTACGCGTATCTGGTGTGTCCGCCCGGTAAAAAGCTTGGCAGCCACCAAGGCTTGTCCGCCATCAGACAATGCAAGCTCGACAAATCTGGTCTTAGCTTCTTTGCCCCCCTTAACTACTGCCATTTTGAGACGATTCTTCGGATTGCGGGCTATTGGTGCCACTACCTCCCTATTGCCCTTTAGCGTCTGGTCAATGACGGCCAAATAGTATCTGCCCATACTTTTGTTCTGCAGTTGTATACTCAGATTCTGATGGGCTTTATTGTTTTTTGCCACCACAAGGGCACCGGTCGTATCCTTGTCGATGCGATGGACTATACCATGTCTCTCCTCTCCAGATATCGTTGACAGCGATACGCCTCTGTTGACAAGCCAATCAACCAAAGTAGGTTCTTTGACAGAAGCTGCAGGATGAATGACAAGACCGGAAGGTTTGTTGACAACCAAAATATCATCATCCTCATATAGGATATCTATATCAAAATCTACAGAGACTGATTCTTTTTTTGGTGCGTCAATAAAACTGTATGTTATCTCATCACCAGTCTCTACCTTGAAACTCGGCTTGGTAATCTTGTCTGCTCCTACCAGCACATGCCCCTCTTTGATAAGTTTTTCTATTTGATTTCGACTTTGCGCGAGTGATGTGGAGAGTACTTTGTCCAATCTTCCTGAAATTTTGGTTACGATAGTGAAACGATCCAATACAACGGCTCCTGGAGGGGGTTAAAGCCATTATATCCAAGAAATAATTAATAATATATTAAATAATATATAAATTATGCAAACATACCTTTCATTTTCTCAAAAAGTTTTGCCGCTACACCTGTAGGCTTGGCAAGCTGCTCTATGAACTGGTTATAATTCAGCTTTCTTTCATCAAGATATTTTTCAAGGTACTCTACCGATTTTTCCATTCCGTCTGCTTTCTCGATTTCTAACATGCGGGAATAGAGAGGCTCTATCTCTTTGAGTACCTTTTTGGATACGGCATTTCTGAATGCTACATATTGAGTTATTTCGTTTGTGCTTCTGTTGCGCCTGATCTCAAAATCGGTGACCACCCAGTAATGATCACCGTTTTTGGCCATATTTTTCACTACGGCCGAGATATTCACTCCATTTTTGATGTGCTTCCACAATAGATAAAATATTGCTTTTGGCATATCGGGGTGACGCACAATATTATGCGGCGAGCCGACAAGTTCAAACTCCTTATACCCGCTGACTTCGCTAAAATATTCATTTGCATAGGTGATAATGCCTCTGCTGTCAGTTTTACTGACGATAAACTTATGGGAACTTAGCTTGATCTCCTTGCCTGTAGGGTATGGTCTGTCTATGGACATTGTGTATCTCCTGTCAAATCATGGTTGATTTGTATTTATAGTGTCATTTTGCAGTAATTATAACGTTTTTTTGTCAACTTTTTCTCATGCTTCTATGCTGTAAAAAATCCCTGCCAAGATGAGCGCTAAAGCTACTATAGTCGAAAAAATATGTCGTTTCTCCAACAATAAAATATATAAGAATAAGAGACAAAACAGGTTTGTCCTTATCTATCTTCTTCCACAACACAGACAAGATCTTCATCAATGGCAGGTTCTTGATTTGATTGCGGTATAGATCTGGCGAAAAACTTCTCTATTTGGCTTCTCATTTTGGCTGCGTTGGTGATAGTATTGACCTCGTTTCTAAATGCGCCTGCGTTAGGATAACCTATTTTTGAGTATGTATGAAGGTGCTTTCGAAAGAGTATCACCCCATATTCACCATAGTAGGCCAGCATCTGATCAAAATGCTCCAGTACAACATCCAAAATAAGCTCTGGATCAGGCTCATCCTCTTTGTTTTTGATCTGGCTAAATATCCACGGTCGCCCCACAGCCGCGCGCCCTATCATCACTCCGTCGCACCTTGTGTGCTCAAGTACCCACTTGGCTTTGGCAGGAGAGTCTATGTCACCATTGGCTATGACCGGTATCGACACAGCCTGTTTTACTTCTGCGATCGCATCATAATCGACAGGCGCTTTGTATTTGCCTGCTCTCGTGCGACCATGAACGGCAACAAAGTCAGCTCCGGCTTCTTCACACACTATTGCTATATCTGTGTGTATCTTCTCATTGAGTCCTAGTCTAAATTTGACAGAAGTATATTTTTTGTTTGAGTAGCCCTTTATCGTCTCTATGGCTTTTCCGAGCTTCTCCAAATCTCCAAGTAGAGCTGAGCCCTGAAGATTGTTTACCACCTTTGGCACCGGACAGCCGGCATTGAGATCGATACACTCGACACCATCCAGTGGATTTATCACGTCTAATGCTCTTTTGATGATCTCCGGATCGCTTCCTGCTATCTGTATCGAATACGGTATCTCCAGTGGGCTTTTTTGGAGCATTTTCTCTGTTTTTTTGCTGCCGTGCGCCAGGGCGTTGGAGCTGATCATCTCACTGACAGTAAGATCTGCTCCGAATTTTTTTACAACACTTCTAAAAGGAAGATCGGTAAAGCCCGCCAAAGGGGCAAGCACATATACAGGCTTGGAAAAGTCGAGCATTATTTATCTACAGGCATTCTCAGCCGTGATGAAATCTCTTACTTTGTAGTTGTATTTGCCTTTTTTCAATGCCAGAAATGCCCTGAAAGCTACAAACTCGTCATCTTCATGCTCATCCAGGAAGCTTTCTGCTTTTTCTATCATCTCATACCTGAAAAGGAGGAATAGGTATGCAGCCTGTGCCTTTGGATTCTCGCTGGCCAGTTTTTTGAAAAATGTCAGATTCTGATCGGGATCGAATGCTTCGATGGCACTCGAGACAAGTCTCAGATAATTGGGGCACTCCAGCCTTTTCTCTTCTATAAACGACTCTACTATATCGAGAGAAAAACCTACATCCTCACCCTCATCAGCTCTCTCAAGCAACACTTCAATATCATCAAAACTCAATAGATGGGCATATTTTTTCAGCTTGAACATTGTCTGAGTCTCTACAGCCTTCTTCAATGCCGCATTCACCAAGCTGTCTGCATATGACTCTCTGCTTCGCAATATCTCATCGGCAAATTCTGCATCATTATGCAGACGGTTAAGCTGATTTTTGATAAGTAGTGGATTATCTTTGGACATAAAGCGCTCTATCTTTATTTTTTTGAGATCTACATATTCGCCCTCATCGATCTTTTTGACCCATTCAGCAGTCTTGGAAAGTTTAGAATTCACACCTTGGGGTGATCCGGTAAGCTTCAAAGTAGAACTCGCAAGGATCGAAGCGCCTTCTGCAATTTGAGGTATCGCATAGCTATGCTCTTTGGGTTCGTTGACAAGAGACCAGTACAAGGCATCCTGCATCGTATCAATGTCTCGTTGCCATTTACGTCGTACAAAATAGTTACGTGTACCATGATAGAGCATATGCAGGATCGTCAGCAACAAGAGCAAAAGCAATGGGATAACGACCCAAAGGGCGATTGGCAGGTTTAGATTCAGCCCTGCTATTTCCAGCACATAATTACCCGGAACAAGAGTATAGACAAATCCGGCAACAAGACCTATGAATGCAAGTGAAGCAAAAGTATAAAGACCCAAACGCATAGCTCACTCCTTATTAAGTGTGTTCTTTCTCCATTATCTCTCGACATGAGATGCAGTATCTGGCAAAATTCTTGACCTCAAGACGCGCTTTGCCTATAGGCTCCTCGCACATCTCGCAAATTCCGTATGTTCCGTCCTTTATTTTACCCAAAGCGATATCAATTTCGGCTAATTCTCTGCGCAGTTGTCCCGCAATAGCATTATCGATGTCCGTCTCAGTGGCTACGGCTGCCAGATCGCCCTCTTCGTGAAGATCCATGCCTCTCATCTGATTGATCATCCCATATGCGTCTTCAAGGTTCTTTACTATCTGCTCTTTTCTGGCCAACAACTTCTCTTCAAACTCTTTAAGTTCTTTTTTGGTCAACATATTTTGCTTCCTATTTGTGATATGGGTGATTATGCAAAATAGACAGGCCTCTAAAAATCTGTTCGAGCAAAACCACCTTTATCAATTTATGTGAAAGCGTAATTTTACCAAATGATATAGCTTTATCAGATTTATCTACAAAACCCCTCTCAAAGCCGTATGCACCGCCAATGAAGAAGTTGACTGCCCCCTTATCCTTAAGCAATTCTGAGAATTCATAGCTATCAACCTGCCTGGCAACCGGATCGAGAACGATGGAGTATTCATTTCTCATATATTTATCATAAGCATCACTATAGCTCTTTTTGGCCGCATCAGGAGAAATATCATTTGCTTTGGCTATATCCTTGCTAAATATATCATATACATTGATTTCGGCCCACTTATTTGAGCTCCTGATATAGTGCTCTATCAAAGGATCGTATATCTCTTTTTTGGCTTTTTTGTCAATTGTATAAATATTTATCTTCATAATCCAATTGTATCATATCAAGAACAATGCTCCAGGCAAATTACATTGCAGGTGCATTTCCAAATATTTTGCTCCTTTTTTTTATTTTGCAATAACATATCATATTTTTTGCTCTTGTGCCTGAAAAAGATCTTAGCTGCCCAAACAAACCGTGCAGTTAATTAAGATTTAATAATAATTGATTATGATTCTCAAAAAAATGAGGTTTAAACATGGAAAAATACACAAAATCGTTTGTCGCTCTACACTGGATACATGCCGCATTGCTGGCCTTTTTGCTAATAGGAGCAAGCCTGAAAATGCCGGATCTGCCCAAGACGGGGGGTGATCTCTCGGCATTCAAGATGCATATGATAATAGGCGCGATAGCTACGCTTCTGCTTGCCATCAGATGGATCATGCTCAGATCTCAGCCCCACTTCACGCTTTATGAAAGCTCCAAACAAAAGCTCGTAGACTGGAGCCACAGACTCATATATCTCTTTATCCTGATCGTTGGGCTAAGCGGCGTTGGTATGGCAAAAGTCTCAAATCTTGGGAGTGTGGCTATATTTGGCGCTGATCCCTCTACATATGCCGGACCCACCTCTACAGTCAATATCTTTGCTCAGATCCATTCGGTATCGACTACGATCCTAATGATCCTGATAGCCATGCATGTCGCAGGGGTAGTCCTCTATACTATCCAGACCAAGACCCAGATCATCCAAAGGATGTGGTTCTAAGCATAAAACTCCCCTATCCTTTCATCCACTCGTATCACTTTGCGCAGGTACTGCGCAAAGTCTCCCCGACTAAAATCCAATCTCAATTTTTTGGGATCTGTGGCTCTGGATATCGCTACATAGAACTGACTGGGAGCAAAGATATGATCGACATTGCAGACTAGATTATCGATGCTCATGCCTTGGGATTTATGGATAGTGATCGCATAGGCGAGTTTGAGCGGAAACTGATTCAGTGTGGCGATGGCGGGATTCTCCACCCGTCCGTCGTCGTGTACTACCATATCCAGCAGATCAAAATCGTGTCGCTCCACTCGCACAAACGCGTCACTCTTCTCTACGATGAGATGGTCCTCCTCGATGGTGCGCAGGATCCCCCTCTCACCGTTGACGAAACTGCCCCATTTGTTGACAGCAAAAAGCACCGGCACACCCACCTTGAGAGTGAGCTGCTCTTCTATCGGCAGGAGCTTTTTCCAGCTATCTAAACGCTTATCATTGACTGTGCCGAATTTCTCCAAGTGGGCAAAAAGGATCGTCTCTTCGGTAGGGAGTTCATTGAGTTTGGCACGATTGAACTGCTCTACTTCAACATTACGTCCGTATAGATGCGTAGGATTGCGCGACTCATCTATTGTGTTATTTGCCAATGCAAAACAATACTCCACCACTTCATCATCACACACACCCTTGCGAATCTTGCCAAGAATTTGTGCAAACTCCACATCCTGTGTGCGCTTCATCTGTGTCAGCTCGACGGTGACCGGCGAGAGTCTCTGCCACGCCGTGGACTCAAACGCATAGAGCATCCCCCCAAAAAGCCCATTGCCCCCTCCCCGCTTGATGATGGGCGGCAACTGATAAAAATCCCCCACCAGCATCAGCCTGCCCGTATAGTGAAAGCTCTCGAGACGGTAGAGGATCATGTCCATCAAATCGGTGCTCACCATGCTGATCTCATCGATAACGATGAGCTCCGTGGCTCCCAGGATCTTTTTTAGGTCACTCAGACGCTTGCGGTTGCGCTTGTCACTTTGGGCAAGCTCTTCAAAGTTGCCCGAGATCCCAAAAGCAAAAAAGCTGTGGATCGTAAACCCACCCACATTGACCGCGCTCACCCCCGTAGAGCCCAGTGCCACCACCTGCCGCTCACTCGCACGGTAATGGGCGATCACCTCATTAGTCAGATAGCTCTTGCCCGTACCCGCCCCACCGGTGAGGAAAAGGTTGTCATGCTGGAGAATGTCAAGGATCTCTTCGAGCTGGGTCACGGGGGGTTTCCTGTTTTTTGGAGGTATTGTAGCGAAAACATAGTGTGGTATAATTTGTTTATGAAAAAGTTTAAGATTAAATACTCTGTTCTGCTTTTGATTTTATGGGGGCTGTTTGGCGCATATAATATTTTGTCAGGCGATAGGAAGGGTGCATATATATTTATGTCGATTGGCAGCTTTCCAATATCAGGATTAACCCAAAGCAATCTATCGACTCTATATCTGGGAGGAGCTGTGCAATGGTTGACAGTGGGGTGGCTGCTTGATGGCTTATTGCCTACAATCAAATTCGAGGTGAGGGTCAGTGCGATGGAAAAAGTTATAAAATTCATATTTGGCTTGAGTATATTGGGCTTGATACTCTCGGCCTTGACGATAACAGACGGATATACAAGCAGCGTCATCTACAATATCTCTATGGCACTCATGGCATTATCCATGGGATATAAAATTATCTTTTTATCCGATAAATAAAACAATATTTTATATCGATGCCGGACAGCATGCAGCAAAAGTAAAGCTCCCCGGCCCAAGGGTTATGGAATGATTCTTGAGGAAGATTCAACTATAGACACGCCGAAGCATCACACCCAGTTCTCGATGTAATGACCCCTCCAAATCTGTACACCTCATGCTGCCAAACGAAACACCTCTGCCGGTGTTTTGTAACCAAGTGCCGAATGGTGTCGTTTTTGATTATAAAAACTGATCCAATTTCCAATAACCCTGTTAGCCTCTTTTATTGTAGTAAAGTTGTGATGCCAGATACACTCCTCTTTGATAGTTCTGAAAAATCTCTCGATCATACTGTTTTGTTCCGGAGTATAAGGGGTGATAAACTCCTGAATAAAGTTGTAGTCTTTTACAGTCTTGGTGAAAGATCTGCTGCTAAAGACCAATCCATTGTCACTTCTAAGAGTAATGTGCTTTTCAAGACGTTGCAGCTTACCGAAACGATAGATCAATCCTTCCTGCAAAGCTGCTGCAGCTCTCCTGGCTTTACCACTTTTAGAGAGTCTGTATCCCTACGATCTTTCTGGTGCAGGTGTCTATCACGCAGGCAAGTGTACTCCACCCATCTTTCTGACTCCACACCCTTGTCATATCAATGGCCCATCTTTGATCCGGAAGTGATGATCTTGAAGGCATTGCTTTATCTTTTCTACCCTGTTTTGATCCAGCTTTGGATCTCTTTGCCTAGGGTGATAGTAAAAGCTTCTGCTGTTTATATTAAATATACGGCACAGTTGCGTGATGCTTATATTGTGGCCTTTTGCCTTTATTCGCTCTGTATCTGCATCACTTCTTCTCTTCCCCAAACAGAGCGTCGTACTTTTTTAAAGCCATATTCTCCAATGTCAACTCTCCAATAACAGTCTTCATCTCTTTGATCTTATCTTCATACATTGCGGCAATATCTTTAGGACGTGCTCGTAATTGATTCTCTATCCTTCTTTGGGCATCTTCTATCCACTCTTCTATAGTAGCAGGTGTCAAATCATACTTGCGGGATATCTCTGTTATGGTAGTTTTGCCCTGAAAAATATTCATAACAATCTGAGCTTTTTTCCTGGCGGTCATCTGCTTGATCTGTATCTCTTCGTTTTCCATACTGTCACTCCTGTATAGTTTGTATTATACACTGTGCAGTTTATATGGGGGTCAGTATATAATTCTAGACATAAGTTGAATCTCTTTTCTATTAGATTTTTGTCGTAGAAAATTATAACTTTTATAGAATAGGGTTCAACTTTGAAAACTCGAATTTAGCTTGAATTGTGGGTTTTTTGTTGGAATCTGCAAGTGGCTCTATGATAAAATATACCCAAAGGAGTGTGTATGGCATTTGGTATTCCTTCCGGCAG
>CAZFNK010000011.1:0-57499 GCA_964520575.1 uncultured Campylobacterales bacterium | reverse complement strand
ATTGCACAGCAATGCATACCAAAATTCCTCATTCCTCATTCCTAATTCCCAACTCCCAACTCTCCACCCGGCTTCAGTCCGTCCACACACTCTACCTGCACTATCTCTCCATCAGGCTCATCAAGTCTCTTGGCTGTCATCTTGCCCTGCCATATGCAGCCGGTATCCAGACACACCACCTCGTTATTTTCTACATACCCCAGAGTGGACCAATGACCAAAAATGATCTTAGCGTCTAACTTCTTGCGATTTTTGAGCTCAAACCACGGTATCAAGCCGGCCTTGGCCGTTTTTTTGGATGGAGCTCCCTTTTGGTCAAAATCAAGCCTCCCATCCTCATAGCAAAATCTCATCCTCGTAAAGCCATTTAGTGCATATCTGTTTTTCTTGGGTCCGAATGTCTGTATGCCTCCTACCATTTTTTTGGCAAGCCACTTGGATGCACCTGAACTTTGGAGCTTTTCCTGCAGCCTCTTGCTATATTCCAAAGCCATATCTATATCAAAAGCAGGAGGGATTCCCGCATGAGCCATGATGTACCCAAGCTTGGGCTCATAGTGCACAAACGGTTGTCTTATCAGCCAACCTATCAGCTCGTCAGCCCTTGGCGAAGAGAGTATCGGCTCTATGGTTGGATTTGGTTTTTTGATCCCCAGATACGCAGCAATTAGCGATATGTCGTGATTGCCAAGCACCATCGATACATTATCACGGATAGAATAGATATATTCCAAAGTCTCCAGAGACTTTTTGCCCCTGTTGACCACATCTCCCGCCAACCAAAGTCTATCTTTGTCAGGATCAAACTCTATCTTTTCAAGCAAGGATATAAAATCATCATAACATCCCTGAATATCCCCGATCGCCCATACTTTGTCTTTGTGTCTACCCAAAAAACTATCAAACCATCTACCAAACCAAGACATCAGACCATATCCTCTTGTTAGTATCAAAAGTTTTTCTCAAAACAGCATACCATAATTTCTGATTTTAACCACCAATTCCCAATTCCCTCTTCCAGATAGATGCCTTCTCTTCCATAGACATTTTAGCATATGCCGCAGATGGTGAGGGCAGATAGATAGTCTCTATATCGATATAGTCATAATGCAGCCTCCACAAAGCCTCGGCCTTGCGCCCTGTAAACGCTATCCTCTTAATGGATGGGTACTGCTCCAGCAAGGTTGGAATATCATTGACTACCTCATCTTCCAGCGAGCTATCAAGCGACCCCTCCCGCACGCACGAAGCGATCATATCCCAAAGCCCCAGCTTGTTCTCTTTGAGCAGCCAGATCTTCTGGTCTCTGTTGACCGTCGGGTAACCGGTTATCTCCGAGAGGATCGGCCAGAATTGATTGCGCGGATGGGCATAATAAAAGTCATTTTTGATCGACTGGATACTGGGAAACGAGCCCAAGATCAGGGTATGGGTATCGTTGAATACGATAGGGTCAAAAGGATGTGTTTCGGTCACCGGCATGCCTTGCGCATATTGAGGATCATCAAGACAAGTATAGAAAGAGCTAATATCTTGAAATCTATCTCGCTGGCCAAATGCGTATGGGCAAAAACCTCATTTTGCGTAGCCTCAGCTCCCTTGGCCTGCATCTGCACTATGGAGGGAAGATAATAAAAATTAAAAAGAGCCGCCGTAGCAAGCACCATCACTGTGGTAGCTTGCTCTATCTTACCATGCTCCCCCATTTTAAATCTATACCCCTCATACAGAGCCACTACGATCATCATCGCCGTCACCAGATACCCCAGTCGGATGAAGTTTTGCGTCATCAGTACTCCTTCCTGATAGTGACTAAGCATCTCAGATCCTAGAAACTTCTCACTTCCGAAGATCACCGGAGCTACCACCGCCCCGGCATAGACGATCATTCCCAGCACGGCTCCAAGAAATATAATATAAGCCATCGTTGCATACCTAAAGTTCTTTTTCATTTTTGTCCCTTTCTGTTTTATTCTTAACTATCGCGTAAATTGTGATCAATATCCAAAAGATCTCTATAAGTAGCGATCCAAGATTAAAATGGACCATCAAGGATATTGTCAACAATACCGCCCCTGCAAGATTCAATATCTGGTAATACATATCACGATGGTCTACCTTGCCGACCTGAAGCAAAAAATAAGCATATACGATAAAAAGCATCCCCGCAAAGCCTATCCACTGATATATATCCACCATTTTATCCTCTTATTTGGCTACTAGCACAAAACCCCGATCGAGCCCAGCCAGATCGGTATAAAACTCAGCCGAATATACTCCAAGATCTTTAACAAAAGCTGAAATGCTCTCTTTTTGGTCATATCCCATCTCGCAGGCTACAAATTTGATCTCTTTTTCTACTGAGAGTGCAATGATCTGCTTGAGCAGTTCATCCCCATTGGTATTGGCAAACAATGCCGTATGGGGCTCATATTTTGCTACATTGGGCTCTAACTGGGTGCCTTTTGCAATATAGGGGGGATTGGAGACGATCATCTGCGCGGCTTCCGTGATGCCATCGAGTAGTGAAGTGTGACGCAGCACGATCCGATCCTCCAGCCCGAAGCTATCAACATTGCGCCGCGCGACGGCCAATGCATCCTCGGATATATCACTCGCCACGATCTGCAAGTGAGGAAACATCCGAGCCAGCACCACAGACACCGCCCCGGACCCCACCCCGATCTCAGCAATATGCGTTAAGCCATGTGAGCGAATCACCTCAGCGGCTTTGTCGACTAATATCTCCGTCTCCGGTCGCGGAATGAGTGCGCCGGGGGCGATGTGGAGGTCAATATCATAGAAACTCACCCTCCCCGTAATATACTCCACCGGCTCATGGGCTGCCCGTCTGGCTATCCATGCCTCAAACCCCACAGCGTTTCCCATCTCCTCATCTCCATGCAATAGCAGATATGAACGATCGACATCCAGATATGCCGCCAGCAAGATCTCCGCCTCCAGACGCGGGCGGTCGGTGACGGATTTGAGGCGCTCTGTGGCAATTTGGAGGGCTTGATGAAGGGTCATAGGGGCTTTTAATCTTTGATCATATCAAATATCCCGCCGCTGGGCGGTTTGGCATCCAGATCGATCTGCGATCCGTCATAGCCCAGCTCTTTGAGCCGCTCAAGGATCGGCGGATGGGTGTGATAAAAGAAGATCACCAGAGGGTGGGATTTGGGGAAGGATTTGTTCTCAGCAACAAGCTTGAGCAGGGCTGAGACTAGATGCTGTTTGCCCCCTGCCTTGGAGCCGTATTCATCGGCTGCGTATTCATTGCGCTGAGAGAGATAACTCATCACAGGAGTAAAGACAAAGCCAAGCACAGGAAGCAGCAAAAAGAGCAACGCTATCTTGACTCCGGCAGTCGGCACTACTCCCATTGCACTATATACAGAATCAGGAATATTGCCAAAGACAAAAAAAGCGATAAAAAGCAACGCGCCCACCATAGCGATATTTTTCCATATATCGCCGTGTTTGAAGTGTCCCAGCTCATGGCCGAGTACAGCTATGATCTCCTTGTCGTTTAGCTTCTCAAGCAAAGTATCAAACAGCACAACCCTTTTGGCTTTGCCAAGTCCTGCAAAAAAGGCGTTTAGTTTGCCGCTTTTTTTGCTCGCATTCATAGAAAATATCCCATCGCTATCAAGCCCGGCTTGAGCCATAAGCTCTTCGATAGATTCTTTAAGCTTCCCTTCCTCAAGCGGTGAAAACTTATAAAACAGTCCCATAAAAAACGGCATCAAGAGATTAGCCGCCAGTACAATGGCAAATATCAGCACAAATCCCCATATCCACCAGCTATGGACATTTATCAGTATCCAAGATAGTGCCGCAAACGCTATGCCTCCAAGCACAATTGTAAGCGCTACTTGTTTGATCTGGTCAGCTATGAAATCCTTTAGAGTCATTTTATTGAACCCAAAATCCTGATCTATCTTGAACTTCTCATAAACCCCAAACGGAAGTGTTGCGATATAGTTGAGCGCCAAGAAACCAAATACAAACAGCACTGAGCTATATATATCATCCTCTATACCGACAAGATTTTGCAACCAGGCAAAACCTTTGAGAATCCACCATACAAACAACAAATAATCAACAATATAACCAAGCAAAGAGAGCTTCTCTTTAGCTACGGCGTAATTACCGGCTACCAGATAGCGCCCCTGGCCCATCAGTACCGGCTCGCCTCTTTTTTCCTGGTTAATAAAACCAATCTGCATCACCGAGATATAGACCCGCAGCAGGGTATAAATAGTATAAATCGCCATAATGGTCATCAGCATGTAATTTTCCTCATACAGTTTTTGAAGTACCCACTTATAGTAACGCTCATCGAAATATAGTCATTTTAGCTTTGGTTGGGCTTAGATATAATACGCTCAACCAATTTAAGGATAGCAAGTGGCATATATAGACCTTTTTGATATCGATAAAAACTACGATGTCAAGCAGATATTTAAAGGAATGGAATTTCACCTTGAAGCCGGCGAGAGAGTGGCTATCGTAGGACAGAACGGTTGCGGCAAATCTACACTGATGAAAATTGCTATAGGCTCTGAAGAGCCCGATGAAGGCAAAAGAGTAGTAGATCGCTCGGTACAGATCGAGATGCTCTCTCAACAGCCTGTTTTTGCCAGTGGGCTAACCACAAGAGAAGCCATAGAAAATGAGCTGACGGATCTCAAGGCAGCCAAAGAGAGGTATGATGAACTAAGCATCAGACTATCAGAAGAATTCGACAATAAAAAGCTTGTAGAAGAGCACTCTCAGGTCAGCGCCTACCTTGATCACCATAACGCCTGGGATCTTGGATCCAAGATCGAAAGGGTCTTGCAGGAATTCAGGCTCAAAGAATATGAAAGCCGACTGGTAGATTCACTCTCAGGAGGCGAGCAAAGAAGAGTCGCACTAGCTTCGCTGATACTCAAAAAGCCTGATATACTGATGCTTGATGAGCCCACCAACCACCTCGATGTTTATATGGTCGAATTTCTTGAAGAGATTCTGCTCAAAGAGAAATTCACTCTGCTTTTTGTCTCTCATGACAGGTATTTCATAGACACTATAGCCACCCGCATCGTAGAGGTCGAGGAGCACAAACTTGTCAACTACAAAGGTGGCTACCGAAGCTTTTTATCCCAAAAAGAGAGGCGGCTTCAGGCTATGCAAAGACAACACGACAATCTCGTCCGGCTTCTCAAAAAAGAAGAAGAGTGGCTCTCTCGTGGAGTACAAGCCCGCCAGACCCGCAACCAGGGTCGCAAACGCAGAGTCTTCGAGCTGCGCGAAGAGGCGAAGAAAAACCCCGCCCTTATCCGCAAAATGAAAATAGAGCTTGATAGGGAACGAAAAGCCTTTATGAGGGAAAAGATAGTCGCCAAAAGAAAGATGCTCTTTGATATCAGACACCTAAGCTACAGCATAGGAGAAAAAAAGCTCATAGAAGACTTCACTATGCGTATCCTTCAAAAAGATAAAATAGCCATTGTAGGTCCAAACGGCAGCGGCAAATCGACCATGCTAAGACTGCTCCTGGGTAATCTTGATCCGGATAGCGGCTCCATCAAGCGCGGACAGGATATCAGTATAGGATATTTCGATCAGCACAGAGAAATGCTAAAAGATGACGAGACACTCATAGGCACCTTTTGTCCTGATGGGGGTGATAGAGTGATAGTAGACGGACGCAATATGCATGTATACGGCTATCTAAAAAACTTTCTTTTCCCCGAAGAATATCTTGACAAAAAGATAGGACAACTAAGCGGAGGAGAGAAAAATCGCGTAGCCCTGGCGCTGCTATTTACCAAACACTATGACTGCCTGATACTTGATGAGCCGACCAATGACCTCGATATACAGACCATCAATATACTTGAGGAGAAGCTGCTAAGCTATCAGGGAGCTTTGATATTTGTCAGTCATGATAGATATTTCGTCGATAAGCTGGCCCAGAAACTTCTGATCTTCAAAGGCAATGGAGCGGTCGAAGAATCATTCCGGCCCTACAGTGAATATCTTGAGATAGAAAAGGAGCTTCATGAGCTCTCAGTACTCGAAAAAGAGATGGAGCAAGACACTCAAAACAAACCGAGATCTCAACTACAGACCAAAACAAAACCCAAAAAACTAAGTTACAAAGACCAAAGAGATCTGGAGCTTTTGCCAGATCAGATAGAAAAACTCGAAGAGCAAATAGACGCACTCAATCAATGCCTGTACGATCCTGACTGCTACGAAGCTGAAGGTATAGTAGAGACGACAAAAAAATTATCTTCACTTCAAGAAGAGTACGAACGACTAAGCAACAGATACCTTGAAGTGCTGGAGATGGAAGAGGAGATCCAAAAAGCTGCCGATCAATAGTACATCACAACTCTGCGATGACCCCAGCGCAAAGCCCTCTTGCGGTCTGTGCCCATATATATATCTATATGATCATGCAATCTGGCATTCATTTTGTCTCTTACCACATAAGTGCCGGGCAGACCCGATATCTTGACTCTGACACCGTTTGTTATGCCGTATTTTCTGATAAGATCGGGAGATACGGCTATGATCTTCATCCCTGGCCTTATGCGGTTGTTCCATGCCGCAAGAAAAGGCGTGCTGTCGGTTTGGTCTCGATGTGATGTATAGGCTGTGGCCGCTACTCTTATTTTATGTTTGAATTTTCCCTGAGGAGTGTACTTGAATGTTTTTTTTGCTTTTTCAAGACGGGCAGAGCGTCTTTTGGCGGATCTTTTTTTCTCTTCTTTGGCCTTCTTTTTGCGTTCTCTGGCCATTTTCTGACGCGCCAATCTGGCAAGCAGCTGTCTTTGGTAGCGTTTTTTACGCTCTATCACTTCAAGCTTTTTGCGTTCGATTTCGGCCAAAACAGCATCGATTTTTTCCTGAGAGATAGGCATTTCAAGCTTTTGTCCTATCCATATTTTGTGCTCTTCTTGTATATCGTTTAATTTTTTGATATCATCAATAGTTACTCCAAAACTTCTGGCGATCTTAGCAAGAGTATCACCTTTTTGCACGCGATAAGTAGGCTTTTGCTCAGGAATGATCTTGATTTTTTGACCCACTTTCAATGTATCAGAGTCGTTTAATCGGTTTAGTTTCTTTATCTGATACGGAGTGGTATGATATCTTTCTGCAAGTATCTTAAGTGTATCTCCATGCATCACTTTGTATGTCAGTTCAACACCTGGCTCATATTTGATTTGTACAGCTTTTTTGGATTTTGGTTTTTCTTCTTCGGGTTTATTTGCGCGAGTATATTGTTTGATACGGTTCCCTACCTTGATATGCTCTTCGATATAGTCTTCTATACTCATACCGCTTTTGAGTCGGATATTGTTTTCGATGCTTTTTTTGTCAAAATGTTTGATCTCAGCAGTTGATACGACCTGCTTATCAGAAGAATGCCTCAAAGAGAGCACTATCAGCTCAATAAGGAGGAGCAGCACAAGAAAAATAAAGATATTTCTTTTTCTCATCACTCAAAAACCGGCTACAAAAACGCCAGCATCTCCTCTTTGATCTTTGATTTGTCCACTACGCTTGTATGCACTACGGGCTTTTCAAAAAGAGACTCTATCATCTTGGGTATTTTTACATCCAGTTTTTCACTTATCTTTTTGAGAGCGTCCCTGTCACCGTCCGCCTCAAGCCCGATTGCTTTGGCCACGGTAGTGCTGAACTTGGTCCACTCCGCAGTAGAATAGATGATCGTGGGCAGATCATCCTCTCGTAACTTATGATAAGCCTTGAAGCATGTAGCGGTGTGGGGATCCATCAAGTAGCCTTTTTCGACATAGTGAGCTATTACCTTCTGGCCCTCTTCATCGGTACTGTAAACTGCCGAGAAGTCTTCTTGAAGCGATCTGAGTTCATCATCACTCAAAGTGTAGATGTTGTTTTTATCAAGTTCCTGCATTAGTTCCTTTGTTCTCTTGGCTCCAAACTTGTCAAAAAGCACTCTTTCGACATTGGAGCTTTTGAGGATATCCATAGCAGGTGATTCAGTCAGGATCAATTCTCTATCTCTTATATCATAGACTCCTGTATTGATCCATTCAGCAAGGATATTGTTGACATTGGATGCTATGAGTATCTTGCGTACCGGCAGGCCCGCTTTTTTGGCATAGTATGCCCCAAGGGCATTTCCGAAATTGCCGCTTGGGACCACGAGATACACCTCATCACCCAGTCCGATCTGTCCCTTACGCACAAGCTCGAGATAACTATGAACATGATATATGATCTGGAAAATAATACGCCCAAAATTGACAGAATTAGCAGCTGAGAGCTTGATCCCTTTTTGATCCAGTTCGTCTCTAAATTCTTCCGAAGAGAGGAGAGATTTGAGTGCTTGTTGCGCATCGTCGAAATTGCCGTGGATACCGATCACTTTGAGATTGGGGGCTTCTTCGGTGACCATTTGAAGTCTCTGCACATCACTGGTACCGCCGTCGGGATAAAGGCATGCTACCCGAATGTTCGACTTATCCTTAAAAGTCTCCAATGTAGCCGGTCCGGTATCTCCACTGGTCGCGGCCATGATCAGATACTCCTCGCCTCGCTTTTGAGCCAGAGAACTCAATATCACACCAAAGGGCTGCAAAGCCATATCCTTAAAAGCTCTGGTAGGTCCATGGTAGAGTTCGCTTACATAACACTGCTCATCTATCTCCACCAGAGGTACCGGATTATTGGGATCGTCGAAATGATCGTATCTGCTTAACGCTTCCCACAGTAGATTTTCATCTATATCTATATCAAAGTTTTTAAGTAGATCAAAGGCCAGACTCTTATAGTCGCTATTTAGATATTCGGAGAGAAAAACTATACCCATGTCCGGCAGCGACTCGGGCACATACAGACCACCGAAGCTGGCATTGGGGTTTAGTATGGCTGTGGAGAAATCCACAGTTTCAGGGCGCGTATTGTCATTGCCGCGCGTTTGGATAAATTGCATAAAGCCTCACTTGTTGTCAAAAAATCAAAGATATTATAGCAAAAATTATAATTTTCTTTTTGACTAAAGCTCTATACAGGTACCTATACCGCTGTTTGTGAGTATCTCCAGCAGAAGTGAATGTTCTACTCTGCCATCGATTATATGGGACTTTTTGACGCCACCTTGGAGTGCCTCGATACAAGCATCCACTTTGGGTACCATACCGCCGTGTATAGTGCCGTTTTTCTTGTATTCTTCCGTCTGAGATAGGCTAAGAGTGCTGATAAGTCTGCTATTTTTGTCGAGTACGCCCGGGGTATCTGTCAAAAACACCACCTTTCTTGCACCCAGAGCCACTGCGATTTTACTGGCGGCAAGATCCGCGTTGACATTATATCCAGGATGTCCCAGACTGCCTCCGCTGGCTATCGGAGCAATGACCGGCACAAATCCCTCATCGAGCATCTTGAGAACCACATCAGCATTGACCTGCTCTATCACGCCGGTAAAGCCGTATTTGTCTTTGTTTTTGGCAACAGCTTCGAGAAAATTGGCATCTTTGCCCGATATTCCTATTGCCTTGGCCCCCTGGGAGTTGAGCAGTGCTACTATCTCTTTGTTGATCTCGCCGCTAAGCACCATCTCTGCTATCCTCATAGCCTCCTTGGTAGTCACCCTCTGACCATCCAAAAAACTACTCTCTATACCAAGCTCCTCCAGTAGAGCGCTGATGTTTTTACCTCCGCCATGCACCACTACAGGCTTCATGCCTACTGCCTGAAGCATTACTATATCCTGAGCAAACTTGGCTTTGATCTCATCGCTCTCCTGTGCCGAACCGCCATACTTGATAACGATGATATCTCCACTGAATCTTTTAATATACGGAAGAGCCTCCAAAAGAGTCTCTACTATTTTCATTTTGTGCTGCATGTCTGCTCCGAACTATTTGTGTGTTTTTGCTATCTCTATGACCGCATCGCAAATATAGCCTGCCTCGTCATCGCTGAGTGAAGGGTATATTGGCAATGACATCATTTTTTGATACGAATCGAGCGCTACCGGAAAATCAAATACTTTCAAGTTGTATTTTTCTTTATAATATTTAGTGAGATTGAGCGGAATATACTGCACACTCACCTCTATACCTTTATCGAGCAATTTGCGTGCAAAAGCGTCTCTATTGGTGCCGATCTCAATAATATATTGGGTATATAGATGGTCCTCTTGGGGATTTGGTGTTTTAATATTCTCTATTTTGCCCAATCTCGCATCGTATATCTTTGCTATTTCCTGTCTTCTTGAGATCACATTGTCATTGCTCTCCATCAAAGCTCTGCAGTATAATGCATCAAAGTCATTCATCCTGTACTGACAGCCGATATCGAGCACATCATACATATATGATGCTTCATCAGAGGTGTAAACCATACCGTGATTGCGAAGCAATCTCGCCCTTTCATAGTACCCCTCATCATTGCCAAGCAGCGCTCCGCCATCTATAGTATTGTCGATCTTGGATCCAAACCCGATCACTGACATGTCACTGTGAGTGCCGATATCTTCTGCGCCCATTCTCTCGGTAGCATCCTCGATTATCTTCAGATCAAACCTATCAGCAACTTCCCTGATGGATTCCATTGGCGCTCTTCTGCCGCCAGGGTGAGTAACGATAACGGCTCTTAGTTTTTTGCCTTTGATCTTGGATGCTGTTTGTGCCAGCTTGTCAGGATCGATGACATAGGTCCCTGGCAGCGTATCCACAAATACCGGCTCAGCATCAAAATGCCGCACCACTTCCGGAATATCTACAAAACTATTGACCGGACAAAGTACTTTGTCACCCCTTTTGAGGTCCAGAGCACACATGGCCAGATGGAGCGCGGCTGTGGAGCTGGATGTCCCCAGGGCATACCGAACCCCATATTTCGAAACAATATCCTGCTCTATGTCCTCGGCTCTACCGGAGTTTCCGTTTTTTAGACCATGTTCTAAAGACTTTGATAGACCTTCCGGTATATAGGCTTTTCTGAAAGGTATTTTAATAGGCATATTCTATTCCATAGTTTAGTTCGAAATAAATTGTATCACAATGAGGATAATAATAGCGATAACATTTCTTGATTTAATAGCATGATTAGATATATATGGATAAAAATTATCAAAAGAGATTCATTAATTATTAAACAACTTGTTTATGCTATACTCTGTATGCAGATTTGCAAATACAAAAAGGAGACAATATGAGTAGTTCACTCGTAATGCGTCAGGCGCCTGAGTTCAATATCAGTGCGTATGACCCAAAGACTGGCAATTATACTACTGTCAGCAGTGATGACTACAAGGGCAAGTGGACAGTTATCTGCTTTTACCCTGCGGACTTCACTTTCGTTTGACCTACCGAGCTGGCTGCCGTGAATGCAGCACTACCCAGACTCAAAGAGCTCGGTGTCGAGGTTTTGGCGGTATCTGCTGATACCAAGTTTTCTCACAAGAGATTTGTAGAAACCGAGCCATTGCTCAAGGATTTTGAGATCATGATGGGCTCGGACGGCAACGGTCGCATGGCCAAAGACTACGGAGTCTATCTCAAGGATGCCGGACTGGCTATCAGAGGGCGATTTATCATCGATCCTGACGGCGTGGTGCAAGCCCAAGAGGTACTATCCCCGCCGGTTGGACGCAATGTCAATGAACTGATCCGACAGATCGAAGCGTTCCAGCATGTAGCCGCTACCGGCGAAGTATGTCCGGCCAACTGGCGTCCAGGCAAAAAGACTCTGCCCGTAGGCACCGATGAAGCCAAAATGACAGGTCTGGTAGGCAATTATGTCACCATAGATGAGATCATGTCGTGATCTTGCACTCTCCCTCGCGGGAGAGATTGTTATTTCTATTCTGATATGCGATAAACCCTTCAAGCCTATACTTTCAAAAACAACTTACTCGCATGAAGGAGCCCCAAGTTCCAGCAATTCATCACAGCTAAATCCCGCTTCTTTGCGAGCCGCGATATTCATATGAGAGCGCTGCCTGCTTCGCAGTTTGTACTTTTCCAAAATCTCCATAAATATCTTGCCGACATTCAGGTCTCTTTGGGCGCATATCCATTTAAACCACCGATCACCTTTGCGTACATGATCTATCTCTTCGCCTTCTATCACCTTGAGAGCTTCTATGATCTCTTGGATTATAGAGTTATCAGAGTGGTGCATCAACTTTTTGGCTATCTGAGGATTGACATCAAGCCCTCCGGCCTCAAAGTAGCGCGGGATCACCGCCATGCGATCGAGTACATCACCAGCAGTTTTCATGCTCATCTCAAATAGTCCCTTGTGTACCGGAAAGTCTCCATACGCAAACCCGAGCCTCTGAAGTATATCGTGAAGCATACGAAAATGTCTCACTTCATCCTGAGCTACGATCAGCCAGTCTCTTTTGTACTCCAACGGCATATTTGGGAAACGATATGCCGCATCAAGTGCCAGATCAATAGCGCTGAACTCTATGTGGGCTATCGAGTGTACAAGAGCCGCCAGCCCCTGAGGAGTATAATAATCCTTGCGGGAGGGTAGCTCTTTGGGGGCTACAATCTGACAAAAAGAAGAGTATGACGGTTTGTCAAATACCTGCGGCTTGAAATCATTGGGGAGAGCAACCTCATTTGTGCTACAATACTTTATCAGCTCATCGATGATATCGGACTTGGTATCGACACTACTTGAGAGCAATGCCTGTTTGCATCGGGCATAAAAATTCATAAGAGGATTATACCACCATGCAGATCAAATCCCGCCCTATGGGTGCATACCAGACCAACTGCTATCTTGTTACCATAGATGAAAAGGACATTATTGTAGACCCGGGTATAGGAGCGACCGAGTGGGTGCTCGCTCACGTCAAAAATCCCATCGCTATCCTCAATACTCACGGACACTTTGATCATGTCTGGAGCAACGCTGAACTCAAAGAGAGACTAAATATCCCCATATACTGCCCCAAGGAAGATGCCTTCATGTTGGAAAGCGACCCTTTTGGCCAAGACACTCCTTCATCGCGCCCGGACTACATGGTCAAAGGAGATGAAATCATAGATATAGCAGGTGTTCAGGTGCGCTACCGCCACTTCCCCGGCCACACACCAGGTAACTCTATTATCGAAATGGAAGATGTGTGGTTTAGCGGGGATTTTATCTTTGCGCGCAGTATCGGCAGGTGGGATTTCCCTTACTCCGATGCAAACGAAATGATCCAAAGCCTCAATAAAGCCCTACAAATAGAGAAGGATTACAAACTCTACCCTGGACACGGCGACCCCACCTCACTAAAAGCAGAACAAAAGCTGCTGCCTTATTGGATTGAGCAGGTCAAAAACACTATGTAGTCCTGTTGATCATGATTGTTATTTGACCGGCAAAATACTTAGATATTTAGAAACAGATGCTTTTGTGGGTCAATGACGGACTGATGGCTATCTTTTTCTTTCTAGTCGGACTTGAGGTCAAAAGAGAAGTTATGGAAGGACGCCTCTCCTCATTATCCAAGATAACCCTTCCAGCAATTGCTGCCCTAGGCGGCATGATAGTACAGCTCGGGGTTTTTGGTTTTTCCTGGTTGGCTACAAAGTCTGGTTTTGCCACTATGCCGGATGGAGCCAATTGGAAAACCTTGTATGGTGTAGCCATTTTGACCGGTATCGGTTTTACCATGAGTCTCAACCCTCATCTTAACACATGCCTATCCAGCACGAATGCCGTAAAACTCCCCTCAAAAACTATCCTGCCGTCAACTTTGCCTTCGACACTTAGCTCTCTTTTCTTGCCATTGGCAGAGAGGACAAACGCTTTGAATTGGATCGCATCACCTACTGTGACAGGGGCTACAAATTTGCTGCTTGATGCACCGAGTACTACATACGGATCGTTCACTGCGCACATCGCCGCATAATCGGCCGCACCAAAGATAAACCCGCCATGCACCAACCCAAACTTATCGGCAGCCATTTGCGCCGAAGTGTGCAGCCAAACCTCTGCAAAACCGTCCTCTATTCTGACCACCTTGCCCATCAGAGACTCATCGATATAATTGTGTGTTTTTTGTTTCATACTTTGTCCTGATTTTGTTTGGGAAATTATAGCAAAATTGGCGTATTTGTGTATTTGTCTGTGTTTGGCAATTTTGTTTTTAAGAAGGTTTAATTTCTAATTTTTTTCTAGTTTGCTGTAGATTTGGGCAAAGGCTGTGTATGGAGTGAGGGAGCATACATAAAAGTATGTGACCAAACGGAGCACACGTGCTTTGTCCGAAGATGCAGTAAAATCTGCCCTTTAATAGGCAAACTTGTAGCCTCGGCGGCGTACGGTATGTATCACCTGAAACCCTAAGATACTCTTCAATCGCTTACGAATCTGATTTATAGCTACCTCAACCGTATTGTCGCTGACGTATTCGGGCTCTTCCCAGAGAGCATTGATGATCTCATCCTTGGAGAAGACCCGTTGTTTGCGAAGGGCAAGGAAGGCGAGGATATCGAAGGTCTTGCCGTTAAGGGATACAATCTTGTCATCATATTCGATCTTTTTGTTGGCGATATCGATCAGAAGCTTGCCGACATCTATCTTCTCTCCGTGAAGATTGCGCATATTTGAGAGCACTCTGGCAGCTATAAGATCAGGTTGATCAAGATGATCGACTATCACATCATCCACCCCAAGAGAGAAATAAGCCACCTGATTGCGGGCGTGTTCTGTAAGTATGATGATCTTGGTCTCTATCTTCTTGCGCTTGACTTCATTGATATATCTCTCAAGAGAAAACTTGACACCTTCATCAACGATGATCACAAGTTCGTAGTGCCTAAAATCGGTAAAATTGGTAGCATCATACAGATCCTGAGCATTGTCAACTATACATATGAAATATCTCTCAATCTCTCGAACAAACTCTTGATAAAAATCATCGCTAAAGCCGACTGTCAATATTCTCATTTTTCCTATACCTACTTTCTTGTTATCGATAATTTAGTGGATTTTGATAAATGCTTAATGCCATATTTTGGCAGAAACCCTCATTTCATAGCGAATTTATATCCAAAAGAAGCTTATTTAAAAATAAAAGTTACCAAATTGTAGCATTATTGCTACCTAACGATTGTTGCTTTAATATATGCCCTTTTGGGTGCAGGGTATCCCTCTACGGTTTTGGTAGGATCGGCCGGATCAAGAAAGTCCTCGAGACTTTGGGATGCTATCCATTCTGTTTTGCGCTGTTCTGCCGTGTCTGTCTGCCTAACTTCAAGCACCTCAACATTGTCAAATCCGGCGCGATAACACCAGTTCTTGAGTGCATTTATGGTAGGTATGAAATAGATATTGCCTATCTTGGAATATCTCTCTCGCGGCGTAAGAGATATATCTTCATCACCGTCTATCATGAATGTATCCAAAAAAAGCTCTCCACCATTATTTAGTCCGCGGCGAAGAGACTTGAGTGTGCCGATCGGATCAGATCTGTGATAAAGCACCCCGAGGCAAAACAGCGTATCAAACTTATGCTCATAATACTCCACATGTTCTACGCCGAGCATCTCGTAAGTTATATTGCTGTTAATAAAGTGGTCGATAAATTGAAACTGTGAATAATAATGGACTGACGGATCAAATCCCACTAACTTGGAGGGCTTTTTATCAAGCATACGAAACATATAATAGCCGTTGTTGCACCCAATGTCACCGACTATTTTGTCTCTTATATCAAAGTGTGGTTCGAGAAGATTATATTTGATCTGACTTTGCCATTCGCTGTCTATAAATAGATCGCCTATCTTGAAGGGTCCCTTGCGCCACGGCATCAGCGCTCTGGCAGTCTGCTCTATCTGATCGGCATACTTCTCTTCAAACTCACTATCTAGCTCTACAGCGATGGTATCTTTATAAAAACGATCTACAACTTTTGGGACCGGAAGCTCAGATATGGCTTTTTGCAAAGGAGCTATATTTTTCCATCCAAGCCATTTTTGGCGTTCTTGGCGCAGAATATCGAGATTCATTGGAATGGTACCGAATCAACCGCAGCATTTGCCATCATCTCTATTTGACAACGGCTTTGATAATCTTCTGTTCTTTTACAGGACGATCGCCCGGTCCTGTCTTGACATGCTCTATCTTGCGCACTACATCCTGACCTTTTATCACCTCCCCGAAGATCGTATATCCGCCATTAAGCCATGGTGTAGGAGCTACAGTGATAAAAAACTGGCTTCCGTTTGTGTTGGGTCCTCTATTTGCCATCGCCAGCAAATAAGGGCGGTCAAACACAAGATTGGGGGTGTTTTCATTTTTGAACTCTTTGTGCCATATCGACTCGCCTCCCCTGCCGGTACCTGTAGGATCACCGCCTTGTATCATAAAGCCTTTTATCACTCTATGGAATATCGTTCCGTTGTAGTAACCCTCTTTGGCGTGTGTTACGAAATTTTCTACCGCCAGCGGAGAGGCTTTGGGGAACATCTTGAGCACTATTGTCCCCTGATTGGTGTGTAGTTCTACTATCGGCGCCTTACTATCTGCCCAGGCAAAAACTGCTGCAAACAAAAAAACAAAAACAATTCTACTCATATTCATGTATCCTTCTCGCATTCGATACCAAGCTCATCGAGGACAATGTCGAAGAACTCCCCTGCTTCACGATGATAGTCGTCATGAAACTCGATATATATCGCCTGTATGTCAGGTCTGTCATTAGATATCTTCTCAAAAATAAACGGCTTTTTGTTGCATTTTTTCTTCGCATGCTCGACGGCAGTTAAAATCTTGGTTTTTAGCTCAGGGTTGTCACCAAAAACCATATTCATAGCCTCAAATCTCTCCTCCATGCGCATATGTGCTTTGATCGTCTCTGTCATTTTGTTACCTTGCATAGTCTATGGCCCGCGTCTCGCGGATCACATTTACTTTTATCTCACCCGGATATTGTACCTTATCTTCTATTTCTTTTGCAATAGTATGACTCAAAAGTGCTGCATTGTTGTCATCTATCTTACCGGCATCGACAAAAACTCTGATCTCCCTGCCGGCATTTATTGCATATGCTTTTTCTACCCCCTCTTTGGTGAGGGCAATATCCTCGATCTCTTTGACCCTCTTGGTGAAACTCTCAAGCACTTCTCTTCTGGCTCCTGGTCTGGCAGCACTCAAAGCATCAGCCGCGCATACAGCCGCACTCTCGACACTATCTGGCTCTTCGTGCCCGTGATGAGCCAGAATGGCATTGATCACTGTGGGGTGTTCGTTGTATCTTCGGCACACCTCTACGCCAAGTTCGACATGAGAGCCGCCAAAATCCTGTGTGAGAGCCTTGCCTATATCATGAAGCAGTCCTGCTCTTAGTGCCAGTTTCTCATCACCACCCATCTCGGCAGCCATCACTCTGGCGAGTCTGGCCACTTCCAATGTATGAGCCAGAGCATTCTGTCCGTAGCTTGCGCGGTATTTAAGACGGCCGATAAGCTTGATCAGCTCTTCATGCATAGGGAAAAGCCCAAGATCTATCACCACATTTTCCCCCTCCTCATATATCTTGCGCTCAAACTCCTCCTGCACTCTCTCGTGCACCTCCTCTATCCTGGCCGGATGTATGCGACCGTCCTCGACAAGTATCTCTATCACTCTGGTAGCTATGGCTCTTCTGTATAGATTGAAGTTGCTCACCACTATCACGCCCGGGGTCTCATCGATGATGATATCCACTCCAAGCAACTGCTCCAGACTCTTGATGTTGCGCCCCTCTTTGCCTATAATGCGCCCCTTGTGTTCGTCGCTTGGTAGATTGACTACATTTATAAGCCGCTCTCCGGCAAATTCTCCGGCATATCTCGTAGTAGCCTGGGCCAGGATGAAGTTTGCATTTCTTTCGGCTTCATCCCTGGCTATTTTCTCCTGTTTGCGCACTATAGCCGCTATCTCATTTTTGCTCTGTTCTTCTACTTTTTGGAGTATATATTTTTTGGCCTCGTCAGCTGTAATAGAAGCTAAGTTTTCCATCTTTAAGATGGCTTCCTGAATACTCTGATTCTTCTGGATTTCAAGCTCATCCAACCTTGCCATTCTCTCCTCAAGCTGACGGTTAAGCTGCTCGGTTTTTTCCTTTTCCTCATTAGCTTCTCTGCTTTTGCGTATCATTTCTCTCTTACGAGTCTCAAGCTCCTCAAATCTCCCCGCATACTCTTTTTCGAGCTCTATCTCCTGGGACTTTATCTCTACTTTGGCATCTTGCAAAAGTCTGTCAGCCTCATTTTCAATAGCTTTGGCTTTTGCTTTTGCTTCAAGCTCATAGTGGTCAAATTTCTTTTTTGCTCCTGCTATGGCTACGATATACCCAAGCCCAAGCCCAAGCAAAAGTGCGCCCAATGCAACAATAGTCATAAACATCTTCTACTCCTTCAAGGCGGAGAAGAACCTTTTTCAAGTCTACTTATATCGCTGTAATTATCTCATCAGCTGCTATATCCCAGACATCAGTAACCACTGTTTTACTCTGCTGTAGTGCTCTTTGGACAAAGATCAGATATTTGATATGGTCACCTTCAGAGGCAAAAAATCTATCATACATGCCTTTCCCAAACCCCACTCGTCTGCCTGAACGATCAGTACCTACGATAGGGATAATGGCCAAATCTATAACTTTTTTTCTATATTTTTTTGAAAATTTAGGTTCTTTTACGCCATATTTTTTTGTTTTCAACGGCAGTCTATATTGTACCAGCCGAAAACTTTCACCTTCCATAAACGGCACATAAACAACAACTCCTCTGCGACGCAGGGCCCCAATAAGTGGCATTACATCTGCTTCAAGATCAAGCGGGACATATAGCATCACGGTTTTGGCTCCCATTTTCTTAATTGCATTAAAAAGCATATTGTTTATCATATGATCAAATTTGCGCCGTCTTGGCAAGCTGATCGAGCGCAGATTCTCAATGGCTCTCTTTCGAAAACCGGACTTTTGAGGATTGCTCTTTTTTGGAAGTGGGCTTTGGGTATAATCCTGCATTTTATTCTCCATACGGTGTTGGAAGTCCCAGAGGTCAAGATGCGTTTATTTTCATATTTGCTTATTGTACCATTACTTTTGTTTATATACGGATGTAGCGACAAAAAGAGACAAAACAGATCCAGCACCGGACATCTAAAGCTCTCTAGGCACACATACAAAACCAGATATGAGATCAAAGATATTGATGGTCGCAGTACTACACTCAAATTTGCTGATGATCATCTATCTATCAAGCGCGTGATACAGCCTTTTGTTCTTGTCTATATCTTTTCGACCAGATCGAATCTATCAAGAGTGATGATACCTTACCTGGATGATTTGCAGTATAAGCTTTCAAAAAAGCTTTTTGTGCTCGGTATAGTCACACCGGAAAAGATAGACAGCAAGAACCTTCGCGACTATATGCTCCAAAATGGTGCTTCTTTTTTCATATCTAACTCTTCTGAAAACAATGAGCTTGCTTTAAAACTCAGTGATTTGTTACAATTAGGAGAGAACTATCCGCTCCCTTTGACCATATTGTTCAAGGACGGAAAAATAGTGCAGTATTATCAAGGAATCACGCCCATAGAGATGATATACAGCGATCTTAAAAAGTTCGATCCTGCGATAAAAGGAAAACAAAGATGATAGATTTTTTCAAAAAAGCATTTGGCAAAACAGGCGAAGCCATGAGAGAAGTGGCCCCGCAAAAGCGAAAAAAAATCCCAAAAGATGAACTTGAAGATATACTGCTGGAAGCTGATGTCAATTATGATCTTGTCGAGAGGTTTTTGGAAGGTCTGCCCGATACGATTGAGCGCATACAGGCGTTTAACTCCCTGATAACCGTTTTTCAGTACAAGGCCGATTGGATAGAGCCCGGAGAAAACAAGCCTTTTGTAGAGATGATAATCGGAGTCAACGGTGCAGGCAAAACCACCACCATAGCCAAACTGGCCCACAAATATAAAACCGAGGGCAGAACTGTGCTGCTGGGAGCCGGTGATACATTCAGGGCAGCTGCTATTGAGCAGCTTAGCCGTTGGGCCAAGAAGCTAGATATCCCCATAGTGGCCACCAAACAGGGGCATGACCCCTCTGCTGTAGTATACGATGCGATAGAATCGGCTGTGGCCAAAGGGATCGATAATGTCATCATAGATACTGCCGGACGCCTCCATACTCAGGCAAATCTTGCCGAAGAACTCAAAAAAATGGTCCGCATAGCCGACAAAGCCCTGCCGGGTACACCAGACCGTAAGCTTCTGATACTTGACGGCACCCAGGGGAGTTCTGCGATCAACCAAGCCAAGGCATTCGATGAGATAATAGGAGTTGACGGCATCATCATTACCAAACTTGACGGTACCGCCAAAGGCGGGGCGGTACTAACCATAGCAGATGAGCTGAAGATGCCGATATACTATATAGGTACAGGTGAGAAGCCTGAAGATCTGGTAAGGTTCAAGGCAAATGATTATGTCAACACTATACTTGATGAGGTATTTTTGTAGAATTAAAAATGAAAAAAGTACTCATCATGTGTACCGGCAACAGCTGCCGCAGCATCATAGCTGAAGCTCTCATCAACAAAGAGCTTGACGGTATAGAGGCTTACAGCTGCGGTGTAGCGCCCTCAGGAGCGGTTAATCCCAATGCCCGCAAGGTACTCCAGGCTCACGATGCCTGGCAGGATAACTACTACTCCAAAGATATTTCCGAAATGATCGATATGGAGTTTGACCTTGTAGTCACCGTATGCGACCACGCCAAAGAGACCTGCCCTGTATTCCCTCGCCCTGTGCACAAGATCCATGTGGGATTTGAAGACCCTGACGGTAAGCCGTATGAGGCCTTTGAAGAGACTTTAGAATCAATCAGAAATAGACTATTGCCTATCATTAAAAAAGAGTTGGCAAAACAAAATATGACAATTTGACATATTTTACTCTCCATTACTAAAATCATTCTACAATACCCGCAAACAAACCCAAGGAAGACATATGGCAAAGAAAAAAACTCTCTTCGAGTGTCAAGCATGCGGTTTTCAGACTCCACGCTGGATGGGAAAATGTCCCTCGTGCGGAGAATGGGACAGCATCGTAGAGCTTACAAAAGAGCAAATAGAATTTCTTGGCAAAACCTCTTCTCCAACTGCCTCCAGCGACACAAAAGCCAAATCTATCACCGATATAAAAGAGGATAATATCACGCGCTTCTCATCTGGCAGCAAGGAGCTTGATCTGGTACTTGGAGGAGGGATAGTGCCTGGTTCTTTGACTCTCATAGGTGGCAGCCCCGGTATCGGCAAATCTACTCTACTTCTCAAGATCGCAGGCAATCTTGCCAAAAACGGCAACAAGATACTTTATGTCTCGGGCGAAGAATCAGCAGGACAGATCAAGCTCAGAGCAAACCGGCTGGAGGCTAACCATAACCGGCTCTATCTGCTTCCAGAAATCAGTATGGAGTCTATCAGCTCCGAGATAGCCGGCGGTAAGTACGGGTTTGTTGTGATAGACTCAATACAAACAATATATTCAGAAGATATCTCGTCAGCTCCCGGCAGCGTGACACAGGTCAGAGCCGTGACCTTTGAGCTTATGAGACTTGCCAAAAATCTGCATATACCCATATTTATAATAGGACATATCACAAAAGACGGCTCGATAGCAGGTCCCAGGATACTAGAACACATGGTAGATACAGTGCTCTATTTCGAGGGCGACAGCAACTCGGAACTAAGACTCCTTAGGGGATTTAAAAACCGCTTCGGCTCCACCAACGAAGTGGGCATTTTTGAAATGAACAACAACGGACTAAGTGACGCCAAAAGTATGGTCGGGAGGTTTTTTAACAAAGACAAACTCCAAGCGGGCTCGGCTCTAACCGTAATCATGGAGGGCTCTCGTCCTATCGTTATCGAAGTCCAGGCACTCGTAGCCGAATCTTACGGCCATCCCAAGCGTAGCTCCACAGGGTTTGACTCCAACCGTCTGGGGATGCTGCTGGCCTTGCTGGAAAAAAAGTTAGATCTACCACTTGGCACCTATGATGTGTTTATCAATATCAGCGGAGGGATTAAGATCTCAGAACCATCGGCCGATCTGGCCGTCATCGCAGCAATTCTGAGCAGCTATAGAGACAGGGAGTTAAGCGCCCAGACCGTATTTTTGGGTGAAGTGAGTCTAACTGGTGAGATCAGGGAGGTTAGCAATCTGACCCAAAGACTAAAAGAGATCCATACACAGGGCTTTGCCAAGGCCATAGTCCCGGCCAAACCGCTCGAAAAAACGCCAGTCAAGTGTTATATAGCCGATGAGGTGTCAAAGATAGTGGAATGGATGTTTGAGTGATGATATTTGGTATAATACCCGCATGAAAATAGGCACGGACATAGTTCAAATAGCTCGGATAGAGGCTTCGATACAGAAGTATGGAAAAAAATTTATCGACAGATTTCTCTCTCCTGATGAACAAAAGAGATTAAGCAACAAACCAGAATCGCTCGCCGGATACTGGGCAGCCAAAGAAGCCATTGCCAAGGCTCTGGGCTGCGGGATAGGTGCAGATCTCTCTTTTTGGGATATCATCCTCTCAAAAAACACCAAAGGCTCTCCTTGTTTTGAATTGAGTGAAGCAGCCAAAAAAAGATTTTCTATCTCGCAAAGTTCACTATCTATAAGTCACGACGGTGGATTTGCAATCGCTGTAGCTGTAGTGGAGTGATAGTGTCTTTTTTATTGTATTTTCAACTAAAATCAAGTAAAATGCATCCAACTTACAATAAAATAAGGGATATAATGAGATTTTTTTTATCAGCTATAATCACTATTTGGCTGGCAACAGGTTGTTCCAGTGTTAGAAGTATACAGGTGCCGTCATCCGAAACACAAGGGGAGTGGGTTTCTGAAGTTGCAAAAGATACTCCAAAGACTCCAAATCCAAGTAGAATGTATGTCCGAAAAAAAGAGGCGAAATATATAATCAAAGACGAGCCATACAGCATAGCATCAAAGAAAAAAGACCCCGAGCTTTTAGGACCTCAGCGAACATACAATGCAGACAGCAGCAGTACAAATACGCAAAAAGTTGAACAAAAAAGAAAAAAAGTAGCCAAAATGACCAAAGAAAGCTGCATAAATCTTATTGGGGAAGAAAAATACAATAAATATGTCCAAAGATACGGAGGAGAAACCGGAGCCCTTAGACGCTGCCTTGTACTTAAACGCCTAAGAGGATAATTTAATAAATCGTATATTGTTCTAATTTTTCATTTACTAAAGTGAACCATCTTAAATCTCTCTCCCATCACATTGGGAGCGATGAGTGTTTTGATCTTGTCCGCTTCATGCAAATACTGAGCTTGGGTAGACACTTTGGCATACTGCTCCAGAAGATCAATGATACCAAACCTTACAAGCGCCCTGCCTTGCTTTTCTAAAGAAACCAAACTAGCACCCGCACTCTCAAAAGCATCTATCAAATGTGAGAAATTGACATCATATGTGATATCCGAATGTCCAAAGAGTCTATCCAATTCAACTCCATCATCAAAAAAGGGATAGACTTTGTGTTCTTTATATATACGGATGGAAAAATCATTACGAGCATATCTGTCGCCGTAGTCAAATGAAACAAAGTCAAAATTTTTGACAGCCGAAACAATTTTACTGGCGAAATCCTCATAGCCGACTGCTATCTCACCTTTTTGCATACCGTATCTACTGGCATGATCTAGATGATGCTGCCTGGCATCTTTCCATAATATAGCGTTTTCCACTACATCCGCGATCTTGCCGTCTATATACAGATCACAAGGGAATGCGTCAAATATCTCATTGGATACAAAAAAAGCATACTCCAGATCAAGATCATCAAGACTTTCGGCCTGCTCTATACTTACCTCATCACCAAACCTGCTCCAGAGGTATTCCTGCTGAGCCCTGCGTACACTCTCCTGCCTCTCTATTATCACAAACCTCATAGACTCCAGCAAGGTTGAATCACAAGTAAAAATCCACTGTATCATATCTGCGATCAAATAGCCGCGATGTGCACCTATCTCCACAAGTGTCACATCACGAGGTATCTGCCCACTACTGACCTTTTGGCACAAAAAATTGGCTATTGCCGCACCAAAGAAAGGACTTGTGCTGACAGCAGTATAAAAATCCCCATCTTTACCTATGGTATGAAACTGACTATAGTATCCCTCGACTCCATAGAGCCACTCATTCATATATTCTGAAAATCTCACCGACCTATCTTTGCATAGAGTTTGAGTAGTTGCAGTTGCTTGTCTATATAAAAAATCCTGCGATCAAGTTTTTTTATAGCCAAAGAGTTTTTCATAGTTTGGATATCCAGCTTGGTCTTCTCTCCTGCTTTTGCCAGATCTTTTGTGCTTTGGAGCAATCTCCTATATAATTTTTCATCTTTTTTGGCCAGTGCTATTTTGCGATCAAGCATACGTAAAGATGCGCGTACCAAGGCATATTCTGCCTTGATGATCTTTCTCTCATCCCGCACTTTGGTCATCGCCAGCAGGTAGTCAAGTCTGCCGGCTTCTATGTCCGAGGGAGCATTTATACTGATAGGCATTGTGATGCGAAAGCCGTAATTTTTGTAACCCTTAAAAGTGCCGGGTGTATGCTGGTCTGTGTATTGATAATGTGCATACGCCGTGACTGTCGGCAGATATTTGGTCCATATCATTTTGCTGCTGTATTTTTTCTCAAGAGCTCTTAGCTTGTTGGCAGCCAGTTTGAGATTTGATTTTTTGTATTTGGCAAGAGATATAAGTCTAAGTCTTGGGAGTCTCAGTTTATCGGGATTTTTATCACTCAAAAAAGCAAAACTGGCCCTAAGCTGCCTGAGGGCCATCTGCAGATCGATCAACTGGCTGTTATCACGATTGTGAGTCAGAATGGTTTGATCAAGGATCGAGCTGTCTATCAATCCTGCACCAAACATCTCTTCCTGCTTTTTAATAGCTATAGACCCGTTGGCTACAAGGAGTTTTAGTTTTTGTATCTGCAATTTGGTTTTTTTATAATTGAACAGTATCTCTACAGCTTGGGCTATCATTTGCCGTTTTTGCAATTGGATCTCTTTTTTGTTGGCCCCCTTAAGAGCATTGGCATACTTGATACCGTAGTAGATACCGCCGCTTTTGAATATCGGCTGATCTATGCCTATACTAAACGCCTCCGAAGCATGCATTTTACCGTCAGCTGCCGGCTTCCAGTCTTTTTGATAGCTGACATTTATCGGAGATACCCAGCTGTTGTGGAGCATATCTGTTTTAGCTGCCGTTTGTTCTTGTTGAAAATCAAATATTAGATTTTTTTCATCGCTCAAGAAGTTTTGCAGCCCCGTGTTGCTTTCTGCATAAACTATTCCAATTGATATGGCAACAAAACTAAATATTTTCAAGAGCTTTTTCAAAACGGCCGAATCCTTCATCTATCTCTTCTTGTGTGATCGTTAGGCTAGGCAAGAATCTAACAGTATTGCGTCCTGCCTTGAGCACTATTACGCCCTCATCAAAGGCTCTCTTGATGATAGCTGCCTGGGTGTCTGCATCTATGGTCCTAAGTCCTCTCATCAATCCAAGTCCGACTGACTTTTCGAATAAAGAGGGATATTTTGCCATAATAGAGCTCAATTTCTCCTCAAGGTACAATTGCCTCTGGGCTATAGTGCCATCTTCATCCAACTCTTCGAGTATATCCAAGACAGCCAACCCTGCACGGGTGCTTAGATAATTGCCCCCGAAAGTACTGCCGTGATCTCCCGGAGAGAATATATCTTTGTGCCTGGTCATCACCGCCCCTATAGGTACTCCTCCTCCCAAACCTTTGGCCAGGGTAATTATATCAGGCTCGATCTCATAAAGCTCAGAAGCAAGGAATTTGCCTGTACGATAGACTCCTGTTTGCACCTCATCAACAATAAGCAGCAAACCTCGATCCTTAAGGTATTTGGCAAGCTGCTGCACTTCCCCTTTGTCCAGAGGCTGCACACCCCCCTCTCCCTGCACAAGCTCGATCATCACTCCAACCGTCTCATCATCTATAGCATCATACACTGCATCAATATGTGATTCATAGCTGAAACCGTCCGGATATGGAGAGAAGTGGCTTGGGTGGAAATGATCCTGTCCTGTCGCTTTGACCGTAGTGATGGTGCGACCGTGAAATGAGTTCTCAAGCGTTATAACTTTGTATCTTTTGCGCTCAAAATGCATCTCACCGTATTTGCGTGCTATCTTGATAGCACCTTCGTTGGCCTCGGCTCCCGAGTTGCCAAAAAACACTCTCATATCATATCCGCTCAGCTCTACCATCTTCTTGGCTAGCTTTGCCTGCGGTTCTATCATCTGCAGGTTGGATATATGAATGATCTTTTTGGCTTGTTCGCAGATCGCTTCGGTTAAGATAGGATTGGAGTGTCCTACCGAATTGACCCCTATCCCGCTACCAAAATCTATCCAGTCCCTACCGTCTTCAGCAAACAGAGTCGATCCTTTGCCTCTGATAAAATTGACATAATTCCTGGCATAAGTAGAGAGCACAAACTCCTTATCCATCGTCTCAAGTGTCATACGAAACTATCCTTTTAAAATATTGAGTCAATTATACCATTTTATATGTTTTATTAAACTCCAAGTGCTATACTATGGGTATATCTGAACTATTTGGAAAACAGTATGAGATACCCTCTGGAGCACTCTTCGATATTGGTCAGTGTAGGGAAATGGGTAGTTTTGTCCGGTGCAGTGGGTATTGTCATCGGCGGCATAGTCACATTTTTTCTAAATCTCCTTGCGAGTGCCGAGCACATCGGCGGTTCTCTCCCGATCCCGTACTATTATCTTCTCCCTTTTGGACTTGTGGCAAGTGTATGGCTAACAAGAACCTTCGCGCCGGATGCCAAAGGGCACGGTACTGAAAAGGTGATAGAAGCAGTTCATAAAAAAAGCGGCCATATAGATGTCAAGGTGATCCCCGTAAAACTTCTTGCCACAGTCATTACCCTTGCTACCGGAGGTTCTGCAGGAAAAGAGGGTCCCGGAGCGCAGATAGGTGCTGGTACTGCATCATGGATATCAGATCTGCTCAGGTTCTCCAAAAAAGATCGCAAAAAACTTGTTATTTGCGGCATCAGCGCGGGTTTTGCCACGGTTTTTGGCACACCTATAGCAGGAGCTATTTTCGGTGTTGAGGTGCTGGTGGTAGGAACTATTTGGTATGATCTGCTACTGCCGTCCTTTGTGGCGGGATTTACTGCCTTTTTCACCGCTCAATATCTTGGTGCTCATTATACATATTTTGATATCAGCTATTTTCAGCACTATTTTATAGATATCGTACTTATAGGCAAGGTTGTGACCGGAGGGATTTTTTTCGGGCTGGTGGCCTGGCTGATCATAGCAACACTCAAAAAAACAGAAAAAGCCATAGAAACCATACCAATGAATCCATATACAAAAGCTTTGGCCGCAGGGGCGATGCTGGTAGGATTGTCATATGTGGTCGGTTCACACTATTTTGGCCTTGGCCTGGACACTATAACAGAGACCATGCAACACCAACTCAAGCAACCGACCGGTGAGTTGCCCTGGTATTCGTTCATCGTCAAGATCTTTTATACAGCCGTAACCCTTGGAAGCGGCGGAAGCGGAGGGATCGTTACGCCGATATTTTATATAGGTGCGACAAGTGGGCATTTTTTTGGCGGGCTTTTTGGAGGAGAAGGACAGCTTGCGCTTTTTGCTGCTCTTGGTTTTGTAAGTGTCCTGGCAGGCGCCACCAATGCACCTATAGCCGCCATCGTAATGGCGATAGAGCTTTTTGGTGTCGATGTAGCACACTACGCAGCCGTATCGATCATTATCTCATTTTTGCTTTCGGGTCACCACAGCGTATTCCCATCCCAAAAGATCAAAATGTCCAAATCCGATCTCCTGGAACTAAAGCCGGGCGATGATATAGAGCATACCAAAGTCACTCTAAATCCCGAACAAACCAAACAGTTCCAAAACATCAAACGGCGTATAGAGATAAAAAGGGCAAGACAGAGAATGGCCAAACAAAGAAAGAAAAAAGAAAATGATTTGAAATAGCTTACTTTTGTTTTGATTTTGTAGAGACTTTGCAGTATATATCTACTTGCTCTCTATTTATGTTTTCTTGCCAGCAGGTGCACATATCTGCCCATATCCCGAAAAGTCTCCTCTCGGCAATATTTGAGTTCCAGCTCTTTTAGCTCACTCATATCTGTCATCATCTGCGCCTCATCATGCATATAGTCGTAAAACACTCTGATACCTGTATGCTTAACGATCTCAAACCCGTGCGATTCCAGCCAGGCTACCATTTCCTCCGGCTTTTGGGGATGAGGAGGGGTGAGCCTTTTGCCTTTGCCTATCCACGATTCATTCAAGAGGTATTTTATGCGCCACTCTCCTCTCATTGCGTTTCTGTATATTAGTCCATGATGGTTGAAAAACATCAAAGACAGATGGCCTCCCGGCTTGACTTTATCTGCTATTTTGGCAAGAGTTTCCACAGGTTTGACAAGCCACTCTATGACAGCGTGGAACAGTACCAGATCTTGCATTGGAAGATTCTGTGCCAATTCCTGCACAGGTAGCTTATAAAACTCTGCCTCAAGTCCTTTTTGGGCAAATTTATTCTTGACTTTTTGAATCATACGGTGCGATATGTCGCAACACACCAATCTATGCCCCGCTTCAGCCAGCCAAGCGGCCATATGGCCCGGTCCGCATCCTGCATCCCATACATCCATAGCAGTACCGCTTCTTAGATGATCAAGATCTTCCTGCAGCAACTCAAGCCTCAATTCTCCCTTGAATGTACCGTATATACGCTCTTCAAACCTGTCTGCCATATTGTCGAAATTGCGATCGGTAAGCATCAGAGTCTCTCTATCCTCACTTTCGCTTCACCATAGCAAGCTCCGCCACCCTCTTCTGAACTGTATGGCGGCGTGAGGCGATTGACACCCGGAGTGCTATTGTATATCATCACACAATCATATCGCAAATCCTCGCTCAACCTCACCTCCAGTTCCAACTCACCCCAATCAGAATATACTCTTACTCTTTCTCCGCCATTTAATCCCGTTTCTGGCGGAACTGAAATAAAGCTGTTTCGCACAAACTGGGTATTGAGAGAATTGAGTGCTTTTGGTGTCAGCAGCCAATACTGCCCGTCAAATTCATCATCTTTTGTTTTACGAAACTTACGCAGCGCCGCTGGGGCAAGTTCATCTTCGAGCTCATCTATAAATTCAAACTCGTCTTCTCCATCATCACCAAAGCCGTCTTTGTATGGAATATCTGCATCATCCGGAGATATCAATTGACCATTCGATACACTGCACTGAGCGGTCATTCGATCAATATACGAACGCTCATCATCCAAACCTTCAAGATCCAGTCTCTTTAATACCTCAGATACAAAATCGTATTCACTGATACCATATTCGGCGTCAAGGACTTTGTTCATAGGTTGTACACCACAGTGACCGTAACTTAGCCTCAAATCATCTTTTTCCAGGAAATTTTTTGCGGGTATCACGATACGGGCAAGTTTGCTTGTTTCATTTTCATACAAACCAAAATATATTAGATTTTTCACCTTTTTTAGACTCTCTATGACCCTGTTGCTATCAGGCATCGACTCGGCCGGATTGCCCCCTCTTATCAAAACAGTCTCAAACTCTTCAAACGGTGTGTTGACTACAGGGACTCTGGGACAGGATGTCTCAAAAGGATACTCAAATCCATTGAGCGATATGCCCATGAAATTGACACCCGAACCCTCTTTCCCGAACAAGCCCAAGGTAGCCGCAAGAGAATCGATAGCCCACAGCACAGAGTGCCCTATGGTATAGTGCTGAGGTCCGATACCGACCAAAAACATAGTTTTGCGGCCTTGTATCATATAGAGCATATCTCCGAGCAGATCTAGGCTTAATCCCATATAATCAAGTATCGCCTTGATCCGAAACTCCTGAGTAAATTCATAAAAATCCTCCCACTCGGGAGCAAAGTTCTCCAGCCACTCTCTATCCTCACCCCCTTCCATCATCACAAATCTTGCCAGCATAAGAGCCAGATATATATCTGTGCGAGGCTTGATCTGCAAAAAAAGATCGGCTCTCTTGGCTATCTCGGTACGTACGGGATCGATCACTATTATCTTTTTGCCCTCTATCAAAGGTATAATATGTTTATTGGTCACAGTTAGATTGCGACCCCAGACCACTACCACTTCGGCATTTTTGACCTGCTCCAGAGGCATTTGTCTATGGTAGCCTCTACCGGACTCTATCCCTGCCTGCCCCGCTCCGTCGCATAAACTACCGTCAGTTAGAGTGCCTCCGGTGCGCTCCATCAGCAGATTTGTCACAGACTGCATCAGCCCCAGATTGCCAGATCCTCGCCACATCAGCTTTTTCTCTATCTTGAAAGCCTCTGCCACTGCATCAAGAGCCTCATCCATACTTACCTTACGGCCATCTATCATTGGCTTGCTTATACGATCGGTTCTATGGATATGCCTGTTGAGGATTGCACATAGCGTGCCGTTGTATCCTGGATGCAACGGTGAAGGAGCAAGCCTGTCGACCCGCGACGGATCGGCCACTATGCCGCATGCATCCCAGCAATCAAGAGGGCAGGCAGTCGAGATCATCTGAACTCTATTTTGAGGAGTTTGGAGAACTGATATTTTGGAGGCAGTATCACCCTGACCTTATATGAGGAGATGTATTGCGTATCGGCTATCTTCCAGAGTTTTTCTATATGCAGATCGGTCACTTTGCCGTCAATATATATATTTTTCTCATTTATCCCCTCCAGTTCATCGCTATTGACAAACACCTCTACCTTTGCTTTGCTTACGTCATCAATCACCGCCAGAGGTACTCCTGGGGCTACGAATTCACCGCTTCTTACCATCAACCGATACAGATACTTACCAGGAAAAGCCACATGCTTCTTGTTGATAGAATCATGCAACATCGAAGCCTTGTATCTAAGATCTATTATCTGCTTTTTTAGTGTGGTGATCTTCTCTCTTGTGCCAAGATATTGGTTTTTGGCAGCTATATATGCTGCAAATGCATTATCTTTTTGGGTTTTGGATGCAGTCTCAAGTCCATTGATGCGCTCATAATACTCTTTTTTGCGATCCAAAGTAGCCCTGAGACCTTCAAGCATATCTTTATTTATCTTGAGGTTTTGCTCAAAAAGCTCTAAAGATTCATTTGTATTTTTTAAGTTCTCTCTATCAAGTAGATCATCTATCTGGATAAATGCATCTTTTCCCAGCACATCCCCTTCAGCCGACTGATCAGCTTTGACTACGGTGCCACTGACACTCGCCTTTATCGTCGCTCTCTCAAAAGGCTCTACTCTGGCATAATGCACTTTAGCCAGCAGTACAACCGGCAAAAATGCCATAATCATAACAAAAGAATTTTTCATCTATATATCCTTTTTGAGCCAACTAGAAACTAAAAGTTAAAAGCTAAAACACAACAGATAACTCTTAACACTTAGCTCATAGCTTAGATTGTGAAGGCACAGCGATAAGCCGGGTTCTGTCGTGGGTAGTAATTTATCTAGGCCTGCTGTCACCAGCAGGCTCGAGCGGGACACACAAAAATGTGAGGCTTGTACCTGGTGCCCCTTGCTGCGGACAGGGTTTACCTGGCTGGGGATGTTGCCACCCCCACCGGTGGGCTCTTACTCCACCCTTTCACCCTTACCTGCCCATACTTCCTGTCTACTTACCTGATGTTTTCTGCATTGGACATGCTATCGTCATGCTGCCGGCAGATAAGCACACAAGAAGTATGGGCAGGCGGTCTACTCTCTGTTGCACTTGCCCTCGGATTGCTCCGGCCATCTGTTAGATGGAGTCCTGCCTCACTTGCAGCCCGGACTTTCCTCTCGCGACACAAGTCGCCAGCTACTACCTGCTGTACCTTCGGATAAGATTATACCAAAAAAATCTAACCTATATCCATTTTTTCTGTCTAAGCCATCTAAATATAAGCCAGGCTATCACGATATTGGCTATCCATACCATTAGATATCCATATCTCCAGCCCAGCTCCGGCATATGCTCAAAATTCATCCCATAGACACCCACGATAAATGTCAAAGGCAAAAATACCAGCGATATGGCAGCCAGTCTCTGCATAGCCTGATTCATACGATTGCTCATAAACCCCATCAGGAGGTTCTGGAGATATCCGGTACGATCAAGGTAGGATTTGGATTCGTTGATCAGGAACGATATATGCTCTTTGAGATCAATAAACTCATATTTGAGCTTTTGGCGGGTTTCTACGGTGAAGTGGTTATATATCTTGTTGACCACATCATTTGTCTGGACTGACAGTTTGGTGATCCTATTGAGTGTACGGCGTGCAAAATATAGATTTTTTTGTATATTTTGCTCATCCACATCCTCGGCAAATATATTGTCCTCGATCTCCTCGAGACGATCATCTATATGATCTACTATCCTCATGGTATTATCGATCATAATATCGATGATACCGTATGTGGTATACTCCAATGAATCTTTGGGATTGTAACGCTTATACAATTTGGAGGTGACAGACTTGATGATACTCTTATCTCGGGCCAGAAACAACAATGTAGTATCAGTCACAATTATCACGATATTCTCATCGGTGTGAAGAAGTTCATCCTCCTCATCCTGTACAAAATATTTGAGTATGATAAGTCTAAACTTGGCATTGAACTCATAGGCGATACTTTGGTCTTCGTTTTGGATATCTTCGATAAAGCTCTCCGGAAAATTGTGCTCATAAAGCCAGTCAATGATCGTTTGGTTGCCTATGGAAGTGAAGATCACCTGCTTTTGATCGTCTTTTAGGGCAACTTCATCCTTGCGATACAAACGATCGGTAAACAAATACATCAGCTAAGCTCCTGTGAACGCTCATAAGAAGCCTTCATAGCCTCAATAAAGGCATCCCTGACACCACCCTCTTCGAGTTTGGCATATCCGGCTGCAGTAGTGCCTCCGGGTGACATTACCATATCTTTGAGAAGTGCCGGATGGTGATCGACAAGCATTGTGCCCATACCCTCAAAAAGTGCCGCCATATATTCATAGCTTTTGTCTCTGGGTAGCCCCAGGTTTACCGCCCCGTCAGCCAATGCTTCAGCCACAAGCGCCAGCCAGGCAGGAGCTGAGCCCCCTATCCCCGTAGCTATATCAAGCTGCTTTTCACTCTCAAGCCATATCGCTTTGCCGATAGAAGAGAGTATATGCAGCGCTTCGTCTTTGAAACTCTCATCGCCTGTCACCGATGTAACTGCCTTTTGTTTGAGTGCTGCGATATTGGGCATAGCACGAATGTAAGCTTTGGCATCTATTTTGCTTCTGAGCTTTTCGATGGAAGTGCCCGCAAGTATAGATATCAAAGCATCCGCACGGCCGCTTGTCTCCAAACTCTCCAAAGATTGAGGCTTGATCGCCAGTATCACCACATAGCCCTCAAGCGACGGGACACTCTGTGTCACCGTGATTTCAGGATAGAGTTTGCGCAACTCATCCGCACGCGGCGCATACGCCTCCACCACGGTCATGTCACTGCGATCCAGTCCTGATAGCATCGCACCGCCCATATTGCCCGCACCTATCAAAAGAGTCTTCATGATTTTATTCCTGATTATTTTACTTAGACAGATTATACATAAAAAATGAGAAATGAGAAATGAGAAATGAGAGATTGAAGTTGAATTGCTTGGTAAAGTTGAGATTTTTTTCCTGATTTGTGGCAAATTTGGGTGTTTGGAAGAAGGAGGCTAAAATGATGAAATAAGGGGTTCGCTCAGATTTGAATGTTTGGGTAAAGGAGCTTACAACTCGTAAGTGACTGCACCCATCATTCGAAGATGAGTGCAAAATCGTCAAAAAGACTATTTCATAGCAGCAAGGGCGTATTTCTTGCCCAACTCATACGCCTTTTTATTTGCCTCGTGCACCTTGGCAGGTACCTTGCTAAGCATTGTCTCTACCAGTAGATCTTCGGGCAAAGCATTGGTAAATGTATTGGCTATTGCAAGAGCTACAACTGATTGAGTGATCACGTTGCCCACTTCTTCTTTTGCTATTGTGATGATAGGTATCTCTACGATATTCCACTTTTTTCTATCCTCATCGGTAGGAAACACAAGGTTGGGCTCTACAACTATCGTTCCGCCCTCTTTGACGCCTTTTTTAAATTGCCTATATGACACATCAGCAACAGAGAGCATGAAGTCTATCTGACCATCTATAGCATATGGGTAGAAGATCTCTTTATCATCAAGTTGTATATCAACCACCGTAGGGCCACCGCGCACCTGTGAGGTATATGTAGCCGTTTTGACTCCGTAACCGCCCTCTTTGATCTTGGCTGCAGCAAAGATCTCACCCGCGAGGAGAACTCCTTGACCACCGACACCGGTAAATCTCATTACTACTCTACTCATCGCTGCTCTCCTTATATCTTCTTAGTGAAATCATCTTGGGTTATCTTGCCGCGCTTGCCCTGATGAGCTTTTTTTACCTCTTCATACATAGCGGTGTACTCTTGTGCATCTTCATCCTGCTTAAGGATGCCTGTAGGAAGATAATTGCTCTGCTCATCCAAAGCAAGAGCATCGTACTTTTTCTTAGGCATTGTAATGCTGTCTATCCATTCAAGGTTTGCCATAGCATTGCCCATTTTGTTCTTTCGGCCAAGGTTGATATGACAGTTTGAATTGACTTCAATAAAAGAGAAGCCTTTGTGTTTGAGACCTGCGACTATCACTTTTTCAAGTTTGCGAGGTTCATTGACTGTCTCACGGGCCACAAAAGATGCTCCGGCAGCTTCTGCAAGCTTACAGGCATCAAATGTGGGATCGATATTTCCTACTTTTTGAGATACTGTCCAGAATCCCTGCGGCGTAGTGGGGGATGTTTGAGAATTGGTCAGTCCATAGATGAAGTTGTTGATCAGTATGAAGGTGATATCGATATTTCTTCTGGCCGCATGTATCGTATGGTTGCCTCCTATCGCTAGCGCATCACCGTCGCCGGCTACACAGACCACGGTTTTGTCAGGATTGGCCAATTTGATGCCGGTAGCAAAAGCCAGTGTCCTACCATGGGTGGTATGTACGGTATTGGCATCAACATAAGAAGAAAATCGACCCGAACACCCTATACCTGATACGAGAGCCAAGTCATCCTTCTTGATACCAAGCTTATCGATCGCTCTAATAAATGCTTTAAGGATCACACCATCACCACAACCCCAACACCAGAGTGTCGGCATCTTGTTTGTTCTTAGATATTCGTCATAATTGAATGCCATTTTAGAATACCTCCTTCACTTTTTCTATAATATCAGCAGGAGAGAAAGGACGACCGTTTGTCTTGGTCAATTTCTGGATATCTTTTCTTCCCATAGCTCTTTGGATCTCTTCGAGGTATTGCCCCTGGTTAAGCTCCACTGAAAGCACCTTGTCAAACTTCTGTCCTAACTCATAGAGTCTCTCTTCAGGGCTTGGCCAAAGTGTGATCGGACGGAACATTCCCACCTTGATCCCTTCTTCTCTAAGTACATTGATAGCCTCCCTGATCGCCAACGATGCAGAGCCGTATCCTATCAAAAGAATATCTGCATCATCAAGCATATACTCTTCATTGGATTCTATCTCATCTCTGTGTTCGTCTACCTTGCGGAAAAGTCTGTCTATCAACAGGCGGCATGTCTCGATTTCTTCTGTTGGGAAACCGTCAGCATCGTGGTGCAACCCCGTGAAGTGATATCTATATCCCTGGAACATAGGGTTTAGGACCGCAGGCTGATCCTGCTCCGCCTTGTATGGTTTGTAATCTTCGGGTTTACCGTCAAATGTCTTTCGAGGCACTATTCCTTTGGCTGTCTCTTCTGCAGTGGGTATCACGGCTTTGGCATGCATATGGCCAAGAGTCTCATCAAGCAGAACAAAAACAGGCTGCATAAACCTATCAGCCAGGTTAAATGCTCGCACAGTCTCGGTATAACACTCGGCAAGATTTCCGGCACATACTGTGATTGATTTGTAATCACCATGGCTTGGATTTTTGGCCTGAGCTACATCGCCTTGGGCTACTCGGGTAGGAAGACCCGTTGAAGGACCACCCCTCATAACATTGATCACCACGAGCGGAACCTCGGTCATCTGAGCAAGGCCAAGGTTCTCTGCCTTGAGCGATATGCCGGGGCCTGATGTGGCTGTAAGAGTTCGTACTCCTGACATTCCAGCACCAATAGCAGCAGCTACGCCCGCGATCTCATCTTCCATCTGGATAGCGGCTCCTCCCGCAGCTGGCAACAGATCAGAAATTGCATGCATCACTTCACTCGATGGAGTGATAGGATATCCTCCAAAAAACTTACATCCGGCATCCACTGCAGCCATTGCTGCCAGCTCATTGCCGCTGGATATTACTTCTCTTGTACTCATTCATCTCTCCTTATGCAAGCTTCATATAGTTATTTGCTTTGATCTCTTCTGCTCTTGCTTTGGCCTGGTCGGTCAGCTTGGCAAATTTATACTCTTTTTTATCTGCGACGTATATCGCAAAATCCGGACAAGACAATTCACATTCGTTACATCCTATGCATGCCTCAGGAACCACTACTTCTATCATAGCGCCAAGAACTGAACTTTTCTCAGGCCTCATAGCCAAGACACCGGCAGGACATACCGATACACATATATCACATGCCTTGCAACGATCTTCGCTGACCCAGACAGGCGTATTGTCTGGAGCTTTCATCAAACTAGACATCTGTTTCCCCTTTTGTTTCTGAAATTAAGTGAGAAATTTTCACTGATATTAGAATATCTTAGTTTGGGTAATGTGTGTTTTAATAAAGAAATATGATGCAGTGTATAATAGGTGCTGTTACTATTTGAAGCAGACAAAGAAAATAAATTTAGAACAATACCCTGACAGCATCGCCGGCTTTTACACTGCCTTCCCGAATCACTTTGGCAAAAATCCCCCTTTTTTCTTTAAGTAGCTTGGGTAATCTGCTGTCTATATGGGTTAAATGACTGCATATGGTCCCATATTTCGATATTTCTACTATAGCTTCACCGATGCTTATTTGGGTACCTATGGGCAGGTCATATGGATCAAGATCCACAAGTATATTTTCCTCCAGAGTACCTCCTTCGAGATAGATTCCCTTTTGGGCTGCCATATCATAGGCCAAAGTAGAGGTCAGCATCACAGATCTCTCCGGATCTTTGCCGTAATGACCATCCCCGATGACTCCTGCAGCATCCAGAGCAATAGAGTCATGGACTTTTCCGGATATATAGACCGCAAGACATCTGCCATTTTTGCCCAATGAGGGCTTTTTATCTATTATAAGTTGATTATGCATGATCACTCCTTATATCAATACGGCGTAGCATCTATCCAGCCGCCTGCTTTTCTCTCAATAGCTTCGGCCACTCCAGCCTGGATATACTCTACGCCGTCTATGAAGTCGCTCCTTTTCCAACCCATAGTCTGCATAGTATTGAGGCATCCTACTATCTCCACATCATAGGCAAAAAGCGATTTTATGCGTTTCAGAGTGGGTGCATCAAAGTCTTTTTTGATCACTCTCATGCCTGGACCATAAAAAAGTAATGCTATTTTGAGTGAATCGACAGGATACTCTTTGAGTATATTGTTGATGGCTGCAACCGTATGGTTTACCTTGCGAACATCATTTTCATAAATTCTCATGATAACTTTTCTAGGATTTTCAAAGCTTGGCTTGGGATCAGCAAACTGCATTTTTGCCTGCAGTTGAAAAGTCCCTAGAAACAGCAGCAGGAAAAATATTGCAGCAGATCTTCTTATGTCCACTATTTGTCCTTTGGGGCAAAATGTTTTAAGATATCTACAAAGTCATTTTTGCGCAGACTGCCCGGGTATGAAGAGAGAAGCTTGCCATCGCTATTGAGCACAAAAAAGCTCGGTGTGACATTTTTGTAGTGCTTATCCAATCCAAATGGCAGCCTGGTAGATTCAACATTGATATCTGCAAAAATAAATCCTTTTCCGAGCAGATTCTGCACATCTTCGGTATTGATCACTTCGCGTTTCATTTTTTGGCAATAGAAGCATGTGGGTGTACTTGCTTCTATGATAATATTTTTCTTTTCCTTTTTTGCACGATCCAGTATCTGCTGCGCATCAAGAACCCCTGGGTTCTCTATCTTGATACTTGGAAGGGTGATCCCGTCTTTTTTTTTCTGTTTCTTTTTTCTACGTTTTTTGTACTCCATAAAAAACTTTGCAAGAGCCGAGATCTCATCCTTGCTTAATTTCTCTTTGAGCGGAGTCTTGATATCGTAGAATTTCATTATCTGAGGATCACATATGCTGTTTTCCCGTTTAGGATGATAGAGGATATTTTGGAGATACTCTTCTATCTCTATCTGCTGCATATCCGGATCACCTGGATCCCCTATATGCTTGGGGCCTCGCATGATAGCATAGGCCAGCATATTGACCGTAGGTGCACCAAGCATCAATACAGAGTTGTTCTGCTCAAAAAAGTTCTTTTTGATCTTGTCCGCATCTATATGCCCCGTGTGGCACACTGCGCATTTATCCCAAAATATCTTTTTGCCATCTTCGAATTGGCCAGAAAATACAAAAGTGCCTACCATGATCAACAGAACAAATGTTTTTTTCATAATTACTCCTTTTTGTATAATCTTAGCCAAATACATCTTTGCTCAATGCATCAGCACTGCACAATACCTGGATTGCCCTTGATGCCTATTATCTCTGGTGATTCGACTTTGTAGCCTGCTTTTATGGCTTTGACATTCTTTAAATACTCTTCTACAAGTTCCCAGACGGGCTTGCCGGGTGATTTGGAGCCTACTGTGGCCCAGCCTGCGACTTTGTATTTTTTGTTGGCCTCAAGCTTCTTCCCGTTGACCAGAGTGATATCGGTGATTCTTTTGCCAATCTCTTTGGTCGGATCTATTTTGTAGGAGATACCGCCTGTACGTACCATATCACCGCCCTGCTGATAGAAAGGATCCTTGTTGAAAAGGTTGTCAGCCACATCTTCAAGTATTACTTTGATGGTCTTGCCGTCCATCTCTTTGACATAAGTCTCAGGATAAGTCATGGCTGTCTGGGTAGCCAGATCATCGAAGGTGATCTTCTGGCCTGCCAACAGACTGGTACCCCATCTAAATCCTGGTGAAAGAGCTATATCAGCTCCTCCGACTTTGCGTAATGCATCCACGATCACCTGATCCCATGTACCATTGAAATTTCCACGCCTGAACAGTGCGATCTCAGTAGTAGCAAGTACCCTGTTAAGATCCTTGGCATACGGTTTGCGCACATCTTCGATGTAAGCTTTCATTTTTTTGTCTTCCGGAATCAGATCTGAGAATATAGGCAAAAGAGTGAATTTGAAATCAACAACTTTGCCTTTTTGGATATCAAGATCAAGAACATTCAGAAACTTGCCGTTGCTTCCGGCATTACACACATAAGTAGTACCCTTTTTGTTTTTGACAGGATATGCTTCAGGCACTCCGTCATGAGTATGCCCACCCATAATAAAGTCTATACCAGTTACTACTTCAGCCATTTTTTTATCCACATCGTATCCGTTGTGAGAAAGCACGATCACGGCATCAGGTTTCTCTTTTTTTCTTACCATGTCAACCATTGCCTGCATACCGTCGGCTTCTATGCCGAATGTCAGATCCGGGATAAATCTTTGTGGATTTGCTATGGTAGTATAAGGAAATGCCTGCCCTATGATAGCCACTCGTGCATTGCCCATTTTTTTGATCGTATATGGTTTGAAAGCCAGAGCACTGTCCTCATCATATGGAGTAAACTTCTCATCCATGATTGAGTCTTCTTTAACATGTACATTTTGTGCGATAAACTCAGCTTCGAGGGCTTTGATATTTTCAAGGATCTCTTTTTCGGTATATGTAAACTCCCAGTGACCTACCGCCACATCAACTCCAAGCAGGTTCATTGCCCCTACCATATCCTTGCCACGTGTTTGCAGAGCTGTCCAGCTGCCTTGCCATGTATCTCCACCATCCAAAAGCAAGGTCTTCTCTTTTCCGAAACTGTTACGAAGATAATCTACAGCTGTCTTCAACTGAGCAAATCCGCCCACTCTGCCCATTGCCTGTGCGTGTTTTTCGAAATTGACACACGTTAGAGCATATTCCAGTCTGGGATTATTGATCTTGTAATAATCGAGAAAGTTCTTACCGACTATGTGGGGAGGCTTGCCCTCGTTTCCATAAAGACCTATGTTCACACTCGGCTCCCTGAAATATACCGGCATCAGCTGAGCATGCGAGTCGGTCATATGAAGTATTCTGGCATTTCCAAAAGGTTTGAGTTTGTAGTAGTCTTCAAGTTTTCCATCCGGGCTTAGTTTTGTATGTGAATTTGCAAATACCGGGGCTGCGCCCAATACGGCCAACATATACATAAACTCTCGTCTTCTCATGTCATTCATTTGTGTTATCCTTTGTTCTTAGAACTTATATCCGTCACCTGGCACTGCCAATCTCCAGGTTTTTTCAGCCTCATTGACTTGTTGCACTGCGCGTACGGCAAAATGGCAAGCTCTCCATGCTGCATATTCTACAGTGAACGTGTGATGCTTCTCTTTGCCTTTCTTTTTGTATGTTAGAGTTACCTCTTTTTGTTTAGCTTTGACCGCTTCGGTCGTGCCGGCGATATAGCCGCTGGTTGTCACACCTTTTCTCTTGAATTCGACACCAAGCTTCTTGGCTAGTTCGTTGTAATCTCCTGCTATCTTGAGTATGGTCTCTATCCCTTTGGCTTTGATATCACATGCCTTTTCAACATCGACCTTTGCGGCATCTTCAAGCGTCAAAGCAGACGCTGAAATGGTCAAAACTCCAACTGAAGCCAATGCAATAAATATATTTTTTTTCATGCTATACTCCTTTATTTGCGGATAGCAGGGCCGTCTACTGGCATTTCATTGGACATATATGCCATAAAGTAAAGTACCTCGTTCATCCACTTGCTGCCTGGTTTGTGGGGATTTTCACCCTCATCTTTGTTGCATCCTTCTATACGCCTTTCTAGAGTTCCGAGTCCTTGCCATTTGAGACGATATACCGGGAAATGAGTTGTGTGACCAAGCAATGGCGACATATATTCGTTTCTGACACGCTTGCCAGTACCTTGCACATGACAAGTGGCGCAGGAGAGCTTAAGATATCCTCTTTGGGAATAGTATTCTTTCTTTCCACGCTCATATGCATCGGCTGCGGCCTGGGACTGGATCACTATATGCACTTTTTTGCCAGCTTCAGTAGATGCAGCGGCAAAATATGCTTCCAGATCCGCCATCTTGCCCTTTTTCATCTTCCAGGGTTTTTCTCCGTTTGCTTCCAGGCAGGCATTTATAGCTGTTGTCAGTGTTACTACTTTTCCTGCTTTGTCGTCAAATTTTGGATACTCTCCGGATATAGCCGGATCAGGAAAACAGTTTTTGAATGATTTGCCGTTAGCAAACTTTTTCTCATAAAGCTCCTTGCCCGCGTCAATGTTGTCTTCAAATGGAGGCATTTCCATCACCTCATCGTATTGGGAACGACCGCCTTTATCATAGGCATAGGAACCGAGACGAAATTCATCTCTCTTGATGCCCTTTTTGAATCTTTTGGCAAGCTCTTCATCCGTTGAATAAGGGAAAAAGGCAGACTTGTTTTTTATAGGATCTGCAAACTTTTTCTCCATATAGGCTATCAGTGCCTTACGATCTTTTTCTGCCTGTACATTAAAACCGGCCGCACTCAATAGAGAAACTGATGCAACAGTCAAAACGGCTATCGCTGATTTTATATTTCTCATCTGAAATCCTTTCACTCCATAGAGTAGCAATTTATTTTATCTTAGCTTTACCAGTCTTTGTTTTGCCCTCAAGATCAACCCATGTAATCGCTATCTCCTTGCCTTTTGCATCACCTTTAAAGGCAAATTTGATGTAAGGGTTTTTCGATAAATTTTGACTTGTAGATGCTTCAAAAACTACCTTATCATCTACCTTTGCAATGATATAGGTAATGAAGTTGGCCTTCTTGCCGGCCTTTTTTGCCTGCACGAAACTCATCATTGGATGCTTCATGAGCGCCTTGACTGTGGTTTTTCCATCTTTTGATTTAGCTTTTATTCTCATTGTTTTTCCTTTGTATATTATTTTAAATTTATTATGGAGTTGGCTTTGCCTGCACTCGACTCACTTAAAAACCTCAAACTGACTTAAATCAGCCCCCACAACCGCCGACAGTTACCTTGACAACTTTGTCTGTCCTGTAAAGCTTACCATCAATCTCTGCTACTGCTGTTACGGTGCCTGTCTGCTGCATCTTGATCCTTACCGAATACTCAGGGATAGCATCTTTGGGCACATCAAAAATTGCTACGAGAGCTTCCGGGTTCGCACTCTGGAATAATGCTATCCTTGAAGCGTTTTCTGCTTTGATGGTGATAGGAACAACAGCTCCATTTTCCGCTATCTCGGGAGCTTTTAGGTTGACTTTTCCGTCTGTTGCAGCTTCTTGGCCAAATACCGCCTTGATAGCTTCATCGATACCTTTTGTAGATGCGCCTTTTGATGCCTCATCATTATGGATTTCCCAAACTTTTGGCATCTCTTTTCTGTAGTTTTTTGCATTTAATACTGCAGGCATTGCCGCCAAAGCCAAAATTCCTGTTCCGTAACCTATAAATTCACGTCTTTTCATTATGTTTCTCCTTGGTGTTTTATTTTATTATTTTTAGATAGGCTACAAGAGCCTTGATCTGTTTATCATCGAGCCATCCGTTTTTGCCAAACGGCGGCATAGCAGAGATCGGGTTGGTCGTGTATGGATCATAGATCTTGTCATACAAAGCTTTTTCGGGCCAGACTGACAACCCGGATAGCTTAGGACCAAGACTCCCCGGTCCATCCAGTTTTTTCCCATTTGCATCATGGCAGGAAAGGCAATTTCCCAAATTTTTGGTGATAAATATCTTCTCGCCAAGCTTGACCATATCCTCGCCGGCACTGGTGATAGTCGGGGCTATCATCCCGATTACACCTGCTGCGAGCAGAAATTTGAATACTCTCATTTTAAGCTCCTTATTTGCTCTTGTTGACCATGTAGTCAACGATATGTTTGACCTGATCATCACCAAGACTCATATTGCCACCCTTGGGAGGCATGCCGTTAAAGCCTTTGATAGCATGGGTATAAAGAGCATCATTACCCTGCTTGATCCGTGCTGACCAGTCGCCCTTATTCCCCGTCACTGGTGCGTCGGCAGCTCCACTATCATGGCAGGCAGCACAGCTGGCCTTATAGGCTGATTCGGCACCATTATCTCCTGAGCTTTTTTTAGCTGTCAGTTTGACTTCGGCAGCAGGATATCCGTTGGCACCTATATTTAGTTTGGGTTCACCCATATTGTATCTTGGTACTTGCACAGAAGGAGTGATAGAATCTGTCGCATCGATAGCTATATGCATGACATTCATCTTGCTCATATCAATACAGTCCTTCATACAACGCTTACCGTGCGAATAAGGATGCCTCAAATCGTTGTACTCAAAGCCGTTTTTATTGGGTAGTTGAACTTTTTTCAAGAAGTTCGCATCAATAACCGTATCATCTTCTATCTCTTTGCCGTCAACTTCGATTTCATTCAGCTGAAGCAAATAACCAAGAATACCGTAGACTTCGTCATTGCTAAGCTTCTTTGGTGTAGGAAGAGGCATGGCCATCTTGATATACCAATATAGTGGAGCTATATACGGCATATAGCTTCCAATAGTTTTCTCTGGTCCCTCGTCACCGCCTGTTTTTGCCTGGTGTTTTAAAGTACCCTTGCCTCCTACCAAAACAGGGTTTTTGCCTGCGCCTTCTCCGAAATCACCATGACAGGAAGCACAATTGTTGGCAAAAACTTCAGCTCCTTTTTCAACCGTCATTTTTCCTGGAGGCAAGCCTTTGCCGTCTGGTCTTACATCTACATTCCATGCATCGATCATCTCTTTGGTGGGTTTTGTCCCGAAGCCAAACTGTCCCTTTTTTACCTTTACCGGCGAGTGATGCACAAGATCTCCTTCGACAGCAGGTCTTATGACGGCACCGTCAATGTTTATCTCGGCTTTGCCGCTTCTGACTTCAGGATCATGATAAGGATAGTTGGACGGATCGGCAGGTGTATATTTTGCTTTGCTTTGAGCCCCTTCAGCCTGTACAAAGTTCGTGCCTATAGCCATGGACAAAACCGAAGCGGTGATCACACTGATAGTTTTATGCTTTACGAATCTGGACATTGTGTACCTCCCCGTTCGATTTGACTTCCCATATCTGTACGGCATTTCTATGGTAGATGAATTCTGTGCCTTTCTGATCAAGCAGTTCTTGCTGAGTAGGCTGTGCATAACCTGTCTCGTCTGTCGATCGGCTACCTATCAGCAGAGGTTTGCCGTCCCATTCGAAGTAAAATTCAAATCTTGTTACAGACTTTGGAAGTTTTTCGCTGGTGATTGTTGCCTCCTGCCATGTTTTGCCTCCATCAAGAGTAACATCAACATGTTCGATCTTGCCTCGACCGCTCCAGGCGATACCTCCTATTTTCATTGGGCCAGGCTTTTTGCCTTGCCAGTCGCGTTCAGGGCAAGGAGAAGTGATAACCGAATCAGATTCAAATACCCAGTTGAACATTTTGGCATGTCCGTCAGGTAAAAGTTCGGTATATTTGGTGGTCTCTTCTCGAACCCACCAGGCTTTGTCGTCAAACTTCAGGCGCCTCAGCCACTTGGTCTGCAAAACACCCTCCCAGCCAGGCAGCAGCAGCCTCACTGGATATCCATTTTCTGGGCGCAACGCTTCACCATTCATGGCATATACCAGCATCGCGTCATCCAAAACTTTTTCGATCGGCACCGACCGTCCTACACTGGCAGGATCAGAACCTTCCGAGAACATCCATTTTGCTTCCGGCTTGAGACCGATATCGTCCAAAATCGTCTTTAGCTCCACGCCCGTATATACAGAACAGGACAACATTCCATGAGTAACTTGAAGCGAATCAAGGCCTGGGCCTCTAGCTTCCATGGCACTGTTTGCCGGACACGAAAAGAAGTGCTGTCTGGTAACAGAAGGATAGCTCTTGAGATCATCAAGTGTCAGTATGACCGGTTTTTCTACCAGTCCATGGATCATCAATCTCCATTCGACAGGATTGATATCCACTACACCGCCATGACTGCGTACAAAGTGCAATCCATTTGGTGTCACTGTGCCCTCTATATCCTGCCACGGCGTGAAACTAACTGAGGCTTTCTGATCAGCAGTCAGCCATGGTACAACTCTCCGGACCACATTTGATTCATATTTCGAAGGCATACCGTAAGGATATGCATTTACATCTCTCCCCCAACTTTTACCCCATTTGGCAATATTTGGGGGGAGGTTTTCCGGATCCGGTTTGAAACCCTCAGTTGCAGCAGATGCGACTGATCCCATGGCAGCCGCTGCGCCTATAGAGAGAGAAACACCTCTTTTGAGAAAATCTCTTCTCTCCTCTTTGGGCAGCTTCTCCATCCGAGCAACCGCTTCATTGATCAGTTCGGCTGTACTTGGCGAATGGGATATTGGTTCTATATCTTCTTTCATTCATCTCCTCCTTTTGAAAATAGATAGATGACAACAGTCATATGTAACTATACAGCAACATAACTTATTTTAATATTAAAGAAATAGATTATATTATTATAGTATAAAATATATTTTTATTCTATACTATAATTCTATTGGCTAATAAATTTTTAAGTTTATGTGGAAAATATAACTAAAATGATGAAAAAATTTGCGTGAGGTTTGGGTAAGAGAGGCTACACAATATTGTAGCTGACCGCACCCATCCTGCAAAGATGAGTGCAAATCGCCAAAAATACTATTTGGAGAGGACTTCGGCGACGGCTTTGCCTATCTCTGCGGGCGAGACTACCACCTTGACTCCGGCAGCTTCGAGCGCATCCATTTTTTCCTTGGCTGTTCCGGCACTACCTGATACTATGGCACCTGCATGACCCATTCTTTTGCCTTTTGGGGCTGTTTGTCCGGCTATAAATGCCACTACAGGTTTAGTGATGTTCTCTTTGATGAATTTGGCTGCCTGGATCTCCAGATCCCCGCCTATCTCGCCGATCATCACTATAGCCTCGGTTTCGGGGTCGGCCTCAAACATTGGCAAAAGCTGCTTGTAGCTAAGTCCAATGATAGGGTCCCCGCCAATTCCAACCGCTGTAGAGATACCATAACCCTCTTTGACTACCTGATTGGCTCCTTCGTATGTCAAAGTTCCAGACTTGGAGATGAGTCCTACATTACCTTTTTTGAAGATATTTCCGGGCATGATACCTATCTTGCACTCTTCAGCCGTGATGATTCCGGGACAGTTGGGTCCAATCGTATTCATACCTTTTTTTGTAGCATACATCTTGGCATACATCATATCGCGCACCGGTGCACCTTCGGTAATGATAACTGCCAGCTCTATACCCGCATCAGCCGCTTCCATCACTGCATCAGCCACAAATGCAGGCGGCACGAAGATCATAGATACCGTAGCGCTTGTAGCATCAACTGCTTCTTTGACGGTATTAAATACCGGTTTGCCAAGATGTGTCTGTCCGCCTTTGTTTGGAGTAACACCTCCTACTATCTGGGTGCCATATGCCAGACACTGCTCGGCATGGAAAGTCCCCTCTTTGCCTGTAAAACCCTGCACTATGACTTTGGTATCTTTGTTGACAAGTATAGACATTATGCTTCTCCTTTCGCAGCTGCTACTGCCTTCTTGGCTCCATCCGCCAGATCGGTAGCAGTGATGATGTTTGGTATATTGGCTTTTTCGAGTATAAGGGCTGCTTCTTCGGCATTTGTGCCGTCAAGTCTAACCACTACCGGCACATTTACATTGACTTTTTCCGTGGCCTCCAGGATACCGTTGGCTATGCGATCACATCGCACTATTCCGCCGAAAATATTGACAAATATCGCTTTGACTTTGGGGTTTTTGAGTATGATCTCAAACCCTTTGGCGACTGTTTCGGCATTGGCTGTACCTCCCACATCGAGGAAATTTGCTGGTGTGCCGCCCATGTAATTGATCGTATCCATGGTTCCCATTGCAAGCCCTGCTCCGTTGACCATACATCCTATCTCGCCATCAAGTGCTACATAGCTGAGATTGTATTTGCCGGCTTCCCTCTCATCGGGGTCTTCTTCGCTGATATCTCTCATAGCTTCTATATCCGGGTGGCGATAAAGAGCGCTATCATCAAACCCCATCTTGCCATCAAGCGCCAGGAAATCGCCGGCACCTGTCTTGATAAGCGGGTTGATCTCTATCAGTTCCGCATCATTTTCCATATATAGTTTGTATAGTTTGGAGGCAAAGTCGATAAATTTTTTCTGCTCAGCTTTGTCTGTGATACCAAGACCAAATACAAGCTCTCTGCCGTGGAATCCCTGGAAACCTATACTTGGATCAACTGCCACTTTGACTATCTTATCCGGAGTCTCTTCGGCAACCTTTTCTATCTCCATACCCCCTTCGGTAGAAGCCATGATCACCGGCATCTCTTTGGCGCGATCAAGCACTACCCCTAGATAAAGCTCATCCTGTATATCGGCTCCCTCTTCGATATAAACTTTTTGTACCAGTTTGCCCTCAGGACCTGTCTGGTGGGTCACAAGAGTCATCCCCAGTATCTCATCGGCCAGTTGTCTTACCTCATCAAGAGACTTGGCAAGCTTCACTCCACCTCCAAGCCCTCTGCCACCTGCGTGGATCTGAGCTTTGACGACCCAGATATTGCCGCCAAGTTCTTTGGCGTTGGCTACTGCCTCTTCAGGTGTAGTAGCGACCTTACCGCGAGGTGTAGGCACGCCGTATTTCTGGAATATCTCTTTTGCCTGATACTCATGAATATTCACTGTATCCTCCTTTGTTTTGATCTGTTTATTATAGGCTTAGTTAGGATAAGAGCGATTGAATATCTAAATATTTTATGGATTTATTTTGAATGTGTTTAGATATGTAGCGGGCAATCAAGGGGCCAAGGGGAGCCCTGCCGGAATTATTTTACTTCGTACTGTGCCCGTCCCTGCTGGTAAAGATCGTTTCCGTAAGTATCATTGATGACCGTAACAGGGAAATCCTCTACTTCTATGCGACGGACTGCCTCCGGGCCCAGTTCGGGATAGGCCACGACTTTGGCACTTTTTATACGTTTTCCCAAGAGGGCTCCGGCTCCTCCTGTAGCGCCAAAGTATATGCCGTCATATTTGACGCATGCATCTTTGACCTCCTGACTTCGACCGCCCTTGCCGATCATACCTTTGGAGCCGTGAGCCAACATAGTAGGAGAGTAGCTGTCCATACGATAGCTTGTAGTAGGCCCCGCGCTGCCTATTGGGTCTCCGGGCTTTGGAGGAGTAGGTCCTACGAAATATATCACTGAACCCTCCAGATCAAACGGCAACTCTTCTCCTTTTTCCAGAAGTTCGACCAGTCGTTTATGCGCCGCATCACGCGCGGTATAGAGTACTCCGCTTAGATATACTACATCGCCAGCTTTTAATTTTTTGGTATCTTCACTTGTCAGTGGAGTTTTTAGATGATATGTCGCCATAATGTCTCCTTAGATAGTGATATGTGCGTGGCGTGAACTATGGCACTGTATATTGACCGATACAGGCAGACTGGCTATATGGCATGGATTGGACTCTATGTGTACTGCCATGGCAGTTTTGGTTCCGCCCATTCCCATAGCACCTATTCCAAGATTGTTGATCTTCTCAAGAAGTATTTGCTCCATTTCATTTAGCTCCGGATCCGGATTTTCGGTACCTATATCTCGAAAGAGCGCATGCTTGGAACTAATAGCGGCTTTTTCAAATGTACCGCCGATACCCACTCCGACCACTATAGGGGGGCATGGATTGCCGCCTGCATCAGATACCACTTGGGTGACGTATTCTATGATCCCGTCTTTACCTGCTGCCGGCGGGAAGACCCTCGCTCTTGAGACATTCTCACTACCGCCGCCTTTGGCTGCATATTCTATATCTATTTTGTCTCCGGCTACAAGATCAAAATGAATGATCGCGGGCAAGTTGTAACCGATGGTATCTTTGAGGTTGGCTCTGCTGAACGGATCGCATGTACTTGCTCTGAGATACCCTTCCTTGTATCCTTGCTCGGTACCTATATTGATAGCATCCTTGAGCAACCCGCCTTTGATCTTCACATCTTCGCCAACCTTGACAAAAAACACGGCCAGTCCTGTATCCTGGCATAATGGTCTCTCTTCAGTTTTTGCTATATTGGCATTTTCAAGTATCTGTTCCAATACAGCCTTGGCTACCGGGGATTTTTCACTCTTGACCGACTCTTCAAGTGCATGATACATATCCTCAGGCAGATCGGTACTGCAGTGAATGATAAGATCTTTTACAGCATTTACCACCGTATCAAACTCTATCTCTCTCATTATTGTTCCTTAATCAAAATAATTATTATCTTTGAGCACCTGGATCATACTTTTGACCGAATTTACACTTTTGCCAAAACGCTTTTTTTGCCCTTCACTCAGAGTCACTTCAAATATCTTCTCGGCACCGCCGGCACCCAAGACCAAAGGCACGCCCGAGACCACATCGCTGTGTCCATACTCACCGTCAAGCAAAATAGCACACGGGTGTATCTGCTTGGTGTCTTTGAGTATGGCCTCTACCATCAATGCAGTAGACTTCGCGGGCGCATAGTAGGCTGATCCGGTCTTGAGATAGCCGACTATCTCGGCTCCTCCGTGTTTGGTGCGCTCTATTACATCCAGGATATCCTCCTCATCAAGCACATCACTCAACGGTACACCGGCTACTGTGGAGAATTTGGGCAATGGTACCATATCATCACCATGTCCACCCATCACAGAAGCTCTGATCTGACCGGCACCATACCCTATCTTCTCATATATGAAGTGAGCCATGCGGGCACTATCGAGTATGCCGGCCATGCCCAGTACTCTCTCGCGTGGAAATCCGCTCTCCTTGAGCGCTACATATGTCATCACATCCAAAGGGTTTGACACCATTATGATCACAGAATCTGGTGCATATTTTGCCACATCGGCAACGACTTGTTTGGTGATATCGGCGTTGATAAACAGTAGATCATCTCGGCTCATCCCCGGCTTGCGCGGACTTCCGGCGGTGATCACCACGACATCGCTGCCTGCTATATCGGCCGGCGTTTCTGCTACCGAGACTACAGTGTGTGTCCTGGCCGCATTGGCCGCCTGGGACATATCCAGGGCTTTGCCTTTGGCGATCTCCGGTACTCTGTCACGAAGGACTACTTCATGACATACGCCTTTCATGGCCAATGAATATGCCACTGTAGCACCCACATTTCCAGCACCGATAATGGCTACCTTTTTACCTCTCATCCGTATTCCTTCGGGCGGCACGCCTATGCCGCATTTGTATTATATTGAATCTATTATTGAATTGAATGTTTCAGACGGTCTCATAGCCGCTTCTGCCTTGGCATCATCAGGATGATAATACCCCCCGATATCAGCAGGCTTGCCTTCGACCGACAGCAACTCTTCCATGATCTTATCTTCATTTTTTCTCAGAGCATCGGCAATCGGAGCGAACTTTTCCGCCAGTTCCGGATCGGCAGTTTGAGTCTCAAGAGCTTCTGCCCAATACATCGCCAGATAGAAATGGCTCGCTTTGTTATCAGGTTCTCCCACCTTTCTTCCGGGAGCTTTGTCGTTATCAAGATACCCCTGGTTTGCCTTGTCTAATGCTTCTGTAAGTGCGCCTATTTTGCTGTCATTAGACTTTTGATACTCCATTCTGAGTGATTCCGCAAGTGCCAGGAATTCTCCCAAACTATCCCATCTTAGATGACCCTCGCTCAAAAATTGATCGACATGCTTGGGTGCAGAACCTCCTGCACCAGTCTCAAATACACCGCCGCCGGCAAGAAGCGGAACTATAGAGAGCATCTTGGCAGAAGTACCAAGCTCAAGGATAGGATACATATCAGTCAGATGGTCTCGGAGCACATTGCCTGTCACAGAGATTGTATCTTTTCCTGCTCTGACTCTCTCATTGGTATATCTTGTCGCGGCTGCTACATCCATGATCTTGATATCCAGACCGGTAGTATCGTGCTCTTCGAGATATTTGTTGACTTTTTTAAGAACCTGGGCATCATGCGCTCTGTTCTCATCAAGCCAGAATACTGCGGGGTTACCTGTAAGTCTTGCTCTCTCTACGGCAAGTCTAACCCAGTCTTTGATCGGTATATCTTTGGCTCTGGACATTCTCCAGATGTCACCTTTTTCTACTTTGTGACTCATTAGAACATTCCCGTTTTCGTCTACCACTTCCACGGTGCCATCTTCGGGTATCTCAAAAGTAGTGGGGTGAGAGCCATACTCCTCAGCTTTTTGAGCCATTAGTCCGACGTTGGATACATTTCCCATAGTTGTCACATCAAACTGACCGTTTCTGACACAATCAGCCAACATCTCTTCATGGAACATGGCATATGTACTGTCTGGGATCACAGCCACAGTCTCATCCGCTGCACCGGTTCTGTCCCATTGCTTGCCTCCTTCACGGACCACTACCGGCATAGAAGCGTCTATGATGATATCATTGGGGGCATTGAAATTAGTCTGACCTTTGTCGCTATCGACCATAGCTATACGTGGAGCATCACTGTCTACTACTGCCTGAAATGCCGACTTGATCTCCGCTTCTTTGGGATGGCCGGCTATTTTCTTTTCCAAATCGCTCATACCAAGATTTGGATTGACTCCGAGCTCTTTGAATATTTCAGCATATTTGTCAAATACATCCTTAAAAAACACTTCAAACGCATGGCCGAACATGATAGGATCTGATATCTTCATCATAGTAGCTTTTAGATGGATTGACCAGATCAGATCCTTTGCCTTCGCATCTTCTATTGTTTGTGCTATAAATGCTCTCAGGGCCTTTGCAGACATAAATGTACCGTCTAGTATCTCACCATCAAGTGCCTCTATGGCTTTGAGCTCCTTGCCGTTAAGCATGATTTTGACCTCTTGTGCTTTATCGATCGTAACCGACTGCTCATTGCCATAAAAGTCGCCTTTGCCGCCCATGTGTGCCACATATGCCTTTGAATTCTCCGCAAATGGCTTGAGTCTGTGAGGGTGATTTTGCGCATATTTCTTGACAGCTGCGGCTGCACGCCTGTCGGAGTTGCCCTCTCTTAGTACCGGGTTGACTGCCGACCCCAGACACACTGCATATTTGGACTGTATCTCTTTTTCGGCTTCGTTTTGGGGATTTTCCGGATAATCAGGAATATCGTATCCCTGCTCCTGAAGCTCAGCAATGCACTCTTTTAGCTGTCCGACCGATGCTGAGATATTGGGGAGTTTGATAATGTTGGCTTCCGGTTTGTGAACAAGCTCACCAAGTTTTGCCAGCTCATCATCAGCAAGACCCATAGCAGCCAATACGCGACCCGCAAGCGAAATGTCGCTCTGCTTGACATCTACACCTGCTGCGTTTGTAAATTTCTTGACTATCGGGAACAGAGAGTAGGTAGCCAAAGCCGGCGCCTCATCGATTTTTGACCATATTATAGTTGGTTTTTGACTCATGATAGAGTCCTCCTGTGTGTGTAATTTGGTAAATAGATTTTATCGATTTATGATGAAATATATTGTTAAAAATACGAGGAATTTAAGATAGAGTAAATAAGTGTTGCTAAAGGTTACAATATTTTTAGACCCTCTTATTCAATTACCACTCCAAGCTCTTTGGCCTCTATCTCAAATCCTGCGCCCACTCTTACTTTGGATTCTATCACCACATCGGCAAGGCGGCTTTTGATGCGTAGCTGAAGGGGACGATTGCCAGGATGCCGTTCAGCTAGACAAAAGAGCTCTTCAGCTATCTTGGGATCTGGCATCAGATCAAGAGCTATGATGAGTGGCGGCTGGTTAGGTTCTGGGGTGTGACGCTCCTCTTTTTTAACTTTGACTTTCTCTTTTTTGGCATCCTTGAGAGACTCGATCTTGAGAAGATTGAGGCGTGTAAATTGATTGTCTTTGGTGATGCGCACTTTAAATGCCAAAGGCTTGGTGATATCAAACTCCTCTTCAAGCTCTTTAAGGCGGTTCTCAAATAGCATCAACTCGATATTGCCATGCAGGTCAAGTATGTTGGCTATGCCGAATTTATTGCCCTTTTTGCTTATCTTTTCTGTGATCTCCTCTATTCTTCCGACAATAAGAGCTTGTGAGCCGTCGGCAAGATCCTCTATCTCAGAACTTAGCGTATAGTTGATATTATCAAGCTGCTCCCTGTATTTATCGAGTGGATGTCCCGATACATAAAAGCCCAAAGACTCCTTCTCAAACTCCAATATCTGGGTGGTATCAAACTCATCCATTCTGCTTAGGTTCACCTCAACACTTGTCATCTCTTCTCCGCCCCCAAAGAGTGAACCTTCGGCCATTTTTTTAGCCTCACTTACCTTTTTGGCCGCATCTATGATATCTTCTATCTGGGTTAGCATAGCCTGCCTGGAGTATTCAAAACCATCAAGAGCTCCGGCTTTTATCAAAGCCTCTATGACTTTTTTGTTGACTTTTGCAGAGTCGATCCTCGATACAAAATCGCTGAGGCTTTCAAACTTACCGTCTTTTCTTGCCTCTATAATAGACTCTATGGCTACATCACCTGCACCTTTGATAGCTCCAAGACCGAAGATAACAACTTCTTCTCCATCTATATTATCGGCTACAAAATCAAGGTCTGAACGATTAATATCAGGCGGCAGCAATCCTATCCCCATATGCTTGAGCTCATCTACATATTTAACCACTTTGTCTGTATTGTTCTTCTCAAGTGTCAAGATCGCGGCCATGAACTCGGTAGGGTAGTAATGTTTGAGATATGACGTTCTGAAAGTTATCATAGCGTATGCGGCTGAATGAGATTTGTTAAATCCGTATCCGGCAAATTTCAAGATCAGATCGAACAGATCGGCTGATTTGGATTCGTCAAAGCCGTTTTTGACAGCACCATTTACAAACTCGCTTTTGAGTTTATCAAGCAGCGCCTGGTCCTTTTTGCCCATTCCGCGACGCACCAGATCAGCCCCGCCAAGGCTGAACCCTCCAATGGTCTGGACTATCTGCATTACCTGCTCTTGGTAAACTATCACTCCGTATGTAGGCTTGAGGATTGGCTCAAGCTCAGGAAACATATATGATATCTCTGCCCTACCGTGCTTTCTCTCGACAAAATCATCAAGCATCCCCGACTCCATGGGTCCTGGGCGATAAAGAGCCAACATCGCGATCACATCCTCAAAGCCGCTTGGCTGGAGCTTGACTGCCAGATCCCTCATTCCCGATGATTCTATCTGAAATAGACCGAGCGTATCACCCGTGCCTATATATCGGTATATCTCGGGGTCATTGATATCTATCTGGGCAAAGTCGATTTTCTTGCCGTGCCTTTTTTCGACCAGCTTGACTGCCTCATCGATCACTGTCAGGGTCTTGAGCCCAAGGAAGTCGAATTTGATCAGATCCACATCTTCTATATATTTGCCGCTGTATTGGGTAGCAAGCACATCCTGACCTGAGGGCTTAAATAGAGGAGTCTTCTCCCACAAAGGCTCATTGGAGATCACCACACCTGCGGCATGCGTACCGGCGTTGCGGTTGAGTCCCTCCAGCGACAGAGCAAACTTCCATACCCTGGCAGCCTGCTCATTGCTCTGGACGAGTTCTTTGATCTTGGGCTCTTTTGCGTATGCCTCTTTGAGCGTTATTCCCAGTTCATCGGGGATTAGCTTGGCAAAAGCATCTGCCTGGGCATAAGGCATATCAAGTACTCTGGCGACATCTCTGATCACGCCCTTGGCAAGGAGCTTGCCAAATGTAATGATCTGGGCGACATTGTGCCTGCCGTACTTATCCACCACATAATCTATAATCTCCTGACGGCGACTCTGACAAAAATCCATATCGATATCAGGCATCGATACTCTTTCGGGATTTAGAAACCGCTCAAACAGCAGGCCGTAAGGTATCGGATCGATATCGGTAATATGGAGAGAATACGCCACCAGTGACCCGGCAGCCGATCCTCTGCCAGGTCCCACGGGGATGCCCATCTTCTTGGCCACATTGACAAAATCCCATACGATAAGCATATAGCCCGGGAACTTCATATCGTTGATAATTTCTATCTCTCTCTCAAGCCTCTCTTTATACTCTTGATGTCTATTGCTCGGAACGGTTTTGAGCCTATCCTCCAGGCCCTTTCTTGACTCGTAGGCAAAAAGCACTTTGTCGTTTTCCAAAGAATATTCTTTGTCCGGTTCAGGGAGAGTGATACCCGCTTCCTCGGCTCTTTGGCGGACAAACTTGAAGTTTGGGGGCGTAGGGTTACCCAGCTTGATCTCAAGATTGCATTTGTCGGCTATCTCTACTGTGGCCTCAAGAGCTTCAGGTATATCGGCAAAGAGCTTTGCCATCTCCTCGGGGGATTTGACATAAAACTCATGCACCGAGTGGCGCAGACGATTGGGGTCATCGTAGAGCTTGTTCATCGCTATACACATAAACGCCTCATGTGCATCGGCATCATCGGCAAATGTATAGTGCGTATCATTTGTCGCTACGATCTTGATCCCCGTCTCTTGGGAGAGCTGAATGATTTGCTTGTCTATGCGCTGCTGATCCCCTATGCCATGCCTCATAAGCTCCAGATAAAAATCATCCCCAAAAAGCTCCTTGTATTTCAAAGCCACTCTCTTGGCTTCTTCATACCCTTTTGCGCCAAACTTGAGATTTTTTTCACTTAGATTGAGATTCCAGTTGATCTCACCCTGCAAACAGGCAGATGAACAGATAAGCCCTTCACTGTGGTCCTTGAGTAGATCCCAGTTGATACGGGGGTAATAATAAAACCCTTCGATGTAGGCTTTGGAGCTGAGATACATCAGGTTTTTGTATCCGGTTTCATTTTTGGCATAGAGGCACAAATGGTATCTTTGACGAGTACTTTTATCTCCCAGATCAGGTTCATTGTGTAGATAAGCTTCCATACCGATAATGGGTTTGATACCTTCGGCGCGCATGGTGTTATAAAAATCAATCGCGCCGAACATATTGCCATGATCGGTCATGGCTACCGAATCCATCCCCAGTTCTTTGACCCTTTTGGCAAGTGCCTTTATCTTATTGGCTCCATCGAGCAGAGAATACTCGGTATGGAGATGCAAATGGGTAAATCTGGGTGTATCAGACATGAGAAGCCTTGAGTTGATTTGATAAGAGAATATAGCAAAGGGGGCATTAAATAGAGATTAGAAATATTTGTTAGCTCAAAAGGTATCTGCTGAGCCTCTCCACTCCCTTGGCCATATGTTCTATATCGCGTGTATATGAAAATCGAAGATAAGAGTCAGTGCTGTTGGCGCCAAAGTCGACTCCGGGCGTGACGGCCACATGACACTCTCTAAGCAGCTCTTCGGCAAACGCTGCCGCATCGTCGGTATAGTCCGAGACATCCGCCCAGAGATAGAAGGCCCCGTCGGGTCTCGCGTCGATGGGAAAAAGCGGGCTTAGTGCCTCATAGAGATAGTCCCGCCGCTGTCGGAACGTCTCTCGCACCTGCAAGAGGTAGTCGTAGTCAAACGCTTCAAGTGCTGCGTACTGGCTGAGCGTAGGAGCCGAGATATAAAGATTCTGGGCAATGATCTCGGCCGGACGCACCAGAGCTTCGGGCAATACCATCCACCCCAGACGCAGGCCGGGCATCGTGAAGTACTTGGAGAAGCCGTTGATCACGATCACCTCATCCCCAAACTCCAGCGCACTGCTTACAGGTTCATCATACACCAGTCCATGGTAGAGTTCATCGGAGATAAAGGTGATCTGTTCCCTCCGGCAATACTCGGCAAGGGCCTGCAGATTTTCCCGCGAATAGACCGTGCCGGTGGGATTGGCCGGGGAGGAGATGTGCAGGGCATCAAGCGACACGCCCCGCAGATGCTCCGGGGTCAGCTGGTATCCGTCTTCACGACCGATAGGAAAAAAGTACGGCTCTACATCAACCATATGGGCGAAGTTCTTGTAGCATGGATACGACGGATCGGCCAACCCCAGCACACCCCCCTGCTCCAGTGTAAGCAGATACGCGATGAGAAAGGCGGTGCTGGTGCCCGGCACGATCAGGATCCGTCCCGGATC